>CAZSBH010000093.1:0-15144 GCA_964604845.1 uncultured Spirochaetaceae bacterium
GAACCAGTGACTTCTACCGTGTGAAGGTAGCACTCTCCCACTGAGTTAATCGCCCGCGTTGCCGGGAGCACGACCGAGGGTCGCACTCCCGGCCCGCACAAGTTTTATACCTCGCTTTTTTCTTCCTGTCAATGATCCGGTTTGAAAAAAATCTAACCGGGCCCTTGCGCGGCTGCGCTACTGCCCGCTGCCGTAGATTCCCGGCAATCAGGCCACCGCGTTGAGGATCATGTCCAGGGCCGCTGCCTCCGGATAGGCTCCGATCATGGGCTGGGCACTGTCCCCGATCACGGTGTGGGGCACACCGGATACCTGATACTTGTTGGCCAGATGGGGAAACTCCGTCGCCTCGACCATCGAAGCGGTCACATTGTCAGATTCCACGGCCATGCGGAAGGCCTGCACAACCGACCGCGGGCAGTAGGGACAGGTGGGAGTGACAAACACCTGCAGGTGCACTGGTTTGTTCAGTCCTTTGATCTTTTCCTTGCCCGCCGCGGATAGCCCGGATTCACCCTTGGATACGATCTCGATGCTCTCCAGAAGGGACATGAACTCGTAGCCGGCGGGGATTCCGTAGAAGCGGATCCCGTAGTCCTTATCCCCTTCACCGAATACACCGATGGCGGGGATCTTGTCGATACCCAGCTTCTTGGCTTCGGCTTCGTTTTTCACGAAATCCCGAATCTCGACGGAGATCTTGTCGGAGAGGACGGAAACTTCCTCCACCAACTCCCTCGTCTCCTTACAGAACCGGCACTCGAACTCCTGGGTGAAAATCACCAGTTTGACAGCGCCGGTCAGCTTGGCAAGCCTGTCACCCACGGCTTTCTTGTCTTTGTCGCCGATCATTCCCATGATCAATCCTCCTCATGTAATTTCTCTATTAATATAGAAGTTACGATATATAGAAATCTTACTAAATATACAAAAAAACTTTAAAAAAGCAAAACCCTGCTCAGGGACACGTACCTATTATAGCAAAACCGTTGGTTTTCGTTTATTATTTCAGGTGTACAAATCATGGAAACGGCTCTCTATATCGGTACCGCGATTCTAACAATTGCTTGGTCGGTATGGACCTATCTGACCTGGTCGGACCGCTCTCGCCTCGAAGACTACACGGGAAAACGCTTCTACCTGATCGCCTCCCCGAGCGGCTATTTTCTCCTGCTTGCCCTGGCGGGATGGCAGCGGATTCAACTGATTCGTCTGGACCTGATCGGTCTGGCCGTCTATGACTGCCTGATCATTCTCTGCTGGATTGTTCTCCTCATCGCGAGGGGCCTGAAGATCGGTCAGTTCAAAAAGGTATACACACGAATCCTCGTGTTCTTCAACGTGGTGGCCATTGTGCTCGTGGCCGGTATTTTTCTGATACGCCTGTATCCGCCCCTGCTCATCCGTCTGTCCGACTTCATCAACCAGGGAATCCACCTCGATTTCTTCAAATTCGCTTGGATCGGCCTGGATCCGGAGACCCACGAGCGGGACTTCATCTCCATGGCCAACAAGATCCTCATCGCGCTTTTCTCCTACATCCCGATTACGGTGCTGCGAACGCTCTACATAAGCAGGCAGATGAGCCGGCAGCGCAAGTGGGTTACTTCGGAGATCGGCAAACTGAAGCGGAAGATCGAAGAACTGGAAAAGAAACACAAGACCTAACCCCCCTCGGTCACCCGCCGGCCTTGACAGGGCCGGTGAATTTGTCATAAATTTACATAGATAGCCTATGCATCGAAGATCTATGTAATTGAAGTGATCCTCCTTCTGTCTTCCAGAATCATTTTCCTCCTTCATCTTTTGGCGGCGGCGGGTACTCTCTGCATTCTCCTTCTATCCCTGGCCAACATCCTCTGGTTGCGTGCCAGCTCCTACAGCCCGTCAACCACGGACATGGGCAAGGTGTCGGTGCTCATTCCGGCTCGAAACGAAGAATCGAACATCCGCCGTTGCCTGGACTCACTTCTGGTTCAAAGTTATTCCAACTATGAAATCGTCGTGCTGGACGATCTGTCGACGGATAGAACCTGGGAAATCGTTTCCGAATACGCTCGACGCTACCCGGAACGCCTTAGGGCCGTTAAAGGAGCGCCGCTGCCCAGAGGTTGGTTCGGGAAAACCCACGCCATGCAGCTCCTCTCTCAATACGCACAGGGGGACTATCTGCTGTTCACCGATGCGGACACCGTGCATACTCATGAGAGCATCTCTTGGGCGGTTACAAATATCAACAAACACCACTCTGATTTTCTCTCCGGATACGTCCATCAGGAGCTCCAATCTTTCGGTGAAGCCCTGATCGTGCCCGCGACCTACATCATGAGCACCATGGTCCTGCCCCTCTGGTTGATACCGAGGTCAACCGCCTCGATGCTCAGCTTCGCCGTGGGACAACTGGTCATGTTTCGTCGCCAGGCCTTCGAAGCCATAGACGGTTACTCCACCGTATCGGAGCAGATCACTGAGGATGTTTTCGTTGCCCGGGCTGTGAAAAAGGCCGGGTTTCGGGTGGTATTCCTCGATATCCGCCATTATGTGCGCTGCAGGATGTACGAAGGATATCAGGAATCCTTCGACGGTATAGCAAAAAACATCTACGATTTCTTTAAAAACCAACCCGTCTTCTTCGCCTCCGTTGTTTCGATCCTGGTCGCCTTCATTGTGCTGCCGCTGGTGTTGGTACTGATTGAGTTTTATACGGGAAGCCCGATGCTCCGTTTCTCCCTGTTCAGTGTGGCGACCTTTCTCCTGGCCTGGTCTCTGTCACTGTACGACCGTGGACAGAGGTGGTGGGTTCCCCTGCTCTACCCGCTGACGTTCCTGCACCTGCTCTATATGGCCTGGAAAAGCTTCGGCAGGGTGGCGACGGGTTTGGGAATCGTATGGAAAGGTCGGGTTTTCAAATAGCGATTCTGCAGGGCTTGAATCATGGCTTACAGACGAGGCGATAAAATCGCAGCCTTCACCGCCTCCTTTCTTCCCTCGAGGGTGGTTTTCCAGATCACAATCCTGTTGGTGAGACTGGCGGACTGGCTGGTCTTTCGTCTGCGGATCGAAGGAAGAGAAAACCTGGGCGCGGTCGAGTCCGCCCTGTTGGTGAGCAACCACACCCTGGTCTTGGATCCCGGTATCATCGCCCACGTCATACGGCCCCGGCGGACCTATTTCACCATGCTCGAGGAGACCGCCTGCATCCCCTGGCTCGGGACGTTCGTCCGGTTGCTGGGTGCTGTTCCCATTCCAGCCAAAGCCGCAGCTATGCGCATACTGGAGAGGGCGATTCGAAGTGAGTTGGCGGACCTGCCCTTCGTGCATGTTTTTCCCGAGGGGGAGTGCTACCTCTGGAATCAACAGATTCAACCCTTTCAACTCGGGGCGTTCTACCTCGCCTGCAGGCTGGGATTGCCGATCCTGCCGGTCACCACCGTGCTCCATGAGCGGCGTTGGTTCGGAAGGCAATCCTTTCACCTGGCCGGGGTAACTCTCCGCATCCCACCGCAGGTGACCGTCGTGGTCGGGCGGCCGGTATACCCGCTGCCTAAAGGCAGCGTCTCCTTGAAACATGCATCCGTTGGTTTGAGCCGGAGCGTTCGTTCGATCATGCAGCAGACGATCGACCGCTGGGGAGGCAGCAAGACACTGTCCAGAGGTCTGATGCCCAGGATTGCGCTTCAGAATAACTGAAATCCGCCTCAGGCTCGAGGGAGGGTCACCGTAAAGGTGGTACCCTTGCCGGGATCGGAGTCGACCCGGATGCCACCGTTGTACTCGGAAACAATCCGCTTGACCGTGGCCAGGCCCAATCCGGTGCCTGGGATTCCGGAGGTGTTAGGATTCTTCACCCTGTAGAACTCTTCAAACAGCCCCTCCATCTCTTTCCCGCTCATGCCGAACCCGGTGTCGCGGGCATGCACGATCACCTCCTCGTTGTTCTGCTCCACGGCTAAGGTAAGGGTTCCCCCTTTCCGGTTGTACTTGATTCCGTTTGAGATCAGGTTCATAAAGATCCGGTCCAGGTCCTTGCGGTCAACCTTCACCGGACACTCCGAATCGGTCGATTCGATGAGCAATCGGACTCCGGTTCTATCCGCCTGAGCCTGGAAGAACTCCAGTTGCTCCTTGAGGATCGCCTTCAGCTCCAACCTTTCGATCGACTTTTCCACCTTGCCCGCCGCGCTCTGGTTGAGGAACAGAAGATCCCGAATCAGATCCAGAAGGGCTTCACCCCGAATCTTACTGCGTTCCAACATCTCGTGTATCTTCTCGACCTGGTTATCGAACATACCCGTCAGGATGATATTCACATAGTTGAGGATCGCGGCGATGGGACTTTTCAGCTCGTGAGCTACCATCGAAATAAAACGGAGCTTGTCCTGCTCCGCCTCCCATTCCGAAGTGACATCGGCGAGGATGATGATCACACCGGCGTTCTGCTCATCCCGCAGATAGGGATTCACCCGGATCGCCAGCATTCGCTCCGCCATACGCTCCCAGCGGACTCGGATCTCTTCTTTCGGCGGCTGGGACCCGAAGATATCGTCGATATACGACAGGATCTCTTCGCTGAAAGCCAGTTCCTCGAGCCTCAGCTGTGCGTGATAGCGGACGGAGAGAAAGCTCTCCGCCTTGGGGTTCATCAGTACCGGTTCTCTGTTGATGTTCAGGACGATGACGCCCTCGTGCATAGAATTGATCAGCTGGTGGGAGAGGTTGCGCTCACTGTCCAGCTCGGTCAGGTACTTGTCCCGTTCGAGGATCAGGGTGCGCTGCTTCACCGCCCGGTCCACCACCCGCTGCAGGTCTTTGGGAGTGAAGGGTTTCACCAGGAAGTCGAAGGCCCCCTGCCGGGTCACCTCCATCGCCGCCTCTACGGTGGCCAGGGCGGAAACGATCACCACGACCGTATGCCGTCCGAGGGTCTCGTTGATATAACGGGTTACTTCGAAACCGTCGATTCCGGGCATCTTCAGATCGACCAAGGCCAGATCGTAGGCATTGGCTTTGAGCAGCTTGATTGCCTCTTCGCCGTTCTCGGCCAGATCCACCCGGAAGCTGCTTCGCTCCAGAACCCTGCGCATGCCCTCACGCATGCCCTCTTCATCATCGACTACGATAACTCTCAATCCATCATTCATCATGTCACCGGGAAAGGTATTGCTCGATCTTTTCCGCCAGATCATCCAGCGGAACCGGTTTCGTCAGAACTTCTTCAACCTTCATCCAGCTCCTAGCCTTCTCGTCGTATAGATCTAAGGTGAACCCAAGCTGCTGCCTCGCGGCGGTCTGCATGAGGATCGGCACCGCCGAAAGCTCCGGATTGTTCCGCACTTTCTGGCAGAAAACGAATCCCGTGTCGTAATGCTCCATCATCAGATCGACGAGGATCAAGTTCGGAGTGAAGCTTTTCAGCATCTCCAACCCCTCGTCCATACCGCCGGCCGCCCGGATTTCGTAGCCTTTACCCTCCAGGAAGGCTTTCTGACCCTCCAGCAGATCGTGGTCATCGTCAACAATTAGTATCTTATGCAAGAGTTTGCTCCTCGAAACTGTACCTGATTTCGGCAATCACAGGCAGCAACGCAGATAGAATCTCCAATCCAGAGCTACAGGGAATCCAGCGTGGCCTTGGCTTTTTTCCCCGCATCCGAGGAAGGATCGAGGTCGTACGCCTTCTGGAGCTTTGCCGCCGCTTCAACCCTCAAACCGAGTTGGTTGCTGCAGAAAGCGGAGAGAAAATACACGCTCTGGGTGTTTTCATGATCCGGAAAGCTGGCAAGGAAAGGGTCGAACAGGTCCAAAGCAGCTCGGTAGGACTGCCCCTCGAGCAGGAGCTGACCCTTGAGCAGAACGTAGTCACCGTAATGAGACATGAGCTGGGAAGGATCCGTTTCGTTCAGATAGCGCATGGCCAGACCGCTTTTTCCGTCCATGGCGTAGGCGTAGCCGATGTAGAAGAGGTAAAGACTGCGGCTCTGCTCATCCGCCAGCTCAAGAGCTTCCTCGAAGCGACCCAACGCCTGTTCGTAGCGCCCAGCCGCGAGAAGGTATTTACCCTCCTCTACCGCATCATCCTCCTCGTCCATCCACTCGAAGCCCGGATCTTTCTCAATCTTCTCAGCTCTAACGCCCATGGCGGTGCTCTCGGTCTCCGGCTGCCCCTGGAAGAGGTTGCGAATTTTACCCCGCACCATCTGCACGATGCCCCAGGAGGAAACCTGGCGGGAGTTTTTCATCAGCTCCGATACAAAATAGGTACCCGGCTCGCTGAGTGTGATCCGCCAACTTCCCGCGGATAGTTCCGCCACCGAGCCGCGGCCGATCCGAAGTAGATTCTCTTCTGAAACTACTGTTCCGGTCTCCACGGGGCGCCAACCTTGGCCGGCTTGCACCTCCACACTTCCGAACACGTAGTCCACGGTGTAGCCCGCCGCGAAAAGTACCGCCGGGATAACGAACATGAACGACAGCACAAAGGGGATGAGAATTCTACGATTCATCGAAGTACCTTCCTGCCCTGATTATAACCGATCTGCCACTGAATATGCCACCCGCAGCACCCTGAAACACCTAGTGGCGAATGCTTTGACCCCGGCTCAAGACAAGGAACACGGAGACACAGATGATCACCAAGGCCAGGAACCCGGCCACCAGAAAAATGACGCTGTGGATCCCATAGCCTCGCTCCACAGCACCGACGATCTTCACGGCAAAAGCACCGGCTCCAAAGGTCAGGGTAAACTTGATGCCATAGCTCATCGACCGCCAGCGCGCCGGGGTCAGATAGGCGAGCAGGCTGTTTTCGATGGGCTGCACCCCCAGCGTGAAGAGGATGTATAAGCCAGCCGCCGGGATCAGCAGGGCATTGCTGAGGAACCCGGCAGCCAGGATGAAGGGCAGCGCGGAGCAGAAGAATACGAAGTAGGCCCACTTGAGGCTGTAGCGATCCGCCACTCTTCCCGCAACAATCTGGCCGAAGATTCCCAAGACATAGACCCCGGTGGCGATCAGGTTGGCCACCAAGGTCTGAAAGGCTGGAACATCCCGCACCGATGAGAAGCGGCGAGTAATCAAGTTCTGGAAGTCCCGGCTCACATTGCCGAGACGGGATTCGATGAACGCGGGAAGGATGACGGTAAAACTTCTGTACATCAACCCCGCGAAAAGCACTCCCGCACAGAAAACGATAAACAACTTCAGCGCGGTCCGGGATTCCAGCTTCTCCACGAACTTCACCTCCGAACCTCTTTCAACCGAGAAGGGCGTCAACAGCCCGGTAATGCCTACGGCCAGTCCCGCCACCCCCAGGATCACGACACCTCGGCGCCAACCGATCAGATAGTTCAGCAACCCTACAACGAAGGGGACGATGGCGATGCCGATGTTCCCCCACACACCGTTTATACCCAAGGCCCTGCCCCGCTCGCGGATTCCCTGCGAAACCAGGGCCAGTCCGGAGGGGTGGTAGGCCGAAGCTCCGATTCCAACCAAGGCGAAGGAAGCGGAAATCAATGGCAGAGAACGGACGATCCCGGCGAGGATAAAACCCGTGGCGGCCAGAATGATCCCGGCGGTCATGGCCCACTTATGCCCCCAGTGATCGCTGATCCACCCCCAGACGAGGGCCAGGAGACCGTAGAGCAGATACATCCAAAAACTGATGTTCAGGACCGTGGCTACGGGTAGACCGAGGTCCCGGCTCATCGGCATGACCAGGGCGGGGAATACCAGGACGTAGAAATGGGAAAGAAAATGAATGGCCGAGGAGAAGAAGAGTATCTTCCGTTCTTGTGAGTTCATGGGTGCTCCCGCTGTGCTGCCAAAGCTATGCTGCCAAGTATAGACCAGCTCGGTGGGACTGGAGAAGAGGGTATCTGACAGCTCTGGGCTTATGCGCCATCATCGGGATGCAGAGGCGCTGGTCATTCTCCCGGCGATTCTTTCTTTCGGCCGCCGTTACTGACGTCCTCCGGGTGGGCCGAGAATTTCCGCCCAAATCACGGCTCGCTTGAGGGGGGAAAGTCTCTCCAACCGCACCGCTATCGAAGGACGCTTGATCGATGCTTCCTTGGAAGCGGCGGACGCTCCTAAACGAGATTTCATTCTATCCCGGAGGTCCGGCTGCCGTATCTCCGGTACCGGGGAAGGTTGCGGCGGAGTCGCTGCCGAAGGTGTCTTGAGGTTGTCCAGAGGCAACGGCGGCGGATAGGTGTAGCCCTCCCTGTAGGCCGCCGTGGGCCGTACGGGCTGCCGAGGCATAGACGGAGCCGGAGCTCGCGGTTTCTCCGGAAGCGCCGCCGCGGCTTCCCGCCCCTGTCCTGGCTGGGTTGGGGCCGGGGCTGCCGCCCGGGTTGGAGCTGCCGCACGGGTTGGAGCCGCAGTCTCGTCCCTCCGCTTCCGCCGCTTGGCTGCCCGGGCGCGCAGCAGAATCGAAACTACGGCGATGAGCAGGATCGGCAGAAGTGTGAATATACCTTCAAACGCTTGAGCTCGAAACACGCCCTACTCCCCCTCCGGCTTCGCCTTTCCCTCATCGCCGATGCTTGCCCGCATCTGAGTGTCCGCCTGGATGTTCCGCAGTCTGTAGTAGTCCATGATACCCATATTGCCGCTGCGGAAGGATTCGGCGATGGCCAGGGGAATCTCGGCCTCCGCCAGCACGACTTTGGCCCGGTTTTCCCGCACCAATGCGGACATCTCCTGTTCCCGGGCCTGGGCTGCGGCCCGACGCTGCTCGGCGATGGCCTGGAAACGCCGCTTGTCCGCCTCGGCCTGATCGGCCTGCAGCTTGGCGCCGACGTTTTCTCCGACATCCACGTCGGCGATGTCGATCGAGAGGATCTCGAAGGCGGTTCCGGCATCGAGGCCCTTCTGGAGAACGGTCTTGGAAATTTTGTCCGGATTCTCCAGCACATGCTTGTAGGATTCCGCCGAGCCGATGGTTGTCACGATGCCTTCTCCGACCCGTGCGATGATCGTCTCTTCGGTAGCGCCGCCGACCAGCCTTTCGATGTTGGCACGCACCGTAACCCGGGCCTTGGCCCGCAGCTGGATCCCATCCTTGGCCACCGCATCGATCGTCCCCCTGCTCTTCTCCGGATTGGGGCAATCGATGACTTTCGGATTGACGCTGGTCTTGACCGCGTCCAGTACATCCCGGCCGGCCAAATCGATGGCGGTGGCCCGCTGGAAGTTCAGCGGGATGTTGGCCTTGCTGGCCGCTATCAGGGCTTTGCTGACCCGGATGACATCACCGCCGGCTAGATAGTGGGTCTCCAACTGATCCGAATCCACGTCGATCCCGGCTTTGGCAAGCATGATCCTGCTGTCCACGATCAAGCGGCCCTTGACCCTCCTGATCCACATTCCGATGAGCTGGCCTATGCCGATATGGGCGCCGGATAACAGGGCCCGGAACCAGAGACCGAAAAATTTCAGGAAAATCGCGATAAAGGCAATCGCAACAATAGCAACCAGAACGTACAGGATGATCATATTATCCTCCTTGCCGCACCACGATGCGGCTTCCTTCCACCTTGATTACTCTGATCGGTTGGTTCTTCTCGATAAACTCGCCCCCCGTCACGGCGCTGTACTTCTGCCCTTCGATCAGGACCATACCGACCGGACGCAGGACGGTCAGGCTGGTGCCCTCCTTCCCCGCCAGATCGCTGTATTTTTCCGGCGTAAAGGAGGCGTAGCCCTTTTCGGCGTCCTGCCGGCCCTTGTTGATCAACCAGCGGCCGACGAGCGAACGGGGGAAAAATTTGAAGTATACGACGATGACTACGGGAACCAGAACCAGAACTACTGCCAGATAAACCGAGCCTATCAGATTGCCTAACCGCTGGAATACGATCACAATGCTCGCGATGATGGCTCCCAGACCGGCGATCCCGATGATCCCGGCGGCGGGTACGAACAGCTCGATGATCACAGCCAGAACCCCGGCTGCTGCCAGGCCGATTGCCAACCACATAGCGCTTCTCAAGCCCTCCGGACAAGGGTCCTGTTGCCGCTGACCTCGATGACCTCGACGGGACTTCCCGGTTCGACGAACTCCCCGTCGGTCTCTACAACGAGGATCTCGCCGTCGAAATCGGCTTTCCCCGCCGGGCGCAGCGCCGTTACCGCTGTCCCTCGTCTTCCCGAGAGCAGCGCTGAAGCTTCCGAACTCTGCACCGTGTACCCGGCACTGGTCTCCTGGCGGCTCTCCAGGATCAGCCGCTTCAGCCCGGGCGTTCGGGGGAAGATCCTCAGCAGGAGGACCAGCAGAACCAGTGAGCCGACAAAGCTGAAGCCGATAATACGAAGATTGCGCAGGAAGATATCCCACTGCCAGGGGACCGTTGGAATGACAAACTCCTGCCGGGAGAGTATCAGGGCGAAAACCATCAGGATTATTCCTGAGATGCCCGCGACCCCGAAGCCGGGGATCAGAAAGATCTCGACAACGAGGAGGACTATCCCTAGAAGAAAGAGGATGATCTCGAGGGAACCGACGGTACCGAGTAGGGCGCCACCGAGAAAGATGATCAGGAAGGCGATGATGGCAATAGTTCCGGGAACTCCAAAACCGGGGCTGGTTATTTCCAGGTACAGGGCGACCAACCCAACCAGAACCAGGAGACTGGTCACCGCGGCCCCCGTGATCACCGACACGATTTTGTCGGGCATACTCGGTTCTAGCTCCCCGACGGAGGCACCGGGGACTCCGAGCAGCTCGTATAGAGCGCCCATATCGGCAACAGTGGCCGTGGATACACCGTAGCGCTCCGCCTCCCCCGCTGTCAGGGTCAGGAGCTTTCCTTCCGGAGAGACCACCTTTCCCTTCTCCAGGGACAGATCCTGCTCCCTGGCCCGCCGTTCCAGATCGGGCAGATCAGAAGATGTGCTGACCTCCAGCTTCCCGTCCAGATATACCTCGATCAGCTCCACATCCATATCCACCATGGCCAGTGCGACGCCTTTGGGGTATCCGTTTTTCTCAGCCAGGGCGGCCATCTGGGCCCGTAGGGCACTTACGGTCTTCTCCGGCGCCATCTCCATCCCTTCGGCGCTTTGGAACACGGGAGCGGCGGCCCCCATCGAGGTTCCCGGTGCCATGTAGATTTTATCGCAGGAAAATGAGATCAGAGCCCCCGCGGACCAACTGACTCCCGTTCCTTCCGGGGTCGCCGGAACATAGGCGATTGTTTCGATTTCGTCCACGCCGCCGATCAGGGTGGCGATCTGCAGTGCCGAATCGACCCGGCCTCCGAATGTATCGATTTCGAAGATGATGGTGGCGGCGCCGGCTCTCTCGGCCTCCTGGATGCCCCGGCGTATAAAAATCATCAGAGACCTGTCAATCTCCCCTTCTATGGGGATGACATAGGCGTCCTTAGCGGGAATGTCCTGAGCCCATACGGGCAATATGAGGAAAAACAGGAGCAGGGCAAATATAGAGAGGAGGAATCGATCCATCTATCATTAAAATCACTCTCCTGAGGCGAATTGTCAAGACGATATTTGGGCGTTGACGAGGCCTCAACATGGCGTCAAGGCGATACTAGAACTTGATCCCGGCAAACAGTTTCGGATAGACCTCGATCGGCTCATTCCACAGATCAATGGTAAAGGAGGAACCCTGGTGTAACCCGGTTTCTACGGTGTATCCGGTAAGCTTCGAGTCCAGCATCACCCCTCCGAAGAGGCTGAAGATCCTCAGAACCCGCACCCCGAGCATGATCCGGGCCGAGGGCCAGACTGGAGACAGGCCGGTCATATTAAAGGCCTCGGAAAGTTCGCTCTCGCTCCATCCTGTCCAGCTCGCTTTGGCGCTCAGGTCGCCTTCAACGAAGACGGGACCTACAGGAATGTGCAGGCCGAATCCGAACGCCGCTGTGTACAGGGGGGAGCGGTCGCCCAGAGCCATGCCCCCGTACAGTAGGGTGTAGAGATAGCGGCTTCCCATCTGGAATCCCATGTAGCCCATACCGAGCTCGGAGAACCAGCCGGAGGTCTGGAAGATCCCGTTCTCGACCACGTTGATCAGTCCGATTGGGATCCCGTACAGATCCCTCGAGATATTGACGATTCCTATCTGGGTGCCCCGGACCTGACCGCTGGAGATGTTGACGATACCGATCTGGGTGCCGTTGACATCCCCGGAGATGTTGACGACCCCGACCTGTGCACCGGACACCTTGGCCGCGGTGTTGAAAATCCCTGAGATCTGCCCCCCGAGCACCGGTCCCTCGGCCATGTTGAACACTCCCGCGGCCTGAAAACCTGTCAGCTTTTCCCTGCTCATGTTGAACACACCCGCAGCCTGAACACCGGCAAAGGTCCCCCCGGCCATGTTGAACACTCCGGCACCCTGGAGGAAGGAGGCGTCGCCCTCCACCACGTTGAACACCCCTGCCCACTGGGCTGCGGTGGTTTCCCGGCCGACGATGTTGAAGACCCCGGCATACTGCAGGCCCAGAAGCTCCCCGTCGATGATATTGCCTACTCCGGAGGCCTGGATTCCCGTAAGCTTGTCCTCGGTAATGTTCATGACCGTACCCAGTTGGGCGCCCCGGACACCGTAGACGGAACCGACCAGAAGGTTGAGGGAGAGGTTGTACACGGTCCGATCACTCGAGCCCGCAGGCACGCCGGGCAGCACCGAGAAACTGAAAGGGGCGTAGGAAACGGGAAGCACCCCCTCCGTCTCGACCACAGGCGGCATCGGCGCCTCCTCGGGTTGCTCCTCCCCCCTGCGATAGGTCCTCTCCCGACCGATGGGCTGAAAATCCGCAGGCGCCAGCTCCCTGCGGAGACCGGAGCGCAGCACGACATTCGTTACGGAGCTGCGGTCTTCGGAGTCCAGGGTCAGGGAGTAGCGCCCCTCCGGCAGGGCAAACACCACGACGCCGCCGAAGTCCTTTCGCACCTCCGCCACCAGGTTTCCCATACTCCCCCGGACGTACAGCCGCCCGGCGATCTGCTCGCTTAGAACGATAGTGGAGGAAGCGATCCGCAGATCCGTCATGGTCAGATCCCCGGTCCCTGTAAGCTGTATATTGTAGGAAGGATGCTGGGCACCGGCTTGAGAGGTTTCGGTTCGCGCCAGTGTCTCCGAAAAGGCGTAGTGATAGGCCTCGTTCAGGGAGATCTGCTCGTCCCGGGTCGAGTCGGCGGCTCCCCGTAAACCCGCGATCATGTAATGGGTGAAATAGGAGCCTTCGATGTGGTCCGACTCTTGGGCCGCCTCGTCTGCGGAGCTGGAGGTGAGGAAGGCGTGGCCCTTCATCTGTATCGACTCATCGATCATGAAGGGCAGCTGCCGCGTTCCCCCTTTGAGACGGGTAAAGGCCCCGGAAAAACAGGAGTCGAGAATGGCGATATTGACATCCGCTTTTATATCTCCAATCGAATCCTTCAGATCGGAATAGGCGACCCTCTCCTCCCCCAGGAGCAACCCCCGTTCGTCCGAATGTCCTGAATAATACAACAGGAACTCCACCCTGCGGGCGTCGGCATGGCGGATCCGCGTCCCCATCATAAGCAGGGCGGTTTCCAGATCGTAGGAGGTCGGCGCCAGCAGCACAAGACTGTCGTTGAACTCAACCCCGCCCAGTTCCCGCATGACCTCGGCCATAGCCCGGGCGTCGCTCTCGGCGTAGCGCAGGCGTACCCGTTCATGGCCTCCGTCGTTGGACCCGACAAACATGGCAAAACGCCGCAACCCTTGAGAGCTCTGGTTGGCGAACAGACAAACACCGGTCAGGAATATCAGCAGCAACAACGTCGTCCGCTTCATTGCGTTCTCACCTTCGCTTCAACAGTAGTATAGATGTCTGCTCCAATCCTTTGGACAGACTTAGGTTTTGACTTTTTGCCTTTTGAGGCTGCGCCGAAAAGTCCCTCGCCGCCTCCAACACTTCGTTGACAGAGAAAGGCTTCTCCGAGACCACGAAGAAAAAGCGCTCGAAATCCGGGGCGTCATCGAGGGCGTAGGAAAAGGGCAGGAGAACCTCCCCTCCCGCCTCCAACGACGGGTCGGCGGCCGCGGACACAGGGTAATGAAGAGTAACCGTCCCCCGGCCGTCGATCGACAGAATCGCTCCGTACCGATTCGTCCCCGCAACATAGCCGATCTGAAGATTGTTGCGCTCGCCCACTGCATCCCCGCTTTCAAGCGCCTCAGCGCCGGTGGCTGTCTGCTTGTACACGGTCAGGTAGGCACCGCCTCCCTTCAGCCGCACCTCTTCGGCCGGGCTGCGGGGAGTGAACACGGAGGGTCCACGGGTGATCAACAGCAGGCCGCCTACCAGCACAACAAGGGCAAAACCGGCCACCGGCACCAGCCGCGGCCAACCGAACGCGCCCCTTCGAGCCGCGGCGGCCCTCCGCCCCTCCCCTTTGTCCCCGGTGGATCGGGTGCGCTCGGTCTCAGCCTGGGGCGCCTCAGCCTGCCGAGCTCTCCGCTGGATGGCTCGGGCCATTTCTCCGGGTGGGTACTCCTCCAGGATTTTTTGGTTCGCCGCTTTCAATTCGGTGATCCTGCGCTGGACCTTGGGATCCTTGAGGAGCTCCTCCTTCCTGCGCTTCGGCAGCTCGTCGAGAAGAAGCTTTTCAATGAAAAGGTCGGGAATCCCGTTCTCCTTCATGCCGTTTCAACTCCCTCCAGGGCAAGGCCACGTTTTCTCAAGGCTCTGAGGCGCTTGCGGACCCCCGAGACGGACAGCCCCACCTCGGCAGCCGTCTCCTCCAAATTAAGCCTGTCCACATAGTGGAGAACCGCGATCGTCCTGGTGGAGGCCTTCTCCTGACTGAACAGATCATCCAGGAAGGCATGAGCCACCAACCGCTCTTCGTGTTCGTCAACACCGGCAATCTCCATCAACAGCTCCTCTTTGCCGCTCACAGGTCTCCGCTTCTCCCTGCGCAGAACGTTCAAGCAGATGTTCGTCGCGATTCGGTACAGCAAGCTGGACGGTGCGTCCGCTGTCAGCCTGTTCTCGCGCCGCAGGAGCTGCACGAAGGTATCCTGCATGGCATCCAGAGCTTTGTCCTCGTTTTGCAGGAGCTGGCGGCAGCGTCTGAGCACCATAGGTCCATACTTCCTGTAAAGAGCCTCAACGTCGATAGCCAAAAAGGATCCTTTCCAGC
>CAZSBH010000094.1:0-14939 GCA_964604845.1 uncultured Spirochaetaceae bacterium
TGATCGGCTGTTATCTGGTTATCCGGGCCAGATTCCGCCACATGGAGTAAGGCCGGCCTGACCGCTGCTATTCTCGGCAGGCCGGGAATCACACGATCGATGTGAATTATCAGTCCCAGAACACCGTGGTATTAGACCCATATGACCGCCGGGTGGTAAGAAATCACTTTGATGTATTTTTGTGCACTCTGTGTGCACAGGAGTGACGATCCATGAAGAGCGGAAAAGCAAGCAGGCGGATGTTCGAACGGGCTCGGCGGGTCATGCCGCGAGGAGTGACTTCGAACTTTCGCTACTGGGGGGATGACAAGACCCTGGTGCTGAAGAGGGCAGAAGGTGCCTACATCTGGGACCAGGATGACAAGCGCTACATCGACTACCGTCTCGGCTTCGGGCCGGTGATATTGGGGCACGCCCATAAGGCTGTTACCAATCGGGTGCGGGAAGCTCTGGAGATCGGCAACACCTTCGCCATGACAACGGAATACGAGATCGAGGCGGCGGAGAAGATTACCAATCTTACCGGGGTTGACTTAATACGATACACCAATTCGGGAACCGAGGCCACGATGCACGCCATTCGAATCGCCCGAGCCTACACCGGGCGGGAGAAGATTCTGAAGTTCGAAGGTCACTACCACGGCTTCCACGACTATACGCTCTGGAACTGCTACCCCCCGATTCCAGGGACGGGCTACCGCCGCGCGCCGATCCGGGTAGCCCACGGATCGGGCATCCCCCATATGATCGGAGAGCTCGTCTATGTCCTACCTTTCAACGACGAAGAGCTTCTGGAGAGGAAAGTCCGGGAACAGTGGGGGGACATCGCTTGCATCATCTTCGAACCTCTTATGGGCAATACCGCCTCGATCATGCCCCGCAAAGGGTTCTTGAACGCGATCCGCAAGCTCTGTGATGAGTACGGCATCGTCATGATCATGGACGAGGTCAAGACGGGATTCCGGATTGCCAAGGGTGGAGCCCAGGAGTACTTCAAGATCAAATCGGATCTGGTAACCTATGCCAAAGCTATGGCCAACGGATTCCCCCTCGGTGCTATCGGAGGGCGGAAAGAGATCATGGGGGAGATCGGACCGATGATGATCCCCCACGGGGGGACGTATGCGGGAAATGCCGTGGCAACGGCGGCGGCCTGCGCTACGCTGGATGAGATCTCCGATGGGGCCTTGGAGCGTGTAGACGCTCACGGGAAGAAGCTGACGAAGGGGATCGAGGCGATCCTTGATCGGCTCGGGGTGCCGGCGATCGTACAGGGCCCCCCCTCGATGTTCGGGGTCGTGTTCTCCAACAAGGAGGCCATCTGGGACTACAGGGACTGGACTGACTCGGACCACGATACCTACGAGGAGGTAATTCTCAAGCTCTTTGACAGGGGGGTGATGCCGGACAAGGACTGCCGGGAGCCTTGGTTCATCAGCGCATCCCACAGCGATGCCGACGCAGATATCGTGTTGGACGCATTTGAAGAGGCGGTGAAAGAAATTCTCGGTAGATAATTCGGATTTGGAGGGAATGAACTGGATTCTCAAGCTGACATTATTCTGAAGAGCAGTGCGGTATTTACGGGTACAGGTTCGGGGGTAACGAAGGGTGCAGTGGCGATCGCCGACAACAGGATTGCCGCGGTCGGGGATGGGCGGGAAGTCGAATCCCTGGCAGGACCCGGGACGAGGATATTCGAATTCAAGGACGAGCTAATAATGCCCGGGTTTCACGATTTTCACACCCATGTGCTTCTTGGCGGCCTTGCTTTAGACACGGTCGATCTGCACGATGCGAGTTCGGAGGAAGAGGCGGTCGAAAAAGTACAAAAATTTGCCACGAGTAGACCTGAAGATCCATGGGTGCTTGGATACGGTTGGTACCACATCTTTTGGAAGAATAAGACTCTCCCTACCAGGGTAAGTTTGGATCGTGTGATACCAGATCGGCCGGTATTTCTATTCAATGCCGAATATCATGGAGCTTGGGTCAATAGCCGCGCTTTGGACGCTTGCCAGATCGACCGGAACACACCTGACCCACCTTTTGGGAAAATCGAACGTGACCAACATGGTGAACCTACAGGGTTTCTGTATGAGACTGCGGAAGTTCTGGTTGGGAAGAAGGCGTTGAGTTTTAACGATGAACGTAGTCAAAGGCTGGTGAGCAACTTCATGGAGAGGGCGGCGCGAGTCGGCGTAACTTCTGTCAACAACATGCTGTCACTGCCGGGTTCGGAACTCGGGGACACCGACGTGTATCGGCGAATGGAGACTGACGGCAAGCTGACTGTGCGCTTTTTCCTTGAAGGCGCCCTTGAAGAATCTTTGGACCGAGCTGAAGAACTGAGAAGAACATATAGGTCGCACAAGGTGAGGTTTGCAGGGTTGAAGGAATTCCTCGACGGGGTTGCAACGACCTACACTGCTTATATGGTTGATCGATACAGCGACAGGGATACGCACGGTATGACGTTGCTGCCTCCCGAAGTGGCGAAGCAATGGGCCGTCAAAGCGGACAAGCAAGGTTTTCGGGTACGCTTCCATGCCTGCGGCGATGGGGCTGTCCGGCTTGCCTTGGATTGCTACGAAGCTGCTCGGCAAGCGAACGGCAAGAGGGATGCCAGGCACAGCATCGAGCATCTGGAAACGGTTTGCCCGGAAGATTTCGAGCGTTTCAAAGCTCTTGGTGTTATAGCTTCGATCCAGCCGGAGCATCTAGCCGTCACCGAGACTTTCGCCGATAATCCCTTTCTCGAACGACTCGGGAAACAGAGAGAGCCCTATTTTTGGCCTAACCGGAGTTTCAGCGAAGCCGGTGCTGTGGTTAGCTACGGGAGTGATTTTCCGGTGGTGGACCTCAATCCCATGCAGGGGCTGTATAGGGCAGTGACGCGCCTGCACAACGATGGAAAGCCAAAAGGGGGATGGAATCCGCAGGAAAAAGTCTCGGTTGCCGAAGCACTGAGTCACTACACAAGGGACCCGGCATACGGGTCGTTTATGGAAAACGATCTGGGAACGCTCGAAGTGGGTAAACTGGCGGACATCGTTGTCCTGGATCGGAACCTGATGCGGTGTGGGACAGATGAAATTCCAGACACCAAGGTTCGACTGACAATCATGGACGGCAGCATTGTCTACGAAGAGTAACAAGCGTGGCTTGTGCGGAAATTTCATGAATTTTTTCTTGCGAACTGGTGTGTATGTGTATAGAATGCGCGAATAAAAATTATGAATCGGTGTTGGCTGAATAGAGTTAGGGGCAGGTGTTTGAACAATGCGCATACACTGATATAGGGGAAGGAGGTGATGCTGTCATGGATTGAGTGGATTCTCGGTGGTGCTTCCAAACGTCGCTATCCCAAGGAGGAAAATTGTGAGCGATAGAGCGGTAAAAAAGAAAGGGAAGGGTGTTTACTGGGTTATTGGAGTGCTCGTGGCGATCGCCTACCTGTTCGTGCTGATCCCACCTTTGTTCAGACTGGTCAATCGAGTAGACCCATATGTGCTGGGGTTTCCGTTTTCGGTGTTCATGATATTTGTGCTCGGTTTATTTATTGCTGTAATGCTTGTTCTGCTTTATCGGATTCAGAACAAAAGAGGGGAGCTCTAAATGAACATGGCAATTACATTGAGCATGATAGCGGTTTATATCGCCGGTTTGATTTACTTAGTGTATAGAAATCCGCTGCCGAAACAGGACTTTGAGGAGTACGCAGTCGGCGGTCGTTCATTTGGGTGGGCCTTCATCACAATGACGATTATCGGAACCTGGTATGCGGGCTCCATGTACGTTGGCTGGGCTCAGATGGGAGTGGAACAGGGTATCGTAGTTACCTATGTGATGTTTTACACCCTGGGCGGATTGTACGTCTTATATGCCATTGCGGGTCCACTCTGGAAACTTGGCAAGAAGTACGGCATAAAGACTATGGGACACTACTTCGAGCTACGCTACAAATCCCGTAGTCTCAGGACATTTTCCGGGGCAGTTGCTCTATTGATCGAATTTCCCTGGGTGGTTACCGAGCTGCTCGCCGCGGGGTATGCAATGCAGGCCATCTCCTACGGTAAGATTCCGTTTAACCTGGGTATGACGATCATAGCAGTCATTTTTATTGCCTATATTGTCTTCGCTGGCATGCGGGCGGTTATTATCGCGGATTTCTACCAAGGATGGATGTACATCATCGGTGGTGTCGTTTTGTTCCTGGCAGCGGGCTATGCCATCTTCGGTGGATACAGAACTATGTTCATGGAGGTTCGGAATCTCAACGCTGAGCTCCTTACCGTGCCCGGTCCCGCAGCGGGATGGGGGGGAGATGTGCCCGGAGCACTTTTCTGGCCGTCTCTGATCCTCATGGGTGCTATCGGCGCCTATATGTGGCCGTCCCTGATAGCGAGGATTTTTGCAGCTTCATCCACCAAGGAGCTTAAAGCCTCTTCCCGAATTACCCCGCTCGTCGCGGTGATCTTCACGCTAATCATCACCTTTTTCTTTGTGGGTGCAGCCGCTCGTCCAGAGTTCAAAGGGGACGACAGTGCCTACGCGGTTGTAAATCTCTTGACTACCCTCGGACCCGTGGCCGTCGCAATTATATGTATCCTCATCCTTAACGGGTCGCTGTCGATGATGGATTCCATGGTTAGTACGTGGTCCATTGTACTGGTGAATGACTGCATAGCACCGTATACGAAAGTGACGTCGAAAGGGCTGACAAATATATCGAGGATCTCAGCATTGGTCATTGGATTCGGCGGCCTTATCCTATCCATGCAGGAGCTGCCGACTATCATCCAAATGGTCACCAGGATGTACCAGGGAATTGTCCAGTTTTTCCCTGCCGTTATTCTCGGTATTTTCTGGAAACGCGGCAACAAGTGGAGCGCCTGGTCCGCAACCGTGGTGGGTTTGGCCGTTACTGGAATTTTCGCTTTCACCCAGCCTGACTTCGTACCGGCTTTGAACGGTATGCAGGGTGGTCTGGTGGCTTTGGCAGCTAATTTCCTGGTGTACGTTGTGGTCGCCCTGGTGACGAAACCGGAGGCCGATGTTGATCAGTTGTTTGTCGATGCGAAGACAGCGGATGCGGATCTCGGCCAGCAAACATTGCGGTGATAGCGGGGAGGAAGTGATATGGAAGGTAATATTGGTGTCCAGATCATTCTGCTGTGCGCGTACGCCATCTCGATCATCTTGGCGATTACGTTGGGCAGTCGGATCATGAAGAAGGCGAAGAAGGACCTAGAGAAATCGTCTAAATAGGTCAGGATCGATCGGAAGAGCGATCACGACACGCTTCATCTCATTTCAGGGTTCAGAACCCGAGGAGGATATCTATGCTCTTAGAACAAGAACGAAAAGTCCTGAAACGGATCGATGAGGGACAAAAGGCTATCATCGAAAGTCTATCCACTCTTATAAGTTTCAAAACCATAACCCCGGCAGCTGGTTCCACAGGCGATGGCAAAAGTGGAGAGTATATCCGCTGTCAAGAATATATCGCAGGTTTATTGAAGGAAATGGGAGTTGATAATTCGGACAGCTGGATCATTGACTGTTCCAAACTGGAAACCTTTCCAGGCTCTGGTGTGATATCGGATCGCGACCTATCCGATATTCCGGTCCTGGTTGGTATTCTGAAGGGTACCGGCGGCGGCAAATCGATGATCCTAAACGGGCACTATGATGTTGTTTCGCCCGGTGAGATCGAGAACTGGAGCCATGATCCATTCAAAGCTCAAGCGGAGGGAAACAAACTCTTTGGTCGAGGCGCCTGTGATATGAAAGGCGGCATCGCCGCCATGATATTCGCGCTCAGGTATATACAAGAATCAGGATTCAAGCTCAAGGGAGACATAATTGTAGAATCAGTGCCGGAGGAGGAATTGACCAGCATGGGGACCCTGGCCTGCTGCCAGAAAGGATATAACGCGCAAGCTGCAATTATTCCCGAGCCGACTGACTTGAACCCTCTCGTCGCTATGAGGGGGAACCTGAACGGAAAAATTACGGTGTTTGGTCGTGCCGGGCATGGGGACATGCCGCAACCCCACTGGAGTGAAGGGGGCGCCGTAAACGCAATATCAAAGGCGGCAAAAATCCTTACGGCACTAGACGATCTGACAGAAGAATGGCGAACAAGGCCCGACAAGCAACACAAGCTGCTTCCACCTGACATGGTGTTGCCGACACTGATCCACGGCGGCAAATGGATCGTCATGTACCCGGAAAAGTGCGAAATTGAATTTAATTCCGACTTCATTCCCAGTACCAAGAATTTGAAGCAGGAAATTGAAGACAAGATAAAATATGTTGCCAGTGGTGATTCCTGGATGCGCGAGCATCCCCCTCGTTTTGAGACCAATCCGTGGCTCTACGGTGCGGAAATAGATGAGAACGATCCGATCGTTAGAATAGCCTTCGAGGCCTCCGAGGATATCGGGCACAAGCCGAAAATCATAGGCATGGGCAGTCTTACGGACGCGATCCACCTGATCAATTATGCTAAGACTCCGACTGTGACCATCGGTCCCAGCGGGGGAGGTTTTCATGAGCCAGATGAGTTCGTCTACATGGATTCGACTGTAAATACAACCAAGATCGTGGCGCTGTGCCTAATGAGATGGTGCGGGTACAGCTGAGCCTCGGGAGCAGGGATCGCTGGTGAATTCGCTGTACTGGAGGTAACGATGGCACGATACCTAGGAGTAGCGGGTATCCAATACGACGTCGAACCGGGACAGGACAATTCGGAAGTCATGCTGGACAAGTTGGCGTTATGCCAGAAGCTTTTTCCTTGGGTTGACCTCATCTGCTTCAGCGAGCTCAGTGTTTGTGGTTTAGATGAGTCTCTGGCTCAGCCGATCCCCAACTCATTCACCAAGCGTGTATGCAAGTGGGCTGCAGAAACCCGGAAATGGATTATACCAGGATCTATGTATGAAAAGGAGGGAGCGAAGATCTACAATACTGCTGTAGTAATCTCTCCAAGCGGTCAAATCTTCGCAAAATACCGGAAGCTCTTTCCGTGGGTGCCGATCGAGACCTCAGTACCAGGAGATAGTTTCTGTGTATTTGAAATTCCCGGTAAAGGGCGCATCGGCCTGTGTATTTGCTACGACCAGTGGTTCCCCGAAGTGATACGAACCCTGTCCTGGATGGGCGCAGTAGCAATATTCAATCCAACGGCGACAACTACATCGGATAGACCTTTGGAGAAAATACTTGCTCAAGCGCATGCTATCACGAATCAGCTCTACTATTTCAGTATCAACGGTGTTGGGGCGGGAGGAAACGGTCAATCGATCTTCGTTGATCCGGAAGGGCGGGTGCTTCAGGTTTCCGGCGAACGAGAAATAATTATGACAGAGGTGATCGACCTAGACATAGTCAGCCGGGTCCGGGAGTACGGAACTCTCGGGCTTTCTCAGGTTTGGAAAAATTTCGCCTACTCCGGTGTAAAATTTCCGGTTTACGGTGAAGGTTTTAGCAGCGGCGACATCTTCAAATCCCTAGGGGAATTTCAAAAACATGAGAAAATCGAATAATATTGCAAATCTCTCTGTTTTCCATTGCTCTGCTGTCCCTGGTACTCTCCGTGCTTATCCGCCTTGGGATTTTTCCCATGCCCACCCCGTCGGTATACTTGATCTTCCTGTTCGTGCCCCTGGCGATCGTGGCGGCGTTTGCCAGCGTCGATCTGACGGTTCGTAAACGAATCGCCGCCGAGGAGAAGAAAAACCCACAGCTCCACATTGAACAAAAACGGCGGATTAAAGAAGCTGTCGACGATTTGTTGAAAAGGCTCAACATCGAGATCAGGTTGAAGAACGAGGATCCTTCCCGCTACCGGATGAAGCTGTACTTCGGCGACTATCCCGGGGCGCCGGTCCTGTCCGAAAAGGTGGAACGGGTCTTCGGCGTGTTCCGGCGCAGCTATTCCCGGTATCTGAGTGTGCCCTCAGGGAAGAAGAAAAGGTAGATCCTGTTATACAATCGTTTCTTTTTGCCACATCGAAGGGGTGGGGATGACGCCCCCAAGGAGCACGTTTTTCAGCACGGCTGTATCAGGGTCCGGCTCGATACTGAAGCTACGCAGAAGCCGTTCCTGTAGACGGTTGAAGATTCGGGGAATTTCGCTGCGATTACCCACTAGACTGCAGCAGATCATGAGAAGCCTGTAGGCGGGCTCGCACAGCCTGTCCTCCGTCACAAGCTCGTTGTTTATCTGAAGCGCTTGGTGGTACCGGCCTAGATCCAGATGCGTTTTCACCAGTTTTACTAGTAGCTGCAGGTAGTCGGCCCTCAAAGCCTCCCGGATATCCCGGATATCATCGTAGTAGAGATCTTTATCAAGAAAGTCGCCTCTGTAGATTTCCTTTGCTTTTATATAGCTGTTAAGAGCGGCGGCTATATTCCCCCTTCCTGCTTCCGCATCGCCTGAGGATACGAGTTCACGATAATCGTCGATGTCTACCGTACAGTAATCCATGTTCAGTCTGATGGTATCGGAATCGGTCAGGACGTATTGGCTATCCTCCCCCAGGATTTTTCGAAGACGGTAGATGATCGTATTGAGATTGTTACGGGAGCTCTTTTCCAGGTATCCCGACCAGAACAGATCGTACAAGACTTCCTTCAGCACTCCGTTACGCCGTTGTACGACCAGCAGCTTGAGTAGATCCATGACTTTCTTGTGGCGGGAAAGGATCTCCGCGGAGAGCTCTTTGCCGTTCAGAACGATGCGGAATCCCCCAAGCGTGTACAAATTCAGACCAACCACGGCCTGGTCGATGATCTGAGAAGCACTCATGTGCCGCAATCGGGAGAATCTTTTAAGCTCCGGAAGCCCTGCTGTCGAAACGATGGCGTACAGCAGGGCAGGATTACAGATGTCCAGGTTCTGGTATCGCCGGTCAGCAATGATCTCTGCACTGCGGTGGAAGTGGTCCCGCCCTCGTTGTTCTTTGCCTACCTTCGTCAACAGGTAACCGAGCAAGGCTTGAGCGGTCGCCATGGGATAGGGGTGTTTGCCCACGGATATTTTGGCGAGCAGGATTGCGAGGGTCTGTTCGGCCAGGTCGTACCATTCAAGGAATATTTGCACCTCAGCCAAAGCGATGTAGCTGTATGGATAGTCCGTACTCAGGAGATCTTCGTTCTCCGGGTCCATCAAGCGCCTGCAGTAGAAGGCCGCCCGTTCACGGTTGTTCTTGCGATAGGCGAGAAGCATGTGCAGCAGGTAGATAGAGTAGTAGCGGAGGTAGAGATTTTCCCCCATGCTCTCCTCCCGGATCGATTGTAATACCGTTTCAGCCTTCTTGAGTTCCGGAACGTACATCAGATAGAGGACTTGGTTGAGCTTGAGGTACTGACAGAAGGCAGATTCCGGAGAGGTGCACTTCAAGCCTTGATCGATCTGATCGAGGGCCATAGTCAACTCACCAAGATAGAAGTAGGTGTCGCCGAGATAGAATCGAAGCAGAGGTTCGTATTGCCGCAAAGCGGCGTTCCTGTCCACCAGCTTCTCCGTTTCCTCCAACACCTCGGTGGACTTCTGGAAATCCCCTCGATCGAGATATATCCTGGCCAGGATTAGATGGGCGAAAACCAGAACCTCCTCGTTGTGAATTTCATGAGCCGTTTCTTCTGCCCGCAGAGCAATCTCGAAGGCATTGTCGATGTCCGGTGTCATCCACCAGCGGGCAAAGGAATTGAGAGTGTCAAGGGTCAAACGAATGTCCCGATCGAGTTTAGAGCCGTATTGTGAAACGAAAGCCTCGGTGGCGGACAAGATTTCGCCTACGGCTTCGCGATTTCCCTGATAGAATAAATAGTTAACCAACAGTACGGAATGTATCTTCGCTTCTCTGCGGCTATCTCGGGACTTTCTGAATATTTCGAGGAGATTCATCAGGGTTTTTCGGGAATGGAATGGCTGAACCAGATTGGTGGTTATCGTGTAGTAGTACAGCAGAAGGGGCTCCCTGTTCCTGATATCGGGAGGAAAGCTCTCGAGAAGATCGTGCAGTTTCTTGTACTGCCCCTCTTCCAACAGGGTTTCTGCTTCCTGGAGAAGCAGTTTTTGGGCTTCCGAGAAACCTCTGCTGAGAAGGAGGTGGTGCACCGCGACCTCGTGTTTCCCGGAGCTGTGGTAGAAATCCGCGGCTGCTCTATGAACCTTCTTGCGTTTGGACTCAGGAAGTGAAGAAAATCGGTGAAAGAGGTGTTGACGGAACAGAGGATGCAGAGCGAACAGCTGGCCCTGCGTATCCAGTCGGGAAATGAAGAGATTTGTACTCAACAGATCCTCGAGAATCCCCTGCCCCGAACCGCCGGTCAGATATGAAACCAGATCGGGAGACAGAGCCTGAAATGCGGACAGGGTGATCAGCATTCCCTGAGTCTCTTCGCTCAACTCATCGATCACCCCTCGGGAAAAGTACTGATCCAGGGAGAGTAGCTGTTTGGCGGTTGTAAATTGCCGGACGGTGCGGCTGCGGAAAATTTCTTGTTTCCCCTGAATCGTCTCGGCCAGATGAACCAAGGCGGTGACCCATCCCTCGCTTGTCTCAAAGATTTCCGAGAGCTCCGAGGTTGATAAGTCGACCCTGTAAATCGTTTGAAATAGACCGGATATCTCCTCCCGAGTGAAAGCCAGCTCGTCGTTCTCGATAACGGCCAGATCCCGGGCGGAGAGAATCCTGGCAAGAGAAAACCGCGGATATTCTCGAGACAGCACGGCTATCCGCGTTTCGCCGGGAAGCAGCGCGACCAGTTCGTCGACGATCCCGCACACCTTGGGTTGGGAGTTCACTTTTCGGAAATTGTCTAGGACAATCCAGCTGGGTCCGCCCTTCTGTCCAAGCCGCTTCACCACACCATTGAGACTGCCGTTGCATGAAAGTCGCCCTGCGCCGGCAAGACAGCTCTCCAGCGTGGATAGAAATGACGACGGATTTACGTCCTCGCCACTCAGATTGCACCAATAACTTTGTGTGTCCTTGGATTCCAGATACTCCGCAAGCAGTGTGGACTTCCCCTGTCCCGCCTTTCCGTACAGCAGCAGGACTTTCCGGTCCCGTTCCTGTTGAAGGCGTTCGTGCAATCTCTGCCGATAGAAGACCTTTTTCAAAGGGGGAGGATGGAAACGAAATCTCGGATAAACCTCGGTGGACATGGGAGAACATTCATTGTACCCAAATTTTCGACGCAGACAACCCTGCTGCAGGAGCAGCTGGGGAATTCGAGTTCCGTTAACGATGATTATTGTATATACTCCCCTCGAAGGAGGGTGTAGATGAAAGTCGTTGTACTCGGGGTCGGGGCGCAGGGAAGTATCATCGCCAAACGATTGAATGACCTATCCCGAATAAAAGAGCTGGTCTGTGGCGACTACAACCTCGAAGCGGCGAGTCGGGTGGCCGGTTCTTTGAAAAAAGCCAAGGCTGTACAGGTCGATGCGGGAAATTTCGACCGAGTACTTCAGGTGTCGGTGGGGGCCGCTCTCATTGTCAACGCACTGCCGTCTGATTTCAATCCCAACGTTATGCAGGCAGCCATAAAAAACCACTGCTGCTACCAGGACCTGGCCTCCGGCCCCGTGGAGGATACCGATTTTGTCTCCTCGGTCAGGCGCCAGCTGGAGATGGATGGTAAGTTCAGGGCCGCCGGCCTGAGCGCACTGTTCAACACCGGATCGGCACCGGGTCTGGTCAGCGTTTTGGCTCGAAATGCCGCCGACAAGCTGGATACGGTGGATAGAATCCTGATTGCGATCTACGACGGGATCTGGACGAATAAATTTATCCCCTTCTGGTGGTCCCCCGAGACCGCTTTCGGCGATATGGCCGCCGAGCCTGTTAACTTCGTAAATGGCAAACTGGAGGTGGTCAAACCGTACAACGATCCGCAGATCGTCGATTTTCGC
This sequence comes from uncultured Spirochaetaceae bacterium, assembly GCA_964604845.1. Lineage (GTDB taxonomy): Bacteria > Spirochaetota > Spirochaetia > SZUA-6 > DRHE01 > JAFGQJ01. The sequence continues at coordinate 11,939 of CAZSBH010000094.1, forward strand.
GGATTAGGTCCCCGGCGTGTTGTGGACCACGAGCATGAGGAACCGGTAAGCTTCGGCCTACTGTCGGAAAAAGCGTTCAAAGGCTGTAAAAACGTCACCTTCAAATACGGCGGTCCTGCAGTGGATTTATCCGAGTCTCTCTATAAGATGGGACTCCTCGGCCATAGACCAGTCGAGGTTGGCGGTGTCGAGGTGGTTCCACTGGATCTGATCTGTAAGTTGACCCCACCCGCTCCCTCAGACCCGGATTCGATTCGCCAAGCCCTCTCCGAAGGCATGGCTCAGGAGGAGGGGGCAACCCTGGTGAGAGTCGATGGAAGCCGGCAGGGGAAAAAAGTTCGTATCGACAGCTACGTAAACGCCCCCGGGTTGACCGAAGCCTTCGAGAAGTACGGCATTACCCACGAGGCCTTTTTAACCGGGCAGTCGGCATTCGCCTTCAGCAAGCTCTTCTTGGACGGCAAGATCACCCAGAAAGGAGTTTTCCCCCCGGAGCTGCTGGACCAGGGGACCCGGGATTATTACCTCGCCGATATGGCCAACCTGGGCATCACTGTGGACGAGGTGGTGGAGACCAGACTGTATTAGAAGTATCTGGGAGAGAATATCAAATTCAACCAAGGCTTTCCCGGTACCTATGAATCAGCTCCTTCTCGATGTCCAGCCGGTTTAGGGTTTCTACGGTTGGTCTTCCTTGCTCATCCCAACCACGCAGGGAGTAGTATTCTCCCAAGGTTGCATCGAAAGCTTGCTCGGTCATCTCAATACCTTTGGGCGGGCCATCGGGGAGTGTTTCCGTATAGAACCTGTCGGGAAGCCGATCATCTTTTCTGGTGAAGCCGGCCATGATGTTGAATATCCGTTGCAGATTGAAGATGCGTTCACCGGTCTTATCTACTTTGTCCGCCGACCAGCTGCCTCCATAGGTTGCCTCGAACAACTTCCCGATGGTTTCACTGCTGATCGGCCAGAAGTCACAGATCCCCATGGAGAACTTGGCGAATTGGGAGTTTTGGCCCTCCGCCACAAGTTTGGCTTTGCCCTCGAAGGTAAAGGGGTCCAGATCACCCCAGGCTTCCTCAGCGATGGGGTAGGTGGTCATATGGCAGCCGCCCCGGGGAGCTGTGACATAGGCCAGACCCATAGCCCATGACCCCCTGGGGTCGTATCCCGGAAGCTCCATCCCCTTGATCTGCATGGCCAACTCCGGGGCACCGTACCGCTCCGCCAATGCTCTAGCCCCAAAGGCGGCTTCCTTGCCGATTCCCCGCAGGGCGGCGATGTCACAGACTAGCTCGATCGCCTTGGCAGTGTCACCGAAGCGAATCCCGAAGTCATGGATTCCCCGCTCGGTCATCTCCATCATGCAGGCCAGGACGCCTCCGGTGGAGATGGTATCCAAACCCAGATCATCGCATAGGGAGTTGAGCTCGATGAGCAGCTTCGGGTCACCGTTGCCGATATCCGAACCACAGAGAGCGATGGTTTCGAACTCCGGTCCTTCCACGGCGCTTTCCCCAGCCTGTACGTAATTTCCGCAGGCGATTCCGCAGGAGAAGCAGGCCTTCTTGTTCTTGCGCAGTCCTTTCAAGGTTTCTCCGTTGATGTTTTTCGAACCTTCGAAGCGTCCGGTTTGAAAATTGCGGGTGGGAAGCAGCCCGGACTCCTGGGCCATATCCACCAACACGGGAGTACCGTACTCGTAGCTGTCGAAGTCCGGCTCGAGGATGCCGTCGTATTTATGGGCTTCCGCGGCGATTGCCATGCATTTCTCGATGTCCGCAACCTGTACGTCCAACCAGCCGCGGATTGCTATCGCCTTCAGATTCTTGCTGCCCATGACCGCACCCAATCCGCCTCGTCCCAGCTGCCGGTAACGTTCGGAGCAGATGCAGGAGTAGCGGACCAGGTTTTCCCCAGCAGGTCCTATGGTCAGGACCTTCACCTGGTCATCACCGACGTCTTTTTTGATCCTGGTCTCCGCCTCAAACGCGCCGACCCCTTTCAGGTCCTCGGCGTCCCGGATCTCGACCCGGTCAGGATCGATGTATAGATAGCAGAGCGTCTTGGCTCTGCCGGAAAAGGTCACCGCATCGTACCCGGCGTATTTCAATTCCGAGCCGATATGTCCTCCTACCGAGCCATCCGATATCGTTCCTGTCTGAGGAGACTTGGCTGCGATGGCCAGCTTGGCCGAACAGGATACGATTGTACCTGCCATGATAGACGTAGCTAGTACCAGCTTGTTCTCAGGTGAGAAAGGGTCGACGGTGGGATCAAAGCCATCCATTAGCAGACGTGTTGCCAGACCTTTTTGACCCGTGTAGAGCTCGATCCATTCCTTCGGAGTGACTCGTGTTCGGATCAGACCCTTGCCCAGATCAACGGTAAGTATTCTTCCCGTAATGCTGCTCATGAAACATTCTCCTTCAGTTTGATCACGGATTTCGGGCACCATTCGACGCACTTCGGTGATCCACCGCAGAGATCGCAGATAATAGATTTTCTATCCGAGTTCAGGTAGATCACGTTCTTAGGGCAGCTGCGAACGCAGTCACCGCAGCCGATGCAGATCTGATGATCCACGATCATCCAGCGGCCGTTATTGGATATCGCTCCCACCGGGCAGGCCTCTTCGCACTTCTTACAGAAGATGCAGTGTTTCGAGGCGATGTGAATCCCCTTTTCCGTGTATTCATGGATGATCTTGATGCGGGCTTTTCCCGGGTTGAACACCCCGTCATGAACGGCGGAGCAGGCCAACTGACACAACTGACAGCCCGTGCAATCGGCAAGTTTCAGGCGTAGAGGCATGGCAACTCTCCCAACGCACTCAGATTTGGTACGACCATTCTATCACTCCGATGGTGGTTTGCAAGATTGACTTTCAACAGATCAGAAGAGCGTGATTCCGATGTTATAGCCGGGACAGTCCAGGGCTAACGAGCGCTCAATAGGTTCGCAGCCGCTTGAGCTTTTGAGCTTCGCTGAGCTTCTTATA
>CAZSBH010000095.1:0-14779 GCA_964604845.1 uncultured Spirochaetaceae bacterium
TCGAAGTTCAGGTCGGGCTGATGGGAGTAGAAGCGGTGCCAGTAGTAGGCGCCGGCTACCGGATCCCAGCTCCAATTCGAGGTTTCTGTGTCTTTGAAGATAATTCGGGCTTCCGTGTAGCGGTCCCAAGTGTCGCTCCATACGTAGAAATCCCGATCCGGCGAGCCCGGCGGGGCCCGACGGGAGCGTTGGAACCAGCTGTGCTGATCCGAGGTGTGGTTGATCACCAGCTCTGTGATGACCTTGATATTCCGCCTATGGGCTTCTTTCAAGAATCGGCGAAAGTCCTGCAGGGTTCCGTAGTTCGGATGAACCTGGTAGTAATCGGCGATATCATAGCCGTCGTCTCGCAGGGGGGAGGGGTAGAAGGGCAGCAGCCACACCGCAGTTATACCCAGATCGGATAGAAAATCGAGCTTCTCTGTCAGACCGGGAAAATCGCCGATGCCGTCGTCGTTACTGTCGTAAAAACTCTTTACGGGAAGCTCATAGATGACGGCGTCTTTATACCACACGGTCTTCTCCGTCCTTTGCTGCCGCGAGCAGTTTCTCGACCTGGTATTCGGAGCTTTCCTTCGCCCTGCGGATCTCATCGAGGATCGCTTTCCGGGCACGGATCGTCCGAAGAACCCTTACCGGATCTTCCGGTGCGCCGGCCAGGGCATCTACCACGGCTACGAGAAAAAGACCCGCCAGCAGCCGCTCCAGAGACTCAGGCTGAAACCAGAGTATGTCCCGGTGGCGGTTGATGCGCAGGTACTCCTGGACCTCGGTATCCCGCAACAGAGTCTGGAGCACCCGCATCGGCTCCGAGGACTGCCTGCGCTTCTGGACCGATTGTTTGCCTTCAGGCTCCTCTCCCGCCCGCGGATCGAACCAGGCCTGGTGGGAAGTTAGGATCTTTATCAGCGTCAGGGAATGCCAGCTTTCCTCGCCGCTCAATCCCATTTCTTCCACGACGGAGATCAGCAATTTCCCCAGCAGCCATTCGTCGATCCAGCTGCGGCTCTGAATAGAACGCTGCCGCCGGCCCGAGATCCCGCCCAGGGGATGGACGAACAGCCATCCGAGCAGCGTAGCCCAGGCAAACTCTGGAGACCCCAGATCCCACTTTGCCTTGGCGCTTTTGCCGTCCCGCGCCTCCAAGAGACCGCGGATTCCTCCGGTGATCGATCTGTCCCTCTTTGTTACAGGTAACAGTGCGTCTAGAGCGGGAAGGTCGATACAAGCTGTGAGCTTTCCCTTCAGCTCCGAAGCCAGGGCGGCCGGGTCGCCTGCGGCGCCGGAAAAATCCTTTACACTGCGGCAGAACCTCTCGATCGCCCCGGATAACTCATGAACGAGCGCATCCGGGATTGGCTGTTTAGGACCGACTCGCCGCAGCGCCATTACTTTTTCGAATGTCGCTGCATTCACAAGCTCTGAAAAGGGCAGGTGGACAGGTTTGAGGAGGATCTCCCGCAGAGCCGCCTCCACGCTCGGGACACCCCGTCCGTCCAGATAGTCCGAAAGGGCGGCGTAGGGTTGACCGGGGGAGGCCGTTACCTCCCGGAAATCGAGAAAAACGTGGGCTTTGTATGCCTGGAGCTCTACGTACAGACCCTGCCGGTGCAGCAGGCTGCAGCCGCGCAGATATTCGAGTCCGCTCAGATGATCTCGGAAGATGCAGAATGCATCAACAGAGTTTGACAGGCCTAGGGCTTCGCCAAGGGAGCGTTGTGTCAGTACCCTGTCGCTTCCTCGAGCGTCGGGGCTCGCGACACTCGAGGACATGTGCACCCAGCCGCGGGCTTCCGCGTACCGGTTGTGGTAGACCACCAAGACCCGTTCTCCATCGGTTCGATTGGAATAAGCAAACACGTCCTCGTTCACATCGGAGTCGGCTGCGTTGCGGAAATCGTAGAGCTGGAAATGCCGGACGTCTGAAAACAGGTAACGTCGGTGCAGCAGAGGAAAGGTCTCCCGCTCGTGGCGTCGGACAAGCTCTTCATCGGGCAGCTCCTCCCAATAGGCTTTTCTGTACTCCATTCCGTACTTTTCCGTCAGTCCTTCCACCTGACCGTGCCCGAACATGGGCAGTCCGGGAAGGGTGGCCATCAGAAGGCAGACACCGAAGTACTTGTCCCCCTTCCCGAACTGGGCCACGGCGGTCTCCTCGTCAGGATTGTTCATGAAGTTGACGAATCGTTTGAGGATCTCCGGGTTGAACTCGAGGGTGTTCTTGATAACCCGGCGATAGTTGGAGTTTTCCTCGTTCTTCAGCATGTTCATGAAGGCGCTGTTGTACACCCGGTGCATGCCCAGGGTGCGCACGAAGTAGCCCTCGAGCATCCAAAACGCCTCGGCCAAAAGCAGAGTGTCCGGAACCTCCCTGGCGACCCGATCAACGACCTCCCGCCAGAACTCCTTCGGCATCGCATCGTCGAAGCTTTGCCGGCTCATCCCGTGGTCGGCCCGGGAGGGGATGTCGCCGCCTTCCCCGGGTGCGGGAAACCAGAGACGCTGGAAGTGTTTCTTGGTCAAGGTCATAGCGGCGTCGAAACGTATGATCGGAAAGGACCCGGCCACGTGGAGGATCGTCTGAATCACGGCTTCCCGGGCCGCGGGATTCAGGAAGTCAAGCTGAGCCGTGTCGTTCCAAGGCATGCTGGTGCCGTCGTTGCCGTGGTAGAGGTAGCGCTGCTCTCCGCTGCCGCGGTCGACACGTTTGAAAACGACCGCGGCGTCATCGCGGCTGTAGTAGTGATCTTCAAGGATGATGCCAACTCTGGAATCAGAGGACAGGTCGGGACCGTTGAAGGTATACGAGGGAAAGGGGCTGTAGGGCAGAGAGATGAACCAATCGGGATGCTCGATGACCCAGTGCGAGTCGATTCCCATGTGATTGGGAACCATGTCTCCGGCCATTCGGATGCCCCGCTGCCAGGCCCGGTTTTTCAGGTTGTTGAAGGCCTCCCAGCCTCCGAGATCCGGGGAGATGTCGTACCCGGACAGGCTGTAGGCCGAGGCTTCCGCTTCGGGATTCCCGCACTTCTGTTTGATCCTCTTCGAAGCGGAGCTCCGCTCCCACAGGCCGATCAACCACAGGCCGGTGAAACCCCAACGGGCCAGGCGGTCGATCTCTTCGTCGGGAACTTGATCCAGACGGCGCAGATCCCTCTGGTAACGTTTCGAAAGTTGATCGAGCCAAACGTAGGCGTTTTTTGCCATCATCACCACCCGAGGCATCCAGTCCAGATCGGGGCTGAAGGCTTCCGCCTCGGCATCAAGACCTCGGAAATCGACGACTCTGGCCGGTCCGGCTCCCAGGCCTCTGAGCCTCTGCTCCTCCTGGATCAGATCCAGGCTGCCGAGCAGCCGGTACAGGTAGTCGCCGAGGAGGTATCCCCACCGCTGGCGGATGTATTCGAGCTGATCGGTCAGGGAATGGGGATGGGCCACGGCGGGACTGCGGAGCATGGTGATCAGGTCCTGTTTTTCCGGTCCGAAAACGGGTTCGTTTTCGAAGAACTCCCCAAGGGCTTCGAGAGCCGGGAGGTAGGTTGTGGCTCTCTCCAGCAGATCGTCATCGAATAGCTCCAAGTAGGGAGAGAAGGCGGAGTTTTGGTTGGCCAGCCAGAGCAGAAGAAGCTCCTCGATCGCCATCTGGCGATGGGAAACGCCGGCAGTCCTGCCTTCGAGCCAGGATTTCGGAGCCGTTCGGTTTCGATACACCGCGACCGGTGGAAACTGATCGGTAAACTGCAGGAGTGTCTGGTTCAGCTCATCCGGACCGATTCGCTGCTCTACAAATGACAGAGCCCGATTCATGGCCTCCGGGCTCATCTCCGTTTGAAAGCGCTGCACCACGAAGTGCAGGATTTCGTCGATCAAGCCCATGGCGTTGATCTGCCCCGCCTTTACAGCTGCTTCAGGGTAGCGAAGCAGGTCCCGGCGAGTGTTCATCTTCTGGGCGAAGACGCGGGAGGCGTGAAAATTGGCCAGGAGCACATTCCCGTTCAAGGAGAACAGGGATTCATCGAATTCGTACCGGTCCCGAGCGGAGCGGGAGATGTGGAACTCCATCATTTTGCGATCTCGTTCAGCAGCTGGCGCAGCTGAGTCGGTGATTCAAGGTAGTATAAGGCCTCGGAGATGTCCAGGCCGATCTTGATCGAATAGGCCGAATCCGGGAGTTGGGTAAACAGAACCTCGTCATTGTTGTCGTCTCCGGTGGCCAAAATAAACTGCCAGGTCTCCCGGGACAACCACAGAGAGATGGCCCTGGCTTTGCTGACATTGGCGTGTTTTACCTCCAGAGCGTTCTTTCCTTCCAGGACATCGAGATTCAGATCGCCGGTCACGCTGAACAGGATGTCTTTGAACTCGCTGGCCCTTAAGGAGGCCAGTTCCGGTTCGGCGTTACGGTAGTGCCAGGCCAGGGCGTACTCCTTATCTTCGACCGTGGATCCGGGGGTTCTGTCCTTGAACAGTTCGAAGATGGGAAGAAGCTGTTCCTTCCACTCGTTGGTCAATGCTTCGATGAGCTGCCATTTCTGTCCTTTGGGTTTGAGCCAGGCGCCGTGACAGGCGATCAAGCTCAAGTCCATGCTCCCGAACCAGCTGCTCATGGTCCTGCGTCTTCGTCCGCTGGCCACAACAACGTCGTTTCGCGGGTCCGCTGCCAGGCCTTTGAGCAGGTCGACCAATTCCGGATCCGGAGCCGCCTCACGGGGCTTGGTGCGGAGCGGGACCAGGGTGCCGTCGTAGTCCAGGATAATCAGCCTTTTCTCGCTGCGGCGATAGGCCGCGATCAACTCGTCTTTGACCGCCCCGGCGAGTTTTTTAACTTGGTATCCTTCCTGGACTTCACGGACCTGGGACAGCTTGTTCAGGAAGTCTTTGGTCCAGGCGCCGATGTCGTAACGACCGAGGCGTTCGTTCATGACGACGTTTCGCTCGATCTGCTCTTTCGCATCCATTTCCAGGGCCGTTTTGAGGGCCGAGGCGATCTCTTCGCTGTTGTTCGGGTTGATCAGCAGGGCTTCACCCATTTCTCTTGCGGAACCGGCTGTTTCACTCAAGATCAACACACCTCCGGAGTCCTTGTGGGTGGCCACGAACTCCTTAGCCACCAGGTTCATACCGTCCCGCAGCGGCGTTACCAGCAGCACGTCCGCCAGTCCGTAGAAGGCGGACAGGCGCTCGAAGGGGAAACCTCGGTAGAAGTAGTGGATGGGCACCCAGCCGATGGTGCCGTACTTTCCGTTGATCGTGCTGATCAGCTCATCGACCTCACCTTTCAGCGCGCGGTAACGGTGCACCTTGGTCCGCGAGGGGACAGCGATGAGCAGCAGCACGACTTTTCCCCGGTATTGCGGGTTGTCTTCCAGCAGCTGTTCATAGGCCCTGAGACGTTCGGGGATGCCTTTGGTGTAATCGAGGCGGTCCACCGACAGGATCACCTTGAAACCTTTCAATTCCCGGGCAGCGCTCTGCATTTGTCTTTGGACACTGCTGTTCGACAGGGCGCCGGAGTACTTCTTGTAGTCGATGCCCATGGGAAAGACATCGACCCTGGTCAGTCTGTTTTCGTGCTGCACGTAGCCCATGTTGTTTTCCACTCCCAACAGGCGGCGAACGCTGGAGATAAAATGGCGGGCATAGTCGTAAGCGTGAAAACCGATCAGATCGGCTCCGAGCAGGCCGGTCAGGATCTCGGTCCTCCAGGGCAGGAGGCGAAATACCTCAAAGGAAGGGAAGGGGATGTGCAGAAAGAACCCGATCCTGGCTTCCGGAAGCTTCTCCCGGATCAGCGCGGGAAGCAGCATGAGCTGGTAGTCGTGGATCCAGATCGTATCTTCCGGACCAGCCGCTTCGAGCACCTTTTCCAGATAGACCGAGTTCACCCGCCTGTAGGACTCCCAAAGTGAATTGTCGTAGATCGCATAGCTGGGGAAGTAGTGGAACAGGGGCCAGATCACGTTGTTGCAGAATCCGTAGTAGAAGGTCTTCAGATCTTGGGTGGTCAGTTCCACAGGGACGCTGCGGTAGTCGCGCTTCAGTGTTGTTTCAATCTGCCGCTTGTCTTCCCGACTGAGCTCGTCGGCGGCAAGACCGGACCAACCGATCCAGATGATCTTGTCTTTCTGCTCTATGGAGCTCAGGCCCGTGGCCAGGCCGCCCATACTGGGTTTAAACTCTAATTTCCCTTTTCTCTTCTCCACAGACACGGACAGTCTATTGGAGACGAGGACTATGTTTGCCATCGCTTGTTTTTCAGTGTAGAGGGAATCCAGCTTCCCATCAAGGTTGCTCAGACGATATGCAGCCCGATACCGAGACCGCGTATGTACTCCGCGTAATCCTCGGAGATGCCGGCGTCGGTGACCACGGAGGTAAACTCACGGATATCGGCAAAGTAGGCGGGCTGGATTTTTCCGAATTTGCTCGAATCAATGAGAAGGATGCGGGCCAGGGAAGATCGGATCGACGCTTTCTTCACCTCTATTTCATAGGTGTTTGTGCAGGTTACTCCTAATCTTTCGCTGACCCCGCTGGCGGAGATGAACGCCTTGTTTGCCCGGTAGCGGTTGATCAGTTCGACGGCCTCCGGACTCTCGAACACCAGACTGTTTTCATGCAGGGAACCCCCGGCGAAGATCAGGGAACATTTTTCTCTGCGATGAACCTCGACCAGGATATTGAGAGCCCAGCAGAGCACGGTCAGCTGGAGTGTGTCGGGGATATTTTTGGCCAAGCACTCGGTGGTGGAGCCGCCGTCAACGATGATGATATCTCCCTCTTCCAACAGGGAGGCGGCTTTTCTGCCGATGCCCATCTTGACCTCTCCCCGCTGGGCTCCCGCTTCAGCCAGGGAGTAGCGAGAAGCCCCCAAACTGCCGGGATTTAGGACCGCACCGGAATGTACGACCTTCACGATGTTGTCCTGAGCGAGCAGGCTCAGGTCCCGCCGAATGGTCATCTCGGATACGGAAAGTTTTTCCGCCAGCTCCCGAACCGTAGCGGAATTTTGAACCTGCAGAGTTTGAACGATTGTTGCCAGACGATCCCGTCGATTGTTCATCCGATTTAGTTTCTGTCCAGAGAGTCAGCGTTGCCCCATTGTAGCAGAAATTCTGTGAATATCAAGAAAAATATATGGAAAATGTTATTTTTTTATCAAACAGGCTTGACAAAAGGGGATGTTTTCACATAAAATTTCAATAATTTGAGAAAATACTACATATTAAGACCTTATTGTATCGATAATCACAATAAGGACAAAGAAATGTTCAGGAGGAAACATGGCTGAGGTGTATTCAAACGCGTTGGGGATGATCGAGTGTCGTGGCTTCACCGCGATGGTGGAAGCCTCCGATGCCATGGTCAAGGCGGCCAAGGTGGAGCTGATGCGCTACGAGAAGACAGGCGGCGGCTACGTAACCGCGATCATTCGTGGTGATGTTGCGGCTGTCCGGGCGGCGCTGGATGCCGGCAGCAGGGCTGCCGAACGGATCGGAGAGGTGATCTCCGTACATATCATTCCGCGGCCCCACAGCAATGTGGACAGTGCGCTGCCCTTGGGGCTGCAGGAAGCGCGGTAGGGTGAGTGAATTATGGCTGATGAGCGTATCGATCTGAGGACCTATATCTTTCTCGATTCCCTGCAGTACCAGATGGCCTCTCTCATGGCCACTACTTCCCGGGGCTACTACCCGGTGGCACTGCAGGCCTGTATGATCATTGAAATTTCTCCGGGAATCGAAATCAATCGCTTTACGGATATCGCCCTAAAAGCGACAAATGTAACCCCGGGTATCCAGTTTGTCGAACGCCTGTTCGGACTCCTCGAGGTCCATTCGGACAGTCAGGCCGACGCCCGCCAGGCCGGAGCGGCCATACTCAAGGAGCTGGGACGCAGCGAGGAGGAGCGGATGAAACCGCGGGTCCTTACCAGTCAGCTGATCAAGAATATCTCCGATCACCACGCCCAGCTGATCAACAAGGTCCGCTATGGAAACATGGTCTTGAGAGGAGATACCCTCTACGTGCTGGAGATCGAGCCCTCCGGTTACGCCTACTTCGCCGCCAACGAAGCGGAGAAGGCTTCCCATATCAACATCATCAACGTCCAGGGAGTAGGGCGTTTCGGACGGGTGTACATCGCGGGGGAAGAAGCGGAGGTGCTGGTCAGCAAGGATATCGTGGAATCCCGCCTGCTCGCCCTCTCCGGTCGAGAGCCGGGAGGTCAGGCGGAGTAGCCTAATCAACCAAGAAGCTTAAGAGGAGATGAGCAATGGATGATACTTATTCCGACGCGTTGGGAATGATCGAGTGTCGCGGCTTTGCAGCCATGGTTGAGGCTTCCGATGCCATGGTAAAGGCGGCCAAGGTCGAGCTTACCAACTATGAGAAGACCGGCGGTGGTTACGTGACCGCGGTTGTTCGTGGTGATGTTGCGGCCGTCCGGGCGGCTCTGGACGCGGGAAGTCGGGCTGCGGAGCGGGTTGGAGAGGTGATCTCCGTACACATCATTCCCAGACCCCACACTAATGTGGACGGCGTCCTTCCCCTCGGCCGGGGGCCGCGGGGCTCCGGGCCGGAGCAATCCAAGAAAGCCGCCAAGAGCGCCTGACTATGCTGCTGGCCAGAGTGACCGGAACCGTTGTTTCCACCCGCAAGGAGCAGCGGATCGAGGGGATCAAATTCCTCCTGTTGGAGAAGATCGATGCCGCCACAATGCAGGGCAAGAAGGATTACGTCGTGGCCATGGACTCGGCCGGAGCCGGGATCGGCGAGGTCGTGTTCTATGCCTCCGGATCCAGCTCCAGAATGACCACCGTCACCGACGGCAAGCCCAGCGATGCAGCCATCATCGCCATCGTGGATTCCATCGATGTGAAGGGTGAAACTGTCTATCAGAAGGACCGGGTATGATCTTCGCCGAAGTGGTCGGCACGGTGGTGGCCACCCACAGGGCCGATGGGATCTCCGGTGCCAAGTACCTTCTGGTGGAAGAGTGCAGTCATCGATGCGACCCACGGGGACGTTACCACGTGGCTCTGGATGTAGTCCATGCGGGAGTGGGGGAGCTGGTGATGATCTCCCAGGGCTCCTCCTGCCGGCAGACCGAGGTGAGCGACAGGAAGCCGGTGGATGCCCTGATATGTGGGATCGTGGATCTGGTGGACGAACAGGGTGAGGTCGTTTTTCGCAAGTAGGGAGGGGTATGAGGGATGGACGTGGATGTCATCGGCGTTCAGGAGTTTTCAAGCATCGCCGCTGGATTTTTCGCCCTGGACGCTATTGTCAAGGCAGCACCGGTACGCATCCTGGCCACCCGCATCGTGACTCCGGGTAGGCTCATCGTCCTGTTTACCGGGGACGTGGCTTCCGTCGAGGCTTCCCTGATTGCGGGCAAGGACGGCTGCGGAGAGGATCTGCTCGATGAGCTGTTCATCCCGAACCTGGATCGAAAGGTGATTCCTGCCATAGAGGGTCCCGTTTTGGTTCAGGAGTGGGACGCCCTGGGGATCATCGAGAGCCATTCAGTCACGGCGGGGATCGTGGCTGCGGATCTTGCCGCCAAGGAGGCGGAAGTCCGGATCCCTGAGATTCGTCTGGCCGGAGGTATGGGGGGAAAGTCGACGATAAAGGTAATGGGCAGGCTGGAGGATGTAGAGGCTTCCCTGGCCGCCGGGGGGGGATACGTGCAAGGCAAAGGGCTGCTCTGCAGACAGGTGCTGATCCCCAGACCTCATCCTGATATCTGGGGTCATCTTCTCAAGGCAGAGCGGGAGGTAGATGAGATATGGAAATAACCGAGGCAAGTGTCCGCGATCTGGTGGAACAGGTACTGCTCGGCCTCGATGGCAAGATCCTGCGCGGTACCTCGGGAAGTATGTCGTCGGGGGCCAGCGGACAGAACGGGGTGTTTGCCGACATCGACAGTGCAATTCGAGCCGCCCGGGTCGCCCACAACGAGCTGATGGGGCGAACCCTGGAAACCAGGCGCGAGATGATCGCAAGCATGCGCCGGGGAGTGCTGCAGAATCTGCAGCGGCTGGCGGATCTGGCGGTGGAAGAAACCGGCATGGGACGGCGGGAAGACAAGATACTGAAAAACAGGGTGGCTGCGGAGTTGACACCGGGGGTCGAAGACCTTAAAGCCGTGGCTTTCAGCGATGATCACGGCTTGACCCTGGTCGAACGCGCCCCCTACGGGGTGATCGGCTCGATTACTCCGAGCACCAATCCGACCGAGACGATCATCAGCAATGCGATTGGGATGATCTCCGCCGGTAACTCGGTGGTATTCAATCCTCACCCTTCGGCCAAGAGAGTGTCCGCCTTCACCATTGATTTTCTGAATGGAGCCATCAGCAGCGCGGGGGGTCCCGGTAACCTGCTCTGCACCGTGTCCGAGCCCACAATCGAGAGTGCCCAGAAGCTGTTCGAGCACCCCGAGATCAACCTCCTCGTGGTGACCGGCGGTCCCGGCGTGGTGCGGGAGGCCATGAAAAGCACCAAGAAGGTCATCGCCGCCGGACCCGGTAATCCACCCTGTGTTGTCGATGAGACCGCGGATCTGATCAAGGCGGGTCGGGATATCGTCAGCGGTTCGGGTTTCGACAACAATATCGTCTGTATCGACGAGAAGGAGATACTGGCGGTTGACTCGATCGCGGACGCGCTCAAGACGGAGCTGGTGAAAAACGGCGCCTACGAGCTCAACAGGGCTCAGATTGACGCGGTCACCCGTTTGGTCATAGCGGATCCAGGGAAACCCGGGCACGAGGGAGCCGCGAATAAAGAGTATGTCGGCAAGAATGCCGATCGGATCGCCCGGGCAATAGGGGTCGAGGTCCCGGAGGACACCCGGATCCTGCTCTGCGAAGTGGATGCGGAGCACCCCCTCGTCTGGACGGAGCAGCTGATGCCGGTGATTCCCCTGGTTCGCTGCAAAGATGTGGATGGGGCGATCGACCTTGCCGTGGCCTGCGAGCACGGATTCCGCCACACCGCGGTGATGCACTCCCGCAATATCGAGAAGTTGTCCCGGATGGCTAAGGTGATGAACTGCTCATTGTTCGTGAAAAACGGCTCCGCCTACAACGGGGTAGGTTTCGGCGGGGCCGGGTTTACCTCCTGGACCATCGCCAGTCCGACCGGGGAAGGACTGACCCGGGCTGGGACATTCAGCAGGGAACGCCGCTGCGCCTTGATCGATTATTTTCGGATCGTCTAGTGGGGAGCGGGTATGAAGCTGGGTAGAGTCATAGGTTCGGTGATGTGCACCCAGAAGGTGGATTCCTTCGAAGGGGTAAAACTCCTGCTTCTTCAACCCGTGGATGAAAAGCTGCGGGCAAAGGGGGATCCCCTCATCGCCTGCGATTCCGTACAGGCCGGCCCCGGGGATCTGGTCATATGGGAGGGCGGCCGCGAAGCGGCCCTCGCTCTGGAGAACTGGTACAACCCCTCAGATGCGACGGTCATGGGCATCGTGGATCAGGTGCACGGGGGGCAGGAATGACTTTGGGACGGGTGATTGGAACCGTGGTGTCGACGGTCAAGCTCGACGTGTTGGCGGGCTACAAGATCCTGATGGTTCAGCCGGTCGATCCGGAGGGCAACAACTCCGGAGCCCTTACCCTGGCCCTGGATTCGGTTCAGGCGGGCGTCGGGGACACCGTTTTGATCCTCGACGAGGGCAATTCCAGTCGAATGATCGTCGGGAACCCGATGGCGCCGATTCGCACGATGATCGTGGGTATTGTGGATGAAGTTACGGTCGGAGGAGAGCTATGACGAACACGGTAGACAAGGTTCTGCGTGTTGCCGTGGGATCGGACCACGGCGGTTACAAAATCAAAGAGGTCCTCAAGGTATATTTGACCAATCTTGGCTACAAGGTCAGGGATGTGGGCTGCCACAGCCCCGAGAGCGTCGACTATCCCGATTTCGCCGCTGCCGTGGCTCGTAAGGTTGCCAGTGGGGAGTGCGAGCGGGGCATCATGATCGACGGGGCCGGCATTGGATCGAGTATGGTCTGCAACAAGGTCAGGGGCATCCGGGCAGCCCTGTGCTACGATTTAAAGACCGTGGTCAACAGCAGGGAGCACAACAACGCCAATGTGCTCACCCTCGGCGGCCCTCTGCACACCCCGGATGAGCTGTGCCAGATGGTCAAGGTGTGGTTGGAGACTCGATTTGCCGGTGGACGACACTGGCCGCGGATCAACAAGATGATGGCCATAGAGAGAGGATAATGGGAGTGAGAGTAGAGCTATGAATACACAAGAGTTGGTGGATCAGATTACCGGCCAAGTTCTGGCAAAACTGAGGGAATCTTCCGGGGGCGAGGTTGCAGGATCTCGGCAGCCGCAGGCCACCGCCGGAACGGGAGGGCAGCTCGCACCCAAGGGGTCCACGGAAGCTGCAGGGTACGGAGGATTGAATCCCGCCGACGTTGCCCGCTATATCGATCATACCCTGCTCAAACCCGAGGCCACCCGGGAGCAGGTCGACAAGCTCTGCGGCGAGGCGGCGGAGTACCACCTTTACTCGGTCTGTGTGAATACAACCTGGACCGCTTACTGTGCCCGCAAGCTTCGCGGCACGGGGGTGAAGGTCTGCACGGTGGTGGGTTTTCCTCTCGGTGCCATGGACAGCCGCAGCAAGAGTTTCGAGACCCGTGGAGCGGTGGAAAACGGCGCTGATGAGATAGACATGGTGATGAATGTGGGGGCTCTGAAATCAGGGGACTTCAAAACCGTTGAGGAGGATATCCGGTGGGTACTGCGGGCCTGTCGGCAGAACACGGTGCTCAAGGTAATCATCGAATGCGCCCTCCTGAGTGACGAAGAGAAGGTCCTGGCCTGCCAGATCGCCAAGCGTGCCGGTGCTAATTACGTGAAAACCTCCACCGGATTCGCCTCCTCCGGCGCAACTGTGGAAGATGTAGCCCTGATGCGCAGAACCGTGGGGCTGGACGTGGGGGTAAAGGCCGCCGGGGGAATCCGCAGCTACGAAGACGCACTGGCCATGATTCAGGCGGGGGCCAGCCGTATCGGCGCCAGCGCCAGTGTTGCCATCGTGACCGGCACCAAGAGCCAGTCCAAGTACTAGCCTCAGGCTCATGGAGGAACGTCCAATGATCGATGAGGTGCAAGCTCGCCGGGAAATCCTCGAGGCGGGACGAAGACTGCAGGAGCGTTTCTTCGTGGCTGCCAACGACGGCAATATCAGCCTCCGTCTGCCGGCGGGGGATATCCTGATCACGCCTACAGGTGTGAACAAGGGGGATATGAGCGAAGAGATGCTGCTCAAGGTTGATCCTGAGGGCAGCGTACTCAGCGGCAGCTTGCAGCCCACCTCTGAGTTGAAGATGCACCTGGCCGTGTATCAACAGCGTGCCGACGTTCGAGCGATAGTACACGCCCATCCCCCGACCGCGACAGGTTTTGCCACCTCACGAATCCGTCTCGATCAGGATGTGATCTTGCCCGAAGTCGTCTTCGGATTGGGGAAAATCGGTTTCTCAGAGTACGGCACGCCGACGACTCACCAGGTGCCCGAGGCGGTGTCCCGGGAGATCGCAGAGTGTGATGCCCTGTTGTTAGCAAACCACGGCGCGTTGACCGTGGGATCTTCGGTGATGCAGGCCTACTACCGCATGGAAACTCTGGAGATGTACGCCCGTATCCGGCTGGTCACCATCCAGCTCGGCGGGCCGAAGGCTTTGAGCGAGCCGGAGATCGAGGAGCTTTTCCACGTCCGGGAGCAGCGGGGCTGGGGTCGATCCGCCGGCCTCGAGGTCGATCCTCAGGCGGTAGAAGCGATCAGCCAAATCGTACTCCAGGTGCTGCAAGCCCAAGGAGCCGGCTTCAGGCTCTGAGATTCTCCCGCTTTCGGAGAAGGTCGTTATCCTCATACGTATCTCTTACCATAGGGAGGATGCGCGGCCCTCAGGAAGGCATTCTTGCAGAAACGGGTAATCGCCTGTACCATAGATGCTATCCCAAGTTTGTCGCCGATAAAATCAGGATAGAAGCACAGAGGGAACCTGTTTTGAAATACCACAGTATCAGGTTCAAACTACTCTTCTACTTCGTGGCCGTTATCCTATTGCCGCTTCTTACCCTTGGAATCCTCAGTCCCCTCATCTCGGCCAATACCATCGAGAAAGAGACGACCAACCATGTAAGGTTGCTCATCCGCCAGGTCACACGGAATATTGAATTCTACGTCCAGGAAATGGAAGGCGTCGTCTCCATGCTGACGGATGACCCGAACATCCAGTCCTTCTTCGGGCTCGAAGGGGCCGGCGCGCCATTCACCGAAGCCTACACGGCCGGAGTCCGCAGGCTCCTGCGTACGGTCTCCGGCGTGCACCCCGAGATCGCGGGTGTTCTCCTGGTGAACGAGTATGATGGGAGCTTGAGCAACGAGATCCAACCGGTAACCCGTGATCCCCTCCGGCAGGAGCCGTGGTATCTCAGCGCGATCCAGAGCCCCCGGGCGGTGCAGCTCCACCCCCGCCCCATAGGCAGAAACCTCAGGATGGAATATAGCGCCGGCGACGTGGTATCCATCGTCAAGGCGGTTGTTGATCCGCTCACGGGGGACTATCGCGGGGTGGTGCTCATCGACATGAAACTCGAGGTGGTCAAGGGGATCTTCGTGGACATGACCCTCGGCCAGGGAGGATTTCTCTTTATCGAGGACTCGCAGGGCGAGATCGTGTACGCGCCGGTGAACGCGATCGTGTACCGCGTGCGCACGGAATGGCTTGCGG
>CAZSBH010000096.1:0-14159 GCA_964604845.1 uncultured Spirochaetaceae bacterium
AATGTCATTTCTCAGCATATCGGAGATAAGTTCCGTAACCCTTGTCTTGATGATCGCCGGTGCTGTTCTCTGCCTTATCAGTTATATCTTGCGCTTGGCGGCACACATATCCATCTATAAAAGGGGCGTCGCCGGTCTTTCCTTTCCTTTTCTGTCGATATTTACCTGGTTCTGATACCAAGCGTCTTTTTTCCCAGCGGAGGAATGCCGATACAACCACCCGAGAATTGTGTGGGTGATTGGGACGAGCGGGACGTTTGGCTTCAGTATTTGTCCTTGAACCCGTGGCGGATCCTCTTCTCCCAGCGGCGTCCCTCCTGTCGCCGCAGGTTGTAACGTCCAACGCTTGTCAGGCTTTCGGTCTGGGAGAGGCGTTCCAACTCCCGCCGCTGCTTTCGATAACTGCTCAAGCGCTTCGGATCCAGGTTACCCGCAGCTACCTCCTTTTGGACTGCGCAGCCGGGCTCGCTCAGGTGACGACAGTCGCTGAATCGGCACTGCTCAGCTAAAAACTCGATCTCGGCAAAGGTGTCCCCGACTCGTTCCTCGTGAGCCCAGAGCTGCAGCTCTCTCATTCCCGGATTGTCGATCACCATCCCTTTTCCCGGGATCAGGAAGAGCTCGCGATGGGTGGTTGTATGGCGCCCTTTGCCGTCGCTACGCAGGTCCTGAATTACCTGGGCTTCCCTGCCCAATAGATGGTTAATGAGGGTGGACTTGCCCACCCCTGAGGAACCGACAAATGCTACGGTTCCGTTTTGCTCCAAATACCGGCCGAGCTGCTCCAAACCCCCTCCGGTCAGGGCATTAGTGCAGATCACAGGCAGATCAAACGATACCGTCCCAACCTCCGACATCTTGACCTCCAGATCGTGGCAAAGATCGACTTTATTCAACACGATCACGGGTTCCGCCCCTCCTTCAAAGATCGAGGAGAGATAGCGTTCGATCCGGCGCAGGTTGAAATCTCGATCCAGACCCGAGACCAAGAAAACCCGGTCGATATTGGCGCAGATCAATTGCTCCTCGATCCTGTCTCCCGGCGCTTTCCGGGAAAGCCAGGTCTTCCTTGGGAGAGTAAAGTGGATCATCGCCGAGTTTTGACCGCCGGCATCCTCCGGATCGACCCGTATCCCCACCCAATCGCCGGTGGTTGGGAAATCGGCGGGGCAGTGAGCCTGGTAGCGAAAGCGCCCACTCACCTGGGCTTGTAACTCCCCCTGTTCACTGACCACCCTGTAGAGTTGTCTTTGGGCATAGACCACCCGCGCGGGCAGACAAAAATGATCGGCGTTGATTTCCTCGAATTGTTGTTCGAATCGGGCGTTCCAGCCCAGTTGATTAAGATTCATGATTCAATTCCTCCGTGCTGCTTTACAAAATCAGTGAGACAGTGGGGCTACAGAGGATTGAAGTGCTGGCTTGGACGGGTCTAGAGGAGTGACAGCCCCCTGCAGAATCCACTATCGAGACATTTAAAAACGGCGATGGGTACTATGTCCCTCATAAACACGTTCCTCCTCGGCAGTGGATTTCCTATGCAGGATCATCCTGTATTACAGGCTGTCTTCAGTATTATGCTGAAGTTAGTGGTCGTGTCAAGGGTTTCGCTGCAACACTCTACTACGAGCGGAAGGCCTCGATATAGCTGTCCGCGTAGATCTGCTTGTTCATCACCAGCTCCGCTGTGAGCAGGGCGTTGACCAGATCCTCGTCGGTTACGTCGCAGATCACCGCATCCAATCCGTTAGCCACCAACATGACCGCAAAGGTGCGGTTGATCAGCTTCTTCTGGGTGGTACCATTGGCGATGTTGGACAGACCGCAGACTATGTGGGGCGGCGGATCGCTGAACAGCCTGAACTGGCTGGCCCCTGACAGGATTTCCTGGGCCTGCTCCTGCAT
This sequence comes from uncultured Spirochaetaceae bacterium, assembly GCA_964604845.1. Classification (GTDB taxonomy): domain Bacteria; phylum Spirochaetota; class Spirochaetia; order SZUA-6; family DRHE01; genus JAFGQJ01. The sequence goes on from CAZSBH010000096.1 coordinate 1,906, forward strand.
ATACTTCAGGGGCATGACGATGGGATCGAGGAACAGCTGCTCCGGATTGATGCCGAACTCCATGGCTTTGGCAAGAAGCTTGCCGGCGTTCTCCACCCTCTTGTCTGCAGTCTTGGGGCTGCCCGCCTCGTCCATCGCCAGTCCAACAATCGAGGCATTGTACTCGGCCACGATTGGAAACATGGCTTCCATCTTCTCATCCACCGCAGTGGTGGAGTTGATCAGGGGCGGTTTTTTGCACAGGGGCACCGCTTCCTTGAGCATAACAGGCTTGTTGGTGTCGATGGAGATGGGAAGATCGCTGGCGGCCTGGACCTGCTCGATCATCCAGCAGAGGTCTTCCGGCTTGCTCGATACCGCCCCCAGATTCACGTCTAGATAGGTGGCGCCGGCTTCTGTCTGCTTGACCGCCCAACTTTTGATCACATCGGCGTCCTTGTTCTCCACCGCCGCCTTGACGTCCTTGAAACCCGTATTGATTCGCTCACCGATAAATATCATGATTCACTCCTATGAAAATTGCTGGATCGTGGCCTGAACGTTCTTGATGGCCTCGGGATGGGCCATGATCAGGATGTCCGCTCCCGCCTGGAGATACACCGAGGCACAGGTGGCTTCCCACATGGGTCCGCGCTTGGCCAATTTTCCCCAGCCGGGAAGCACATCTTCGTCGACGACCGCTTCCTTGATGCGCCACACCTCCCCGCCGACATCGCAGATCTGCGGGCAGGCCATCAGCTTGTCCCCTTTAAGACCGGCCACCCGGGCACGCTCGAGGATCGTATAAACGTAGTCGAAACCGTAGCCCAAGGCGGCTGTAGTCTGGAACATGACCACATCCTTCAGGTCGAAGCCGGCGTCCTGAAGCAGGATATTGACCTGCTTGCCGATGTTGATATCCACCGGCGCTTCGGCGATGATCTTGTGTTTGTCGGACTTGCAGATGGCCACCACGGTCCGGTAGTTGGTCTCCTTTGCCGAACCGATCAGGCAGTTCTCACCCTTAGCTGCCTGGGAGCAGTCGGGGAGTACCAAGTTGTCCTTCTCGTCATCCCCGCAGCCCCAGAGAACCAGTGGCACGTCCACCGCCTTCAGCACGTCCGCAACCACCTTGGCACAGGCGTCAGGTGAGGCGTCCTTTCCCGCCGGAGCGGCCCCGACCAGCTTGAGGCTGATCAGATCGACCTTGTAGTCCTGCACACACTTCTGAGCCCACTCCACCGGGGACTCGACCTCCTTGCCGATTGCCTGCTTCAATACATCAGGCCAGTCCGGGGGCGTGTCGGCCACAAAACCCGCGATCACGGGCTTGTGGGGCAGCTCGCCCTCGAAGGTGAGAAAGGGGAGAGTTGTCTGGCCCCCCACCGTCACCGTCTTGGCTCTCGTTCCCCCCTGGTCTTTAGTTGCACCGATAGTAACGGTGTTGATGGGGGCTGTCCACTTTTCACTTACGTCAGGAATTTGCATCTTCTCCTCCAACAGTCTCGATGATGGTCTGAATGGTCTTCATAGTAGGGGAACCGTTCAAATTTTTCAAAGGTCCGCCCTGGAAAATAACTTCTTCAAGATTTGGATCGTAGGGAATATCGATCAGATGAGGAATCCGGAACGGCTCGAGGCGCCGCTTGAAAATCTCCATCCTGTCCTCCGGTATCATGTTGGTAACAATGAACTTGCGGCGGATCCTGGCATCCAGATCGTCGGTGATGGCCTGGATCTTCTCCGCCGAGCGCAGGGATAGAGGATTGTCGCTGACTACCACCAGCAGGGCGTCGATGTTCCGGGTCGTCCGCCGGCTCAGGTGCTCCAGCCCGGCCTCATTGTCCATCACGACCCAGTTGTACGAGGGCGTGAGATCGTCGGAGAACTTGCGGATCATGTTGTTGAGGGCGCAGTAGCAGCCCGATCCCTCCCCTCTGCCCATCGTGATCAGGTCGAACCCGTCGGCCTCCGCGATGATCTGGTGGAGGCCCGCCTCCACGTAGCTTGCCTTGGTCATTCCGGCGGGCAGCTTCTTCATCGCATAGAGCACCTCTTCCCGCAGATCCCCGATGGACTGCTCCGGTTCGATCCCCAATAGATCCCCAAGATTGCTGTCCGGATCCGCATCGATCGCCAATACCGGTCCTCTTTTTTGCAGCACCAGTTGGGTGATCAGCAGAGCTGCTATCGTGGTTTTCCCCGTTCCCCCTTTTCCGGCAACGGCTATACTCTTAGGCAAGACTTTTGCTCCTGTGAAATAGTTCAATATCCGTGTGGGGCAGAAACATCGCTTTCTGGAACTCCTCCACGTAGTCATTGGCGCCCATCAGATCGTAGTAGGTCGTGTCTTCCCGGATCTTCTCGATCTTGTAGAGAGCCTCTTTGTAGAAGGCTACGATCTTGGCACCCTTGATCGAGGTGTTGCCCACGAACTCGAACCTGCTCCTCTCGATGTCGGGGATCAGCCCGATGGTCACGGCGTGCTCGATATTGATGTAGGACCCGAAGGCGCCGGCGATGCAGAAGCGCTGGATATCGTCGAAGGTAAGATCGAGACGACGCAACAGGATCTTCATGGCCGCGAAGATCGCCGCCTTGGCGGTAATCACGTTCTCGATGTCAGATTCGCTGAAATAAACGGGGTGTCCGCTGCCGGTCTCCTTGCCGTCGGCGATAACATAACGCTTTAAACCGTCCACGATCTCCACCCGCGGCTTGTCTTCGTCTACGAATACACCGGAACGGTTGATATACCCCTGATCGAGGAGCACCGCTACCGCATCGATGATCCCGGATCCGCAGATACCCTTGGGCCGCTTGCCGTCGATGGTCTCGTACTTGATCGCCCCGTTCTTCGCGTACACCTTTTCGATAGCCCCGGCTTCGGCCCGCATGCCGCAGTCCACGCTGGCCCCTTCGAGGGCAGGCCCGGCGGAGGCCGATGCGGATACCAGCCACTCCCGGTTGCCGATTACGATCTCCCCATTGGTACCGATATCGAGAAGCAGGCTGAGCTCCTCCCTCTCGTTCATCCGGGTGGAGAGAATACCGGCGGTGATGTCGCTGCCGACCCAACCGCTGATGGCGGGAAGGCTGTACAACAGACCCCGAGGGTTGATGTTCAGCCCCACCTCTACCGCCCGCAGCGGCGGTGCTGAGACCGTGGTGGCCACGTAGGGATGGCGGCGGATGTTCCTCGTGCACAGTCCGAGCAGGAAGTGACCCATGGCCGTATTCCCCGAACAGACCACGGCGCTGATGTCCTTGAGCTTGACATGGTTGGCATCGGCCAGTTGGTCTATCAGCCCGTTGATGTCTTCCACCAGCAGTCGCTGCAGCTCCTCCACCCCCTTCTGCTCGGCGGTTATCATCCGCCGGGTTACCTCCCGGCCGTAGATCCCCTGCGAGTTGAAGCAGGCCCGGGCATCGAGGGTTTCCATCGTATTGGTATTCAATAGGTGAGCCACGATGGTGGTCGTACCCATATCCACGACGGCCATGAAGTTCCTGTCCGCCGTGTTGCCGCTCTCGATGTTCATCACCTCGGCGATGTCCCGCCTCAAGCCTACCGTGGCGGTTATTTTGAAGTCACTCTGACGAAGTATCTCGGGAAGAGTTTTGATGATCTTCAATCCCATCTGCATCGAGCGATACTTGAGGGCCTTGCGGATCGCATCGTCCACCCGCTGATGGTCCGCCATATTGTTGGCCAGATCCGGTTCTTCGATCTCCAGGTATACTTTGGTAACCAGCGGAGCGGGAACCAGATCCTTTTCGTACTCCCACCCTTCAGTAAGATCGCGGAAACGGGCGGCATCCGCGGCAGCCACCAGCTTCTCTTTTGCCCAGGTCTCCTCCGGAATCTCCACCACCAGGTTGTCGTCTACGGGGGTCTGACAGGCCAGGACGAAACCTCTGCGGATTTCATCCCGGGTCAGTTTTGGGGAAACTCTTCCTGTAACCTTACCCTGGGTGACGATCATCTTGCAGCGGGCGCAGATTCCGTCGCCGCCGCAGAGGTTGTTGATCGTGATTCCCGCGCGCTGGGCGGCTTCGAGCAGGCTGGTATCGGCCTCGACTCGTACCGACTTGTTCTGGGGTATGAAGGTTACCGAATATGTGGACATTCTTTCCCTATTCTATCTATTCGAGCCTCAAAGCGCAGAATCGGCAGTGTTCGCTCTGACTAAAAGTTCGGCCACTTCTGCAAGAAGGCCGGAATTTCCCGGGCAGACTCCGGACCGATGATCACCTCTTCCCACTCCGAGGTGTCTTCGATCTCCGCCCTAAATATGGGCAGCAAGCCCGGTATGATGAACTTGCGGTGTTTGACTTTGTCGGCCACCTTCTGCTCGGTGACCGTCTTGACGACCTTTTCCGCCGAAATCTTGTCCCCGGCATAGGCGTTCAAGACTCCAAGACCTTCGGTATCCACGACACAGATATAGGCGGGAACCTTGCTTCGCTCCACCTCTCCGGCAACGCTGAAGTAGGTCAGAGAAAAATTGGTGGTGAACAGCACCGGCGAATTTTCACCGGGAGAGCCGATCTCGTACAGCTTGGCCTCCACCGTGTTCGGTACCTGAGGATCCGTGTACACATCCTGGACCGTGACCATGATCGGCAAAAGCTCCCAAGGCTCCACTCCATTGATGATGACGATTCCCGCGTATTTTGCGGCATACACTCCGCCCAGAATTCCCTCCAGATCGGGAGAGCTCGCCCCCACCTCTACCATGGAGGGGTAGCCGAGAGGCCGAAACTGCTTTCTCAAGGCCGCCCGCCGGGCGATGGCCATAGCTCTGATCGTATCGCCGCCATCGCTGTTGAAGCTTAAGACCAGGTCCTCCGCCCCTTTTTCCTTGGCCTTCCCGGTGAGATCGGCCAGCTCCTCCAGATCTTTCCCACTAACGGCCAGGGGCACCTTAGCACCTGCGGCGATCTCCGCCAGGGCTTCGACATTGGAAGCATCAGCCTTGTAGATCAAAGGCTTCTGATCCTTGACCGCTTCCACCGCCGCTTTCAGAGCATCCGCCTTTGCGCCTACCAGGATCAGAGGAATCTCACTCTTCTCCGCGGCAAGCTTGGCCCGGCCGGCGGGATCGGCGGTCTCGACTTCCACTGCACAGAAGGCAACCTTGAGCACTTTGCCGACCCGGGCGAACACGCTCTTGTTCGCCCGTTCGATCAACGCCGCCGCATCCGCATCGGACAGGGATGCGGGGATCCGAACCGCTACGCCGGTGGGGCGATGAAATTTCTCTTCGTGGCGGAACATTACGGTTTCCTGCCCGATCTCGAAGCTTTTTCCTTCCGGACCGATCTTCACCAACCGGATCGGGGGTGCAGAAGCGTCGGAAAGAGCTTCCTTGCCCTCTTCGGAAACATGCGGGCAGTCGGTCAGGCCCCGCTGCTTTGCCGCCACCTGCATGGCGAAGGCCATACAGGTCGGCAGGCCGCAGTCCTTGCAGTTGGTTTTGGGTAGACTTTTGTAGATCTGCATGCCTGTTAATGCCATAGTTTACTCCTTCAGGTGTTTTCTCGCTCGTGAGACAACGGGTCTAGAACAGCGACTCCATCTCCAGCGCCGGATGCGCCACCTTGGTGAGATACTCCACCAGCTGGTCCGGCATCTCCGCCTCTTCCTCCGTGGCGATCTTATCCCACAGTTCGGCCAGACCCTCCTTCTCCAGCTGGGGCCTCATGCGCTCGGCGACCTCATCTTTCAGCTGCTTGGTCATCCACACGATGCGCTTGTGCCCCCCCTCGCCGGAGATGAACTTGGGGCTGGAGATGTACAGCTTGCCGATGCCGGTAAACCCGGGAATCTGCTGTCCACCACCGACCTGTCCGGCCAGGGAAGAGAAGGTCATGCCGATCGGAGTCATGCCCGTGAAATCCCGGTCCACGATCATGATCCCGTTGGCCTCGGGCACCACCGCTGCGATGCACTCGAAACAGCCGCAGGAGGTCATCGGCTCCTCCATTATGGCGTAGGCGTTGAACTTCTTCAAGTTTCCATTTGACTTCACATCGATGTAGGCGTTGATATTCGCCCACTGGCCCTTCACCGCATCGATCACAGCTCCCTTCTTCACCGGCTCGTTGGGCCCGTGCTCGTCGATCTGATAGGAAGCCTTGCAGTCCAACCAGGTGTAGGCGCCGCACAGGCCGAGCCGCTGGGGTGTGACGATGCAGACGTGGTTGGGGGCATAGGACTGGCAGAGGGTGCAGGAGTAGTAATCCTCCACATCCTCGTCGGTCATGGCGCCGACCTTGTCGTCCCGGTTGCTGTACACCTCTTTGGCTACGTCGACCAGCTCGCCCACTTTGGCCTTGTCCGTGTAGATCTTGACCTGGACCCGGTCCACGATCTTGGTGAAATCTTCGTGCATCTTGGCGACCAGGATCTCTCCGAAATCTTTGATCTTGAAGCCCTTCTCCGCCGCTTCCTTGGAGATGCGGACCCAGATGATCGAGCGTTGTCCCATGTGGAAGATCCCGTGGGCGCAGGAGATGAACTCGTGGATACGGCGCTCCAGAACGCTCTCGAAGTCTTCCTGGAACTCCCGGCCAGCCACCTCGACGGTGATGGCCAGGGGGTAGGCTTCCCCCTGCTTCAACTCGTCGATCTCCGGGCCGATCACCTCGATCTTGCCGTCCTCCACCTCTTCAACCGACCTCATGCGCAGCAACTCGAAGGCGTCTGTGTACTTGCCGCCGAACTGCACGTGCATATCTTCCTTGCGCACCCGCTCGCCCTCGAAACCTGCGCCGTAGGGTACGGGGATGGGGATCTCCTCGATCTTGATGGTCAGTCCGCGCAGCTCGATGGCCCGGTTGATGATCTCCTCGAGATTGACTCCTGAAATGACATGCTCGTAGGTGCAGATCCCCGTAGGAAGGATTTCCGGGATCGGTACGTCGGCGATGACGGGAAAACCGAAGTTGATCGCCCCGGCGGCCGTGGCATACTTCTCGTCGGTGATCAACTGCCCGTCGTCAAGCCCTTTGGCTTTGCTGTCCGCTCCGAGAGCCATGACAAAGGCGTATACCCTCTCCTTGTTGTAGAGGAGGATCTCTCGGGCCGCCTTCATATCGCCGGGTTCCACCCCGCCGAAGGTCATGGCCGAACGGGCGGCGAAGTTCAGGGCGTGGATGGCCGCGGTGATATCTTTGCCGTAGGGAACGGTGAAGGTGTCCCAGTTCATCTCCACCCCTTCTTCAGCCAGCTGCTCGGCGATCGCTCTACCGTTGGTGTTGCCGGCCATGAACACGAGGATATTCCGGGCTTGGAAACCCTGGATCAGCTCTACAGCCTCGCTGTTTTTCTTGGTACAGCCGGCGATGGCCACGAAACCGGGCATCCGGCCGTCGACAAGCTTGATCCCCTGCTGCCGCAGGATGTTGTCGCCGGTGAAGCCCAGCCAGATTCCTTCAGCGGGATTCCCGTTGACGCACTTCAGGCTCTCGATGATCTCCTCGGCGATCAGGGTAGCGACGCCGGAATCGAGGGTTTCCCCGAGGTAGGGAAGCCAAAGTTCGTTGTCGGGAATACGTCCCAGGAGGTTCTTGGCCTCTTGAAGGCTTTCCTCCAGGTCGCCGAGCTTCTGGACCTTCTGCCCTATAAAGAGGAGCATAATCGGCAGATAGTAGGCCGTGTTGGGATAGGCCACCTGGGCGTCCTTACCCTTGGCCTTGATTGTTTTTTGGAGGTCTTCCTCCGCCCGGGCGACCATCGCGTGGGCCCCGCGGATCGCTGCTGTGGCAATGATCTTGGACATCTCTTTAAGACTCCTTTCTGGATCTAGTTCTTTACTTCTTCAAGGGGAGTGACGCTGCCTTCGCCAGCCCCGATACCGAGAGCCTTGACGGCATGCTTCCTTCGGCACTCGGGGCAGAGTCGGGCCAGACGCCGAAACTCCTCCCAATCTATCTTTACCCGGTCGCGCATGGCCTGAGCCACGGGAACGCTTACCATGCGGACTCCGCATTCCTCGCAGATCAGCAATTTGGACCGGCTCTTGAACGGAGAGATTTCCGCCTCTCCGGAATCTGTGTGAATACGCACCTGGATCGTACCCACCGGGCAGATCGCGGCGCAAGCCCCGCAGGCGATACAGGTCTCCGAGGCCTGTCGAAACGGGGCGGCAACGGCCCGTTCCACTCCCCGTCCGGCGAAACCGATGGCCGAGGCGCCGATCACCTCTTCGCACACCGAGACGCACAGTCCGCAGAGGATGCAGTTGCGCTGGCTCTCGGTGACCTTGGGATACGGTGTACCCCTCACTCCCATCCGGTTCGCCAGCTTCTGGAGCTCTTCGGATTCGGGAGAACGGGAGAGAAGCAGCTGCATCACCCCATTGCGGACCCGAACGGCCCGCTCGCTGGAAACGCTGACCCTCAGGTCGCGCCGCACCGGATAGTTGCAGGCCGTTACCAGCCTGCCCGGAGCCCCGCCGGAGCCCTCGATCTCCACCATGCAGATCCGGCAGGTCCCCTGGCTGGCGATGGTCGGGTGATAGCAGAGGGTCGGGATCCATACATGGGCTTTCCGGGCCGCCTCCAGGATCGTCGCTTCCTGAGCTACGGTGACCATTTTTCCTTCTATTGTAACAGTAGGCACTCGCTCTATCCCTCCCTATACCTTGTTGATGGCCCCGAAGGGGCACTTTTCGAAGCAGGTGTTGCACTTGGTGCAGATCGCCTGATCGATGAGGTGAGGCTGCTTACGCTCCCCGGTGATCGCCTTCACCGGACAGTTCTTGCGGCAGATCCCGCAGCCCGTGCAGGTTTCCGGATCGATTTGGTAGAGGAACAGGCCTTTGCATTCCTTGGCCGGACAGCGCTGGTTTTTAATGTGCTCCTCGTACTCCTCGCGGAAGTACCTGAGTGTGGAGAGAATCGGATTGGCCGCGGTCTTGCCCAAAGCGCAGAGAGACCCTTCGGCCAACAGTTCTGCCAGATTTTCCAGCCTGTTCAAGTCTTCCAGCTCACCTTCCCCTTTGCTGATCCGTTCGAGGATGGAAAGCATTTGGGCGATCCCCTCCCGGCAGGGGGTGCACTTGCCGCAGGATTCGCTTTTGAGAAAGCCGAGGAAGTACTTGGCAATGTTCACCATGCAGGTGTCTTCGTCCATGACGATCATACCGCCGGAACCCATCATCGAACCCAGACGGGTGAGTTCATCGAAATCAACAGCGGCGTCGAGAAATTCCGCGGGTATGCAGCCTCCCGAAGGTCCTCCGGTTTGAACCGCTTTAAAGGCCTTTCCGTCCTTCACCCCACCGCCGATCTCCTCGATGATCCGGCGCAGGGTGATCCCCATGGGAACCTCCACCAGGCCGGTGTTGGTGATTTTACCGACCAGACTGAACACTTTGGTACCCTTCGAGTTCTCGGTACCGATCCCGGCGAACTCGGTGGCTCCCATCCCGATGATGGCGGGAATATTGGTCCAGGTTTCCACGTTGTTCAACACGGTGGGCCGATCGTTCAGCCCGCTCTCTACGGTATGGATATACTTGGCTCGGGGTTCCCCGGTCCGACCCTCCAGAGAGGCCATCAGGGCTGTTGACTCGCCGCAGACGAAGGCCCCTCCCCCGCGGTTGATTCGGATATCGAAGGAGAACCCGCTGCCCAGGATATCTTCTCCCAGGAAGCCGAGCTCCCGGGCCTGCTCCATGGCCTGTTTCAGGTGCTTGACCGCCAGGGGATACTCGTTGCGGACGTAGATGTAGCCCTGGGAGGCGCCGACGGCGTAAGCGCCGATGACCATGCCCTCGAGGACCGAGTGCGGATTCCCCTCCATTACGGAGCGGTCCATAAAAGCACCCGGATCACCCTCGTCTCCGTTACAGATCACGTAGCGGATTCCATCCGAGGTTTCGGCCTCCCGGCAGCTGCGCCACTTGCGGGCGGTTGGAAATCCTCCGCCGCCGCGGCCGCGCAGGCCCGCCTTTTCCACCTCATCGATGATGGCCTCCGGCTCCATCGAAGTCAGAGCCTTGGCCAGGGTGGAATAACCGCCGACGGCGATGTAGTCGTCGATGCTGGTGGGATCGATACGTCCGTTCTGCTGGAGGACGATCCGCCTCTGCACGTTGTAGAATGGGATCTCCGCCGGGGTTTTTACCTTCTTCCCCGTCTTCGGGTCCTCGTAGAGAAGCCGTTCCACGACCCTGCCCCCCAGGACAGTCTCGCGGAAGATCTCCGCCACGTCCGGTTCTTCCACGCTGTGGTAGAGGATCTCTCCCGGCTCGATGACCACGATGGGACCCAGCTCGCAAAGACCGTGACATCCCACATGCTTGGACTCGATCACAACTTTACTGCCATTGCCGCTGCCCGCCTGGTCTGCGGCTTCACAGAACAGCTCGTACAGACGATGGGAGCCCTTGGCGGCACAACCGGTACCGATGCAGACCCGAACGGTCCGCGTATTCTGTTTGTTCTTCTTGGAGAGCTTATCCCGGTAGGCATCCAGCTCTTTGGGAGTGTGAATGATTTTCTCTTTTGCAGCCGTGACCACTTAGCTTCCCTCCCCTTCGCCCTTGGCAGCGCCCGCCTCCGGACGGCCGGACCCCGCCTTTTCTTCTTCCCGAGGAAGAGCCTTCAAGATATCCAGCGCTGAATCCGGGGTAACCCCGTCGTAGTACTTCCCGTCCACGATCATGACGGGAGCCAAAGCGCAGGCGCCAACGCAATTCACGGCCTGAAGCGTGAACAGCCTGTCCGCGGTGGTGCCCCCCGGCTCGATCCCATACTCCTCGCAGATGGCCTCGGATATGCGGGGAGCCCCTTTCAGATAACAGACCGTGCCCATGCACATGGTGACTTCGTGGGCACCCTTGGGAGCCAGCCTGAAGGAGGAATAAAACATGGCCACGCCGTACACACGGGTCAGCGGGACATCCAGCTCCGCAGCCATGATCCGCAGCTGTTCTGCGGGGAGATAGCCGTACTCGGATTGCAGATCCTGCATCATTGGGATCAGCATACCCGGGTCTGCTTCGTAGCGTTTTATGATCTGTGTAACAAGCTCTTTATCCATATCTCAATCCTCCATCGCAACTCAAAGGCGGATTGCGATGTCATATCTCAAATTACCTCAAACGTTACGTCCTTACTCCTAAGGCGCAATTCCGCGGCAATCTCCCGCACCACGGTCATCCGGATCCCAAGCTGGTGAGGCAGATCCGGGTTTTGATGCGCCGGATTCATCGCTTGTCCCACGATGAAGTGGGTGTGATCCACGTCCAACAGAACCCGGAGCAAACCCGCCGCTCCATCGTTGCGGTACTGGACCGTCTTTCGGTCAGCCCCGTCCCGCAACATATCCCTGACCTGGGTGAGGGTCAGGATTCCCTCGGTGACCAGGTCGATTCCTTCCATCCGGGCGATCGGAGGCACATCCACGGTGATCGTGCTCAGATCCACTTCCAGGGGCTGACCCAGGTGCCTGGCCACGATCTTCGCCGTGGTTCCACCGCATACCACCAGCTTGCCCAGCCTGCTGACAAAGCGATGGATCAGCTCCCCCTCAACATCCCGTTTGGCCGGTGGACCTGTAAACACGGTGGCCGTCAGCTTGTGCCGCACCTTGATGACGACGATGCTGACATCGTCGCCGGGTTTGCCCAGGTACAGCTCACTGACAGCCTCGGCGACCTTGCCGGCCAGCCCCTCGGCGGACAGTTCCCGGTGGGCGTGCTTCTCCAGAAATCCGGCGGCCAGCTCCCACCCCCAACCGAGAGGATAGGCGCCGCCGATTCCGGCGTTCAGCACGCCGTCGGAGACGAACACCACCCAGTCGCCCTCCTGAAGATCCAAGACCGTCTCGTGGATGGTCTTTCCGTCGATGGTCCGCTCATCGTAGGTAACGGGTTGGATCTTCCTTCGCCTCAGCAAAATCGCATGGGGGGAGTCGAACTCCACCACCCTGGCATAGCCTTCGCTGAAAAACTGGGCGATCGCGAAGGTGCTGTAGGCCACCTTGCGAACGGCGCACACCGGCAGGGTCTCGCTCAGTGTCTGTACAACCTCCCATAGGGGCAGGTCGGCCTCCAGCATGCGAATGGCTATCTGGTTGGTCAGGGTTGCCAGGATATTGGCCTTGACCCCGCTTCCCAGACCGTCCGCCAGAGCCAGGGTGACCTTTTCAGGTTGGCGGGAGATGGCAATGTTGTCGCCGCACAGCTCCTCGCCGTACTTATGAACCTGCTTGGTACCCCACTCGTAGAACAGCCTCATTCCTTGTCTTCTTCAAAGAG
>CAZSBH010000097.1:0-13520 GCA_964604845.1 uncultured Spirochaetaceae bacterium
GAACTCATTCGTTGGGCGGCAGTACCTCAATTGTGAGAAATCAACTAGAACATGCATCAGATTCAAAGCCCGCCACGTCGGGCAAATCGGCATGGCAGTGCGGGATGATTGGCAGGGAAAAGGAGTCGGTACAGCGCTCATGCAAGCAGCGATTGACTTGGCAGATAACTGGTTGAACCTGACACGGCTTGAGCTTGAAGTGTTCGTTGAAAATACCCCCGCCATCAGACTCTATGAGAAGTGTGGATTTACTGTTGAGGGTACGTTGGTGGATTTTGCTTTTCGAGATGGGCAATATGTGGATACCTACATAATGGCAAGACTTCGAGGGCAAATGCAAGCAGATGGGTCGTAACCACAAAGTGAAGTAGTGCAATCAGCGGTGGTTTCGATCCAGAGTAGCCGCACAACCTTTAGGATTGAGACGACCAGGCCATCGAGAGTCCGCCTTGAAGGGTGCAAAGGGTTTGGTACGTTTCAGTTTGCGCTTGGCCTCACTACAGCAGCTGTGATTTTTGCCTGCTACCATGTTCAAATAGATGAATAGGCAGGAGCAGTATGGAGGATAACTCAGTCATCATCATCGGGGCCGGGTTCGCAGGGCTTTCGGCCGGGATCCCTGCCCAGATGAATGGTTACCGCACGCAGATCTTTGAGATGCACGACTTGCCGGGTGGCTTGTGTACAGCCTGGAAGCGTAAAGGGTACATCATTGACAGCTAGTCGTAGAGGAGCCGTAGGTGCTCGATTTTCAGGAAAGCCTTCAGCACAGCTTCCTGTATACTTCTATCCGGTACCCTGGCACCGGCGGCTTCGGCGGGCGACCCGGGTTGTGTTCCGAAGGAAGCGATTAGGCTGCGAAATCCCTCTGCATAGGCCGCGGCTCCGAAACGCCACCGCACTTCGCTTCGCCGGTTGTCGCTCCAAACGGATTCCCCGCCGCCGCGATCAGCTCGCGATGAAAGCAGGGCCTGGAGCGCCGATAGAGTCCTGCCGTTCTCGCGCCGGCAGATGGCCGATTTTTCTCCGGCGGCAAGCTCCCGAAGGAAAACGTCCTGCTCTGCGACGGGAAGATAGGAGAAATCCACCAGGTCGTCCTGCAGCAGAGTCTCGACGCTTCTCAGCAGACGATCTTTATCTTCCTCCGGCAGCAGGTCTGACAGCGATAGTATCTTGCACCGGTAGGCCTGCCGAAGAGATTTTCCCTCTGTGAAGGGCACGACGATCCTGTCGTAGAAATAAGCGGGATATTCCGCAAACAGACCCTTCAAGCCCTTCAGGATGTCCAGATCCCTGGCCACCAGAGGCAGCGACCACAGCAGTGAGTTGATAAACAGGTAGCCAAAGCCCTCTTGGACGGATGTGGACAGGACCAGGTCGCTGCAGGCCACCAGGTCTTCGAAGCTCAGGTTCATCCCTTCCAGAGCAGTGCCGATTCCCCACAGTCCGGAGCAGAACCCGTCGGCGAAAATCTTCTCAACCACCGCGGAGTAGGATTTCTCTGCGGCGGAAACACCGGGCAGGGTAATCAGGATATTTGCCGGGCCTTCGAGGAGCAGGCAGAGGAGAACCGCTTCCAGGGCGTTCTTGCGCCGGATCGTTCGAATCGGATAGAGGAGAAGGGGAGCCCGAGCATCAAATTTGGGAAAGGTTTTACCGAATTCCCTCTCCAGGGCATCCCGCACGGAGTTCCGCTGCTCCGGGACTCGATCATGGAATACGGGGTTTTCAAGCAGAAACACAGCTCGCGCCGGGACGCCTGCCTGGACAAGAATGTCGCGGTCCCGCTGGTTGAGAACCGTATAGCGAACCCAGGGGCTCAGGGGGTAGGGATCCAGGGTTAGAGTGTTGAGAAGGTACCTCAGATTTTCAAATCGCCCGCACTCGGGAAAGTCATGGATCTGCAGGATGATGCGTTGGGATTGCCCGGAATAGATGATCTGAAGCAGAGCTTGTGTGAATACGGCATTCTTGCCCAGATGGAAGTTGTGAACCCACCAGAGCGAATCATCGGAGCCGAAGGAGTCGAGCAGATGCCGGGCCAGGTTGCCGGCTTCCTGGGCCGTCTGTTTTTTATCTCCCTTGCCCTGATCCCGATAGTCGATTTCGGGTACGACCGTACATTTTCCGTTATGCCGGCTGACGGCGCGGCGAATCCCCTCGGGAATACGACCGGCCACCAGCTCGATCGAGCGAATTTCCGGTAGGTGTGCGTGGAAGGCCTTGAGGGCCTGTTGTACCACCGTAGCGACCCCGCCGGTCAGGAAGTGATAATGGAAGATTTTGAGATCGATGTGATCCGCCACCAGGATTCCATGATAGCCCGATTATAGGGTTCCCGCCAGCCGGCCAAGAGGAGGGAGGATCGATCTTGGGGATCTCGATTTAGGCGCGACTATTCTCTGGCGATGAGTAGACTCTTGGGATCGAGTTTGAGGTGTAGATCTTCAGGCACAACGGCATCGTGGTCTTTCACCAGCTGTAGACGGATGTGCTTTTCCTCCGGTCGCAGGCAGATCATGATGCTGAATGCTTCGGCAAGATTTTTAAGCAGGCGAGGAATCCCCACCGTGTCGTACCGGGGTTGTTCGTAACCCAGGGAAACGCTGAACCAAATTTCCACACCCTGGTCCGCGGCGAACTCCCGTACCACGTTCAGCTCGTCTATCGAAACCCGGGAGAAATCGTAGGCGTCCACCACGACCGAATCGGCGGCGAAATGCCCGTCCCGGATCATCGCACGCAGGCTCCCGATGACCTGGGGCAGGCGGATTCCCTCTTGGTTGAAGTTCATGATGATCCGATGGCGGATTATATCGTCATGAACAGCCATTACCGAATCCAGACCGAATTTGTCGGCGATTTCTCGGAAGATTTCCTCGTACCAATCCACGATATGGCTTGGATTGGTGGCAAAGGATACATGGATCACCTGTTTTCCTTGAAGCAGTTGGTCCGTGGCGATATGCACAAGGCATGCCGTCTTACCCACACCGGCGCGGGCGCTGATCACGCCAAGGTTTCCCTTACCCAGTCCCCCGTGGGTGGAGTGCTCGAGGATGCGTAGGGGGCTGCGCTGGTTCAGTTCCTGCTTGATCATACCTTCTCTCCCGTCTTTCTCATTTGATATTCGCTTTGAAGGGTTTCAGCGATACCCTTTGGGACCTTCGCGTGCTTGGAGAACTCCATGGTGAACTGGGCCTTTCCCTGGGTTATGGAGCGGAGTACCGTCGAGTAGCCGAACATCTCGCTCAGAGGCACTTCCGCGTCGATTCGGGAAAGGCTTCCGTCTTCACTCGTGCTCACGATCATCCCCCTACGCTGATTGAAACTGGCAAATATGCCGCCCTGATACTCCGTGGGACCTTCTACCGACACCTTCATGATCGGTTCGAGGATTTCCGGTGAAGCCTTGCCATAGGCGCTTCTGAAGGCTCCGATCGCTGCCTGTTGGAAGGCCAGATCCGAGGAATCCACCGAGTGGGCGGCCCCGTCGTTTATTTTTACGGTCACACCCACAATCGGAAATCCGATCAACGATCCCTTGTCCAGGCAGCTCCGGAATCCCTTGTCGCAGGCAGGGATGTACTCCGTCGGAATCGAAGCGCCCTTGATCTCGTTGATGAACTCATAGCCGCCGGTCCCGCTCGGCTCCAATTGTCCAGCCACCCTGGCAAACTGTCCCGCTCCGCCGGTTTGCTTTTTATGGGTGTAGTCAAAGCTTGCAGCCCTGGAGATTGTCTCGCGATAGGCCACCTGGGGCATACCCGTGTCCACCTCGGCCCGGTATTCCCGGCGAATTCTTTCCAGATAGACCTCCAAATGCAACTCCCCCATACCGCTGATGATGGTTTGCTTGGATTCCGGGTCGACATGGGTCCTGAAGGTCGGATCCTCCTTGGCGAAGCGATTGAGTGCCTTGGACAGCTGGTCCTCTGATTTCTTTTCTTTTGCCTTGACCGCCAGGGATATCACCGGATCGGGCACATACATGCTGGTCATCGAGTAATTCAGACTCTTGTCGGTAAAAGTGTCTCCGGATGCGCAGTCGATACCGAACAGCGCTACGATGTCTCCGCAGCAGGCCTCGCTGATTTCCTCCATTTTGTCCGCATGCATGCGGACCAGGCGGCCGGTTCGAAACCTCTGGCGACTGCGGCTGTTGTACAGCTCATCTGCCTTTCGAATTGTTCCCTGGTAGACGCGAATATAGGTGAGCTGGCCGTACTGGCCGTCCTCCAATTTAAAGGCTAAGGCCACGACGGGCTGATCCGCTCTTGGTTTGAGGAGGACCTTCTCCTCGTTGTTGTCCAGATCCAGGGCGGTGCTTTCCACTTCGCCGGGAGCGGGAAGGAAATGCACGGCACCGTCGAGAAGTGCCCTGACACCCATATTCCGATAGGCCGAGCCGATAAACACGGGTGTCAGTTCCTGAGTCAGCGTCCCCTTGCGGATCGCCGCGTAGATCATCTCTGGCGTGGCCTGCCCTTCAAGGTAGGCCTCGGCGAGCTCGTCGGAAAACATGGTTACTGCATCGATCAACTCTTCCCGTAGATGTTCCGCTTGATTCGCGAGCTCCGCGGGAATTTCGGCTGAAATTACCTTCTCGTTCATCGGCCCTTCGTAGTACAGGGCTTTCATCTGCACCAGATCCACGATACCTCTGAAATCTCCCTCCAGCCCGATAGGCATCTGCAT
Source organism: uncultured Spirochaetaceae bacterium (assembly GCA_964604845.1). Lineage (GTDB taxonomy): Bacteria > Spirochaetota > Spirochaetia > SZUA-6 > DRHE01 > JAFGQJ01. Next base: position 4,699 of record CAZSBH010000097.1, read on the forward strand.
CATAACGGCGTTGTGGCCCAGACGTTCACGGAGCTGTTCCTTGACCCTGAGCGGATTGGCCCCCACGCGGTCGCATTTGTTGACAAAGGCCAGACGGGGCACACGGTAGCGCTTGAGCTGCCGGTCAACCGTGAGAGTTTGGGATTGAACACCTCCCACGGCACAAAGCACGAGAATCGCCCCGTCCAGTACGCGCAACGCCCGCTCGACTTCGATGGTAAAATCCACGTGTCCCGGGGTGTCGATGATGTTGATTGTATGGTCTTTCCAATCCACCTGGGTAGCCGCCGAAGCGATGGTAATACCCCGCTCCCGTTCCAGCTCCATCGAATCCATCGTAGCCCCGGCTCCATCCTTGCCGTGAACTTCGTGCACCCTGTGGATCTTCCGGCTGTAGTAGAGGATCCGCTCGGTTAGGGTTGTTTTTCCGGCGTCAATGTGGGCGCTGATGCCCAGATTGCGCATTTTTCGATTTTCTTCCGCCATTCCCTTGAGTCTCAAAGTTTCAAGATTTCCTGATTTTCCCCCTCGACGGTTGTCCGAGGACAGGCCGGGCTAAGTTAATAAGGGCAATGGGAAAAGTCAAGGCTTTCATTGTACCATGTCGACGGGCAGATCCCTATCTTGATAAATATACGCTACTAGGGTTTTATTACGAGAATATTGCCATCTTCCTTACCCGTTGCGAAGCGAAGAATGCAATATGTACGAACCATTTCGGTCAGGAACACTCCCCGACCGTTCTCGTGGAGGTGCGCATGGAAAAAACCAATTTGCTGAGAAAGCTGAGAGTCAAACGAAACAGAGCACGTCTGGGCGGCGGAGATCGTCGGATCATGGCACAGCATGAGAAGGGAAAACTTACAGCCCGGGAACGGATCAAGGTCATGGTGGATCCGGAGAGTTTTGAGGAATTCGATGCCTTTGTGGTTCACCGCTGTCACGATTTCAGTATGGACCAGAAGCATATATTCGGGGACGGTGTGGTCACCGGCTGTGCCACGATCGAGGGCCGGATCGTGTATCTGTACGCCCAGGATTTCACGACCAACGGCGGATCACTGTCCAAGACCCATGCCGAGAAGATCTGTAAAATCATGGATATGGCCATGAAGGTGGGTGCCCCCGTGATCGGGTTGGCCGACTCCGGAGGGGCTCGGGTACAGGAGGGGATCGACGCCCTTGCCGGGTACGGAGATATATTCTTGCGCAATGTGATGGCCTCCGGTGTGATCCCCCAAATCTCGAGTATCATGGGACCCTGTGCCGGCGGCGCGGTGTATTCGCCTGCGATAACGGATTTCATCATCATGAATCGGCAAACCAGCTATATGTTCGTCACCGGCCCAAAAGTCGTGAAGACCGTTCTCAACGAAACGGTGAGCACCGAGGATCTCGGAGGGGCCCTCGCCCATGCAACGAAGAGCGGGGTTGCTCATTTTATGACTGAAACGGAGGAGGAGACGCTGTTTCTCATCCGGAAGATCTTCAGCTTTATTCCTGCAAACAACATGGAAGATCCTCCCTACGTGGTGCCCACCGATGTCATCGAGCGTCGTTGTGAGGAGTTCAACAGCATCATTCCTGAGAATCCCAACATGCCCTACGATATTCTCGATATTATTCACAACACAGTCGACGACGGTGATTTCCTCGAGGTGGCCAGGGAGTTTGCCCGGAACATAGTCATTGGCTTTGCCCGCATGAACGGTCATCCTGTCGGCATCGTGGCCAATCAACCGAAGGTGATTGCCGGCGTACTGGATATCAATTCGTCGATTAAAGGCGCGCGTTTCGTCAGGTTCTGCGACGCCTTCAACATCCCCCTCCTCTTCTTCGAGGATGTACCGGGATTCCTTCCCGGCTCGAATCAGGAGCACAACGGCATCATCAGAAACGGCGCCAAGCTGCTCTACGCCATAGCAGAGGCCACGGTGCCCAAAATCACCGTGATTCTGCGCAAAGCCTACGGGGGTGCGTATATCGTAATGAACAGCAGGCACTTGCGGGCCGACGTGGTGTACGCCTGGCCCACTGCCGAAATTGCGGTCATGGGATCCAAGGGTGCGGCGGAAATCATCTTTAAAAAGGATTCGCTGCAGGCGGAGGACCCCGACGGATTCATGGCCCTGAAAGAGGAAGAATATCAGGACAAATTCGAGAACCCCTATCGAGCCGCTGAAAAGGGGTATATCGACGATGTCATCGAGCCGGCGAATACCCGTTTCCGCCTGATCCGTGCCCTGGAGATGCTATCGGGGAAGAAGGACAGGAATCCCCCGCGGAAGCACGGGAATATTCCACTTTAGGAAGCGATGCGATGAAACGAGTATTGTTAGTTTGTGTATTGTCGTTCTTGCTCGCTTCCGCCGTTTCCGCGGTTGGCGAGAGAGAGCAGGAGTACCTCTACCAGTCGTCTTGGACTCTCAGGGAGTTTGCCGACGTAAATCAGGTTCCACCGCGAAAGATCTCCGCAGCTCTCGGAAAGGATCTAGATCCCCAGGCCTCATCCACTCTATCTGAGCTGGGCGTGACCAAAGCGGATGCCAGAGAGGCTCTCGCGGAGTATCGAAAAGGGGAACTGGGCTTTGTGCGTAATATCGCCGAAACTGGAATGCTTATTGTTTTCGTCAGTTTGATCGTCGTGGCTGTCCTAATCGGCCTGCTTCGTCACCTGCACATCTTCGATAAGAAGGGCAACAAGCCAAGGCCGGGGAAAAGATCGGTGCGCTCGATCGTAGGCACGATAAGCTCCAGTGGTGACATGAGTGACTACGCCCTCGCCGCGGTAGTTGCGGCGATCTTCCTGCACGAGGAGGAGGTGGAGGAGGAGAACAAACTCCTATTGACCTGGAAACGGGCTTCCACCAACATGTGGAGAGCCTCCAGGTCCATGCCGAACGATACTTTTTTTAATGCACAGGGGTGGTGGTAATGAGAACATACAATTTGAAGATTGGAGGAGAGTCCTTCGAAGCGAGGATCGTTGAATACTCCGAGTCGAAAGTAGTAGTCAATCTGAACGGCGATCTCTATGAAGTAGAGATCGAGCCCGAGCAAGCGCCGCGTTCCCCCGTTGTTAACCATTCAGCACCCGAGCGGAAATCGGCACGAGCAACTTCGCGAAAAGCGGAATCGCCGCCACCCGCGGAATCGCCCCGACAAGTTGAATCGCCATTGCAGGTCTCGAGGCTCTCCGCCGGTCTGGTGATTGCACCGATTCCCGGAGTGGTCAAATCTATTCTAGTGAAGCAGGGCGATGCCGTGCACGAGGGGGATGTGGTTCTGGTCCTCGAAGCGATGAAGATGGACAACGAGATCTCCTCAAGATCGAGCGGTACGGTCAAGACCATCCACATTGGAGTGGGTGATTCGGTTCAAGAAGATCAGGTCCTCATAGACATCGAGGTGAAATAATGCAGGAGTTCTTGAGCTTCATCAGCACCACCGCATTCGGACACTTCGAATATCGTGCTGCGATCATGATCGTTGTAGGTCTGGTCTTCATCTATCTGGGAATTTCCAAGCACTATGAGCCTCTGCTGCTTGTACCGATCGGATTTGGGATCGTACTCGGTAACATGCCGGGAACCATCGGGGTGTACATAGACAACTCCGTCATGAATATCATCTACTTCGGCGTAAAGAGCGGTCTGTATCCTCCTCTCATCTTCCTTGGTATCGGAGCGATGACGGACTTTTCCACCCTGATAGCCAATCCCAAGCTCATCCTCTTGGGGGCTGCAGCCCAATTCGGCATCTTCGCAACGTTGTTTGGGGCCTACCTGCTCGGTTTCAGCATCGTGCAGGCCGGAGCGATTGGAATTATCGGCGGGGCAGACGGTCCCACTTCGATCTTCCTGGCGACCAAACTGGCTCCGGATCTTCTCGGGGCCATTGCCATTGCTGCGTATTCCTATATGGCCCTGGTTCCTGTCATACAGCCGCCTATCATCAGATTGCTAACGACCAAGAAGGAACGGGCCATTCACATGAAGACGCCCCGGGTCGTCAGCAAGCGGGCAAAGATTTTGTTCCCCATCATCGGCTTTGTCGTCACGGTGGCGATTGCACCGGGAGCCTCCATTCTCCTCGGCATGCTGTTTTTTGGAAATCTATTGAAGGAGAGCGGGGTCACCGAGCGTCTGGCTGAGTCGGCCCGGCATGCACTCATCGACATCGTGACGATCCTGCTGGGTCTGGCGGTGGGCGCAAGCACTCAGGCCGGATACTTCCTCACCCCTTCCTCCATCAAGATTTTCGTGTTGGGGGCGTTCTCCTTTGCCGTGGCTACAGCGGCGGGGGTTCTTTTCGCCAAATTGATGAATCTCTTCCTTAGGACGAAGATCAATCCCATGATCGGAGCCGCCGGTGTATCCGCAGTGCCTGACAGTGCCCGGGTCGTACATCAAGTCGGTCAACGCTGCGATCCGAAGAACTACCTTCTCATGCATGCTATGGCTCCGAATGTGGCCGGAGTAATCGGCTCTGCGGTGGCCGCAGGGGTTCTGCTCGGTATCCTCGGCGGTTGAAACTGAACAGACCCTTGACCGAGCCCGCGTAATTGTGTAATTTTCTTGCCGGATACGAAATAATAGTGAGGTTAACGGCATGTATGCGCTGGTGGAAATAAAAGGAAAGCAGTACAAGGCTGCAGAGGGATCGCTTCTCAAGGTCGATCGATTCGATACGGAGGCGGGGAAGCAGGTGGAGTTCGATTCGGTGCTTCTGGTATCGGATGAGAAGAAGGTTCAGGTCGGTCAGCCCTACGTGAAAGGGGTCAAGGTCAAAGCCGTTGTAGAAGAGCACGGCAAAGACAAGAAGATCCTGGTCTTCAAATTCAAGAAGAGAAAAAACTACAGACGCACCCGGGGCCACCGCCAGCAGTTTACCCTGCTGCGGGTGCAGGAAATCAGCGGAGTCTAGTTACAGCTTCAGCGGTGATCCGAGTTACGATCCGTTTGGATCATCACGGGTGTCTTGAACAATTCTCTGTTTCCGGACATTCCGGGACAGGAAAGATGGGAGAGGACCTGGTTTGTGCCGCTGTAACGGTTCTTTTCAGGACCGCGGCCCGAGCCCTGCAGCTACACTCGGATTTGGCGGTGCAGGGCGATGCGTCGGAGAGCGGGAAGATGGAGGTGCGGATCGCCTCGGTGCCTGACCGGCGGCGGGAATGGCTCGGGGGTATCACCGATTTCCTGATGCGAGGCATCGAGGATCTGCGGGAAGAGAATCCGAAGGCAATTCACCTGGTGATCGAAGGGGATGAGTGAAGGAGAAGTTTAGATATGGCACATAAAAAAGGACAGGGCAGTTCGAGAAACGGCAGAGATTCAGCTGCTCAACGATTGGGTGTAAAAAGATTCGGGGGACAGAAGGTTCGGGCCGGAGAAATACTGGTTCGACAGCGGGGAACTAGGTTCCATCCCGGGCTCAACGTCGGCAGGGGGAGGGATGATACCCTCTTTGCCCTTTCTCAAGGAACGGTGAAATTTCACAAGAAGCAAGGGAGAAAGCTCGTCAGCATCGAAGCGTAGGCTGCCGGTCACGCTCGCATGGAGAGCAGATTCGTCGACGAGGCGACAATCGAAGTTTGCTCCGGGGACGGGGGATCCGGAGCTGTACATTTCCGAAGAGAGAAATACGTACCTCGGGGCGGGCCTGACGGCGGGGACGGCGGGGACGGCGGGGACGCTCTGTTTGTAGTGCGGAAAAATCTGAAAACTCTATCCTATCTCAAGATGCGTCATGCCTTTCGCGCAGATAAGGGTAAGCACGGAAGCGGTCAGAGGAAGAGCGGACGCCGTGGACGGGACGTCGAGATTCCCGTACCCCCCGGCACTTTGGTCAAGGATCCGGATTCCGGTGCCGTTCTGCAGGATCTGTCTTCCCGGGACGAACCCTGGATGTTTCTGCGGGGAGGACGTGGGGGGCGGGGCAACTGGCACTTCAGATCATCTACACGCCAGGCGCCTCGATTCGCCGAACCAGGACAGAAGGGTGTCTGCCGCCGAGTCCTGATGGAGTTGGCTTTGATCGCCGACATCGGTTTGGTCGGCAAGCCGAATGCGGGGAAATCCACTCTCCTGTCAGTGCTTACCAACTCCCATCCCAAGATCGGCTCCTACCCCTTCACTACCAAGATCCCGAATATTGGGGTGTGCTCCCTGTACGACAATGACATTGTTCTGGCCGATATTCCGGGAATCATTGAGGGAGCATCCCGGGGCGCCGGTTTGGGATTCCAGTTTTTAAAACACATAAGCCGAACGAATCTCATTGTCTTTCTCATCGATTTACACGACAACGATCCCGGGCTAAGCTACCACATGCTCGAAAAGGAGCTTGGTACCTTCAGCGAAGAGCTGACAAGAAAACCCCGTTTGATGGTGGGTACGAAGATGGACCTTGACGGATCCGAGGACCGATTGACGGAGCTGAGGGCCGCCGTACGGGATCAGGACTGCCTCGGTATTTCCGCGGTTACCGGATTCGGTATCGACGAGCTGAAGCGGACGCTTTTTCGGACGGTGGGGAGGCACCGGTGAGAATCGCTGTTCTTGGAGGCACCTTCAATCCTGTGCATTTGGGGCATCTCAATATCGCCGGGGAGGTGCAGGCTGAACTAGGCTATCAGCGGATCATTTTCGTCCCGGCCAATATCCCGGCGCACAAAAACATGGAGATGGATGCAGGCCCCGAGAACCGGTTGAAGATGCTGGAGCTTGCCGCCTCTCCCTATCCTGATTTCCTTGTCGACGACTGTGAGCTGACGAGGGGCGGTACATCCTACACGATCGATACGATTTGGGAATTGTCTCGGCGTTACCCCATCGACGGGAAACCCGGGTTGATCATCGGAGACGACCTGGTAGAGGATTTCAAAACGTGGTGGGACGTGGACCGATTGGTCGAACTGGTCGATCTGATCGTTGCCCGCAGACGATCCCCGGCGAATGTAGAGATACGGTATCCCTGCCGCTATATCGACAATTCGCTGTATCCGATCTCCTCTTCCCAAATCCGTAAAAAGGTGTATTCAGGAAATGGCGATACGGTTCGCAAGTGGCTGCCTCCGGAGGTATTTGACTATATTCAAGAAAATGACTTGTACAGCTGAAGCAATAGAAGATCTGCTGCGAAAAAGCTTGAGCCGGGAGAGACTGGAGCATAGTCGGCGGGTGGCTGAACTGGCCAGAGACCTGTGTCTTCGTTACGGTTTGGACGGGGTCAAGGGAACACTGGCGGGCTTGGCCCATGATCTGGCTCGGGAGATGGACCTCAGGAAGGTGCGGCTTCTTGCAGTCCGGGATGGCGGCGGAATATCCGCCCTGGAAGCGGAGCGTCCCGTCCTCCTCCACGGGCGAGCAGCCTCGGTGCTGCTGCGGGACGCCCTCGGGGTTGGGGATCCGGAGATCCTCGATGCGGTGGCCAGCCACGTTACCGGTCGACCTTCTATGGGGTTGCTGGCAAAGATCGTCTTCGTCGCGGATTTTCTCGAACCGGGCCGCGGGTTTCTGGATGAGAAGTTTCGATTGAGTGCCCTGGAGCTTCCCCTTGACAGCATGATGATCTTGGTGTTGGAAGAGATTTTTAAATTCTTGAAAACAAGAGCGATCGCAGCGCCGGCCCGAGATCTATACGAGGAGTTACTGAGGAAATGCTAAGAAGAAAACGAAAGTGGGATAAGAGCATTCTTCTTCTCATATTGATCGTCATCGTTGTCCTGTCCGCCGGGGTTTTTGGCTACCTTCAACTTCGTACCGACCTGTTTACCGAAATGCTCAAACAGGGGGAGCCCGTAGCCGTGCTTTTTTCTTTGTGCGGCGATCAGGAGTATCGCTTTTTCGAAATTCTCCTCTACGATCCGAATACCAACCGGGCGGCTATAGTCTATATTCCGGGCAATGTGGGTATGATCATCGAGTCGTTAAAGAAAGTCGACAGGATCGACGTGCTGTATGAACGAGGGGATATGGATCCCCTGATCACCAAGGTCGAAGAACTTGTTGCCATCGATATTCCCTTCTATATCGATCTGCAGGATAAGGAGGTGAGAAACCAGGTAGATCTTCTCGGCGGGCTGGAGCTTTTTATCCCCAATCCGGTGGATACCACCGTAGAAGGACAGCGCGTGCTCCTGCCTTCCGGAAGTGTCGTTCTGGACGGTGACAAGATTCGCGACTTTATCGCCTATCGGGAGGAGATGGAAAACGATGTCGACAGGGTGGGACGCAAACAGAGGTTCCTACAATCATTCTTGAAAAAAATCGCCGAGAGTGATCTGCTGAGCGAGAAAAATGCCTTTGCGGCATTTAGACGCAATATGTCGACCAACCTGAGCCCACGTGCCTTGAGCTCTTTTGTCGACGAGGTGAGGAAGTTGGATAACGAGAAAATCATCTTTCAACGGGTTCTGGGAAGTACCCGGGTTGTAGACGGCAAGGAGCTTCTGTTTCCCCATTTTGACGGCCAACTTCTCAAAGAAATCGTCAAACAGACCGGAGAAACTATTTCCAGCCAGGAGCCCTTCACAGAAGAAGAGTTGACGGTTTCCATAGAGATTCTCAACGGAACCAGCGTCGGCGGGCTGGCTCGGAGAGGGGCGAATGTTTTTCAGAGTTTTGGCTACGATGTGGTGTCCGTTGCTAATGCCGATAACTCGGACTACCAGAAAACAGTGGTTCTTGATCGAAAGGGCAGGATCGCTGCAGCCGAGCGGATTGCCGAGTTTATCCGTTGCACACGTGTGTACTCTCGGTTGGAGGAGGACGGCGATTTGAGCATCGACGTAACGATAATTTTAGGAACGGATTTTG
>CAZSBH010000098.1:0-13087 GCA_964604845.1 uncultured Spirochaetaceae bacterium
AGAGCGTTCGCCAGCTTCCGGCCGTAGGACACACACTCCTCGATGCTTTGCTCGGATGGATTCCAAAGCACCTTTAAACCGTCATCGACGACCGAGAAGCCCGCCTCTTGAAGAGATTCGGCCAGAATACGGGGGGACTCACCGCTCCATCCGTAGCTGCCGAACACGGCGGCTTTCTTGCCTTTGAAGGACAGCCCCTTGATCTCTTCCAAGAAACCGGCCATGGAAGTCAGAATTCCTCGGTTGATCGTGGGGCAGCCGAGTACGACCGCTTTGGATTTGAACACCTCCGCCACCACGTCGTTTTTGTCGCTGCCTGCGATATTGAACAGCTTGACGTTTATATCGGGATCCGAGCGGTGTAGGCCTTCAGCGATCCGTTCCGCCATCACACGGGTGTTGTTCCACATCGTGTCGTATACGATGGTGATCTGGTTTTCCTTGTACTCTTTGGCCCACTGCAGATAACGCTCAACTATCTGAGCGGGGTTGTCCCGCCATATGACTCCGTGGCTCGTGCAGATGATGTCCAACGGGAGTTCCAGGCTGAGGAACTCCTGGATCTTTTTTTCAACCAGAGAACTGAAGGGCGTCAGGATGTTGGCGTAGTATTTCAGACTTTCGGTGAACAGTTCGTTCTGATCGACTAGATCGTTGAACATATGCTCCGAGGCGTAGTGCTGGCCGAAGGCATCGTTGCTGAACAGGATGTTTTCTCCGGTCAGGTAGCAGAACATGCTGTCAGGCCAGTGCAGCATTGGAGCCTCTACGAAGATCAACTCCTTGCTGCCGAGGCTCAGCCGATCTCCGGTTTTCACCACCTGGAAGTTCCAGTCGCCGTGATAGTGACCGGTCAAGGACTTCACACCGTTGGCTGTGCAGTACACGGGAGTATCGGGGATGTGCTTCAGCAGCTCCGGCAATGCCCCGCTGTGATCGATCTCCGCGTGATTGGCGACAATAAAATCTATCTTTTTTAGATCGGTCTCCCCGGCAAGGTTGCTCACGTATTCTTTGGCAAAGGGAGCCCAAACCGTGTCTATCAGGGCGGTTTTCTCTTCCTCGATCAGATAGGAGTTGTATGTCGAGCCCCGGTGTGTCGAGTATTCGTTCCCGTGGAATTTCCGCAACTCCCAGTCGATCTTGCCCACCCAGTGGACATTGTTTTTGATTTTTACTTTCATGGTTTCACTCCTTTAAAAAGATTGTACTCTCGTTTCCGTGCAACTTGAAGTCCTTGTTCATAAAGTACTCAATACGGGAGCGGGGGCACTTGACGTAGATCAAGGACCATGGGGCTTTTATGGAAAAAACTTCACGAAGGTACAGATTCGGGTTATATACCATCTGTTCGCCCACTGGTATCCTTGGAGTCAAGAAGAATTGATCATTGAGGAGGTTTGGATGAAAGCTGTAGTAAACGAGGATCTTTGCATCGGATCCGGCAACTGCGAAGATACCTGTCCAGCCGTGTTCAAAGTGGTGGACGGGATTTCCCGTGTGCAGTTGGATGTTGTCCCGGCGGATGAGGAGAAGAAGGTCCGGCAGGCGGTCGACGGCTGCCCCGCGGGGGCCATCAGCGTGGAATAGAACTCTGCCGATTTCTATCTATGTACGATGATCCGGGAAGCCCGTTCAAAGAAAAAGTAGTCCCACGCCCAGTTGATCAGCACGACCAATCGGTTGCGAAAACCCACCAAACGCATCAGGTGGACGACCAGCCACACCAGCCAGGCGGAAAATCCCTTGAACTTCAATCCCTTTACTTTCGCCACCGCGGCGTTTCTCCCGATCGTCGCCAGAGCTCCGGGATTCCTGTAGTGAAAGGAACGAAGAGGAGTGTCTCGGAGCAGACACGCAATGTTGCGGGCAGCGGTCTCCGCCATCTGAACCGCCGCCGGGGCCACCATGGGAATAGGGCTGCCACCTTCTTCCCAATAGGCGGCATCTCCGATCACAAATACCTCCGGGTGTCGGGGAACCTGCAGGGTCGGCTCTACAATTACCCGCTTGTTGGCGCTTAACGGCAAATTCAGGGCCTCGGTAATTTTTGCCGCCTGGATACCCGCAGTCCATATTAGAGTACGCGCCGGGATTGCCGATTGATCTTTGAGCTTCACCTCTTCCCCGTCGAAATCGGTGATGTGGCTGGCCAATTTCACTTCCGCTCCTTTTTTCGTCAATATACGCATTGCTTCCCGGGCTAAATCCTCCGGCAGATCAGGCAGCAGCCGGTCGGCGGCTTCACAGATGATGATTCGGAAATCCGTACTACCGAACTCCCGGAAATCCTTGCTCAGTACGTTCCGGGTCAGCTCCGCCAAGGCCCCGGCCATCTCCACTCCGGCCGCTCCTCCTCCACCGACAACGGTGGTGAGCAGAGCCTGCTGTTTTGATCTGTCGGGCTCCAGGGCAGCGTGTTCGAAACAGGTGAGCAGGTGGTTGCGGATGCCGATGCCGTCGGCCAGTCCCTTCAGGGAAAAAGCGTGCTTCTGCACTCCCTTCATGCCGAAGAAGCTGGTCTGACCCCCCACAGCCAGGATCAGGTAGTCGTAGGGTACCCCGCCGTTCGGGGTGGCAACGACCTGATGCTCAAAGTCAACCCCCGACATCTCGGTCATTTTGAAGCTGAGATTCTTCTGCCGGCGAAAGATGCCCCGCACCGGCTTGGCGATCTGTTCGGGGTCCAAGTAGGCCGCCGCTACCTGATAGAGAAGCGGCTGGAAGAGGTGGTGATTGTTCCTGTCGATCAAGGTGATATCCACGGGAGCCCGGCGCAGCATCTGTGCAGCCTTCAAACCGCCGAAGCCGGCCCCGACAATGACAACCTGGGATTTGCTGCTCGTACTCATATCATCATCCCTACTGATGCTGCCTGATTCAGCTACGCCTTCGGCAGCCGGCTGCTGAACTCTTTGACGGGAAAATCGAGCTCCTGACTCTCGAAGGTGATCTCCACCGGATCGGTTTCTTTGACCGAAACCATGAGATGCCCCACATCTTCATCGGGATCGGTATGGAGGTGCAAACCGTAGTAGGCCGGTGCGAATCCGTAGTCCTTGACCAAGCGTGCCGCTTGGGACAGAAGAACCGCTTTCGAATCGACCTCGGTCGATCCCTTGATCGTTCCGCCGGTGACTCGAAGCTCACAGGCTCCCTTTTCTGCGTGCAGGTGGGCGATCCATTCTACCAGCTTCAATCCCTGTTGTTCAACAAAGTACCGGTGACAGCGATCCAGGGCGTCCCCTGTAGTCAGCTTTGTGGTAACGGATAAATTCAACATGTTCCACTCCTTTATAGGTTAATTTTTCAGTCATATATAGTTTACTAAGAGCGGACCGTAAAAACAAATGCCGATCCTCCCATCGTCAGCTTCGCAGGCTTCGGCCTGTAAAATTTGCACGCATGTAGGTTTTCAGGCAGTGAAGCGGTGGTAGCACGGTTTCTCTTGGAATTGTTTCTTTTCCGTGATAATTCCGTGATATTTCCCTATTATTATATTTTCGATACCATTACCTACGGAGGAACGTATGAACAGGCTTTTTCCTTTGCTCCTGGTGATCATGCTCGGTTTCATCGCCTGCACATCCGAGAAGCTCGCTGTAAAAGAGAGCGGTTTCCCCGACTTCATCACTTCCAATGAAAACTACTACGTCACCCGCATCGGTGAGGTTCCCCAGATCGATGCCTCTTCCTATTCCCTGGAAGTAAAAGGTTTGGTCGACCGTCCCGGATCGTTCAGCCTGGACGAGCTGTACGACATGGAGATGGTCGAAGTGCCCCTGACCGTCGAGTGCATCGGCAATTCCCCCAGCGGTCCCCTGGTTTCCACAGCCGTCTGGAAAGGATTCAGGCTCTACGAACTGCTTCAGTCTCTCGGTGTTCATCAGGATGCCACCGGGGTGCGCTACGAAGCCGCGGACGGCTACTACGCCTCCCACACCATGGAGCAGATCCGGGACAACGGAATCCTGGCCGCCCTGTACATGAACGGTGAACCCATTCCGCCGCTGCACGGATTTCCCTTGCGGATCCTCAACCCCGGCTATTTTGGAGTCAAACAGCCCGCCTGGGTCACCAGCATCGAAGTGATCGACATGCCGATGAAGGACTATTGGGAGGATAGAGGCTGGGATTGTTCCCCGCCGATGGACATCGATTCGATCATCTTTCAGCCGGCCCGGGGCGCCAAGGTTGCGGCAGGGGAAGCTCTGCGGATCAGCGGAGCCGCCTTTGGCGGCACCCGGGTGGCCAAAGTCGAACTTACAGCCGATAAGGGCAAGAGCTGGAGCGCCGCTGAGATCGTGAAGAAAATGGATGCGGACAACGTGTGGGTGTTCTGGGAAGCGGATCTGGTGTTTCCACAGCGGGGTTCGTACACGGTGAATGCGCGCGCCACTGATATCCAGGGCAACACTCAGATAGAGACCGATCCCGACCGTTACGACGGGGCGAATGACTGGCCGCTGATAAGGGTAACCGTGGAGTGAGCTCTCTGTCTGCGAACCGGACCAACTCGGATGTCCTCATAATTGAAGACGATCCGAAAATCGTTGAGCTTCTCTCCCTGCATCTGCGGGATATCGGGCTTTCCACGGAGGCCGTTTCCTCGGGCAATCGGGGTCTGAAAAGGGCTCTGGAGTCGGAGTACAGGCTGATCATTCTCGATCTGATGCTTCCCGGGCTTGACGGCTTCGAGATCTGCAAGAAGATCCGGGCAGCGGATATAGGAATCCCGATTCTGATGCTGACGGCCAAATCCGAAGAGCTGGACAAGGTGCTCGGCCTGGAGCTCGGCGCCGACGACTACATCACCAAGCCCTTCAGCATTCGGGAATTGCTGGCCAGGGTGAAAGCAATCCTTCGACGGACCGACAACTACAGCGACGGCACCGGCAGCCCTACTGGGAAGCTTCTCAACATCGGAGATCTGCAGATCGATTTGGAAAAGCGGACCGTATCTCTTGCCGGCGGGAAGGTTGAGTTGACCGCCAAGGAATACGACCTGCTCGTGCTGTTTGCAGGCAGTCCGGGCAGAGCCTTCAATCGCCAACAGCTGCTTGACGCGGTATGGGGATATCAATTTGAAGGGTATCATCATACGGTGAACTCCCATATCAACCGTCTGCGCAACAAGATAGAGACGGACCCCTCTGAACCGCGGTATATCAAGACTGTGTGGGGATTCGGCTACCGTTTTGCCGAGCCGGAGGAACTTTGACCAAGGTTCCATTTTTAAGCCGCTTCTCTGTAAAAGTTTCATCCCTGTTCCTCGTGCTTCTCCTGATCATGGGTTCAGCCCAGGTGTTCATCACCATGGGCATTACCGAACGCCGCCAGGTCGAAATCGATCAACGGGTAAACTGGGATTTAGCGCGGGACATGGCCGCCGAGATCGAGCCGGTGTTAGCCCCAGAGGGGGATGTGGAGGACATCGGCGAAGTTATCCACTACATGATGGTGCTGAATCCGACCATCGAGATCTATCTGCTCGACGGCGACGGAACAATCCTGGCTTTTTTCGCCGAGCCGGGAAAAGAAGTCAGGAAGGAGACAGTCGATCTGGAGCCTATACGCCGTTTTATCGACGGCAGTGCGAGCCCGCCGATCTACGGGGATGATCCCCGAGGTGTGGGGGCGAAAAAGCACTTCTCCGCGGCACCGATATCGCTTTCCGACGGAAGTACCGGGTATCTGTACATCGTGCTGCGCAGCACGTTATACGACCTGGCTGCCGGCAGGTTGAAGGAGAAATATCTTGCCTCCGCCCTGGTGCGCGCCCTGGTTCTCTCCGGCGTTTCGGTCGGTATTGTCGGGTTGATCCTCTTTACCCTTCTCACCCGTCGCCTTCAGCGCGTAGCTCGATCCGTCAGGGAGTTCGAACAGGGGAACTACAACAGGCGCCTCGATGTTTCTGCAAAAGATGAGGTAGGAGAGCTATCCCGGGCGTACAACCGCATGGCCGACACGATTGCGGCAAATCTGGAGAAGCTCAAACAAACCGACAGCCTGCGCAGGGAGTTGATCGCTAATGTTTCCCACGACCTGCGCAGCCCGCTGACGTCGATCCAGGGGTATGTGGAAACTCTGTTGATGAAACACGAAGGCTTGAGCCGGAAACAGATCCAGGAGTATCTGCAGATCATTCTCAGTGACGCCGCGATGCTGAACCAAATGGTCCACGAGCTGTTCGAGCTCTCCAAGTACGAAGCCCGGCAGATCGAACCGAAGTTGGAGCGATTCTCTTTGACCGAGCTTATTCAGGACGTGGTCTTGAAATATCGAGCCAGGGCGGACAAGCAACAGGTGGCGCTCAAAGCCGACCTGCCCGAGAAGTTGTTCTTCGTGCTGGCGGATATCAACATGATCGAGAGGGTTCTCTCCAACCTGATCGAAAACGCACTCAGCCACACGCCCTCAGGCGGCCGGGTGAGTGCGGAGCTGCAGGAACAATCTGGAAAGGCGAGGGTGCGGGTGATCGACAGCGGTAAGGGAATCGGGAAAAAGGATATTCCCTTTATCTTCGATCGCTTCTTTTCAAGCGGCAGGGAAAGGGCGAGCTCCGGTGGGGGCAGCGGGCTCGGTCTGGCGATCGCCCAAAAGATCATGGGGATCCACGGAAGCCGCATCCACGTAGAAAGCGAAGTGGGTAGGGGAAGCATCTTCTGCTTCGAGCTTTCCTTGGAAGATCGGTAGCACCGTAAAATTTAGATTCTTTTTACCCTTGATTCTATCGGCCTGGCTTTTGTCGGGATTATTCAGGGAGCAATGGTCAATCCCGTTTGATTCCGCTGAGGTGGTTTTTTGTCAGCAACAACACCAGTGCCGGGAGTAACAGCCACTGCAGAATGGGAATGACTCCGATACCCAGCAGGGGAACCCGAGGCATCAGAGGTGAATATCCCCACCGCTGCAGTTCCTCTACGTTCACGTATTCGCTGACAGCCGTGTACAGCGCTCCCCCGGCTGACAGCAGGGCAAAGTCCCCGATTTTCAGGGATACAAACCAATCGAGTTTTCGCCTGATCACCGTGACGAACGCCGCCGACCCCAAAACGATGAGTACGTCGATGAGGCTGCAGTGGATGCGGAACCAAACGATCCGGTTGAAGTCCGTCGAGATATCTTGGTAAAAGGGCGACTGCATCCATTCCCACATTCCAAAAATAAGGAACGAGAACAGAGAAAAGTAGAGAATGAAGAAGATGAATCGAGTGAACATGTTCTTGGTTGTCATTGCAATGCAGTTGCGGTTGGAGGAAATTTAATAAATATAACCAAATCGGTCAAATTAAATCCTCTCCCTCAAAATGAACCTCCGCTCGTGGCTCCCGCCTTCGCAGCGGCAACCCTGTACATACCTTACTGAAAAAGTTATATTAAATTATCTTTGGCTGTCTTCAGGAAAAATGCTGATGTTCAGCCCTGAACTGCTGAGCGCTGCCGTTGGTCCTTGCCGAGTGGTTGCTCGATCCTATTAGAAACGTAAAAAGAGGTATCGATGAGGTTGAATGGAGAAATCAGAACGGTAGATGGAGGGACCGTCAGAGTCCCCCACGACGAGTTGGAAGGGCTCAAGAAAAATCTGAGCGGAGAGTTGTTGATGCCGGGGGATTCGGGCTATGAGGAGGCCCGTCGGGTTTGGAATGGAATGATCGACCGGCGTCCCGCCCTTATTGCACGCTGTGCCACTTCCGAGGATGTACGCCGGGCGGTGGACTTTGCCCGTGACCACAAAGTGCTCTTCTCGATTCGAGGAGGAGGTCATAATGTAGCAGGCAGCGCTGTTGTGCAACAGGGTATGACGATCGATCTGTCCGGCATGAAGCGGGTTCAAGTGGATCAGAAACGCCGCCGTGTGCGGGTGGAGGCGGGGGCGACCTTGGGAGATATAGACCGGGCGACCCAGGTTCACGGCCTGGCCGTTCCCCTCGGCCAGGTCTCCGCAACAGGGATCGCTGGTTTATCCCTCCATGGGGGTTTGGGATGGTTGAGCCGCCAATATGGATTAACCGCGGATAACCTCGAGTCCGTAGAACTGGTATCCGCCGACGGCCGGCTGATACGAGCCGACTCCTCGGAAAACCCCGATCTGATCTGGGCGCTGCGGGGAGGAGGGGGAAATTTCGGCGTGGTCACCTCCTTTGATTTTCGGGCCTATAGGGTTGGGCCGAAAGTCTGGTTTGCCCTGCCTATGTATCCGGCGGAACGTTCCTCCGAGGTGCTTGGATTTTTCAGGGAGTTCATGACCACCGCCCCTGAACAGTTGGGCGCTGTGGCGGTGTTTGGGAGCGCGCCGGAGGTCCCCGAAGTACCGCAGGAACATCAGGGCACCGCAGTTGTCATTCTCATGGCCTGCTACACCGGACAATTCGATCAGGGGGAAGCCGCGATCGAGCCGCTACGGCGGGTCGGAACACCCCTGGCGGACCTCAGCGGACCAATGGACTTTGTCGAAGTTCAGCAGTTCCTGGATGCAGACTATCCCGACGGAGGTCTGTACTACTGGAAGTCGGTGTATCTCGAGGAGTTGAGCGATGCGGCGATTGGTGTGCTTTCCTCCTCTGTCGCTGTGCGTCCCTCCGCACGCTCCTCTGTCGATGTCTGGGCTCTGGGTGGCGCCTTGTCGCGGCGGGGCGTTGGCAGCGGCCCCCTGGTCTCCAGGGAAACGCCCTATCTGCTGGGTATCGAGGCCAACTGGCACGATCCGGCGGACAACGAAGCCAACCTCGCCTGGACGCGGGAGCTGCACCGGGATATGCAGCAATTCTCCCGCGGCGCGACCTACCTCAATTTTCCCGGTTTCGGGGAAGAGGGGGAGGAAATGCTGCGCCGTGCCTACGGAGAGAACTACCGGAGATTGCAGCAGGTGAAGGCGAAATACGATCCGGATAACATCTTCCGTGGATTGCTACCCATCGAACCGGTTGCGGCGGCCGGGCGAAAATAGTGCGATTCTACGAATCCACCATAGCGTAAATCGAAGATCTGCTGCTCCATCACCAGGGCTGAAAGGCCCAAGGGCTTACTTGCCCCACAGCTGTTGCAGACGGCGATCCCGGCCGCAGGCCGTTCGGTAGTATTTGTACCGCAGGGGATTTTTAATGTAGTAATCCTGGTGGTACTCCTCGGCCGGATAGAAGGTGCCGTTCAGAGCCACGATCTCGGTTGCCACCGATCTGGAGAGACGTCCCGAGCGTTCAAGAGCCGCTTTGCTCTGTTCGGCCAAACGCTTCTGCTCTTCATCGTGATAGAAGATCACGGTTCGATACTGGTTTCCCCGATCGCAGAACTGTCCGCCGGAGTCCAGGGGATCCACGTTCAGCCAGAATACGTCCAGCAGCTCCTGATAACTGATTCTCTTCGGATCGTACACCACCTGCACCACCTCGGCATGACCGGTGCTTCCCGCGGACACCTGCTGATAGGTGGGATTCTGGACATGCCCCCCTGCGTATCCGGAAGTGGTGGAGATCACTCCTTCCAGCTTGTCGAAGGGAGGCTCCATGCACCAGAAGCAGCCTCCGGCGAAGGTTGCTTGGCTGTAGCCCGTCCCCTGCCGGCCGTCTTGTGCGGAAATCACGGCGGGCGAGTATATCCCGAGCCCGGTCATGACCATGAGAGTCAAAATTAATCGGAACATCGTCGATCGAACCTGTATCCACTGTTTGTTCATCTTCCTACCTCCTGATTGAATGATTGAATGGTCTCACCTCGTGGTCTCACCTAAAAGAAGATAAAAGACCATCACAAAAGAATCACAAAATCCTAAACAATGAATCAAATCGGAAACGGCAGGCGGGCACCGCTTGGTATTCGGATCATTCTATCGAGGCGGGATAAATGATTGCGGGATGGCGATTCTCTGTCCTATACTACCAGTAGTGGAGGGACGACAATAGGATATGGCGCCAATACTAAGCCCGTTCTTGCGTAAGTTTGTCCGGTACATACGACGACTGTCTCGTGAATTCCAGCGGGATCAGTGCCTGATTCGTGCGGCCAGTCTGGCCTTTGCCAGTCTGCTGGCAATGGTGCCGCTCTCAGCCCTTCTGTTCTCCCTTTTCTCCGCCCTGGGCACCTTCACTGAAGTGCTGGAGAATATGCAGAGCTTCCTCTTTACCCAGCTCGTTCCCGCCAGCCAGGATGAGATCATGGCCTACATCCAACGATTCGTGGAAAACACCCGTGCGCTGGGCGCGGTTGGCCTGCTCTTCTTCCTGATCACGGCGATCTTTCTACTCAACACGATTCAGAGCACCTTCAACGCCCTCTGGGGAAGCAGAACTTTGAAAAACTCGCTGCGCCGGTTGGCGACTTATGCGTCGGTCTTGATCGTGGGCAGTTTCCTGTTCAGTATCGGTCTCAACCTTGCCGGGATGCTCCGCTCCCTGGTCAGCGGTCAAACGGTTCAGGAGATCAGCAAAACCCTTTCCGTCCTCACCGGGGTTTTACCCTCGATCTTCATCTTTTTCGCCCTGCTGTTGATGATCATCCTGATTCCCTCGGGACGAGTGCGCTTCTTCAGCGCCCTGCTCGGGGCGGTTGTCGGGGCGGTGCTGTGGGAGGCGGCCCGGAGAATCTTCTTTTTCTGGGTTACCTACGTGATCCGACTGTCGATTGTCTACGGATCCCTCGCGGTGATGCCTATCTTCCTGATCTGGTTGTACGTGGCCTGGACCATCGTACTGCTCTCCCTTGAAGTCGCCTTTGTCCATCAGCATCGACAACTCGGATGGCTGGGCAAGCGCCTGGAGCAGATCAGTCCGGCGGAGCGCTTTCTCTTCGGCCTGGAGATCTACTTCCAGATAGCCGGCCGTTTCTATCGAGGAGAAACACCGCCGAGCTCCACCCAGATTGCCCGTCGTTTCAGTGCCTCGCTGGCTGATATCTCCTATTTCACAGACCTGTTTCACCAGGAGGGACTGCTGCTGTTCGCCGGAGAGGAGGGTGATCTGCTCGTACCGGCCCGCTCTCTCGACAAGATCCGTCTGCAGCAACTTTTTCGAACCCTATTCGGGAATCCCAAGGAGGCGCCCTGGCAGAGCGAGGAAGCCCTGTCGCTGTTCGAATCGGTAACCGGTGCGGCGGTGCGGTCCTTGGGGGAAATCTCGGTGCTGGAGTTCTTGAAGTCCAGTTTGGAATCCCATCCGGGAGTAACAGATCAGTCGGCCCTGCAACTCAGACGGGCCACACTGGAGTCTCTTCTCGATTGGTCCCCCCTTCGGTTTTTGAAGAGAAAGAAATAACCTTTCAACCCACCTTGGGACCCGCGAGGATTAATTGATTGCTCAGAGGCTAGTTGTCTACTTGGTGGCTGAGGAGTTCCTCGATCTCAGCCTTCGGGAACTTGTAGGCGGTGTTGCAATTGAAGCAGGTGGTGATTACGGGGAAGGGCCCGGTTTCGAGTATTTCCATCAGCTCCGTCTGCGGTAGGGCAGCCATGAAGCGTTGAAAGCGGGGTTTGCTGCAGTGGCACATGAAGGCAACCCTTCGTTTCCCCAAAATGATCGGCGACAAATCCGAAAACTGCTCCTGAAGGAGCTGTTCGACGGGAAGCTGATCGGCGAACATACGGCCGAGGGAGGGCATCTTCTGGATGATTTCTTCGAGCCGGGCAACTTTGCTCTCCTCTGTTCCCGGCATTACCTGGAGGAACAAGCCGCCGGCGCCCGTGACCTCGCCCCTCGCGTCGAAATGGACACTGAAGGTGAAGGCACTTGGGGTCTGTTCTGATACCAGATAGTAGTAGGCCAGGTCTTCAGCCAGGGTACCGTGCTGCAGCTGTACCTGCCCGGTGAAGGGCTGCTTGGCATTCTCCAGGGAGCGGGTAACGCTCAAAATCCCCTGACCCAATAACTCCCGAAGCTCAGGGTTCCGGAAGGAATGATCGACGGAAAACGGACTTTGCAGCAGATACCCTCGGACCTCTCCGAAAGCGTTGGCTTCTACCGACAGCCCTTGGGCCGGACCGGAACAATCCACTCGTATGCTCACCCGATCGCTTCCCTTCAGATTGGCAGTCATCAGCCCGGCTGCGATATAGGCGTGTCCCAGCAGCAGGGTTTCCAGTGTCCCCAGCTCGTGGTTGGCTCGCATCTCGTTTACCATACGGGTAGCGTGCACAAGGGCACCTCGGATACCGCCGAAATCCAGGAGAAATGAGTAGAGCCGGTCCTTGGCGCTTGCTACCAGCTGCTCCCGCAAGGTATGGCCGTACGGTTTTTTCTTCTTCACGATGCCTTTCTTCCTCGAGCGGCTCTGTTGTCGAACCTCTTGAATATAGCAAATACCTCCTATGGGGGAAAGTGCAGCACCGGGAAGATTCGGGGAACCTTTTTCCGATACTCCAGGTA
Source organism: uncultured Spirochaetaceae bacterium (assembly GCA_964604845.1). Taxonomy (GTDB): domain Bacteria; phylum Spirochaetota; class Spirochaetia; order SZUA-6; family DRHE01; genus JAFGQJ01. Next base: position 12,357 of record CAZSBH010000098.1, read on the forward strand.
GGCCGTCCCGAATTGCCCGATCAGCAGCTTCTCTTCATGGTAGGATCCCAGAACGAAGTACAGGCTCATGAGGGCGAAGAGGGTGAGCAGGTTGAGGCTCATTACGGGGGTCAGCCACATCACCAGCATACCGGTGAAATACATGGGATGGCGGGTGTATCGATACAGTCCATGAGTAGTTAGAGTGGTTCGGTAGCGAGGCTGCATCCCGGCGATGCGCTTTATGCCGATAAAATCCAGTGGATCGGTGCTGCGGATCGTCCAGGCCATCAGAATCAGGGCGGCAAGTTGGACTGCCGCCATCAGCCACCGCCACGGAGAGGAAACCGTGTATAGGCGGGTATCCGGCAACCGAAGAAGCAGGATGATAAGCGGGATCAGGGTCAGTACCGCGGTGATGACAAAGCCGAGGCGATACCATTCCCTCGCCCCTTCGCCGAACAGCATTGCGGCACGACGTTTGACTCGCAGGCCGGCCAGCAGACTGTGAAGCAGGGCCCAGCAGATAAAATATAATCCGATATAAAACGCGCTCATCCGTAATCACTCGTTGATATGGAGGACTTTGGCCGGGCTGAAGCCGTTGAAGTGGGTCGCCGTTGCATAGCTGTAGGCGCCGATGTTCTCGGCATAGACCCGATCCCCGATATTCAATTCCGGAAGATCCTCGCTCAAAGTTATCGTGTCCAGGGAATCGCAGGTGGGCCCGTACACCGCGCTGATTCTGGTGC
>CAZSBH010000099.1:0-12410 GCA_964604845.1 uncultured Spirochaetaceae bacterium
CGATTGGTAAAAAGTCCCAAATTATACATCCGGGATACGGGGCTCTTGCACCGTCTGGCAGGATTGACCGATGAAGCATCTCTCGAGAGATGGCCGAATCGGGGAAGCTCTTTTGAAGGGCTTGTTATTGAGGAATTGATGACTGCAGGATCATACAACCTTACGGCTCCCAGGTTTTACTTCTATAGAACCCAGGCGGGCGCAGAGGTGGACCTCTTGATCCAAAGTGGACAACAAATTTGGCCCGTTGAAATCAAGTTAGGCATCGACGTGCGTCATTACGACTTCGAAATCGACTCTCGAAACTGACATCCAAGGGGATCATAGGAGCGATTGGCACAGACCTTCATGACCCGCACCGCCGTTACTTCCTGACGGTTACCTCTGCTCAGTAGCAAGGTTCGTCAAATCGAATTCAAAGTGTGGTGTCCGCAATCAACAGCGCTCAAGGAAGATCGAGGGACAGGATGTAGCGATCCAACTCCTCCTGCTGCCGCTGTTCCTTGGCCCGCAGATCCTCGATGCTCTCGAGGGATTTCTCCAGCTGGTCCTCCTGCTCATCGAGAAGGGACACGTAGCGCTTGTAGAGGTCCGAGTCCTTCTCCAGACGGCCCATGTTCTCCCGGATGCGGCTCTGTTCCCTATGGATCGTGTTGATCCGGCGCTCCTCCTCCTGCCGCTGATTCACGGTTTGGGACAGGGCGGTCTTGCGCTCAGCCAGCCCCTCGAGAGCCTGCTTGACCCGACGGTCCACGTTGCGGGCGCTGAGGAAGTAGGTGATCTGGTTGTCATCAATGTTCGTCAGGATCACGGACCTGTCGATCTGCCGCTCCTGGGCAACGAGGAGCTCTTCGGTTTTCCCGGAACCGACCTCTACCAGAAAACGGTAGGAAGTGCGGGTGGTCTCCTCGGCTTTGTCGGGAGCAACCAGATCCCAATCCGGATTCAGGGGGTGCTCCACCAGTACGGATCGGGAGCGATCGTCGGAATTCTTGATTCTGTAGGTGGATTCGGCTCGCATGGACACCGTGCTGATCAGGGTTCCTTTGACGATGCGCACCGAAAGCAGGGTCTCGGGAACACTCCGGGAGTTGACCGCCACTTCCGTATCCAGATCTACGGCGAAGCTGATTAAACGTTCCGCTCCGGCGCTCAAGGTGTCGATCCGGGCATCTCCGGCGTAGCTCCCCTGCTCAAACACGGTGAGAGGCCCCCCCATGAGGTCGAATCCGGTTGAATTTTTGAGCTTCAGGCCGTACAGGGGGTGTTTGGCCTGAACGCGTTGATTGTAGATGGAGAACCGCTTCCCCTCCACGTTCTGATTCACGATGGGCAACATGGCCGATTCCTGCCGGGGAATCGTCACCGGATGCTTGATCAGGTAGCGGAAGAAGTTCCCCGCCTCCAGAGCCTGGGCAGCCGTGGCGACACCCTGACTCAGATCGAGTTCGTCCCTCAGATAGCCCTCCTCATAGCTCGGCTCCCCGCTGGGCATGGCTTTCGACGCCCTGGATTCGCCCATGTCCCCTCTGGCCATGGGCGCCTCCGGCGGCGCGGCGGCCAGGCCGAGGTCTTCATCGTATCGCTGCGGCCCGATGGAGGAGTACATCTCCATCTGAACAGTAGGCCGGGGCACGTACAGGGGCCGATACAGATCCATGATGAAGGAAATCGGACGCCCCGACACCAGGCTCAACGATACATCCCGCCAATCTCCGTCGGTGGTGTTTTCCACAATCGCCCAGCCCTGCAGGAAATGTTCGTCCTCCTCGCCCAGAACCAGGCGGTAACTGGTCTTCCAGAGCGGCGCTTCCAGCAGGTATCCCACTCTGACTCGTCGGTTCCCCTCCCCGGAAAATCCGACGGTGACCCGCTTCTTCTCCGCGCTGCGGCTTTCCGCCAACAGGGCAAGGGCCTGTTCCAGCTCCCCTTGAAGCTGCGGATTGAGGAAGCTCAGGCTCCGCACCTCGGCCAGATTGATGCTCCGCATCCCCCCGTCGGTCAACAGGTTGAGGTACGTCTCGGCGGTGTGCTCGCCGCTGGGCTTGGATTCCACCCCCACGACGGTTCCGGTAATCCGCTGGGAGGTATGCAACTCCACCGCCTCCCCCCGCACTTGAGCCAGGATTTGTGCCACACCGGGATTTCCCGTCAGATCGATGGCGAAACTCTGCAAGGTGCGGGTCAGGGGATCTCGAGAGGAATAGGTCACCTCCGTGACTCGGCCGCCGTCCAGGTCCTGGACCACGAGGCTCTTGAGAAGATCGTTGATGTCCTTGGTTTTGAAGTACAGATCGAGGTCGGTATTTCCGTTGACGGTGCCCTCCCGCTCGAAATAGCCCACCCCGCTGGTGAACAACACCACTTTGGAGAGGGGAAGCCGCTCCGCGCCCGAGGATCCACCGCTGCTCCCCTGCCACTGACCCTGGGCCGTCAGGGTGCCGGCAACGAAAAGCACCACGACGACCAGGCTTGAGAGAAACGAGTTGGTTCTGGTTTTCATACCTTCAACACTACAGCGGGCCGAGGCGGAATTCAAGCGCGCGGGAGGGCCTGAGAAAGAGGAGTGTCCCAGGATCACCCGACGGTACTCTTGATTTTTCTCTCCCTCCCGGTCATGGTGTGCAGACAACAAATGACAGAGAAACAGCACATGATTCTCTACGGCGCCGCGGTCTTTCTCTTCTGGTTTGCCCACTACGTATTCCTACCCACTCTCCCTGAATACCTGCGGGGTAAAGTGGACAGCCTGGCCGTGGTCGGAGCGGTGCTTTCGATGTACGGGCTTTGGCAGCTTGTAATACGCCTGCCTCTGGGGATTCTTATCGATGCGGTGGGAAGGCAGAAGCTGTTCATCCTCGGAGGTTTCATCGTTTGCGCGGCCGGAGCTCTGATCCTCGGGAGCACCGACACAACCTTCGGGTTGTATTTCGGGCGCACCCTGGCAGGATTGTCCATGGGGATCTGGGTGCCCCTGGTCGTGGTATTCAGCAGTTTCTTCCCGGCGGAGCAATCGGTACGGGCCAGCGCGATTCTAACCCTGGTCACCGCAGCAGCAAGGATCACCGCAACGGCCCTGAACGGCTACCTGAACGAGTGGGGGGGCTACATTTTAGCCTTTATGGTAGCGATCGCGGCGACTATCCTGGCAGCCCTGCTCGTGCTGCCTATACCCGTCAACAGTCAACCCGCCGGCGCCCCAAAAACTCGTTCGTTGCTTCGGCTCTTCCTGCACCGCAGCGTGCTGCTTCCCTCTCTACTGGCCGCAATCAACCAGTACGTCATTTTCGGCGTATCCCTTGGATTTATTCCAATACTGGCCAAGCAACTCGGAGCCGGGAATGTTACCATTGGTTTTTTGGCAACGGTCAACCTTCTTTTTTTTCTGCTCGGGAACTTGAGCGCCACTTCCTCCGGATCCCGCTTCAAGCCGGAATCCCTGCTGCTGGGGACATACGTTCTCTTCGCTTCGTCTATTGCCGCCGCCGCTCTGGCCAGGAGCATCTTTCTCCTCTTTCTGATCCAAGGGCTGCTCGGGATCGCCCACGGTATCGGGTATCCGGTGCTGATGGGCTTGAGTATTCGAGAGGTTCCCGGGAATCAGCGAAGCGCGGCCATGGGGCTCCATCAATCGGTCTATGCTGCGGGGATTTTTATCGGCCCCTGGGCCAGCGGGATCTTGGCCGATGCCATCGGAATTCGTTCGATGTTTGTTGTGAACGCAGTTCTGTGTCTGGCCCTCGGTCTTACGGGGGCTGCCTTTCTCTCCCACAGACCTTCCCGCAAGTTTGTACCTTAGGGAAGGGGCTTGATCGTTGAGTGGTCCAGATCTTGTCTTTACCGGTATCTTGAATTCGATACACATGGAGCGTAGAATTTAGGCCGATGGCTCCGAGTGGTTGTGTAAAGATCAACGACACCCTGTGGGAGATCCCCCGATCCTACAAGCAGGGAATGAAGGTCCCGGCCCGCATCTATGCCAGCAAACCGTTGTTGGACAGCATGGACAGTTCCGTGTTCGAGCAGGTAACGAACGTGGCCACCCTTCCCGGGATCGCCGGGTACTCCTTCTGCATGCCCGACGGGCACAGCGGCTACGGGTTTCCCATCGGGGGAATGGCCGCCTTCGACACCGACACGGGGGTGATCTCCCCTGGAGGGATCGGTTTCGATATCAACTGCGGCATGCGACTCGTGGCTACCTCTCTGACCTGGGAGGAAGTCCAACCCAGAATTCAGCAGCTGGTCGACCGCCTGTTCGCCCGCGTTCCCGCCGGCGTCGGGGGCAAAGGATTCCTGGAGCTGTCCCAGAGCGAGTTTCGCACCCTTTCGGAGCAGGGCATGAAGTGGTGCCTGAAAAAGGGATACGCCATCCAGGAGGATCTGGACCGAACCGAGGAAAACGGCTGCATCCGGGAGGCCGACGCTTCCAAGGTCAGTGAACGGGCCGTCGAGCGGGGCTACAAGCAGATCGGCACCTTGGGATCGGGCAACCACTACCTGGAGATCCAGGTGGCGAAACCGGAGAACATCGTCGACCAGAAGGTAGCCGGTGTTTTTGGGATCGACCGCCCCAACCAGGTGGTGCTGATGTTCCACTGCGGGAGCCGGGGCTTTGGACATCAGATCGCCACCGATTATCTGCAGAGTTTTCTCAAGGTGATGCAGTCCAAGTACGGGATCCCCTTCCGGGATCGGGAGCTGGCCTGCGCTCCCTTCATCTCCCCGGAAGGACAGGACTATTTCAAGGCCATGAACTGCGCCATCAACATGTCCTTCGTCAACCGGCAGGTGATTCTGCACCGGATCCGGGAGGTTTTTTCCGAAGTTTTCGGCAAAGACCCGATGGAGCTCGGCCTGCATCAGATCTACGACGTGACCCACAACACCGCGAAAGTAGAGCGCCACCTCTTCGATGGAAAGAAACGAAAGCTGCTGGTGCACCGCAAGGGGGCGACCCGGGCCTTCGCCCCCGGAATGGCGGGGATCCCCAGGGAGTACCGCGCGGTTGGACAGCCGGTGATCATCGGCGGCAGCATGGAGACCGGTTCATACCTGCTGGCGGGAGTGCAAAGCGGAGAGCAGAGCTTCTACACCACTGCCCATGGCAGCGGCCGAACCATGGGACGAAACCAGGCCAAGAAACAGTTCCGAGGCCAGGATCTGGAGAAGCGCCTGCTGGAGCAGGGCATCTACATCCGCACTTCATCCTATTCCGGCCTGGCCGAGGAGGCCGGCGCCGCTTACAAGGACATAGACGAGGTAGTCCGGGCCACCGAAAGTGCGGGCTTGAGCCGTCCGGTGGTAAAGCTCGTTCCGGTGGGCAACATCAAGGGTTGAGGAAGCATAGGAAAAGCAATGTCCTATCGATATCGGGATGACCTATCGATGGCCGATGTGGCCTTCGAGGCTGAAGGGACATCCCTCGAAGAACTGTTCACCTCCGCCTGGGATGCCACCTTGCGGGTGATGATCGAAAACCCTTCCGCACTACACAGCAATTCGAGAAGAAGCATCTCCATAGAAGACCGGAGCATCGATCTTTTACTCGTCAATTTCCTCCAGGAATTGATCTACTACAAGGATGCCGAGGCGCTGCTGTTGAGACTCGAGCACTGCCGGATCGAAGGTGGAACAGAGGCGGCAAAACTCGAGGCTGTGGCTTCCGGGGAACAAATCGATGCAAAACGTCACCATCTGGGCACGGACGTGAAAGCGGTCACTTTCCACAGATTCTCTCTCAAGCAGGAGGGAGAACTCTGGCGTACCACGGTGGTCCTTGACGTATGAGCCAGATCTGGTGCCTGGATACGGACTGCCCAGCGGGCGCTCCCAGACAGCCGTTGTCATTTGGGGCACCCTGGCTGTGTACGTGGGATTGAAAGCGCTGTTCCCGGAGGAAGGGGAACAGCTGTATCTGCTCTTCCGCTTTGTCCGCTACGCCCTGCTAGGTCTGTGGATCGGTTTGGGAGCGCCCCTGGTATTTCGATTGCTGCGGCTTGTCGAGAGCGATTGGACCGAAAGCGGACCTGCTCGATAACTCATCGGCCCTGCCGCATGCCCCGGCTTCTTGCCTGTAGCCGAGAGAACCGATTTCTGCATTTGACAATTCTGTGGATTGCCTGTAAAAATAGCTGGAGCGAGGAGTATTGTGAATGCCAGAAGTTCTTGAGATCGCCCCGGTCGCGAATAAACGCCAGCTTAGGACATTTATAAAAGTCCCATGGAAGATCTACAAAGGAGATCCCAACTGGGTGCCTCCACTGCTCATGGAGCAGAAGGCGGTGCTCGATACGAAAAAGAATCCCTTCTTCCTTCACAGCAAGATCCAGAACTTTCTCGCCTACAGAGGCAAAGAAATAGTAGGTCGGATCTCCGCCGTCATCGACAACAACTTCAACGACTTCCAGAAGCAGAAAGCAGGATTCTTCGGCTTCTTCGAATCGATCAACGATAGAACCGTATCCCGGGCCCTGTTTACCGAGGCGGAAAATTGGATCCGCGGTCAGGGCATGGATCGGATGCTGGGGCCAACCAACCCCTCTACAAACTACGTCCTCGGCCTGCTCATTGACGCTTTCGATAGACCGCCGGTGCTGCAGATGCCCTACAACCCGAGCTACTACGTGGACCTGGTCGAAGATTTTGGACTGGTAAAAGCCCACGACCTGTACGCCTACTACATGGAGGATATCATCCCCATCTCTGACAAAATTCAGCGGGTTGCCGAACTCTTACGCAAGCGAAAGAACGTGACGGTTCGACCGATCAACATGAAGAACCTCAAAGAGGAAATAAAGCTGATCAAGATCGTCTATAACGATGCCTGGGAACGAAACTGGGGCTTCGTGCCCTGGACCGACGAAGAGCTGGAGCACACGGCGGAGGACCTCAAGATGGCCGCCATTCCCGACCTGGTGCTGTTTGCCTATGTGGACGGAGAGTTGGCCGGCTGGTCCCTCGCTCTCCCCGACCTGAACCAGGCCATGAAGCACATCAACGGCCGCTTGTTCCCCTTCGGTCTGCCAAAGTTGCTCTGGTACTCCCGCAAGGTGAACATGCTGCGAGTCTTGAACCTCGGCATACGAAAGAAGTTCCAGGGAATGGGGCTTGATGCTGTTTTCTACTACGAAACCTACACCCGCGGAAACAAGCATGGCTTTCACAGGGGGGAGTTCTCCTGGATTCTGGAGGACAACCATCCGATGCGCAACGCCATGGAGAACTGGGGCGCCAAGATCTACAAGACCTACCGGCTGTACGGGAAAGACATCTAAAGAGAGCTCTACCAGTCCCGGACCGGTACTCCAAGAAGCATACGAATATCCACGAGCTGCCCGATGTGATAGGAGTTGTGATCGATGATCTGGATCGCCTCCTGCAGCAGGTTCTGACCGCTGCCGTGGGCAAATGGGGTGAACAGATCGTTGCCGGGATCCCTGACTAGGTCTGCCATGGCCTTCAGATCCCTTTGAAAAGAATCGACCGTCTGCTTCCATCGTTCCTGATCCGCCGGTGTGCCAGATTCCGGCCAATACCCCGACGGATACTTCGGAGACATGTGCTTCGGGTCTGTACAGAACCTCAGCATGTCCCATTGAGCTATTTGGAGATGAAAAACCAACTGCCAGGCCGTATGGTCCAGATTGGGTACACTTTTACCCGCCAGCTCGAAAGGAAAACCCTCGACCGCTGCCGCAAAATCGATATGCGCCCCATGCCCCGAGAGGTGATAGAGAAGCTGTTTCCTCAAATCTTCGTTCATGTTGCCTCCTCTGTAGTCCTATCTTACACAAGCGCATGGGGCTTGTCGCCCGCTCTCAGGCACACTATGATGGGCCTCGTGGACCGAGTAGATATCGTGATCGTCGGCGCCGGGGTCGTGGGCCTGGCCATCGCCGAGCGCCTGTCCCATTCCAAAAGGGGCATGGAGGCCGTTGTCATTGAACGCCGTGACGGTTTCGGAAGGGAAACCTCCTCCCGGAACAGCGAGGTCATTCACGGCGGCCTGTACTACGCCGAAAACCTGTTGAAGACCAAGCTCTGCGTGCAGGGCAATCCTATGCTCTACGAGCTGTGCCGGAACGAGGGGATCCCCCACAGAAAGACCGGGAAAATCATCCTGGCAACGGATAGCTCTGAAGAAGAGAAGCTAAACGCCATTTTTCGGCAGGCAAAAACAAACGGCGTTCCCGGAGTGAGCCTGATCACCAGGGAGGAAGTCCAGGCCCTCGAGCCCTACGTCTACGCAGTTTCCGGCCTGTACAGCCCGGAAAGCGGGATCGTCGATTCCCACCAGCTCATGAAATATTTCGAACAGACCGCCGAGTCCCGAGGCACCGTGGTAGCCTACGGCACCGAAGCGATCGGATTGGAGAAGAGCGCCGACGGATACGTGGTGGAGATAAAAGACGCCGACGGCGAACAGGTCCAGTTGGAAAGCGCGGTGCTCATCAACTCCGCCGGGCTTTGGGCGGACAAAATCGCCTGGATGGCCGGTATCGATATCGATGAGGAGGGTTACCGGATTTATCCATGTAAGGGAGAGTACTTCAGTGTCTCCAACCGCCACCAAGGCAAGGTGGGCCGCCTGGTCTACCCCACCCCTTCTCCGGTACATCTCGGCGCTCACGCCGTTTTGAGTCTCGACGACAGGCTGAAGATCGGTCCGAATGCGGTCTACGTAGACGAGATCTCCTACGAGGTAGATCCGGATCAACAGAGGGATTTCTATACCAATGCAAAAAAGTTCCTCCCCTTCCTCGAGTACGACGACCTGACACCGGACATGGCAGGTATCCGCCCCAAGCTCTATCAGCGGGACGAACCATTCCGGGATTTCATAATCCGGGAGGAAGGGGACCGCGGCCTGTCGGGTCTGATCAACCTGGTGGGGATCGAATCCCCCGGATTGACCGCCTGTATGGCAATCGCGGAAAGCGTCGAAGCACTGCTGTAGGGAGACCGCCGCACACTCAGCTTCATCCCTATAACTCGATTCCGAAATGCTTGATCCTGTTCAGCAAGGTACGCCTGGTGATCCCCAACTCCGAGGCAGCCTTGGTGCGGTTGCCCTCCCAGCGGTGCAGAGCCTCGATGATCGCCTGTCTCTCCAAGCTCTCGAGGGAAGAAGGCCGGGGTGGGGCGGGGATTTCGCTCTGGGGCAGGATCAAATCCGAAGCGGTCAGGGTGCTGCCGTCGGCAAAGATCATGGCCCTTTCGAGAAGATTTTCCAGCTCCCTGACGTTTCCGGGGAAGGAGTAGCCCTGTAGACTCGCGAGTCCCTCCGCATCGATTCCCTGAACACTTTTCCCCAGCTTGTAGTTGAGCTTGCGCATCAGCCGACCGGCCAGAAGGGGCAGGTCATCGATCCGCTCCCGAAGAGGGGGAACCGTCAGATGAATGACATTCAGTCTATAGTAGAGATCTTCCCGAAACCTGTTTTCCTTGACCCTTCCCTGTAGATCCTGGTTGGTGGCCGCGATGATCCGAACATCTATGGGGATCGATTCGGTGGCACCCAATCTCTGTACTTTTCTATCCTGAAGGACTCTGAGAAGCTTCACCTGCAACTGCCCGGACATCTCTCCTATCTCATCGAGAAACAATGTCCCTCCCGAAGCCACCTCGAACATTCCCACCTTGCGCCGCTCCGCGCCGGTAAAGGCTCCCCGCTCGTACCCAAACAGCTCGCTTTCGAGTAGGGTCTCCGGGATTCCCCCCGCGTTCACAGGGACAAAAGGATTTTCAGACCGGGAGGAGAGGGCGTGGATCATCCTGGCGATCACCTCTTTTCCGGTTCCGCTCTCCCCGGTAACCAGGACAGTGGAGGGTGTATCCGCAACTTTGGCGATGGTCCTGCGGATTTCGAGCATCTTCGCGTTTGTCCCCAGCCCGTCTATTCCCGGCTGCTCCGTTTCCCGTGCCAGGTCGATCTGATCCCGAAGTTTTTGATCTTCCACGATCTTCTTCAGGCGCACGACCAGCTCTTCCGGGTCAAAGGGTTTGACGATGTAATCCTGGGCGCCGAGTTTCATCGCTTCCACAGCATCCCGCACCTCTCCATAGGCGGAGATCATGATGACCGGCAGCCGCGGGCCCTTCTCCCGTATCCACTTGAGAAGTTCCAGGCCGTCCATTCCCGGCATGCGCAGATCGACAATTCCGGCGGAGAATACCTGCTCCTGAAGCAGGCGTTTGGCGGATAATCCGTTTTCGGCGGTTACGGTTTCTATGTTTTCCGTCTTCAGGTAGCGCTCCACTGATTCACGGATGTTCTTCTCGTCGTCTACCACCAGTACTCTCATTGATTCCCCCGGGGCAGCACAATCCTGGCTTCGCTGCCGCCGCTTTTTCTGTTCTGCACCGACAGTTTTCCCCCCGCCGCCTCGACAAAACGCTTGGCAATGGAAAGCCCCACACCGGATCCGTCGATCTTGCTGGTATAGAAGGGATCGAAGATCTTTTCGGCGACTTCCTGGGGGATCCCCTCCCCCCGGTCCAGCACCGCGATCTCGATTTTGCCCTTCACAACCGACACGAGGATCTCTACCTGCTTTGGATCCGCCGCCGCACCATGGCTCTCCAGAGCATTGTTGAGCAGGTTTTCGAGCACCGAGCGCAGCCGCTGCCTGTCGAAGCGAATCTCCAGCTCCGCCTCGGATTCGTTTGTATAGGTTATCTCGCGGTCGTAACGCAGAATCATCTCCCGAATGAAGGAATCCGGATCGAGGATCTCCGGCTGTCCGAGTGGGTCCCTCAGAAAATCACCGATGCGGTCGGTAAGCAGGCTGAGTCGGGAGACCTCCTCCTCGATGATCCGCAGATCTTCCCGGTTCGCTTCGGGGAGAGTTTTACGCAAGATACCCGTCTGAATCCGTATCGCGCTGAGAGGGTTCTTGATCTCATGGGACAGGGTACGGCTCGCCTCTCCAAGCTGAGCCAGTTGCTGTTGCGAGACCAGTTTCCTTCTGTAGAGACTGTTCTTGCGGTACAGATACCCGATAAACCCCAAGACGAGCAGGATCAGAAGAGGCGCCATGACACTGGCCGCCTTGAAAGCACGGCGGGTGGACCAGTAGCCCTCGACAGAGAGCTCGAGGAAGAGCAGCTGGAGGGTCTCCGGTCTCATCATTCGAGGCATTCTCCGGTGCATCTCCATCATGCCGGGGAACATCCCGATCCAGCGTACCAGGGTCAGGGTTTTTCGCTCCTCATTGAAGCGCAGGATCGGTGTCTGGAGAGGATCCCTTTCGGAGAGTCTTCCGGGAAGCTGCAGAGAGGCGGGAGCGCTGCCGAAGCGCTGGAGAGCAACTCCCTGGGAAGTGTAGATGCCGAAACCGACGATCCTCTGCCCCAATGCATCGGAATCTAGGGTAGAGCCGTCCCGGGTAGACTCCATCAGGGCCGCCGCGATCTTTTGAGCTTCGTACTCCAGCAGCAGGCTTTCCCGCCTGCTTCGCCCGGAAAGCAGGACCAGCACCAGTGCGGTGATGGTCAGAAACAGGGCGAGAAGAAAGACGAAGAACAGGAGCTCCTCTTTGAAAAACTGCCGGAATCCTCGGGCCACGCTCACCTCTTTTAATCAGATTGTAGCTTTCAAACAAAAAAGGGAAAAGACCGCCCCTCGGCAGCCTTTTCCCATATAATATAAAGGGACCTAGTGATTGCAGGCGGCCAAGGAGGCTACCGCCTGCGACCCCAGTCTCGCCTGTCACCATCGCCGTAGGGGCGTCGGCCCGGTCCCATCATTCCCATTCGGGAGCCCATGCGGCCGCCCCGGAAACCACCGGCTTCCAGGTCGTACTCCTTGCCGTCGATGACGGCCTTGGTTACCATAATGTGGACTTCCTCTTCCTCTGCATCCTCGCAGCAAGGCATGCCTTCGACTGTGTAGCCTTCCACCGTGACCGTCTGACCTTCTTTCAGCTCCAAATCGTAGGCGTAGAAGCGAGGCACGAGAAGCTCGTATTCCTTACTGCCGCTTTTCAGCTCCGGATGCATCCTGTTTTCGAAGTACAGCTCTCCTGTAACGGTGATCGTTTCCTCGGAAAAATCAGGTGCTTCCCCTCGCGGCATCCGCCGCCAGTCGGGGCGAGCAGCCTCCGACTCGTTTTCCTTGTTGCCGGAAGCGAAAACTCCTGCCGCGGCAACGCCGGCGATCAGGAGCAATATAATAATCCTCTTAGCGTTCATGGATACCTCCGTATCGTTTTGATTTTAATCTTCGTAACATCTAATATTGCATTAATCGTGCCATACTCGTGAACTTCCGAGGGAGTTTTCCCTGTGATCAAGCATACTTTTCATCAAATTTAGGCGGGGTTGTGATCACCGGAGGAGGATTGTGGGAAAATATTTCCCATAGAGAGAAAGTGGGAAAAATCTTCTCAGTTGGAGGGATTCGCAGG
>CAZSBH010000100.1:0-12312 GCA_964604845.1 uncultured Spirochaetaceae bacterium
AAATATAGTGTTATCTCAAAAGAGGGAAAATTCCAATTCCATCTGAAGCAAGACATACGGAGTACTCTAAATGTCCCCGATAACGTCCCCGATTATCGGCTCTGGATTTTAAAAGCCAACGAGTGAGACAAACCGACAAAATAGAAGTGAACGACTTAATGGGGGCATTCTAATGAACCCGACTTGCAGGAAATACCGATCGAATGAAAAGGCTATTGCTATTCCAAGTTGCAATATGACCACCATATTTGTCGCATCGGTCAAGGTGAGTTTCAGTGCAAAATATCTATCTATTAGTACTATTGCCTGTTGCTCATCCTGATCTTTGGTTTGATGAAAATTGAGAGAGCCATCATAGTCCTAAACGGCGACTCGATCAGCAGATAACTTTCTCAACCCCGGCGAAGAATTTCTCTAGTCCGGCGACCTTGAGCCAGTCGGTGTCGCGGTCGACCTTGGTCAGTAGGTGATCGTAGAACATTTCGATATCTACAGCGGTGACTTGCATGGGGTTCATCCCCCCGGTGAATTCATTGAACCGCTTGATCGCTGTCAGTTCGATCACTGGATGCACGACTGTCACGAGCCGGACATCAGCGACGTCGTATCCTCCGGGATGAAGTTTCTCCCCCTCAATTTTGGGAGGTAAGTCGATCCCCACGGTGGGCCGGGCGCTGCAGTTCATCGAGGGGGGGCGCATCCTTGATCGTCAACTGTGCACCTTTCGGGTGTACATCTTCTCAGACTGCCAGAAGAACCTGAACGAGACACTAGAGGTGCATCTGCTCCAAATTCGTTCGTCTTGCTGACACCAAGAAACTGTGGTACTTCTCACCTAGGCCCGGGTCTTCCTCGCCGTCTCGTACAGGAAGTAGACGGCGAGGTAGGTCAGAAAGATGAACAGGGCGAAACACAGACTCACCAGCACCGCCTTCAGGTTGACCAGGTTGGCGAAGGCGATCCGCAGGGTGCGTACCGGGTCTCGGGCGATGTCCCAGCTGTTCAGCCGCTCGAAGCGCCCCAGGTAAATCCCGTACCCTCCCAGGGTGGTGGCGACCGCCGTGAAGGCCCAGCCCCATTGGTGGTCGTACTTCCGGCGGATGGTCCGGTGCAGGATCAGCAGGGAGATCAGGCCGATGATGTGGCCGATGAAGGCGAAGGCGGAGTTCAGGATGATGTCGTACCACAGCAGGGCGTTCTCAGTGATCAGGGGATGCGGGGGCTCGACCCGCACGGGGATCCGGATCACGTGGATGAAGTCGGTGAGGATGTACGGCGCGTTGGGGTAGAAGAACAGCCAGGCCAGGGCAAATAGGACCGCTACCGGCTTAATCCCTGCAGCGATGGGAGTGTCAGCACTGGCCCGACGCCCCACGACGATCCGGCGCACGATTAGGGCAAGGAAATACGGGATCCAGGCGAGAAACAGGTTCCACAGCAGGAAGGTGTAGCGAATGCTGCCGGTGACCACCACCCTCAGAACGATCATCAGCAGGCAACCGGCGGAGGCTACACCCAGGGCGAAGGTCATGGGGATCCAGGACTGCAAGGACACTGGTCTGTCACGTGTCATGGCAAAGCGCGCTCCCTTTCGGCGGGCCATCACCACGCGGCAGCGGACCCACGACCCCGCAGAGGCTCGCCGGCCTGGCTGCTGGGGCACCCCCCCCGGACGCTGTTGCTACCCGCCCGGGCTACACTCTACCCCACCCCAGGCCACAAGACAATCACTCGGTACCGGGTGCTTCACTACCCGGCAATTTTTTCTCAGGTATCTTACCCCGTTAAATGATTCTGTATTTCCGCCTACCGGCGAATCATCCGCCCACCTTCCTTCATATCTCTCTCCGTTGGCATGATAGTAAGTCCCCTGGCCGTTGCGCTTTCCGTCTTTAATCGTTCCCTCATATTTACCTTCGGGGAGATCAAGAACCACCACCTTATCAGGAGCAAAGGTTGCTCCAACCTTGCCGACAAGAAGCTGGGCAATAGTATCGAGTTTCTCAACCAGCGCTGACAGAGATTTGTCTCGTTCCTTCTTGGCAACAAGGTTTTGACCTGTTTGAACATCGATGATCTTTACTGTCACATAGTGCAGATCAGCAACCATTCCCACCGTGCCGAGTACTATTTGATCTGCAGACAACAAGCGTCCGATTTCTATGGCGCACGGCTCGTCTAGGCAATCGCTTAAGGAGTACTCCTGGGCCTGAAGGATATTGTCTGCCTCGGTCTGCTCAATCAACACGAAGGTGTTTGTGTTCTGAAGTGCCGTTTCAAAAAACAATGTTAGGCTTTGAGCATCACTCTTTGATAGGCCAATCGAGTTAAAAGGGATGACGGTCACGTTGGGTTTGACGGCTTCGACCGGCAGGAGGGAAATAAAGAGAAGAACAGATATTAACAAGGACTTCTTCATTCTGGATACAATGATTTTATAAGACCAGGATACAGGATGTAAAAGGGCGATCCTACTTAAGAGCCTAAAACAAAAGCGTAGATCTGCCACAGGACCCAAGCAGAAAAATTGAAGCCCCGATGGTCCGCTTCTTGAGACCCCACACCGGAGAGGTTATTCCCGATTATTCCCACCAGGCAGTCACCCACTCCATTGCACCATTTGGTCTATGTATCCGTCCACCGCCTGGTTGATTATCAGCCCATTTCACTGTTTAGACATTATCATCTTCAGCGGGGAGTGGAAAACTTGGTGAATAAAGGAGCGCTCGCAGGACATACGTTTTTACCATAACCATGCTTACTTCCGATAGGGTTCCGGTCTTGTGAAAGGTCCCCAGCAAGGCCCGGAAAACCCTGTTTCCCCACTGATCAGGCAGGGATAAGCCGGAGACCAGCCTTTATAGTCTATTACAAGAACCCGTCCTTCTTCCTCTGGGCCACAGCAACTTCCATCAGCTCAATGACCATCTGACCCATCGTTTTCCCTTTGCGAACGGCCAGGACTCTAAAGTCATCCTTGATATCTTTGGGAACTGATCTCACGGTGATATGAGTCCCACCTTCCATCATTCCGTTGTTCATCGGGAAGGAGCAGGCCGAAGAGCATGTGTACGCAACCAATGTCTTGTCCGTGTTCACCGCAGTCTCACTGGCGATCTTTATTATCTACTTTGCGATGAATCCCGCTTCGCAGGGTCGGTCGGCCGTTACCAGGAGAGTGGATCGAGGAGTTCGTGGAACAGACTGAGCAAACGGCGGGGTAGTTCGGATGGTAAATCTTTAAGTGGAGAGGTGCGGCTGAAGACTGATGAGGCGACGCCGGTATCTAAGGGTGACCAGAAGCCCGATCAAACTGGTGACAGTGCCTGTCAACACAATACCAGTAGGCGAGATCAGCTCTGCAGCCAGGGACATGAGCTCGGGGATAACAGAACTTCCGATGCCGGCAGCCGTGGACACCAGTCCAATCGCAGCACCTGGTAGATTCGGCTGACTCAGACCTGCCAGTGTCAGCAGCAGGGGAAAGAGACCCGAACAGCCGAGCCCAGCCAACGCGCAGAGGAATAACAGTACCTGAACCGAGCCTGACAGCACAATGCAGATCAGGACTGAAACCACTATAGCAAACAGGACAGTCAACACGTCTGCCGTTCGCATCCTCAATGTAAGCCACCCGGACGCCAGGCGGCCGGCAGCCAATCCCAGGGAGAACAGAGACAGACCAACACTGGCAGTCGCCAAGCTTAGGTCCCGGGCCTCACTCAGATAGGTCACAAGCCAGAAGAACAGCCCGTTCTGCGTGCCTGAGCCCAGCACTGCTAGAACTATGAGCAGCAGCAGTATCGTGTTCTTGTGCAGTCGCTGCGGCGGTTTTGTTTCGTCTCGGACCATAGGGCGGTCGCTCGGATCTTTGAGAAAAAAAAGAGGAATCGCCAACAGCAGCGCGACCAACCCGATCGCATAGTAAGACTGTCTCCAGTCACGGATCCCCAGCATCAGACGGGCAATCTGCGGGCCGCTGATCGTCCCCACGGCGTAGAAGGCATGATGCACGCTCATCATAAATCCTCCCTTCCGGGGAAACGAAGTGACCATGAATGCGCTCGAAGTGCTGGTGATCGAGCCAAGCCCGGTTCCGACGAGAAAGAACCACACACAGGCCGACTCGAAGCGCCTCGCAGCGGCGAACAAGAGCGAAAAGATCCCTACCACAGCAAGTGCCGAAGCCAGAATACGGAACTTGCTGAGGTGATCAGACAGAAATCCCACTCCGAGAACGGCAGTGGCGAACCCCAGCCAGGAGAACAGTGCCAGCAGACCCACCTGCGTTGCCTCGAGGTGGAATTCCTGACGGATTGCAGGCACCAGGGTGCCGACAACGGTGTGGTAGATGCCTACGATCGCCAGGGAGAAAAAAACGAGGGAGATAACCGCCCAGCGACCCTGTTTCGCCGACTCCATTCGCGGTCGTCTACTCACCTGTCTTGGATGTGCTCGATTTCCCCCTTCTCGCCAAGAGGCTGATCAGGGGGATCTTTCGCGTATAGTGTTGTGTGGTAATGATAATCAGAATAATACCGCCGATAACGAACTGCTGCCAGAGGGAAGAGATCCCCAGTAGATTCATTCCATTGATGATGACCGTGAGGATGAGCACACCGAAGGCACTCCCCAGGAGGTTGCCCTCTCCACCGGCCAGTGAAGCGCCACCGATGATCACCGCAGCGATAGCGTCCAGAGGGAAACTCGCTCCCACCACGGGCTCGGCGGCGTTGAGTCGGGCTGCATAGATCAAACCGGCAACAGCGGACAGCAATCCACTGAGCAGATAAACGGTGATCCTGGTACCGGTGACATTGATGCCTGCTAAACGGGACGATTCGGCATCCGCCCCGACGGCGTAGATGTTTACCCCGAGAGGAGTGTTTTCCAGAATAGCCCAGAAAATGATCAGTAGAAACAAGCTCACGATCACCGGCATAGGCACACCCGCGATCATACCGGTACCTATGAACCGAAATTCCGGATCGAAGGAGTAGATGATCTTTCCCCGAAGCAGGATGTACGCCAGGCCGCGAGCGAAGTACATCATGGCAAAAGTCGCAATGAAGGGAGGAATATCGAGGTTGCTAACCATGGCTCCGTTGATCAGACCACAGGCGGCGCCGATGCCCAGGGCGATCACCATGCCCCACACGTCGGGTACTCCCGCCTTCATCGTCATGGCGGCCACACAAGAGGATAGAGCCAGTACGGCGCCGTTCGAGAGGTCGATGCCTCCGGTTAGGATGACCAGTGTCATGCCGATGGCCAACACGTAAAGGATGGCCCCCTGCCGGAGGATATTTATCAGGTTTGTCAGTCGGCCGAAATTCGGATTCAGCAGATAGACCACGAGGGATAGAGCGATCAACAGGGCAAAACGAAGCAGGATGTCCTTTTGTCTCACAACACGTCCCTACGCTTTTGCCTTGGCTGCCCGGTCGGAGGTGCCAAGGACGCGGTTCAGGAACATCCCGATCACCAAAACGACTCCGATAGCGCAGTACTGCCAGGGGGTGGAGAAGCCGAGCAATCCCAGCCCGTTCATGAGTATGGTGATGGTGACCGCAGAAAGCGCGGCAAAACCCGGATGCCCTCTTCCACCAACGAAGCTCACCCCGCCAATGGCGGCGGAAGCGATTGCCTCGAACTCGTAGCCGGTTCCGATGATCGGATTGCCGCTTGCGATACGCGAGGCGATAAGTGTCCCGGCGACGCCGGCGATCAGCCCGTTCAGAAGATAGACGAGCACCCGGTAGCGCCCCACCGGCACCCCGGCAAGACGCAGTGCCTCGGCATTGCTACCCAGTCCGTACACGTAGGCACCCACTTCCGTCAAATGCAGCATCGCCACCACCAGGGTAAAGGTAACCGCAACGACCCAGAACGGCACAGGAATCCCCAGGAACCGGGATATAGCGATAACATTGAACCAGTTCTTGTCCCAGTACAGTGTGTCCCCGCCGCTCAGAACCAGAGCGAGGCCGGCGGCCATTGCCATGGCTCCCAGTGTCACGATGAACGGCGGGAGCTTGACCTTTGCAACAATGAGCCCGCTGATCAGTCCGAAGCCGCCGGCCACCGCGACGCCCACGGCGATGGCGACCGGCACTGCGATATTTCTTGAAAGCACGCCTGCAATCACCACGCACACCAGTGAGATCATTGATCCTACGGAAAGGTCGATACCGTTAGTCAGCATCACCAGCGACATGCCTGTGGCCAGCAGCGCCAGGGGGCTGCTGTGCAGGAGGATGTTCTGCAGATTCATAGGACTGAGAAATCTCGGTGCCGTGGCCCCGAAAACCACCAGAACCGTGATGAACAGCGGAATGGCGCTGGGGATCTTGATGTGTTGGAAGCGAGAAGCGCCAAACCCAACCCGGCCCGGAATCATCTTCGAACTCTTCATGCACTATCTCGTGCGCTCCAGCCCGAACATTTTCTCCACCACATCCTGCGAGGTTATACGGGCGTTGAGCTCATCCATCACCTTCACTCCCGAGCGCAGTACTATGATTCGATCCGCAGTCGCGAAAATGCTCTCCAGACGATGAGAGATGAAGATTATCGATATGCCCTTGTTCTTGAAGTTTATGATTATATCCTGGATCTTGTGTACCTCTTTGACTGCCAGACCCGAAGTGGGCTCGTCCAGAATCAGGATTTTCGGCTTGAACATCAAAGCTCTTGCGATAGCTACCGCCTGGCGCTGGCCGCCGGAAAGGTCGGAAACCTTACGCTTCATCGAGTCGAAGTTGATCCCCATGATTCCGATGGCCTCAAGAGCTCCCTTCTGCATACTACCCTTGTCCAGTATCGGAACGACTCCGAGGAGACGGCGAGTCTTCAGACGCCCCAGAAAGACATTCGTGTAGACCGGAAGATTATCTACGAGGGCAAACTGTTGATAGACCGTTTCGATGCCCAGCGCCCGAGAATCCGCGGGGCTGTTGATCTGCTTCTCCGCGCCATCCAACCGGATGGTCCCGACGTCCCGGGTCACAGCCCCACTGAGAATCTTCACCAGAGTCGACTTGCCGGCTGCATTGTCGCCGACCAGACCCAGAATTTCTCCTTTTTCAACGGTCAGATCGACCCCCTTGAGCGCCTGGACCGATCCATAACTCTTCTTGATGTTCCTGGCCTCAAGTAGATAGTCGCTTGCCATCGGCGGACCTCCCCTTACCTAAGGTAATCTGTCGCCGGTCTGGAGGGGGATAAAGGCTCTCCGGTGTACGGCGCGCTCTCCGGGAGCACGCCGCCAACCGGAGCATTGCCTTTTCTCTCAACCCGGACAGACTCTACATAAACTGATCCACGTTCTCCCGGGTGATGAGCGGAGCCGGCAGGTAGATGTCGCGGGCTACCGGCATGTTCTTCAACGCGATAAAAGCCGCAACCACTCCCCAGTAGGCCTGGGCATCGGGTCGTTGATCGCCTGTGACGGTAAGCCGTCCTTCTTTGAGGGCCTTCTTGGCGTCGTTGTTGCCGTCGAAGCCCGAGACTTTGACTTTATCCAGCCTCCCAGCGGCATCAAGCGCCTCGATGGCTCCAAGGGCCATCTCGTCATTCCCGGCTATGACACAATCGACCTCGGGAAACTGTTGCAGCAGGTTCTCCATTACGTTCTGCCCGTCGACACGAGAAAACTTTGCCGTCTGGGACGCCAGTAGCTGGGCCCCAGCCTCTTCAATGGCCTTGAGCGCTCCCTTGGTGCGGTCGGTGGCGGTCTGGTTTCCCGGTGTGCCCTCCAGGTAGATCACCTTCTTGCTGCTGCCGAGTTGTCCGAGCACATACTTGGCCACCTCATAAGCTGCATCGAAATTGGCCGCCCCGTCCCAGCTTACGACCTTTCCTCCAGCTGCTCGAGTATTTGGGGTAACCACAGGGATGCCAGCTGCGTTTGCCTTCTCGATGCCCGGTATGATTCCCTGTCCGTCCGCGGGGACTACGATGATCGCGTCCACCCCCTTGGTAATGGCTTCCTCCATGAAGCGTAGCTGTTCTTCCACGTTGTACGGTTTGATTGGAGCCAGGGTTTCCATCTCAAGATTCAGATCCGCAGCGGCCCTGTTGGCACCTTCGATCATACTGTCCCAGAAGGGATTATCCATACTTTTCACGATATACACCATCTTGGCTACGGGCTCCCCGGTCATTGCGGTAGAGCCTTCGGCAGCGGAAGCCTCTTTGTCTGCGCAGCCGCTTACGGCAAATCCGAACGCCGCAATCACAACAAGCGAAATCAGCACTTTTACGATTCTTTTCATGTTGATGTCTCCTTTGATTTAGTTATATTTCCGGCACATTCTCGAAAACGGCATCCCGACACTTAACCTCCTTTCTTTCTGCAAGGTTCCGGCAGGAAGCATCCCGGTGCACATTTCACCAGGCTACCTATACCCGCTGAGTGACCTGAGCGAGGTGGCGGATCGCCTGAACCGCGGCCTCATAGTCGCTTGGTTTGGGCAGCACCTCCACGCCCCAGGGCCCCCGATATCCGATCTGCGCCAACGCGGCGGCCACGGCCGCGAAGTCGATGTGTCCGAACCCCGGTGCCCAGCGATTGCTGTCTGCCATGTGGATATAACCCAGCTGTCGCCCGCATCTCCTGATGCTGTCCGGGATGGACGGTTCTTCGATGTTCATGTGGAAAGTATCGGGCAGCACCTTCAGGGCATCGCTGCCGATCTCTTCGATCACGGCGAGCGCATCTGCCACCGTGTTCACCACGTCGGTTTCGTAGCGGTTGATCGGCTCCAACAACAGCATCACCCCAATCTCGGCGGCATACTTCGCACAGGCGGCGAGCGCCTCTCGGCCGTGGCGGAGTTGCTGAGCCCGTGCCGCCTCTTCCACCGGCCCGATCCTCCCGCGGATGCCCCCCAGGATCACCGCCGCACCCAGACGCTTCGCCAGCCCCACGTGACCCTTGATACGGCTTACTGCCTGCTCCCGATTGACGGCATCGGCATCATACAAGCTGTAGCCGTCATTGTAGTAGCTCTGGCCGGTGGCAATCGCAGCCACCCGCAGCTTACTACGGCTCAGATCCGACGACAATCCTTCAGAATCGATTTCACTCGAGTCGCGAAGGCTAAGCTCGATACAGTGGTATCCAAGCTCTCCGGCCATGCGCATACCCCGAGCAAGCTTCCCCGAGTACAGCAGCGGTCCGAAGGGGGAGCGCTCCGGGGACAGACTCACCCCGATCTCAAATTCCATCATTTAGACGGTCGACCCGGTTCAAAGACCACTTTCAGGGCGTCGGGTTCATAGGCCTTCTTGAGCGCATCATGGCAGCCCTCCAGACCGAAACGGTGCGTAATCAACTTGGCCCATGGAAAGGTGTCTCGATATCTGATCATCATTGCTATGTGAGGATAGTACATGTCATGGGGATGGTTGGTGTTTCCGATGAACAGAACGTTTTTAGCCGCCATGTGTCTGTGAACATTCAATTCCACCGTTCCGGTGTCAGCGAAGTTTCCTGTTTCGCAATAGGTCCCCCCACGCCTCAGCATCCTCAGGCCGACGTCCAGCACCTCCGGACGGCCTACAGCCTCCACTACGACGTCCGCACCCCGGCCCTCTGTTTCCTCTCGGATATTCTGAACAAGCTCGTCGTCCGACAATCCGGCGATATCGATAGCCAGGTCCGCGCCGAACTCCTTGGCCAGCTCCAACTTGAACGGGTGCGAATCCAGAGCGATGATCTTACCGGCGCCTAAAAGCCGGGCTTTGGCGAGCATGGACATTCCTACAGCCCCGAGCCCCTGGACGACCACGGTGTCTCCAAAACTGAACCCTCCCCTCCCGTCGGACTGGGTGTACATCTTGGCCCGATCCAGGAGCGCGGTGACAACGAAAATCTCGGCCAGGGTGGTCTCTTCCACCGTGGTTTCCTCCGGGACCTTGTACACCCAGGCTTTCGGCGGCAGGTAGAGATACTCACCCCAACCACCGGTGATGTAGGGGAAGCGGTCACTTGGATAGGTCATGCCGATACCTTGATGGTTGGAGCAGAAAGGAAAGGCATGAATCCGCCGGCAGTACCAGCAATGTCCGCAAATCACATTTGGACAGTTGGTCACCCGGTCCCCCACCTCGAGCCGCTGACCTGAATATTCGATCTCTGAGCCCGCGCCGTTCATCTCCACGACCACGCCGGCGTTTTCGTGCCCGTGAACCGTGGGAAAAACCATGTCCTGTTCGGCTTCCGTCCCCCCATAGAGGGTCACATCTCCGTCAAAGGCGTGCTTGTCGGTCCCACAGATGCCGGACATCTCCACCTTGACGATTACTGCTCCCGGTTCCAGGTGATCGGGATATGGAAGCTCCTGGCATTCGACCTTGCCGGGTCCGATCATCACGACTGCTTTCACACGCTGCGGCCTATTCATTTCTTTCTCCTTTTACTGCTTTCCTGCCCCATCGCACTTACGTGGGGTATCCCAGCGTGTACAGGTGCGTCCCGCCATTCAACGGTCCTTTGAGCACCTGTTCCATGATCTTCGGGTCCCGCATGGTCATGGCCTTGACCGGTGGAAGCTTGCCGGCGGGGTACATCGTCATGATATCGGTGATGAGCTTTTCCAGGTAGTCCATGATGGCGATCACTCCGGGCTTGGCCTTTTCGGGATCCGCCAGGGTAGCGTCGCCCACAATCCCTTCCGGGGTGGAAACGACCTCGATGGCGGAGGCCCCCACCTGCAACCAGAAATCCAGAGGCAGCTCGGGATAGGCGCTGCCGGATTTATTGATGTGACCTTCGGGAAAGATCTTCATCGGACTGGTGGCCACCGCCTTGGACTGATCTATCATCTCGGGGAACAGGGCCAACGAGTAGGAAGTCTCACACTCGTCGGCATGCACGAAAGGTGTCTCGAAGGGGCCACCATGGGCTTTGTCCCGCAAATACTCCGGGATGACGAACCACCAATTGACGTTCACGACGATCGCCGGCACCTGGTAACGCTTGGCGAACTGGTGGATGGCCAGAGGGATGACATAGTCCTGTCCATGGCCGTTGAGCAGGATCTGTTTGCGGAATCCGGTGTTCCAGAACCCCGCGACTACAGCGCGCAAGTAGGCGGATAGGTCTTCCTCCGGAACCATGATCGTTCCGGGCATCCCCATGTGATGAAAGGGATGCGAGCCGTACCAGATCGGTTCGGCCAGGGTACAGCCGGTCGCCTGGGCAACCTGCTCGGCAATGCGCGACACAAGGAAAGTGTCCTCACCAGTGCAGGCGTTCGGTCCGTGGTTCTCGGTGCTACCCACCGGGATGATAATCAGGTCGGAGCTCTTTAGCCTTTCCTCGATCTGGTGCCCGTTCATCGTTTGAAAATAGACGCCCGAAGGCTTCTCCATATGCCCACCCTCGGGCGGGATCTGCCATTTGCTCATTCCTTCCTCCTAGTTGAGGGCAATTCTTGCCCTTCGTCTTCTTCGTTTAGATCCAGAAATCCAAGCAGACGCTCCCTTACCGCCTCTATGTGCGCCCGCATAGCCTTCCCTGACCGTCGTGGATCCCGGCTGCGCAGTGCATCCACGATCTGGCGGTGCTCATCGAGGGACATCTTCACGTTTTCCAGTGAATTCAGCGACAGGATGCGCTCGCGGTGGATCAGATCCTCGATGCTGCCCACCATGCGTACCAGCCTGCGGTTGCGAGACAGCTGTAGGATGAGAGTATGGAGAGCCACCTCCATCTCCATGAAGCGTGAAAGGTCACCTTCCTCCACAGCTTGCACACCGGTCTGGTGCAGCTCCTCAAGCCTTGCGTGCTCCTCCTGGCTGACCATTGCCGCCGCCTTTTCGGCGGCGTAGCCTTCCGTGAGGGCCCTGAGTTCGAAAAGCTCTGACAGAGCTTGACGAGTGATCCCCTGCACGAAGTAACCGACTCGCGAAGCCGCGCGAACCAGCCCTTCACTTTCCAGCCTGAGCAGGGCCTCCCGGATCGGAGTCCTGCTGATATGCAACCGCTCCGACAGAGCCCCCACAGGAAGCTGCTCGTTGACCCCGAACTCCGAGTCCAGAATCATCTGCTTTATAGTGGTGTAAGCCCAGTCTTTGAGTTCCGATGGCTTGGTAAAGGATTTTCTCATTTCTGGTATGTAATATGTAGCATATTACATACCAGCGTGTCAAGCGAGCAAGGAGTCGAACCCAACTGGCGTCGTTTCCACCAATTGCGATGGTATCCCGTTTCCTCCAGCCTGGTGCAACAGCATATTACAGTTGAATCACCTTATACTATGATACACGAAATTCTTGTTATTATAGCAAGAATTTTCATGCAGC
>CAZSBH010000101.1:0-12235 GCA_964604845.1 uncultured Spirochaetaceae bacterium
TTGGCCGCCGCCTCCCGGTAGTGGAAGGTCATGAACCCCGAGCCCGGCCGGGATCGCTCGGTGACCACGGTCTTCGCCCTTACCGTGCCTCGCCGGGAGGACAGCTCGGCCAGGTCTCCATGTGCCAGCTCCAGCGCCGCCGCGTCATCGGGGTGTATCTCCACGAATCCGTCGGGGCGGATGGCGTGCAGGCCGTCCACGCGCCGGCTCATGGTGCCGGTGTGGAAGTGATAGAGGATCCGACCCGTGGTCAGTAGCAGCGGATACTCCGCATCCGGCTCTTCAGCAGGGGGGATATACTCCACCGGATTGAACAGGCCCTTGCCGCGGGAGAACATGCCCTGGTGCAGGTAGGGTGTTCCGGGATGTTCCTTGTCCGGACAAGGCCACTGCAGTCCGAATCCCTGCAGGCGGCCGTGAGTGATACCGCCGTAGATCGGGGTCAGACCGGCGATCTCCTCCATGATCTCGGAAGTGCTCGTGTAGCTCATGGGATAGCCGAGCCGGGTCGCCACCTCTGCCAAGATCTGCCAATCCGCTTTTGCCATTCCGGGGGGATCGAGCACCTTGCGGAGCAGCTGAACCCGCCGTTCGGTGTTGGTGAAGGTACCGTCTTTCTCGGCAAAACTGGCCGCGGGCAGCACCACATCGGCATACTGGGCCGTTTCGGACAGGAAGATGTCCTGCACCACGAGAAATTCGAGAGCCTCCAGATCCTTCTTGACTCGGTTGACATTGGGATCGCTCAGAAAGGGATTTTCTCCCATCGTGTACATGGCTCGGATCTTGCCGTCTTCGGCGCCGTGGAGCATCTCCACCACGGTCAACCCGGGAACCGGTGACAGGGAAGCCTGCCAGGCTTTCTCGAATTTCTCCTGCACTTGAGGGTTGGCCACCTGCTGGTAGCCCGGGTAGACGTTGGGTAGGGCGCCCAGGTCGCAGGCCCCCTGCACATTGTTCTGTCCCCGCAAAGGGTTCACACCGGTGGACTTTTTTCCCACGTTCCCGGAGACCATGGCCAGGTTGGCAAGGGACAACACGTTGTCCGTGCCCGTAGTGTGCTGGGTGATCCCCATGCTGTAGACGATCGATGCGCTGTCGGCCCGGGCGTACAGTCGGGCCGCATGGATGATCTTATCTTTGGGCACACCGGTGATCTTCTCCACCTTCTCCGGGGTATATTGCATCACCACGGCTTTGAACTTCTCGAAGTCCTCTGTACGCTTCTGGATGAACTCCTTGTCCTCCAAACCTTCGCTGAGGATGACCTGCATCATACCGTTGAACAGGGCCACGTCGGTTCCGGAGCGCTGGCGCAGGTGCAGAGCGGCAAAGCCTACCAGGTCGATCTCCCGGGGATCGGCCACGATCAGTGTGGCTCCGTTTTTCTTGACCGCCGCTTTGATCTCCAACCCGATGATTGGATGGGCTTCGGTGGTGTTGCTCCCGGTGACGAAGATGCAGTCGGCAAAGCGCAGCTCGGTAATCGAGTTGGTCATTGCTCCGCTGCCGAAGGCTTTGGCCAGGCCGGCCACGGTGGAGGAGTGGCACAGGCGGGCGCAGTGATCGACGTTGTTGGTGCCGATCCCCGCCCGCATGAACCTCTGGAATACATAGTTCTCCTCATTGGTGCACTTGGCGCTGGACAGGCCGCCGATGACGTTGGGACCGTGTTTGTCCTTGATCTCCCGCAAACGTTTAGCCACTAAATCGAGGGCTTCGTCCCAGGAGGCTTCGACGAACTCGCCGCCCTTGAGAGCCGGTTTGCGTGCGGGTTTCCCGCCGGAGGCGCCGGAACCTCCGGAGCTCTCTGGTTTTCTGATCAGGGGCGTAGTCAGGCGTTCCGCGTGATTGATGTAGTAGATGCCGAACTTGCCCTTCACGCAGAGGTTGCCCTTGCCGACCGTGCCCTTAGCCGGGGTGGTGACCTTGATCAGCTTGCCACCCTTGGTGTGCATCTCCAAAGTACAGCCGCAGCCGCAGTACGGGCAGATCGTACTGGTAACCTCGAACTCCCACTCCCGTCCTTTCCTGACCCGCTCCTTTTCGGTCAGCGCGCCCACGGGACAGACGCTGATACAACGCCCGCAAAACTCACAAGGGGTATCCTGAAGCGGCCTGTCGAAAGCCGTTGAGATGTGAGCCTTGAAGCCCCGGTCGGCGTAATCGATGGCGCTGTCGAACTGCAGCTCCGCGCAGGCGGTAACGCAGCGGCCGCAGAGGATGCACTTGTTGTAGTCCCGCACTAGGAAGGGATTTTCCTCCTTGATCGGAAACACGTTCGTGGCCCGATTCGGGCCCGTAAACATGGATTCGCTGATGCCGAACTCGTAGGCATATTTCTCCAAAGAACAGCTTCCGCTTTTTTCGCAGGTGATGCAGCTTATGTCATGATCGGACAGGATCAGCTCCAAATTCATACGCCGGGCCTTCTGAACGCGTTCGCTGGTTGTCCGCACCACCATGCCCTCGGAAACCGGATAGGTGCAGGAAGCGGCCAGGTTCTTCATACCCTCCACCTCGACTACACACAAGCGGCAGGAACTCAGCGGGTGGATGTCCTCCCCGTAGCAGAGATGGGGGATCTCGATCCCCGCCGCTTTGGCCGCCCAGTAGATCGTTACTCCGGGTTGGACCCGAACCTCTTGTCCATCTATCGTCAGCTTTACTAACTCTCTCATGACTCTCTTCACATCCTCTATACGACTTCGATTGCCTCGAATCGGCAGGTTGAATAGCACATGCCGCACTTGATGCACTTCTCCTGGGCTATGTCGTGCACCTCTTTCTTCTCCCCGGTGATGGCTGCGGTCGGGCAGACCTTGAGGCAGGCGCCGCAGCCCGTACATTTGTCGGGGATAATCCGGTATTGGATCAGGGCTTTGCAGACCTTGGCGGGGCAGGTCCCTTGCTCTATGTGAGCCAGGTACTCATCCTTGAAGTATTTCAACGTGGTGAGCACCGGATTGGGAGCGGTCTGCCCCAAGCCGCAGAGTGCCGAATCCTTGATCGAATAGGCGAGGTCTTCGAGGACCTGAAGGTCCTCCACGGTGCCCCGGCCGTTGCAGACGTCGATCAGGATTTCCAGCATACGCTTGGTGCCGATGCGGCAGGGAACGCATTTCCCGCAGCTCTCGTCCTGAATGAAATCCATGAAGAAGCGGGACAGGTCGACCATGCAGGTCCTGTCGTCGGCAACGATCATGCCGCCGGAACCCATGATGGCACCGACCTTGGCCAGAGACTCGTAGTCTACAGGCAGGTCGAGCAGGTCCTCGGGGATGCAGCCTCCCGAAGGTCCGCCGGTCAGTACGGCCTTGAATGCCCGCTGGTCGGGGATGCCGCCGCCCACGGCGAATACGACCTCTTTCAGGGTGATGCCCATCGGTACTTCGACCAGACCGGTGTTGTTCACCTTTCCCGCCAGGGCGAATACCTTGGTGCCCTTGCTCTTCTCCGTGCCGATCCCGGAGTACCACTTCCCGCCGTTCAGAATTATCGGAGCAACGTTGGCCAGGGTTTCCACGTTGTTGATACAGGTCGGCTTGCCCCAGACCCCGGACTGAACGGGGAAAGGCGGGCGGGGCCGCGGCATTCCCCGTCTGCCCTCCAGGGAGGCGATCAGAGCGGTTTCTTCACCACAGACAAAAGCCCCGGATCCTTTCTTGATTTTTATACGGAAGGAGAAGCCGCTTCCCAGGATGTTCTCTCCCAGGAGACCGAGAGCTTGGGCATCCTGCAGGGCCTTTTTCAGGTGCTCCACGGCGATGGGGTACTCCGCCCGTACATAAACATAGCCTTCTGAGGCTCCGATGGCGTAGGCCGCGATGGTCATACCTTCGATGGCCGTGTGAGGATCTCCCTCCAGCACGGCCCGATCCATGAACGCCCCCGGGTCCCCCTCGTCGGCGTTGCAGACCATGTATTTAGGATCCCCGGAAGCAGCCCTGGCGAAGGACCACTTGCGCCCGGTCGGAAATCCGGCTCCCCCCCGGCCCCTTAAGCCCGAGGAAGCGATCTCTCCGATCACGGCTTCGGGATCCATCTCGTTAAGCGCCTTGGCCAGAGCGGCGTAACCGTCCCTTTCGATATATTGCAGGATGCTGGTGGGATCGATCTCGCCACAGTTCCGCAGGACGATCTTCTTCTGATTTTTGTAGAAGGGAACGTCCCGGGCGTTGCGGATCGTCTTGCCGCTGGCCGGATCGGTGTACAACAGGCGCTCGACGGGCTTTCCCTTTTCCACGGTCTCGCTGATGATCTCCGGCACGTCATCCGGGCTGACGCTGCCGTAGAAGATCCCGTAGGGATCCACGACCAACACGGGGGCTTGGGCACAGAAGCCGTGACAGCCCGTAGCGACGATCTCTACGCCAAGCTTCCTCTTCTCGACCTCCTCCTCGAAGGCCTTCATTACCTCTTCGGCGCCATGAGCCCGACAACCTGTCATACAGATCCGGATACGGACTTTGTCCTTGTCTCTCTCTCGCTTCAGTCTTTCCCGCAGATCCTGAAGGTCTTTGGTGTCGTTGATTCTCTGTAGATCTTCGTGCATGGCAACTCCGTGCATCAATCCTGATAGTTCTTCAATATTTTTCTCACCTTGGCGGTAGTGAGCTTTCCGTAGTATTTATTCCCGATCATCATCACCGGAGCCAGGAAGCAGGTGCCCAGACAGCGCACCACTTCCAGGCTGAACAGGCGATCATCCGTCGTGTCTTTCCCGTCAAGGCCCAGGTAGGAGCGAATCTCTTCGAGAACCATCTGGCCGCCCCGGATGTGGCAGGCGGTCCCCATGCACATCTTGATGATGTTCTTGCCCCGCGGGGTAAGGGAGAACTGGGAATAGAAGCTGATCACACCGTAGATATGGCTCAGGGGAATATTGAGGTGACTGCTCACGGTCTCCAGAGCCCCGACGGGCAGATAACCGAGCTCCTCCTGGATGTCCTGGAGCAGACCCATCAGTGCCTCCTGCCCCTCGTGGGAAGGGTAACGCTCCAACAGGTGAGAAATATCGATTGCCGATGTCTGTACGCTCATGGGCTCATCCTCTATGTGGTTCTATTTTGAGGGACTCTGTCCGCTCGGCCGCAGGTAGGCGCTCCAGTAGCTCATGCCCACGAACACGGCGCCGCCGATGATGTTGCCGATGGTGACGGGAAGCAGATTTTTCCATACGAATCCGAGCCAGCTCAGCGACTCAGGCGCCACCCCCGCCGGAGGGGCGATGCCCCCGAAGACCCGCAGAAAGATCCCGGTGGGGACGAAGTACATGTTGGCGACGGAGTGTTCGAAGCCCAGCGCCACGAATCCCATGATGGGAAAGAAGATGGCAAAGATTTTTCCAATGGTTTGGCGAGCGGCCAGGGCCATCCAGACCGCCAGGCAGACCAGCCAGTTACAGCCGATGCCGCGGAGCAGAGCCTGGATGAAGGTCAGGTTGACCTTGCCGTAGGCGATCTTCACGGCGGCCGCTCCCAAGGCGCCGTCGCTCAAGCGTGACAGTCCGGAGAAGACAAACAGCAGGGCAATCAGGATCGATCCGACGAAGTTGGCCACGTAGACCAGGCCCCATCGTTCGAGCATCCTGCCGAAGGTGATCTCCCGTGCGATGGCGCTGGAGATCATCAGGTTATTCCCGGTAAACAGCTCCGCCCCGGCGATGATCACCAGCATCAGCCCGAGGCTGAATACCGCCCCAGTCATGAATTTGGTGAATCCGACACCGAGATAGCCTGCCATGTCGAAGGACACCGTAGTGGCCAGCATACCTCCGAATCCAATGTAGGCTCCGGCCAGAATCCCCAGCACGAGCACCGAAAGCCAGGGGGAGGTGGTCTTGCCCACTCCCACCTTCTGGGCTACGGTTTCGGCGATGGTATTGGGGGTTTTGTCCTCCATACTGGGCAGGGGGAAGCTGATCGACCGGACGATCTTCTCCACGTCCACCGCTCCTTTCGCCTTCTCCTGCTCTTTACGGTTAATCGCCTTATGCACCGCCGTGACGATCTCCTCCGGGGTAAAGGGCTTGGCCACGTAGTCGACGGCGCCTCGCTTCAATGCCTCGGTTGCCCTTTCCACGGCGGGAAATCCGGTGATCATCACGATCGCCGAGTCGGGGGAACGTTTGTCGATCATTTCCACTGTATCGATGCCGTCCAGTTCGGGCATCTTCCAGTCGCAGAGGACCACGTCGAACCGGCCTTCGGTAGCCAGCTCCAGGCCCTTGCGGGCACTGTCCGTGGTCACAACTTCGTACCCTTCACTGCTGAAGATCCGGCGACAGGAATCCAGCACGATCCCTTCGTCGTCGATCACCAGCATTCTTAAAATCTTGTCTTTGGTGTCACTCATCTCAAGTTTTCCTTCATGCTCGGTTTACCTTCCTACCAGATCTCTGCGCTCAGGCGGCTCTCCAGCCAACGCTTCTGCTCCGCACTCAGCGAACCGATCTGGCTCTCTATCCACTGAATATCTCCGGTCAGGATGGCCAGCTTCTCCGGACCGGTAAGCTCGTAGTCCTGTAAGGCCTCCGGCCCATAGTAGAACAGACCGGCCACGAACTCGCTGTCTACGGCGGCCCGCTCCAGCACCCGAATGACCTCGTCCTTGTGGATCAGCTCCTGCTTCTCCGGCTGCTCGGACGCCGCCTTTCGCAGAACTTTTTTCACGGTTGTGACCAGCATGTCCGGTGTAAACGGCTTTTCGATGTAGTCGGAGGCACCGAGCTTCATCGCCTGCACGGCACTCTGCACGGTAGCGTATCCTGTAAAGATCACCACGGGCAGAGCCGGCTTGCTGCGTTTGATATCCCGAAGGATGCGCATCCCGCCGATCTCGGGCATACGAATATCGGTCAGCACGAGATCGTAGTCTCGGCTCATCGCCCGCTCCAACCCATCCCGGCTGGAAATCGCCGGATCGATCTGGAAATCCTCCGCGCTGAGGATTTTTTTCACGCTGTCCAGGATGATCTGCTCATCATCGATCACCAGAACCTTTTTCTTCTCCATACCTGTATCGTTCCCCTTATTCTTCCGGCCTTCCCAGCGCCGTGTGCACCGCTTGTATCAACTCATCCGGGGTGAACGGTTTGGCGATAAAATGGGTGGCTCCCATATGCAGACCGCTGGAAATCGTTTCCGGGGTCGGATAGCCGCTCATTACCAGAATGGGTAGATCTGGCCGGTTAATTCGGACATTGCCTATGAGATACATGCCATCATACTCGGGCATGATTACGTCGACAAGGAGAAGGTCGAAATTTTTGCCCTCCAGGGTTTGCAAAGCCTCTTTTGCACTCGAGGTGAGGCTTGTACCGTATCCCTCCGACTCGAGGATGCGCCTGCAGCTGGAAAGCACGACCCGGTCATCGTCAACGATCAGGATGTTCGTCATGAGCTTTCCCCTTCCAGAGGGAAGCAGATCGTGAAGACGCTGCCTTGACCTACGGTGCTCTGCACCCGAATCGTACCCCCGTGCCGTTCGATGATGCCCTGAGAAACGGACAGTCCCAGCCCGGTTCCTTTGCCCACCTCTTTGGTAGTGAAGAATGGATCGAAAAGTTTGTCCAAATGTTCCGGGGCAATGCCGCAGCCGGTATCGCCGATCTCCACCTCGACAGCCTTGGTCTGCCTGGGGCCGGCGGAGAGCCTCGTGTAGATGTTGATATGTCCGCCTTTTTCCGTGGCATCGACGGCGTTAAGGATGATGTTCAGCAGAACGCTCTGGACTTGGCTGCGATCCAGGGTACGAAGGGGAATGTCCTTTCCCGGATCGAAGCAGAAGATCACCCCTTTGACCAGGGCCTGATTGGCCACCAGGGGAATGGTCTGTTCGATCAGGGTATTGAGATCCGTGGGTTCGGGATCGATCTTCGTCTGCCGGGAGAAGTCGAGCAGGCCCTTCACGATCCTGCGCACCCGCTCCGTGGAATCGGCTATGGTTTGAAGATCTTCCCGTATCTCCCCGTCGATATCGTCACGACGCAGGAGCATATGGGTGAAGGTGAGCACCCCCGTAAGAGGATTGTTGATCTCGTGAGCTACCCCGGCGGCCAGGCGGCCCACAGAGGCCTGTTTCTCCGACTGCAGAAGTTTGAGCTCGCTCTCCGCCCGCTGGGATCGATCCCGCTCGCGCAGGGAAGAGAGCATCTCCTGAAACGTTTTCTGGAGCACTCCTATTTCGCTTGTGGAGATCGAACCGATCTCGGGGGACAAATCTCCCGCCGATACGCGACGGCTCACGTCGATGAGACGAAGGACCGGTTTGAGGATCCTCTGCCCCAGCAGATAGCCCAGCGCGACGGCGATGATCATGCCCGCAGCCGTGATCAGAACGAAGACCAGCAGGGTGTTGCGCCGGATATCCACGTACTTGGCCTCCAGTACCCCGACGTAGAGAATTCCGACCCTTTTATCGAAAATGTCTACGATCGGTTCATAGGCGGTGATGTACCAGTCGTTGACCACGAAGGCTCGATCGGTCCAGCGCTCTCCCTCTCCGAGCACCTTGTTTCGCACCTCTTCGGAGACGCGGGTTCCGATAGCCCTCTCTCCCCGGGCGGTCATGACATTCGTGGAGATGCGCAGATCGTTGAAAAAAATCGTAGCCGTTCCGATGCTCCGGTCCCGGTAGACCTCTTCCTGGAATACCGTCTCCCGCACCCGGTCGACGATTTCTACGCTTCGGTTCAGGAGCACTCCGCCGTAGATCGCTCCAACAAGTGTGTTGCCTTCGAACAGAGGTACGGCACAGGTGATGGTCATGCCCGAGGTTTCTTCGGTTTCCGATCGAGGGGCGGCCCTTGGTGTTGGGATCAATTCGATTCGAGCCTGTTCGGCCAGGTCCGGATTCTCCGCCGTCAGCATCTCCCGGTCCAGAATTACGGTACCGGAGACTGTAGATCGATTTTCCAAACAGAGCAGGGCGGCGGGATTGCTCGGAGGAAAAGGTCCTCCTGCAAGCCGATCATCCCCGGAGCCGGTCAGGCGAACCAGGGTTCGACCGCTGGGGTCCACAACACCGGCGAAGTCCAGGTGTATTTCCCTGGCCAGTGCGCCGAGCCGATCTTTGACGTATTCGGTATTCCGGAAGGAGACCGCTTCGAGACAGCTCTTCTCTTGACCGGCTATCTGAAGAGCCAGTCGAAGACGGGTTTCATCGTTGTTGTAAATCTCCCTGGCGGCGTTCAGATCCAGGCGTATGCGGTTGGTCGCCTCGTTGAGGACGGATTTGTTGAGCAATTGCCCGCCTACCAGAAGCGACAAACCTCCGACGAGGATGGAGACTCCGAGAAAGGCAGAGATGAGGCGAAAACGGGTAGTGTAAATCACGATTATGCCTAAACGATAGATTGGATGCTGCAGGAATGTCAAGGTTTGGTGATCGGATTCACGATTGAACCGCCTCATCAGGTTTTCGCTGCACGGGCGGTGAGGAACACTGGCCTTTCGGAGGCTTTAGGTGGTACATTGCCTTCGATGAACTCAAAGGTGCCGAGCCTACAGATAGCCGGACTGATCCTTGCCGGCGGCCGCAATACCCGCATGGGAGGGATGGACAAGAGTCGAATACCCGTTAACGGTACTCCCCTGATTCACAGCATCGCTCGCTTGCTGCAGAGTCTGTTTCCCGAGGTGATCCTGGTCAGCAACCGACCGGATCTGCAACGGGATCTGCCCGGTCGGGTCGTGATCGCCTCGGATCTGTACGGGGGGCGGGGACCGCTTGGGGGACTGCACTCGGGGATGGTTCATACGAACGCGGAAGCGGTATTCTGCGTGGCCTGTGACATGCCCTCTTTGAACCGCAAGCTTATCGAACGACAGATCGACGAATTTAACACAGCGGTGGACCGGGGTTATGAGATTCTGATCCCTCGGATCGGTGAATTGATCGAACCCCTGCACGGGATCTACCTCAAGAAACTGGAGCCTCTAGTGCGGGAGATCTGCAGCGGCGAGGGGGGGTACTCGATTCGCCTGCTCCTGGAGCAAGCTCGAACCTGTTATTGGGAACTGGAAGATACGCCGCATCATCGCAGCGCTTTTTTCAATCTCAACACCCCTAGGGATCTAAAGGCCCACCTGCAGTCCAAAGGGTCGGGGAGGTAGTAGTCCGTGCGCAGCCTGAAGATCGTCCGAATCCGTGGACCCGAACGGCAAAATCGGGAAGATCTGATCACCGAAGAGATTTCTCTCAGTCTGCTGGCCGAGCATCGGCGGATCGCCGTGCTGATGTGTTCTCCGGGTGATTTGGAAGACTTGGTTCGCGGCTTCTTCTACACGAACGGTTTTGTACAGGCGGCCGATCAGATTCGCCGGATCGTGATCAATCGGGCCACATGGAGCGCTTTTATCGAGTTGGCCCCTGAGATCGATCCTGAAACCCTGCGGTTGAGTGGAGTCATCGGCTCGGCCTGCGGAGCCACGCTGCCGGCTGACGGCGACGAGCAGACCCCGGGGGAGGAAGAGCCGCCCGATGACAGAGGGGATTCGGAAGGTGTAGAGGCAGGGTGGCAGGTCAGTTCTTGCCGTATCAGCGATCTAATGGAGGAGTTTCGAAAGCGCTCCGAGATTCATCGTCAAACCGGAGGTGTGCATGCGGCTGCCCTGGCGGATCCCACGGGAGTGCTCGTTTTCCGCGAGGACATCGGGCGCCACAACGCCGTTGACAAGGTGATCGGTGCCCACCTGGCGAAGGAAAACAGTTTCAGAGACAAGATCCTGCTGACCAGCGGACGGCTGACATCGGAAATTATACAGAAAGCCGGCCGATGCCGTCTGCCCATCGTCGTGTCCCGCAGCGCGCCTACAGATCGAAGTGTCGCCCTGGCACGGGAGCGGAACATCACCCTGATCGGGTTCGCCCGGGGTCGGCGGATGAACATCTACAGCGGCGAACAGCGGATCGTTGTCGAGGAGCGGTAATATTACGAAGTTCGTATATTTGACAATCCCAATACATCACGAATATATTCGACCAAGGAAAAGAGGAAGGAATGAAAATAGCACTTACGGGTAAGGGAGGCGTTGGCAAAAGCACCCTGGCGGCGATGATCGCCCGGGTGGTGCGGGATCAGAGCAACAAGGTCGTGGCCATCGATGCCGACCCCGATATGAACCTGGCCACTCTGTTCGGCATATCCCCGAATCGGGAGATCACACCGATCATCGAGATGAAGGAGCTGATCGCCGAGCGCACGGGAACCGAGGTGGGGCAGCCGGCGCCGTTTTTCACGATGAACCCCAAAGTGGACGATATTCCCGAGAAGTACTGGGTCGACCAGAACGGCGTGAAGCTTCTGGTAATGGGAACCGTGCAGAGAGGCGGTGGAGGCTGCGCCTGTCCGGAGAACGCCTTCCTCAAGAGCCTGCTCGGTCATATGATGATTGCCCGCCAGGAGTGGGTCATCCTCGACATGGAGGCGGGCATCGAACATCTAGGCCGCGGTACCGCCCTCGGCGTCGACTACATGCTGGTGGTGGTGGAGCCGAACCGAACCAGCACGGAAACGGCCCACAGAATTCAAAAGCTGGCCGCCGACATCGGGATCAAGAAGGTCAGAGTGGTAGGCAATAAGGTGCGGAACACTTCCGATCAAGATGTGATCCGAAAAGCCTGCGAGGGACTGGAAATCCTCGGTTTCCTTCCTCTTTCCGAGCAGATCCGCCAGATCAGCACCGGTGAGATCTCTCTGGAGCAAGTTGATGAGAAAACCCTCGATCCGGTCCAGGCTCTGGTGAAGCGTCTGATCTGAATCCACTGTCCTCTCCGACTTCGAGTAGTTTGGTAATTTCGTGCGTTATTTGGTATTTTTTATTATTTCGAAAAAGCTGTTGATCCACCAGGTTTTCTGCTCTATAATGCAGCCAGTAACATTGTAGTAGTAGAGGTACGGAGAGTGATACGCTGTTTTTCAGCGGCCTCTGAACATATAGCCCCCTCATGGGGCAGCACCAGATCCATCTCCCCTTTCCGTCCTCTATCAGCACAAGAAAACGAGTTTGTTTGAACATAATTTTTGGAGGTTATTAATGGCGCGAGAGCTGAAGTACGCAGACAAAGCAACGCAGCAACTGTTTAAGCGGGCGCAGGAGGAGCAGATCCCCAATGTCTGGGACCGCTACGAAGCCATGCAGCCCCAGTGCGGTTTCGGGACCCTCGGCCTATGTTGCCGGAACTGCAGTATGGGTCCCTGCCGAATCGATCCTTTCGGTGACGGACCGAA
>CAZSBH010000102.1:0-11948 GCA_964604845.1 uncultured Spirochaetaceae bacterium
AGGTAGTCATCCACCGCGGAGGCGGCCCGCCGTCCATGGTCTATGGCACGAACCACGAGGGAGGCGCCGCTGTGGCAGTCGCCGGCCGCAAAGATGCCCGCCGCCGATGTCTGGTAGCGCTCATCCACGGCGATGTTGCCCCGCTCATCGAGGGCGATGCCCAGGTCCTCGACCAGCCGCCCGTGCTCCACGTGGACGAAGCCCAGGGCCAGCAGCACCAGATCGACTTCCAGCTCGAACTCGCTTCCCGGCACTTCCACGGGGCGTAGACGGGGGGCGCTGCCGGCGGGCGCCGGCTCCTGGACCCGCCACTCCACCTCGTTGAGATGGGCCTTCTGCACCCAGGGATCGTATCCCCCGGTGAACTGTACCGTGTTGATAGACCAGAGGCGCCGGCAGCCCTCGGCGTGGGAGGTGCTGGAACGCAGGATATTGGGCCAGAAAGGCCACTCCGGATTCCACGGTTCTCTCCACTCCCGGGGTTCAGGCAGGATCTCCACCTGGGTGACGGAGCGGGCCCGCTGCCGGATGACGGTCCCTACGCAGTCAGCCCCCGTGTCGCCTCCACCGATGACCAGGACGCGTTTGTTGAAGGCCGAGATCACCTCTTCCTTCTCCAGGTCCCCGGCCACCACCTTGTTTGACTGGGTCAAAAACTCCATGGCGAAGTGGATGCCCTCGTACCCCCGGCCCGACACGGGCAGATCGCGGGGTTTACCCGCGCCCAGGGCGAGCACGATGGCGTCAAACCTGCGGCGAAGGTAGCGCAGCGAAAGATCCTCGCCTATGACCACTTCCGTCTCGAACTCCACTCCTTCGGCTGCCATCTGATCCAGACGCCGGTCCAGCACCCGTTTTTCCAATTTGAAATCCGGGATGCCGTAGCGAAGGATCCCCCCGATGCGGTCGGCCTTCTCGAACAGGCTGACCTGGTGGCCCCTGCGGCGCAGGATCTGGGCCGCCGCCAATCCGGCGGGTCCGGAGCCGATCACGGCGACCCGCTTCCCGGTTTCCCGGGAGGGCTTGATCGGTTCGACCCAGCCTTCCCGGAAGGCCTTCTCGATGATGGCCCGCTCGATCTCCTTGATGGAGACGGGGCCCGAATTGATGGCCAACGTGCAGGATGCCTCGCAGGGGGCGGGGCAAACCCTGCCCGTTATTTCGGGGAAGTTGTTGGTCAGATCGAGTCGGCGCCAGGCTTCGTACCAGCGGTTTTTATATACCGCGTCGTTCCACTCCGGAATCAGATTGATCACGGGACAGCCGAAGGAGTGGCAGAAGGGAGTGCCGCAGTCCATACAACGGGCCCCTTCCCGGAGCAGCTCCTCTTCCTCTACGGGCAGGCTGATCTCCCGATAGTCCTGGATCCGTTCCTCCACGGGACGGTAGCGGCTGTCCAATCGAAGGTATTCTATAAATCCCGTTGGTTTACCCATCAGGCATACACCTCCTCGGTCATGTTCACGGTCTCGGACTCCTTCATCTCCCGTTCTTTGATCCGTTTGAGGGCGGCCCGATAGTCGATGGGGATCACTTTCACGAAAAGGGGCAGCATCTCCTCCCACATGTTCAGGATCTGGATGGCATTCCGGCTGCCTGTCAACTTCACATGCCTGTCCAGATACCTGTGTAAGAACTCCCGATCTTCCTCTTCGACCAGAGGCTCCACGTCTACCATCTCCAGATTGCACCGGGTGTCGAACAGCTGATTTCTGTCCAGGACGTAAGCGATTCCGCCGCTCATACCGGCGGCGAAGTTGATCCCGGTTTCTCCGATCACGATAACCCTGCCTCCGGTCATGTACTCGCAACCGTGGTCCCCGACTCCTTCCACTACAGCGACAGCTCCGCTGTTCCTCACGGCGAAGCGCTCTCCGGCCATGCCGTTGATAAACACCTCCCCGGAAGTGGCCCCGAAGAGGTTGACGTTGCCGGTGATAATGTTGCGTTCGGGGATGAAGGTGGATCCGTTCGGCGGATAGATGATGATCCTTCCACCGGAAAGACCCTTGCCCAGATAATCGTTGGTATCCCCCTCCAGTTCGAAAGTGATCCCGGGGGCCAGAAAGGCCCCAAAACTCTGTCCGGCGGAACCGGTGAACTTCACCCGGATCGTGTCCTGCCCCAATCCTTTGGCGCCGTAGCGCCTGGAGACCTCGGCACTCAGGGTGGCGCCGACCGCGCGATTGCAATTGCGGATAGGCAACTCCAGTTGATTGGGTTTTTTCTGCTCCAGTGCTGTTTCGGCCATAGTGATCAGTGTCTCGTCCAGAGAGGATTCAAACTCCGCAGGTGGGTGCAGGCAGTGCAGAGAGCCGCCTTTGGGTACCTTCGGGACATTAAGCACCCGGGAGAAATCCAGTCCACGGGCTTTGTAGTGAGACGTTGCCGTAGTCGCCTCGAGGCGCTCGACCCGACCGACCATATCTTCGAAACGCCGAAACCCCAGCTCGGCCATATACTCCCGGACCTCCTGTGCCAGGAAGCGCATGAAGTTGACCACGTACTCGGGTTTGCCCCGGAAGCGTTTTCTCAGGCTCGGGTCCTGGGTGGCCACCCCCACGGGGCAGGTGTTGAGATGGCATTTACGCATCATTACGCAGCCCATCGTCACCAGAGCGGTGGTGGCGAAGCCGAACTCCTCGGCGCCCAGCAGGGCGGCGACGACCACGTCCCGTCCGGTCTTGATCTGCCCGTCGGTTTGTACCCGGATCTGATCCCGCAGGTTGCTGCGGACTAAAACCGCTTGAGTTTCCGCCAGCCCGATCTCCCAGGGTGTCCCGGTGTGCATGATCGAGGAGATGGGGGAAGCGCCCGTGCCGCCGTCTCCGCCGGAGATCAGCACCGTATCCGCCCTTCCTTTGGCCACACCGGCGGCAACGGTGCCGACCCCCACTTCGGAGACCAGCTTGACCGAGACCCTGGCCTTGGGATTTGCGTGTTTCAGATCGAAGATCAGCTGGGCAAGATCCTCGATCGAATAGATGTCGTGATGGGGTGGGGGAGAGATCAGCATCACCCCGGGAGTGGAGTGGCGCACCTTGGCGATGATTTCGTCTACCTTATGTCCGGGCAGTTGTCCTCCTTCTCCGGGTTTGGCTCCCTGGGCCATCTTGATCTGCAGCTCCTCCGCGCTGATCAGGTAGCTCGAGGTAACACCGAAGCGGGCGGAAGCCACCTGCTTGATGCGGCTGTTGATGCTGTCCCCGTCGATCTCCCCCTTGAACCGGTACTCGTCCTCCCCTCCCTCCCCGGAGTTGCTCTTGCTCCCCAGCCGGTTCATCGCCCGGGCCAAAGTTTCATGAGCCTCCTTACTGATCGAGCCGAAGGACATGGCTGAAGAGACGAAGCGTTTAACGATGGCCTCGACCGGCTCCACCTCCTCGATGGATACCGGATCGGCGGGTTTGAAACCGAAGAGGCTGCGCAACGTGCAGAGGTTGCGGCTGGTGTCGTTCACAACCCGGGTATACTGCTTGAAGACCTGGTAGTCCCCCTCTCGAGTCGCCTTCTGCAGCAAAGCGATGGCTTCGGGGGAGAACAGGTGCTTTTCCGAGTTTTTCCGCTGACTGTATAGACCGCCGGAGTCCAGGGTGTAGCCGGCTGACCCGGTCGCCGGCGCGTCGAAGGCCTGAGCATGGATGGACAGGCGGTCCGTTTCGATGGCCTCGATCCCGATACCCCCGATCAGGGAAGGGGTGCCGGTGAAACAGCGGTCCACCAGCTCCTGTCCCAGACCCACCGCCTCGAAGATCTGAGCTCCCCGATAACTGCGTATCGTGGAGATGCCCATCTTGGACATCACCTTGAGCAGCCCCTTCTTGACAGCGGTGATGTAGTTCTCGATCGCTTCCTGGACGGTCAGTTCCGCGGAGATGCAGCCGAGCTCCTGGAGATCGCCGAGAGACTCGAAGACCAGATAGGGGTTGATGCCGCTGGCACCGTAGCCCACCAGGGTGGCGAAGTGATGCACCTCTCGAGCCTCCCCGGTTTCAATCACCAGGCCGCTCAGGTGACGTTTACCCCGGCGCACCAGGTGATGATGCACCCCGGAGATGGCCAGTAGCGAGGGAATGGCGGCCCGTTCCCGGCTGATGCCCCGGTCGCTCAGAATAACGAGGGAGTACCCTTCGTCGATTCGCTCCTCGACCTGCCCGCAAACCTCTTCCAAAGCCCGCTCCAGCGTCCCTGCCCCGGCGAAAGCATCGAAGAGAATGGGTACCGTGCAGACCCGAAATTCCTTGATTGGGGAGGTCCGCAGCATATCGATGTCGTCATTGGTCAGGATCGGGTGGGAAAGCTTGAGCTGATGGCAGTGCTCCGGCGTCTCAGCCAGGAGATTTCGTTCCTTGCCTACGAAACTCATCAAGGACATCACGAGGTTTTCCCGGTAGGGATCGATGGGAGGATTCGTCACCTGGGCGAAGAGCTGTTTGAAGTAGTTGAACAGCAGCTGCGGTCTTTCGGACAACACCGCAGGAGGCGTGTCGTTGCCCATGGAGCCCACCGGTTCCTGGGAATTGTCCACCATCGGTGCAATGATTCTCTGCATATCTTCCCGAGTGTAACCGAAGGCCTTTTGCGCCACTGCCACCTGGGCTTTGTCGATGGCCACCGGCCTGGGTGCACCGAGGAGTCCCCTGAGTTGGATGCGGTTTCGCTCCAGCCAGTGTCGGTACGGCTTGCGGCGGGAGATCGCGGATTTGATCTCATTGTCTTTGATCACCCGGCTCCGGCCGGTGTCGACAACAATCATCTTACCAGGGGCCAGGCGGCCCTTCTCCAGTACGTCCTCCGGGGGGATTTCCAGGACGCCCACTTCCGAGGAAAGAATAGCCTTCCCTTTTTTAGTGATAACGTAGCGGGCGGGCCGCAGCCCGTTGCGGTCCAGGATCGCCCCGACCCGGACACCGTCGCAGAAAGCGATCGCCGCCGGACCGTCCCAGGGCTCCATAATCGCCGCATGGTATTCGTAGAAGGCCCGCTTGTCCTGAGAGATGTGATAGCGGGTGCCAAAGGCTTCGGGAATCATCATGATCATGCCATGTTCGATCGATCGCCCCCCCTGAGTCAGCAGTTCAAGCACATTGTCGAAGATGGCGGAATCACTCAAAGAGGGGTTGGCGATCGGCCTGAGCTTGGCCAGCTGCTCTCCGAACAGCTCGGAGGACAGGCTGGACTCCCGGGCGCGCATATTGTTCACGTTTCGTCGGAGCGTATTGATTTCCCCGTTATGGGCGAGGTAGCGAAACGGCTGGGCCAGGTACCAGGAGGGAAAGGTGTTGGTGCTGTAGCGTTGGTGAAACACCGCCACCGCGCTGGTCAGGTCCCGATCCTTCAGATCCGGATAAAAGCTCTCGAATTGGGTGGAGACGAACATCCCCTTGTATACGATGGTTCGGCTGGACAGGGAGGGAACGTAGAACCGGTCCACATCCCACCCGGCTTTCGCTGCGGCGTTTTCCAGGCACTTTCGAATCACGTACAAACGGCGTTCCAGAGCCTCCCCCTCGGCGGGGTAGGTCAGGAAAACCTGCCAGAAAGAGGGCATCTCCCGCCGCGCCTGTTCTCCGAGGCACTCCGGCTGTACAGGCACCTGCCGCCAGCCCAGCAGATTTGCCCCTTCGTTCCGGAGAATTTTCTCGGTAAGCTTGCGGGCCCGGGCCGATTCATCCTCCCCCTGGGGCAGAAACAGGAAACCGACCCCGTAGCTGCCGGCCGGAGGCAGATTAAACTCCAACACACGGGTAAAGAAACGGTGGGGTATCTGAAACAGGATCCCCGCCCCGTCTCCTGTCTTCATATCACCGCCGATAGCTCCGCGGTGCTCCAAGTTGCAGAGAGCCTGGATTGCCTCTCGGACAATTTTGTGGGATTTTCTGCCATTGATCTGGGCGATAAATCCTACGCCGCAGGCGTCATGTTCGTTCCGGGGATCGTACAGTGAACCGTGTTCCATCCTGTTCCTATCTTATGCATGAATTATTAGGGTTGTGTATATATATGCAATAGTGGAAAAAATGTCAAGGTGCAGGATCGATTTGTGCAGGTTGCGACAGGTTGGCTGTCGAAGCGGACCTCTTTCGAAGCGGACCTCTCTACCATTGGAAAAACCCGAAATTCCAAAGTTTTCCTTTAAAATTTACAGTTTGTCCCAATGGCGGTACTAGGTTTCATTCCCAAATGGGTCAAAATGCCCCCCGGGTCATTCTGACCCGTCACCCTTGCCGCCCCCGACTGAAAACCCAGTCAAGGTGCCACTTCAGCCCGGTAGTCTATTCCCTCGACACCGAAACCGTGATAGCGCAGGTATTCATCTCTGAAACCCGCGATGTCGCTCAGGGCTTCGATGTTTTCCGTTGTGACCTGCCGCCACAGTCTGGTTATTTCCTCCTGCACCTCGGGGCGCATCTCCAGGTCATCCAGGCGGACCCGTCCTTCCTCGTCCAGGGGGAGGGGATGATCGCTGTACAGATAGTCCCTGAAAAGACGATCGATCTGCTCGACACAGACCTCGTGGAGTCCCTTCTCCTTCATGACCCTGTAGAGAAGGGCGATGTACAGAGGAACCGCCGGAATCACCGCACTGGCCCGGGTTACCAGAGCCTTGTTCACGGAAATCAGGGCACGGCCGCCCCGGGCCGCCAGGCGCTTGTTCAGGATCTTTGCGCTTCGCTCCAGGTGTTTTTTGGCTTGCCCGATCGTGCCGTCCCGGTAGATCGGCGCTGTATAGGAGGGACCGATGTAGGAAAAGGCCAACGTCGTCGCCCGGTCGCTGAGAAGGCCCGCAGCCTCCAGGGCCTCGATCCACAGCATCCAATCCTCTCCGCCCATCACTTTTACGGTATCCTCGATTTCCTTTTCGCTGCCCGCCGGCTCGGCCCGGATCTCCGAAACTTGGCCGTTTTGAAAATCAACGGTTTTAGACACGAAGGCCTGCCCGATCGGCTTGATGACCGAAGAGTGAAGAATCCCGGTGTTGGGATCCATCCTTCGCGGAGAGGCGATACTGTACACGACCAGATCTACGGGACCGAGGTTGTCCCTAATCCGGGCTATGGTCTGATCCTTGATCTCCTGAGAGAAGGCATCTCCATTGATGCTCCAGGCACCCAAGCCGGCTTTGTCCGCGGCTTCACGGAAGGCGATGTCGTTGTACCAGCCTGCACTGCCCGGTTTGGACTCCGTCCCCGGGCGCTCGTAGGCAATCCCAACCGTGTCGGCACCGCAGGCGTAGGCGGCAAGGATGC
This sequence comes from uncultured Spirochaetaceae bacterium, assembly GCA_964604845.1. Classification (GTDB taxonomy): domain Bacteria; phylum Spirochaetota; class Spirochaetia; order SZUA-6; family DRHE01; genus JAFGQJ01. The sequence continues at coordinate 7,251 of CAZSBH010000102.1, forward strand.
GCGCCGCCAGGCCATAGCCGTTCGAGGATCCGATAATCAGGGCTCTCTTGGTTCCTTCTAGGGGGCCTTGTTTTTTTATATAGTCGATTTGATCCTGTACCTGTGAGCTGCAGCCACGCGGATGGGCTGTCAAGCAGATATTTCGGATGATCTTGGGTTCGATAATCACAGCTCTCTCCTTCTGAAGTACAGATTCTGAAGTACAAATTCGGAAGTACAAATCACAAGGTTGGTTCCGGATATTATCGCGGTTATTACCAAAAAGTAGGGATTCTGATCTAAAAGGTCAAGATACAATCCCTACTGCCTCGGTGGATCGCCGTCGCGGAGTCTGGGCTTCACCTATTCCGGCATCGGCCGGTGGAAAGGGCGGTATCGCCTTCCTTCCCTGGAACCCTCAAGTCATACATTGTATACTGAACTAGGCGATGAACGAAGATCAAAGGCTGCCAGATTTTCTCCGCTCCCTTTTCTGGGATGTAGACTTTTCCGAGGTGCAATTTGATAATCACAAACGGTACGTGATTGAACGTATTCTAGAGTACGGAGACGATCAATCAATTACATGGCTAAGGAGAAAGGTCGCTCCAAACGATATCGCGGAAGTAGTGAAATCCAGCAGAGCAATTTCTCCGAATACAGCGGCTTTGTGGGCTTTAATTCTGGATATTTCAAACGAGGAAATAGCTTGTTTATCAATACCCTCACCGAAGCAGCATTTCGTACCCTGAAAAAAGTAGCCCAACTGCCCCAAATTCCTGAGTTTTACCTTGCAGGAGGCAGCGCCGCAGCCCTGTATTTGGGACATAGAGTCTCTATAGATTTAGTTTTTTTTACCGAACGCCAGTCTTATCAATCAGAGCCATTGATACAATCGATTCAGGGGGTTGGCAATTTATACCTTCAACAGCAAAGTCAGGGAACCTTGGTTGGGCTGCTGGATGAAGTACAGATAAGCTTTTTCACCTATCCCTATGGTTTACTGGGAATAACCGAAAACCTGGAGGGAATACGTATTGCCAGCCTCCTCGACATCTCTCTTATGAAGATAATCGCCATCAGCCAGAGAGGTAAGATGCGGGATTTTATAGATCTATATTTTCTATGTCAAGAAAAATTCACACTGGGCGATCTTTTAAATTTCATACCCCGGAAGTACCCCGCCATCAACTATCCTTCGTATCACCTCCTGCGATCCCTCGTATATTTCTCGGATGCAGAGGATGATGCCCCGCCCCGATCAATCACCGAATGGGATTGGAACGAGATAAAGGAGTTTTTTAATAACGAAGTCAAGATCATCATGCAGCAAATGGCCTAAATCGCTGCTCGGCCCGCCTGGATCAGATATCGTAGTATAGGGCGAACTCCCATGGGTGAGGACGCAGAGCCAGGGCCTGCACCTCGTGGGTCATCTTGTAGTCGATCCAGGTCTCGATCACATCCATGGTGAACACATCCCCCTTCAGCAGGTACTCGTGATCAGCCTCGAGAGCCTTGAGCGCTTCGTGAAGCGATCCCGGCGTCTGGGGGACCTTCGCCAGCTCCGCCGGCGGCAGATCGTAGATGTCCTTGTCCAGCGGCTCCCCCGGATCGATCTTGTTGAGGATCCCGTCGATCGCAGCCATCAGGATCGCCGAGAAAGCCAGATAGGGGTTGCAGCTCGGGTCGGGACAGCGGAACTCGATGCGCTTGGCTTTGGCCGCGGTGGAGTACATCGGGATTCGCAACGCAGCGCTGCGGTTTCGGCGCGAGTAGGCCAGGTTCACCGGAGCCTCGAAACCGGGTACAAGGCGCTTGTAGCTGTTGGTTGTCGGATTGCTGAATGCCAGAATCGACGGGGCGTGCTTGAGAATTCCACCGATTGCATACAGACCCGTGTCGGACAGCCCGGCATAGCCCTCACCGGAAAAGGTGTTGACGCCCCCCTTCCACAGAGAAACGTGGACGTGCATGCCGCTGCCGTTATCGTTGAAAAGCGGTTTGGGCATGAAAGTGACCGTCTTATTGTGCCGGTGGGCGGTGTTCTTGATCACGTATTTGTATTTGAGGAGCTTGTCGGCCATGGCGACAAGGGTCGAAAAGCGCATGTCGATCTCCGCCTGGCCGCCTGTAGCTACTTCGTGGTGCTGCGCCTCGACTTCGACTCCTATGCTTTCGAGGATCAGCATCATCTCGGTGCGAATATCCTGCTGGCTGTCGGTGGGGGGAACCGGGAAGTACCCCTCTTTATATCGAGGCTTGTAGCCCAGGTTCGGTGTCTCGATCCGGCCGGTATTCCAGCGTCCTTCAACAGAATCGATATGGTAGTAGCCTTCATGCTCGTTCTGATCGAAACGGATGTCGTCGAAGATGAAAAACTCCGCCTCCGGTCCGAAGTAGGCGGTGTCTGCCAGCTTGGTCTGGTTGAGGTAGTTCTCCGCCTTGATGGCGATGTGCCTGGGATCCCGGGTGTAATCCTCGCCGGTGATCGGATCACAGATGTTGCAGATCAGCACGAGGGTTTTTTCAGCCAGGAAGGGATCGATAAAAGCTGTTTCTGCAACGGGCTTGACCAGCATGTCCGATTCGTTGATGCTCTGCCAGCCTCGGATGCTCGATCCGTCGAAACCGAACCCCCTCTCAAATGAGTCCACGTCCAGCTCCCGCGCCGGAACCGTGAAGTGCTGCCAAAGACCGGGGAAATCCATAAACCGCAGGTCTACCACCTGGATATTCTCTTTGGCGACGAGATCGAGAACCTCTTTCGCTTTTCCATTGTCTGCCATTGTATTTGCTCCTAACTGTGAGTACAGGATCGAGATGTTTCAAAGTATTTAAGCAATTTATATACCAAATTAGGAAAGATCCTATAAATATATATACAGTAATGTTTTATTCTAACACGTGATTGCCACCCGGCCAACAAGGTCCTACCTGCAGGTAGGGTTTACATCGAAAAGACTACGAAAATGTAGGAATTAACGATTCCAGCGGCGAAAGCGCTTTGGATCGATCTCGTACTGATTCACCCGCAGTCCCATGATACGTTCGGAAATACCGAGAGCGCGGGCTGCCTTGGCCATGTTGCCCCGGGAGGACTTGAGCGCTTCGAGGACCAGTTCCTGTTCCACGTTTTCCAGGGCGGTTTCCAGCCTGCCTTTGAAGGCGGTTCCGCTGGCCTCGGCGGTCTGTAGGGTGGGGGGCAGGTGATGGCCGTGGATGACATCATCCCTGCTCAGCAGCACCGCCCGTTCGATACAGTTCTCCAGCTCCCTTACATTTCCCGGCCAGTGGTAGGCCATCAGCATGTCGATGGCCGGCGTGGAGATCCGGCGCACATCCTTATGGCTGGTCTTGCCGTACTGCTCTACAAAGTAATCGGCCAGGAGAAGGATATCGGTCTTTCGTTCCCGAAGCGGTAGAATGTGTATGGGAAACACATTGAGGCGATAGTACAGATCCTGACGAAAATTCCCCTCCAAGATGCGTTGTTCCAGATCTATGTTGGTTGCGGCGATCAGGCGCACATCGACCTTGATGGTATCGGTTCCGCCCACCCGCTCGAACTCCTTCTCCTGAAGGACCCGCAGGAACTTGATCTGCAGGGCCGGGGACAGGTCTCCCACTTCGTCGAGAAACAGGGTTCCGCCGTGGGCCAGCTCGAAACGACCTTTCCGACTGGCCACCGCACCGGTAAAAGCTCCCTTCTCGTGGCCGAACAACTCACTTTCGATCACGGATTCGGGAAGGGCGGCGCAGTTGACCTTGATGAAAGGTTTGCCCGCCCGCAGGCTGTTGTAGTGGATGGCGTGAGCCACCAGTTCCTTGCCGGTGCCGCTCTCCCCGCGGATGAGCACCGTGGCCTCGCTCTTGGAAACCTGAGCGATCAGATCGTACACCTCCTGCATGGCATTGGAGTTACCAATGATATTGGAGGGCCGAAAACGATCCTTCAACTCCTCTGTAAGGCGGAGGTTCTCCTCGATCAGTCTCTGACGCTCCTCCTGGGCGGACTGGCGAAGCTTCACGGCCTGGGAAATCATCGAAGCGATGATCGAGTACAGGCGCAGATCTTCTTCCAGGGACGCCTGCTCCGAGTAGATCTTGTCTACGCTCAAGGCACCGATGACCGTGTTTTCCAGTTTGATGGGAACGCTGATATAGGAAAGATCCCGGCCGTCCTGAACCGTGAGGGCCCGAGTACGGTTGAGGTAACGGGGTTCTTCGGCAACCTTGGGGATGATCGCCGGTTTGCCTGTCTGGAACACCTGTCCGATGATTCCTTCCCCGACCCTGTAGCGTCCCCGTCTCTGCTGGCTGGCGGAAAGTCCGTAAGCGGCCTCGATGGAGATCTCCCCGCTCTCCCGGTTGAGCAGGGTCAGACTCCCCCGCAAGATCCCTTTGTATTTAGCGATGATCTCTATGACCGGTCCCAGGGTGTCCCGAAGATCCATGCTCGAGTCAAGGGTCTGGCTGATATCGAAGAGAAGGGACAGTTCCCGGAACTTTTCATTCACGTAAGGACGGTTGTCCGTGGCTGCGGTGTTCTTTGATGGCATCGATTTCGTCCCTCGTCACTGAAACATCGGCTGAAATCCTACAAAGATGTAGGTTCAAGAAACAGATGGCACTCCTATGTATTGTTTTTTCCCATCAATGTCAATCCCCGCGGGCACTGCTTCTGACAAGAAGAGCGCGCGGGGAGAGGAGAGTGGC
>CAZSBH010000103.1:0-9789 GCA_964604845.1 uncultured Spirochaetaceae bacterium
TCTTCCCCGTCGTGGAACAGCACTCCCTGCCGTAGGGTAAAATCCCAGGTTTTCCCGTCCTCGGAAACCCGCCAGGATTCGGCCAGCTCCGGTACGTATTCGAGCTGTTCGTCGATATTCACCAGGGTGTTGAAGATCAGGCTGCCGATATTCGGCGAGACCGTGTCGAGGTAGAAGAGGGGATTGAAGCCCGCCGGCTCGTCTAAGGTGGAGAGTACCAGGGTGCCGCCGTACGGACTCTGTTCTTCCCGGCAGCCCGGGAAGAGCAACGGGGCGGCCAAGAGCGAGATGAGGATACCGGTTCTAAGCAGATGCACGGGAGAGAATCGGCAGAGCATGATGGACCTCCTGTGGGCTCCTGTGGGGGATGCCTACACCTTAGGACCGGCGCACCAGGAGGTCAAGCAAACAGGGATTTTCCCGCAGCACGTATTCCTGGTTGCAGTCACAGAGGACTTCTTCTACTTTTCGAAACATCGTGTCCGTCCCTCTTCCTTGGATTTTAGTAGTATTTTTTCAACGCTGACCGCCGCGGCGGTGCCTGAGCAATCCCGGCGGTCCGTTGCTATCCGATCTTAATTTTTCAGGGACAAGAGGAGAAATTGAATCGGGACGTTCCCTATTTGTGCTTTCTGAAAACCTGAATCAGCTGGAGAAGTTTCTTGTCCTACCGCGCCATGAACCTTAGAGCCGCAAAGACGGAAATTTATAAGTGCATACTTCGGTGCAGCTATGCTACAAATCCATGAGAGCGAGACCCTTCGCGCTCCCCGAGTTTCACTAATCGTGTTTTATTAATCGTTGACAAGTGTACGCCTGTATTCTATGCTTAAAAATTGTGCGGAATGTGGGGAGGACATTTTGCATAATTTTAAACTAAAGGAGGGTACTTATGAAAAAAGTACTCATGGTTCTGCTGGTGTTGGGAGTGACAGGGGGAATCGCCCTTGCCTCTCCCACATCAGAAGCTGGCGGAAAGACTCTCGTATTCGGCAGCAGCGGTGATGCGGTCCGGTTGGACCCCGCAGATGTTACAGATGGCGAGTCTATCCAAAGAATGGACAACATCTTTGAGGGTCTCGTAGAGTACGAGGCTGGTTCTACCGAGATCAAACCCGCTTTGGCCACATCCTGGACCACTTCGGCCGATGGGAAAGAGATCACTTTTAAGCTTCGCCGTGGAGTGAAGTTTCACGACGGCACGGACTTCAATGCCGATGCCGTGGTCTTTTCCTTTGCCAGGCAGTACGATCAAGGTCATCCGTTCCACCAATTCGGTGAATGGGTGTACTGGGGCTACATGTTCAGCGATGTCGACAGGGTGCAAAAGATCGATGACTACACGGTCAAGCTGATTATGAAAGCGCCGAACTCGTCGATCATGACCAGCCTGGCGATGTTCACCGTGGCCATTGTAAGTCCGGCCAATGCGGAGAAATACGGGGAAGATATGTTCCGGCATCCGGCGGGAACCGGACCGTTCAAGTTCGTCGAGTGGGTCAAGGACGACCATATCACCCTGGCGAAAAACGAGGACTACTGGCGTAAGCCGCCGGAGTTGGATCAGCTGATCTTCAAAGTGATTCCCGATACCTCGGCTCGTCTGCTCGCACTGGAAGTGGGGGAGATCCAAGGCATGGAGTATCCCGATCCGAATGACTTCGGCAGAATCAAGGACAATCCGGATCTTGTTCTCATGAGCGAACCCGGGATGAACATCGGCTACATGGCCATGAACACGGGATACGGATATATCGATGACAACGGGAACGGTATTCGTGATCCCGGTGAAGGACCCGACAAAACCCCCGGATATCATGAAGCTCTGACCAAGGTAAAAGTCCGCCAGGCCATCAACCACGCCATAGATAAGAAGTCGATCGTAGACAACCTGTACCTGGGAACCGCTTCTGTCGCCAAGAACGGTATGCCTCCCTTCATGCTCGGCTACAATGACGCTATCAAAGATTATGATTACAATCCCGCCAAGGCAAAACAGCTTCTCGCCGAAGCCGGCTACCCCAACGGTTTTAAGGTTCAGTTGCACGTAATGCCCGTCTCCAGGCCGTACATGTTCGATCCCCCCAAGATCGGCGAGGCCATTCAAAGCTATCTGGGTGCCGTGGGTATCGACGTGAGTATCTACCAGGTCGACTGGGGGACATACCTGCAGGAGACTGAGTCGGGTATGCACAACATGTGTCTGCTTGGCTGGACCGGAGACAATGGCGATCCGGATAACTTCATGAATGTACTCTATGGTCCGAATGCAGCCAACATCGGTGCTGCGGGCAACTACGCGTTCATCATGCGGCCCGAGTTGCAGGATGCACTGACCGCCGCTGTGAGGACCTACGATGTCGACGAACGGGCCAGGCAGTATAAACTAGCCCAGGAGATGATCCACGAGGATGCCGGTTGGGTCTACATTGCCCATGCAAACCAGAACCTGGCATTCAGGAAAAACGTGAAGGGATATGCGCTGCATCCCACTTCCCGGAAATTTTTCTATCCGGTGACCCTGGAATAGCCCGAGAATTTATTTATTCTCTGTGACCCAAATGTCGAGAGAGGGGTGGTCTTCACCCCTCTCTTCTTTTCCTGACGTTCTTTACTTTTTCTCTACCTCATCTTATAAATGCTAGAACAGGAAGTCTGGAATGAGATGGTACATTGTAAAAAGAATATTGATGATGATTCCCGTATTGCTCGGTGCGTCAATCATTGCATTCTCCCTGATTCATTTGGCTCCCGGTGACCCGGCTAGAACTATGGCCGGGGAACACGCCTCCATACAAACCTTGGAAAGAATTCGGGAAAAGTATGGGTTGAACAAACCTTTACCGGTTCAGTATTGGATTTGGTTGAAACAGGCCATGAAGGGGGATTTGGGCCGCTCGATCGTATCGAACGAGCAAGTCACCACCGAGATCTTGGAGCGTTTTCCCAACACCGTTGAATTGACGATCTGTGCCATGATCCTGGCTATCGGTGTGGGTTCAATTGCCGGAATTGTGTCGGCGTCCAAGCAGTATTCGGCGCTGGACTACACGACAATGGGAGTGGCTCTGTTCGGTGTCTCGATGCCTGTGTTCTGGTTGGGCATCATGCTGATGATGATTTTCGGGGTTTTCCTGCGATGGCTTCCGATCAGCGGACGCATCGATACACTCATCCCTTTCAATCGAATAACGGGATTTTATATCTTAGACAGCATCATCACATTTAATCCCCGCGCCTTGCTGAGCTCGATCCGCTATCTGATACTACCCTCGGTGGCTCTCGGGACGATTCCCATGGCTACTGTTGCCAGGGTTACCAGATCCAGCATGCTCGAAGTTTTGCGTCAGGATTTCATCCGGACAGAGCGAGCGAAGGGATTGTCTGAGCGGCTGGTCATCTACCGTCATGCGGTCCGCAATGCCCTGATCCCGGTAGTGACGGTCATCGCACTGAATTTTGGTTTGTTACTCGCCGGAGCCTTGCTTACAGAGACTGTCTTTGCCTGGCCGGGTATCGGAAGATACGTGGTTCGAGCAGTAGGGATGCGGGACTATCCGGTCGTTCAGGGGTGCGTGATGTTTTTTGCCCTGATCTTTGTATTCGTCAACCTGATTGCGGATGTACTGTATGTGTACATAGATCCCCGCATCAAGTACAAGTAGAAGCGGGCAGTACACAGTATGGAAAAGAAGCGGCAAAGCCAGACAGGACAACTGATTCGCAGGCTTCGGGAGAACAAGTCGGCCATGTTCGGCTTGGCAATTCTGGTCGTGCTTATCCTGTGCGCTTTGCTGGCAAACGTTGTAGCGCCCAACGACCCCAATCCCTCTCCTCCTGAGCTTGAGAATAAATTGAAGCCCGGGTTTTGGAGCGATGTGGGCGCCAAAGGAATGCCTTTGGGCAGCGATGGTTTGGGGCGATGTGTCCTCAGCAGGATCATATACGGTGCGCGGGTTAGTCTGAGCGCCGGGTTTGTGGCCGTGGCTATTGCCATGTTCTTGGGTATATTGTTTGGTACTATTGCCGGTTATTTTGGCGGGTGGGTCGATTCCCTCATTATGCGATTCGTGGATATCATGTTTGCTTTCCCCGCTCTCCTGCTCGCGATCGTGATCGTGGCGGTTATCGGCCAAGGGTTGGACAAAGCGATGATCGCTATCGGAGTAGTCTATACCCCCCAAATGGCGAGAATCATCAGAAGTTCCGTCCTGTACATCAAGGAAATGGAATATATCGAGTTTCAGAAAGCGGTGGGATCCTCGAATATTCGCATTATATTCCGTCATGTTATTCCCAACAGCGTGGCTCCCGTGATCGTCTATGGTACGCTGATGCTGGCCACGGCGATTCTTGACGCTGCGGCTCTGGGTTTTCTGGGATTGGGTGCCCAGCCCCCAACGCCCGAGTGGGGGGCGATGCTCTCCAAAAGCTATAACTACATTGTTGGAGGCGCCTGGTGGGCAGCGACGTTCCCCGGACTGGCCATTCTGATGTCCGTGCTCGGACTGAATTTGTTGGGAGACGGCTTGCGGGATACGCTGGATCCCCGGCTTAAGACGTGATCATCCCATGCAAGAATTACTCAAGATAGAAGACCTAAAAACCCACTTTTCCACTCATGACGGTACCGTCAAAGCAGTCGACGGTGTGAGCCTGCGAATCAACCGTGGAGAAACCTTGGGAATCGTCGGCGAATCGGGGTGCGGCAAAAGTGTCACCGCACTTTCAATTATGAGGTTAATTGCCGACCCTCCAGGGAAGATCATCGGTGGAAAGATTCTTTTCGAAGGGCAAAACCTGTTGGATTTAGGTGAGCAGCAGATGAGGGAAATCCGGGGCAGGAAGATATCGATGATCTTTCAGGAGCCCATGACCTCTCTCGACCCGGTGTTTACGATCGGGAATGAGATTATAGAAACACTTCAGATTCATCAGAACGTTGACAAGAAAGAAGCTCGACTTCAGACAATCGATGTCTTGGCGACTGTTGGTATTCCTGATGCAGACAAGAGGGTGGACAGCTACCCTCATGAGCTCTCTGGAGGAATGCGCCAGAGAGCCATGATTGCCATGGCCTTGGCCTGCAATCCCGCTCTGCTCATCGCTGATGAGCCGACAACGGCGTTGGATGTCACGATCCAGGCACAGATACTCAGGTTGATCAATGAGTTAAAAAGCAAGTTCGATACTTCGGTCTTGCTGATTACTCATGATCTAGGGGTAATAGCCGAAATGTCGGAGCATGTTGCCGTTATGTACGCAGGCCATATCGTTGAGTACGCTGAGGTTCACACTCTATTCGAAAACCCCCTCCATCCCTACACAAAAGGTCTTTACAGATCGATACCCAGGTTGGATGTTGAAACGAAACGACTCGATACGATCAGCGGGATGGTGCCGAATCTGATCGATCTACCACCTGGATGTCCCTACCAGAATCGTTGCGAGTACTGCTTCGATACCTGCCTGAAGGAAATGCCTGCCTTGCTTCCGGCTGCAGACGACCACCTGGTAAAATGTCATTTATTCCGAGGAAATTGAGCCGTGGGAAAACTGATCGAGGTCAAGAATCTGAAGAAGTGGTTTTGGACCGGGAGCGCCTTCGGTGGACGAAAACAAGCCGTTCGTGCCGTGGATGATGTCAGTTTTTCTATTGCTCGAAGGGAAATACTTGGTATGGTGGGAGAATCGGGCTGTGGAAAGACGACCTGTGGAAAGGTGATCTTGAGAATTCACGAGCCAACATCAGGAAAAATTTTTTATGACTCTGAAGATATCACCCACATCAAGCGTCGAGATCTCATCCGATTAAAAGAAAAGATGATGATCATCTACCAGGATCCTTTCGGTTCCCTCGATCCAAGAATGACTATCGGTGGAGCAATCTCCGAGCCGATGGAGGTTCACAAGACGCTCTCGAAAGGTGAACGACGGCAAAAAGTGACGGGGTTGATGGAAAAGGTGGGTTTATCCTCAGACCAGATTAACCGCTACCCTCATGAGTTCAGCGGCGGTCAGCGCCAACGGATCGGTATAGCCAGGGCGTTGGCTACCGATCCTGATTTTGTAGTAGCCGATGAGTCTGTATCCGCTCTGGATGTTTCGATCCAAGCCCAGATCATAAATCTCCTCAAAGATCTGCAGGAAGAGTTTGGTCTTACCATGCTGTTTATTGCCCATGACTTGAGCGTGATCAAACATATTAGTGATAGGGTAGTGGTTATGTATCTGGGCAAGATCGTTGAAACCGCATCGAAAACGGCACTATTCTCCGATCCCAAACATCCTTATACAGAAGCGCTGCTTTCTGCGATCCCCATCCCGGATCCGAAAAAGAGGAAGAGAGGGCAGATTCTCATGGGCGATGTACCCAGCCCAATCAATCCGCCGCCCGGCTGCCGATTCCACACACGCTGTCCTCACGTGATGTCAATCTGCAAAGAAGCGGAGCCCGATATGATTGGATTAAACGATTCCCACCAGGTCGCCTGTTATTTGTACAATGAGTAAAAAGGTTAGACCTTAACAACCTTGCCGCTGCGAAGGCAGCGTGTGCAGACCTTGAGGGTGGTGTGGGTTTTGCCGACCACCGTGTGTACCTTGTGCAGGTTCGGCTTCCAGACTCGGCGGGTCGTGTTGTGGGCGTGACTGACATTGTTGCCCGTCACGGTTTGTTTTCCGCAGATATCACACTTGCGTGCCATCGTAAATTTTCCTTCTATCTATCTGTTTGTCGCTGCCAATTTTTGTGATCCAACAGAGAGCCCAATATACCAAAATCCTTCGGCGATGTAAAGCCTCCATCGGTTAATTGACCCGGACCCCCGCCAGGGGAAGCGTGGATTCGGATACTCTGGTTCTTTCGTGGGCTATCTTGAGTCATGAGGATGGGAGCATCGGTCTAAAGGCTTGCGGCGGTCGTATTAGGCGTTCGCCCTTTACCGGGATAGCGGGTCATCACCAGAAGACCCGCCACTGCGACCACACTTCCCAGGATCGGCGCCACACGCACACCCAATGGGTCGGCGATGTCTTTGCCGAAAAGGGAGTACATCAGGGCGAGAGAAGCTGTGGATAATCCCAAGTTCAGCTTCATGAAGAACCCCTGGACACCGAAAAACATCGCCTCTCGGCGCTGTCCTGTTTTCTTGGCATCTGCCTCGCAGAGCTCGGCAAGAATCACATTGGGTACGATCAGGAGTACGGCAATTGGAAACCCAGACAGGCCGGCCACGACCAGGACCCAGATCCGAGGATTGACCGGGCCGAGCCCTGTGAGGGAAAAGAGAACAGAGAGCAGAGCGAAACTTCCCAGGCCGAGAATCATCACGGTTTTCAAGCCGATCCGTCTGGCCATCAGATTCACGAAGGGGAAGCAGACGGCCGCCGCAGCGAAGAACAGGGTGAACATGGTGCTGGCGAAGGCCTCGTCGGCTTTGACCAGCGTGATCGCGATGGGGATAGCCGAGGCGCGAATGATGTTGAAGAGAAACCACAGGGCGATGTTCGCCAAAAGGTAGATTAGAAAGGCCCTGTCCTTGACGGTTTGAAGGAAGGACTCTTTCAGGGGCAGGGTGCTGGGTTTGGCGCTGGAGTAACGCTTCTCGTCCACGGCGAATATCGCCAGATAGGCGAGGAGAAAGCCGGGAACGGCCAGGGTGATCGCCATCAACCGGTAGGCCCCCACCTGGCCCCTCGAGGCCAGGTACAGTCCAAATAAAAGGGGTCCGCCGATCATGGCGATGGCATTTCCAACAAGGGAGAAGTATCCCTGAGCGGTTGTCATGCCGAGCCTCTCTTTTTCCGTATGACCCAGCTCGGGGATCAGAGCAAGGTATGGACCTACGTATAAGGTGAAGGCGAAAAAGTACAGCCCAAAGACCAGAGCCAGGTAGATGCCATTGATCCAGGATGTGCTGGGGATCGGCGGATAAAAAACCAGAACGGGACATACAGCCAGGGGTACCGACCCTACGATCAGGAACAGTCTACGTCTTCCTATGGGCGAACGGGAACGGTCCGACCAGTAGGCCACCAGTGGATCCGCCACCGCATCTACAATCCGGCCGAAGATCATCACCGCTCCGAGCATCGTGAAGATCCCGAGAAAACGATCGTTGGAGATGAAGGCGACCATCCCTTCGGCGATTTTCTCTTTCGGGGGCAGTAAAAAGGCTACGTAGAACGTGAGGAAAATCGAATCCAGAAGCGCCCACCCTGCGGTAGAAGCATTGTAGAGAAAACGGCGGATACCCTTGAACTGCTCCATGGTTTACTCCTCTATGGAAAAAGAGAGAATCTCTTCGCCGTCATGGCAGGTAGCGATGATCTCCAGGCCGGGGTAGCCGTTGTACTCCACGGGGAATTCCTCGCGGGATTGCAGGAGAACGGGTCTGGTACGATTTACGAATACGTTCGATCGTCCCTCGTCCCTGTGTTCGAGAATCCAGGATACGGACATCGGGTTGATGGAAAGGGAGATATTTTCCCTGCCCTGGATCAGACTGCCGAGGCCCTGGGAGAGCCACTCCTTTTCCTGGCTGATGGACGTACCGGCGCGCGGAGGTTCGGTCCAGGCTTTGGGATTGGCCGACGGCATCAGAACGATCCGGCAACCCTGCCGGTCGAGTCGCTCGACGGCTCTCTCGTGGAATCCGTCTTTGCAGACCAGGATTCCAATGTTTCCCAGATCGGTCTGGTAGGGCGTCAACTCCGCCAATGTTCCACCCTTGATGCCTAGAACCATCTCCTCCCGGGTGAGGTTGATCTTACGGGTCCATCCCAATATCTTTCCCTGGGGATTGATCAAGCAAGAGCTGTTCCAGATCCTGTTTCCCCGCCGCCGCCAGCTTGTGGCTACCTCCCAGTCCAGATCGGGCAGAAAGGTGCTTCCCGGGCACACGAAGGTATCGAAGCGGCGGGCTGCCTCCTGGAAAGGCTCGATCCAAGCGTGGAAGTTTTTCTCCCAGTCATTTAAGAAGACGAAAGAGACACCGCGTCCCGAGAGTAGAGACCCGAGCGCTTTCAAAGGACTTGCGAAGAGTCGCTGCGAGGCCAGAGCGGTTAGGGACCGGGCAATCTTACCCGCTAACAGCGGGATCCATAATCCGGTTAGCTCCGGAAAAACAACGAGATGGGGGCGGGGATGGCCTCGTTTGCCCCGGATGCTGATTGTCTCAAAACACCAGGATACCTTGGCGGCAAAGGTTTCCGGGCTCAAATAATCCTCCGGATGAAATCCCGACTGCACAACCGCAACGGTAATCTCATTTCCCATGATTCTTACTCTACCGGTAACCTGGATAAGCTGTCAAATTTTGTTATGCTTGGCGTAGGCAACCACCAAGGAGGTCTCCAGCACTGATGAAGAAGCCACGGGTTGTTATTGTCGGTTGTGGAAACAGAGGTCTCGATGCGTATGGTTCCTGGATTGTCGAACATCCCGAGGAGGTGGAGGTGGTCGGTTTGGTGGATTCCAAACCCAACCGGATCGCTTTGGGTCGACGGATCTTTCCCCGGGTGAAGAGTTCGGCGGTTTTCGAGCATTGGCGAGGTTTGCTGGCCCACCCGGTAATGGCGGATGGAGTAATTCTTGCCACACAGGATCAGCAGCATCGGGAAGCGGCTGTTGCCTGCGCTCGTAAAGGCTATCATCTTTTACTGGAAAAGCCCATGGCTCCCACCGAAGAGGAATGCAGGGACATCGTCGCAGAAGTCCTGAGATCGGGGATCATCTTTGCGGTGGCCCATGTGTTGCGCTATGCTCCTCATTTCCTCGGTATCCAC
>CAZSBH010000103.1:9889-11654 GCA_964604845.1 uncultured Spirochaetaceae bacterium
GTGGATCATCAGGTGGTGAATCTAGAGTACGATAGCGGCGTCACCGCCAGTTTCACCATGAGTGCTTTCAACGAAGGCGGACGAAGAACCGTGATCCAGGGAACTCATGGCATCATAAGGGCGGTGGAGGGGCATATCCGAGTGCTCGATTTTTTGCACGACAGCTGGAAGGAGGTAGCGGTGGAGCTTCCACAAGGTGCGGCGGATAGACACGGAGGCGGCGACGGAGGTCTTCTTGAAGCCTGGTTGTCGGCTCTGCGAACCGGGAAATGTGACTCGATCCGCTCCGGGGCCGAGGAGTCTTTGGAGACCCACCTAACCACTTTTGCAGCAGAGCGCTCCCGGCGACACGGCAGTGTGGAAACTGTAAATTATTGAGAAGGGCTGCGTCTGCGCAAGACCAAGACCAGAGCGATCTGAGCCACAGCACCGGCGGCCACCACGACGCTGCCGAACAGAAGCACCCCCCAGAACTGTCCCGTCTGGAAGAGGATGCCCCCGATCGAGGAACCGAACACTACCCCTGCGGTAAGCACTCCCTCATGGATTGCCATCCGGGTTGACCGTTGGACGCTCCCGGTCACGCCGTTAAACAGACTGTTGTTGTAGCTCAGGGCGAACAGGAGTCCAAACAGGGCAAGAAACAGGGAGAAGCCTGTAAAGGTGCGCAGGACGATCATCACCGCTACTACTGCGGCGATCACCCCCTGGCAGAGGATCATCAGCCAGCCCTTGAAATGCCAAAACGACAGCCGCGCCAACAAAATGAAGCCGAGAGTTGAGAACAGGGCGCGGATCAACAGCAATAAACCGATCTGCGTTTCCGGGAATCCGATCTCCTCTCGGAGAAACAGAGGGAGGATGCTCATGGTTATTCCAAGAACCACATAGGAGGCAAACAGTCCGATCCAGGCCGGGAAACGGAGAGGTGTGCTTCGATCCTCTGCGGATCCAAGGTTTTTCCGGACAACCTCCTTTTGCCGGTCCTGACGTACTCCGGGTACGAACAGAGAGGCGGCGAGAACCGAGAGACAAATTGCCGTCATAATCAATACCGAAGTCTGGAATGGTACAGTGATGCCCCGTTGCAGCAGATACCCCGCCCAAAAAGGAGCGATAATACTTCCTCCGCTCCAGGAAAGGTTGAATCGGCCAAGCGCGGTGTTGAGAATCCGATCCTCCTTCCCGAAGGAGAGCCATCCCATCAGCGGCGGCCAAAACAGGGACAGAGAAAGACCGAATAATCCATACAGTACGAATACCAGGACCAAAGACTGAGAGAGCAGGATGCCCACCAGCAAGATGGTCGAGGAGGCGGAGGCCGCGATCAGCGAGTGTCTGGGCAGAAGCAGCCTGAGAAGCGGCTGAAGCAGGAAGCAGCCGGCAAAATAGCCGAGATGGGGAAGCGCGGCGAGCCAGCCGATTAAGGCTGCTGATGCCTGGAAGACGTCCCGGGCATAGAAGATCATGCTGAAGCTCGTCATCCCCAGAGCGATGGAGAATAGCAGTGAGATCGGTAGAATCAGGGCGGATTTGCCGATGCCTCTACCAAGAATCCCGCTGAGGGATCGGAACTTGACAGGCATCATTCGCCCCGATCGAGGATTGCGATCCGGTCGGAGGATTGTAAAACGGGTCTGTTCACAGTCATGTCCCTCGTGGTAAATCGAAAGACTACAGTCTCTGCGGAAAACAGGTCAAGGGCCGGAGCAGCTGCAGATATATAGAAGACTTTAACGCTTCTCCCTGAAAAGCACCGGCGCCT
>CAZSBH010000104.1:0-11402 GCA_964604845.1 uncultured Spirochaetaceae bacterium
GGTCAGGACTTCCGTGCGATTGGCGAACACGGCAACGGTGTGCTCGAATTGAGCAACCGGGGAACGATCCAGGCTGCGCAGGCTCCAGCCGTCGGACTCCTTGCGGACCTTCACTCCCCCCAGCCCGAGGGCAGGCTCGAGGGTAAAGACCATCCCCGCCACGATCGGCAGACCCTGGCCTTTCGTCCCCGTGTGAGGCACCACAGGCTCCTCGTGAAGCTTTCTGCCGATGCCGTGTCCGACAAACTCCGGCAGAACAACGCATCGATGTTCCTCGGCGACAGCCAGCACCGCGGCCCCCACATCCCCCATCCGGGAACCCCTACGGGCGGCCTGCACCGCTACGGCCAAGGCTTGTTTCGCCGCGGCTATCAGCCGCTGCTTCTCAGCGGAGAGAACCCCGACACCGAAACTGGCGGCGGAATCCCCGAACCACCCGCCCCAGAGCACGGCTACGTCGATGGTGACGATATCTCCCTCCCGCAGCTTCTGACGCGAGGGAACGCCATGGGCGGCCACCTCGTTTACGGAGATGCAGATGGAACCCGGAAATCCCACCGTAACTCCGGGCAGCGCGTCGTACTGCCTCATCAGGGCTGAGGCGATTCTGTCCAACTCCAGCGTTGAAATGCCCTTCTCCACATGCGCAGCCACTGCATGAAGGATACGGGAGGCGATTTGGCAGCTCTTCCGGATGGCGTCGACCTCTTCGGAGATTTTCAGAGGAATATCCGGGTTCACTAGCTCCCTGCTCGATAGAGAGGGAGGTACCCTTCCCGCAGCACCTTCTCCCAGGTATAGTGCTCGAACACCTCGGAGAAAGCCTGGCGTTGGAGACGCTTCAGACGGTCTCGATCCTCCCGATAGTCCGAGATCGATTCTCCGATCGCCTCGACCAGAGCCTGTACCGAATGGATTTTGTAGCTGTAGCCGGTATAACCCTGACGCACCTTGATCAGGCCGCCCACCCCATGGACAATCGGAAGATTTCCCATCATCTGGGCGAATAGATCGGTCAGTCCGCAGGGTTCGTACTGGGAGGGGACGAGAAAGAAATCCCCGGAGGCGTAGATGTACTTGGCGGCCTGGCTGTTGTAGCCCATCAAGAGGCATAGTTTGCCCTCTGCTCCCGGACGGCGAGTGATCTCGATCAGCTGCTCCTCGATGGCTTTCGCTCCTTGACCGAGGATGAGAAACTGAAGATCCCTGTTTTCAGAGAAACAGCGGGCCATAGCGCCGGCCAGAATGTCGACTCCTTTCTGGCCCGTCAGCCTGCCGACAAAGGTGTACAGGGGCAGATCGGAGGCCTTTTTCAAGGTACCAAAAATCTCCAGTCCGGCCAGCTCGGGGGCAGAGGAGTTCCCGCCCTGCCCGCTTTCACCTGCATCCTCAACGCCGGGAAGCAGCTCGATAAAGCGGTCGCGGCAGCCCTGCTTTCCGGAGAGGTCGTCCCTGGAAGGATCGAAGGCGAAGGGAAGCCCGCTGTGCTCGGGATAGCGGGGATCGAAGGCCTGAGGAGCGATGCCATTGGTGATCCCCAACAGCTTCACCCCCGAGCGCTTGAAAACCGCGCCCAATCCACCGGTCAGCTCTTCCAACTGGCCGGAGTTGATCTCTTCGGCATACCCCTCGGATACCGTGTTGATTGGGGCATATTCGGCGCCCACCAGGAATGGATCCACCGCGCCGTTGAGGATTCCTTTGGACAGAACCTCCGCCGGCAGCTGCGTTAGCTGGGCGGCGAAATCCAGGTCATAAATCTCCTGATGGTATCCCCGTCCCGCATTGTGTATCGTGATCAGAGCCCGGCAATCTTTGAGTGCTTCCTGGTAGGGAGGGCACTTCCTCATGATGGCGGGCAGGAAGGCCGAGTGGCCGTCGTGGCAATGAAACACATCCGGGGGTCCCAGAGCCCGGGCCAGCTCCAGTGTTCCCCGCTGGAGGATCAGGTTGATATGGTGGGCGTCCCAATGCCCCGTTCCCTTTCGTTTCTGCGGGTCCTCTTTTTCATCCTCCCCCGTGTAGGTATAGATCGCCCGCTTGTCCCGGGTTCGCGGGCTGTCGAGCAGATACACAGCAGCACCTTGGTGCCGGCAGTGAAAAACCTCCACTCGCTCCGAGCTCAATGATGAGCTCGATGAACCGGTGGGCATCTGCAGATCGAAGTGGACGCCAGTACTCTTTGCATCCAGCCTTTGAAGATCGATGAATCCGTATCGTGGCAGCACCACGGCTGTGGGCACACCTTCCTTGGCCAACGCTTCGGAGAGCCCGGCCACGACATCTTTCACCCCCCCTGCTTCTGCGATACCATCACATTCCCGACTGATATGCCAGACCCCGCGGGTAAGACTCATCTCTGGTCTTCTCCGCCTGCTTGATCTGCCAGATCCGGACGCAGGACCGCGGCCCGACCCAGGTAGACCGGTACAGGCGGGCGATCCGCCTCCGCCGAATATGTCACCAGTACGCGGATGATCCTCGGCAGGGCCCCTTCGATATCCGCCTCCTGGACGCAGAACAACGGAGTGTCGGCGAAACCGGCAGAGCGTAATCCCGTGGCCGGGTTGCCCTTGGTCAGGTCCCTGGTCAGAGAAAATAAAACGTTGATGATTTCACTTTCCCCGATGTGATTGCTGTTCAGGATTTCCTGCATGAGCTGTTTCGCCCGCATGTGGATCTCCTCCTCAAAATTCCTGTCGACCCCTGCAGCCCCGCGGACCGAACGAATCACATCATCCTCCTCTACAGCAGCCCGGCGACGATCGCTTCCCGTTCCTCTTGCCGAAGGTCCCTTGGATTACCGGACATACTCGAGCCGGAGGAACGACGAGCGATTTCAGGGATCTGCCCCGGATCTACGGCGAATCCCTTGAGGTTTTCCGGAAGATCGTAGATCGAGAACAGAGAGTCGATCTCCCCGATCAGCCACTGCACCGGATCATCCTGGGCAGCCCCGGGATGCTTGTCCGCCGCCCCCTGCTCCAGTGCTGCCTGGTAGAGCAGGCGACAATCCTCCCGGATCACCTCGGCATTGGCCCGAAGAACCGGTCTGATAAACAGGGCGCAGATCAAGCCGTGGGGGATGTCGTACAACCCTCCCAACCCGGAGGCAAATCCGTGGGCCGCACCAAGCCCGGAGTTGGCCAGGGCGATGCCACTGCACATGGCGCCGTAGGCGGCGTCAGCGCGGGCCTGCAGATCGTCGGGATCCTTCGGAATCATCTTGAGGGCCTTCAGCATACCCGGGAAAGCCTGCCGGGATAGGGCTCGCGGGATAGGAGCGGATTTTCTCGACAGGAAAGCCTCGACCAGTTGGGTCAAGGCATCCATGCCGGCGATTCCACTCAAGGAAAGCGGAGCCCCCGCGGTCAGCTCCGGATCAACCAGGGCATAAGTTGCCAGCATGAAAGGAGAGCGCAGGCTCTTCTTTGCACCCAGGGCCTTGGATTTCAGAACTGCATTCTTCGTGACTTCCGCCCCGGTCCCGGACGTCGTAGGCAGAGCGAGCCAGGGAACTCCCGGAGCGTTCAGCCTCAGACCCTTGCCGATTCCTTCGAGGAAATCCTCCACTTTGTCTCTGACGGGCAGCAACCCGGAAACGGCTTTGCCCGTATCCAGCACCGAGCCGCCTCCTACCGCGACGATCGCCTCGGGCTTGAAATCCCGTGCCTGCTCCAGCACTCCATTCAGCCCCTCGATCTCCGGCTCCCCCGCCGGACATTGGAGGTGAAGCACCTCGAAGGATGCAAGCACTTCGAGGAATCTGTTCTGCCATCCGGATTCGGCGAACCAGTGTCGCCCGCTGAAGACAAGCACCCGCCGTCCAAAACGGGGCAACAGTTCCGGAAGTTTTTTCCACTCTCCCGCTCCGAAGAATATGCCCTGGGGCATCTGCAATAAAAAATTATTCACCATCGTCCTATCACCTGAGGATGATCCGAGTATAGCAACGCCGAAGAAAACCTGTCAACGAAGCCCGACATCACCTTGGTGATCCGCGCTACAACTGGAACCAGGCGGAGAGAAAGGAAAAGGCCAGTAACAGCAGGTAGGAAATCACAACAGACAAAGAACAGAAGATCAACTTCAGGTAGTGTCTACGCTGCCGCCGCAGGACAAAGACCAGAAGGATGTACAGGACGCCGAGAAAAACTTCGGTCAGGAGGCTGATCTTGAGCAGCTTTATTAGGAAAATCTGTGTCGAATCGAGAAACTCCTGAAAATTCCCCAGCAGGTAGAGAAGGAAGAGGAGGAGGGAAAAGATAAAAAAGAACACCACCGCTCTGGCAACCAGCCAGTAAAAAGAGGAGAGAAGGAAAATCTGTCCCCGGCTTCGTCTCAAAGGCGACCTCCTGCCGATATTTACATCGGCTTGCAATTTCGACTATTTTACGTAATATGTATAGAGAAGGAAAGAAGATGAAAGCATTCCTAATCATCCTCGTGATTCTTGTGGTGCTGGGCGGGACCGCTTTTTACTTCGGCTGGGTTCAGATCGTCCTGCCGCCGGAGAACTACGCCGTAGTGTTTACGAAAACCGGCGGCTACGACGACCAGGTGATTCGTCCCGGAGAGTTCAGCTGGCGATGGGAGCGTCTGGTCCCCACAAACATGACTCTGTATATCTTTGATCTCCATCCCCGTTCTCTGGATGTCTCTTTCGAGGGGAGTCTGCCGTCCGGGCAGCTGTACTCCTCGATTCTCCCGGATAATCCAGATTTCTCTCTCCGCGGCAAAGTCAGGATTCAGTTTGGGATCGTCCCGGAGAGCCTGCCCTCTCTGGTCGCTGAAGAGAAACTGTCCCCTGACGCACTGGATGATTTCTACGAGGCAAAGGCCGAACAGATATCCAACCGAGTCATGAACAGCTTGAAGGAGGTCCAGAGCAATCTTGCCTCGAGCACAACTTTGAGTCCACAGCTGGAACGGGAGCTTGCCCGAGAGTTTCCAGACCTGAAGATCTTGAGTCTCCGTACCGAGACGGTGAGTGTGCCTGATCTCGAGTTGTACGAGTTGGCACGGCGCTCGTACAGAGAGCTGGTGGAAATCCGGGATCGCTCGCGGGGGCAAGCCGTAACCAGGTTGGCGGAAGAGCAGGTTCGGGCGGAGAACGCGAGGGATCAAGAACGCGAAAACTTCGAAAACTTGAGAGAGTACGGAAAACTTCTAAACGAGTACCCGATTTTATTGAAGGCGATGTATGTCCAGAAGCTTCCCGGGGACAAGGTGATCACAATTCCCGAATTCGACTTGAATAAGATCCTTGAGTTTTCGGAAGCCGACTAATCTTTGAAGAACGACTACTTTTTCAACTTCCAGAAGTACGCCTACATAAAGGGTGCGAAACCCGACGGCTGTATCCTCTGTTTGATTCGTGACAAGCATCCCGCGGTTGCCGATCTGTCTGTGCACAGAGATAAACTGTTTATCGTGACGGTGAATCTCTATCCCTACAATCCCGGGCACTTGCTGATCTTCCCCACGCGCCACATCGAGGATATCAGGAAGTACACTCTCGAGGAGGAGCAGCGGTTGAACGAGCTGACCCGCTATTTTCTCGATATTGCCGATATGGTTCATCGGCCGGTGGGCTACAACATCGGCTACAATATGGGCCACTCCGCCGGTGCTTCCATCGATCACCTCCACCTGCACCTGATTCCCCGCTATCCCCACGAGACGGGGATCGCCGATCTCATTGCGGGGAAACGAGTCTTGGTGGAGGAACCTCGGGAAACAGCCCGCCGTATCCGGGAAACGGCAGAACAGAACCCTTTCAGGAATCCTTTTCCAGAGCAACCAGCTGATTGAGAAGATCCCGAAAATCAACAATCAGATCCGAAGTCAAACGAAGCAGAGTCGATAGGGTTTGATTTTTCCCCCTGTAGAAATGCAGCGTTTTCAGCATCGACTTGAAGCTCTCCATCGGGCTCGACAGCAGATCGTCGTATACGCGCTTGATGCCGACCAGATACTCCATACCCTGATCGACGAGCTCCCGGGCTTCTCGATTTTTCTGGAGCACAAAAGCACGGTACAGCTTCTGTTGGGTGAGGTCGGTGGCCAGGCGATGGCGAAGTCGCAAGAGGGTTTTGCCGTCATCTTCGTCCGGGGCAAGGGACCGATCGAGGAGAACCAATTTAGCTTCCAGTTCTTCCAGTCCGGCGGCGTACTGGTTGAGCCTTGTTTGGATGATCCGATTTCCCGAGACGATATAGGTGTTGACGATCTGCAGAGTTTCCTGGATGTAGCCCTTGTAGATCCTGGACAAATAGTTGTACAGAATCTTCACCGATTTCGTATAGCTGAAATAGGGCAATTCAAGGGCTTCGTTGTCGAAGCTCCGTGTCTCGACGTAGTAGAACATCTCGTACAGCTGATCGGATTTGAAGATCTCCTTGATCTTCGCCTCGATGACGTTCTTCTTTACGGCGATGATTCTCTCTTCCAGCTGACCGAGGATACGATCTTTAAGTCCTTCGACATACAGGGGCTTGGCATGAAAACGGGGCGTGGCAAAGACGAGTTTGTAGTAGGGATCTCTACGGAAGTAGCGGATCAGATCGAGAGTGGGAATTTTTTTTATGAATTCATTTGCAGAATTCACAAGCTGACCAAGAACGTTTGTCAGCTCGAAGATCTCCTCCCGTATCCTGTCCAGATCAACAACCTCCCCTTGCTCCTCAGCCTCCAGGCTCTCCTCGAGGAAGTAGGAGAACAATTCCTCGTGGCAGAACCATTCGTCGCCCAGGTTGCCGGCCAGGTTCACGGCGTGCCAGAGGCGTTCCAACTGTTCCAGCATGAGCATGACCGGTGCACTGGTGAAGGTGGGATACTTCTCCTCCAACACCCCCGATGTTGGTTGATAGTTGAAATGGCGAAAGATAGCTGTATAGGGAAACAGCACGAGGTTCTTCAGATAGGTCAGAGGCTTGATCCCCTCCTCCAACTGTCGAACCAGCTTGTCCGGAATGCGCTTGACGTAGTCGTTGAACTTGCGCAGCAGCTGCTTGTGCACCTCCTCTTCGCTGCCCGTGTCATGGAAGATTTGCTCCATATCCTCGACAGGAAGAAAGTCTTCGAGCTTCGTTTTTGCATCTGGGAGCTTGGTATCGAACAGACGGGTAACGGCCTGGTTTCGGAAGTGCCGATCCGTGTGGAAAGCCTGGAACATTTCCCGCAGCGGGAAAGAGGCATAGTACAGATCGAAGAGCTGTCGGGCGAACTTGGGCGTGAGATCTCTGGTCTCGAATCCGGTCAATCCGGAGCTCTTGTGGCGAACGCCCCGCTTCAGCTGTTTGATCTTCAGATCGACGAACAGATCTGGTTTTGATTTGCCGCTTAAAAGGCCTTTCAGCCAAAGCAGGAAGCGAACCCAAAGGGAGAGGTTCTGGATCTCCTCGGCCAGCAGTCTGTCCCGTTCCTCCTGCTTGAGTTCCATTCGACTATACTCTTCTTGGCCGTCCTGCCCCAGATAACGGGTGATCCGAGCCAGAAGCTCACGACGCTCTCTTTCCGGGAGCTCGGAAGAGATCTCTTCAAGCTTGGTTTTTTCGAGCATCTTCCTCCCCTACCAGAGTACGTACCATCAACAGCCTACCCTCCTTCACCGAAACTGTGCAAGGATCCCCGCTGAATACATTGCTCAGGCCCATATCCCCGCAATCCCACTCCAATCCATCCAAGGGCCATTTCAAACCTCGAGAAGATAAGCCTGTTACCGATCCCGACACCGGGAAGAACGAGACGGTCTGACCTAGGCAATCGGTAATGATCTGTGTCCCCTCCACAACCTGGATCTGCTCTCTCGAAGTGTACCACGAGGTCGGGCGTTTTTCCCGTTGGAACAGGGCAAGGACCCCCAGCATATGATCCAGCCTGCCACCGCCACCTCCGGCCACGACGGTGCGCTGGTACCCCATTTCCCAAAGAATGCGCAGGCCGATCTGCGTGTCGGTTTCGTCTTTTTCCCGAGGATAGCGCCGGATCCGTTCTTGCGGGAAAGCGTCGAGTTCTTTCGAAGGCTGGAGGGAATCCAGATCTCCGACCAGGAGATCCGGCATCAGAGCCAGGTTTCTGGCTAGATCAAAACCAGAGTCGGCGGCGATGATGTAGGTGATCGTGCCAAGGATCGGTTCCAACAGCCGGCGTTCCGGACCTTCCCCTCCAATCAGCAGCAAGCCGAAACCCTCAGTCATGTTGGGGGAAATCTTATCTCCTTTGAGCCGCATTATCAACAGAAAATATATCTGCAGACGAAGAAACTGCTTTGAAAATTTTTAAAACTTCCGACTAGTAATAAAGGAAGTTCGAGGCAAACTCGATCTTCACCCCGGGTCGGCACGCCTGGGGCCCGGACATGGACGTCCGGGTAAACACTCAATCAAGGAGGATTGAATGATTATCAATCACAACATGAGTGCCCTCTTTGCCCACCGTCAGGAGAAGTTCAATTCTTGGGCAATCGACAAGGACATGGAGAAGTTGTCCTCCGGAATGCGGATCAACCGCGCCGGAGACGACGCATCCGGTCTGGCCGTATCTGAGAAGATGCGCTCCCAGATCCGGGGTCTGCAGCGGGCTGAGAAGAATGCCTTGGACGGCATTTCCTTCATCCAGACCGCGGAGGGCTATCTCCAGGAGACATCGGACATCCTGCAGCGAATCCGCGAACTGGCTGTCCAGGCTGCCAACGGCATCTATTCCGATGAAGATCGGATGCAGATCCAGGTAGAGGTCTCCGCCATGATCGACGAGGTGAATCGCATCGCCTCCCACGCCCAGTTCAACGGAATGAACATCCTGACCGGACGCTTCGCCCGGTTCACCGGGGAGAACGTTGTTACAGCCAGCATGTGGCTGCACATCGGGGCAAACATGGACCAGCGCGAGCGGTTGTACATCGGTACGATGACCGCTCAAGGGTTGGGATTGCAGAATCCCAACGGACCTCCGCACACGGCTACCTTCATATCGATCTCCTCTCCCGACCGCGCCAACATGACGATCGGGATGGTGGACGAAGCCCTGACCATAGTAAACAAGCAGCGGGCCGATATGGGAGCGTACCAGAACCGTCTGGAGTACGCGATGAAGGGTTTGGCCGTGGGCGCCGAAAACCTGCAGGCGTCCGAGTCCCGAATTCGGGATACGGACATGGCCGAGCAGATGGTCAGCTTCGTGAAGAACCAGATCCTGGTCCAGTCCTCGATGGCCATGCTTGCCCAAGCCAACGTCAAGCCGCAGACGGTACTCGAACTGTTGCGATAGGACAGCGAAAAATGCGCCCTTTTCCGGCGCTGGTACCAAGAGGGCCGTTCCCCATTCTGGGACGGCCCTTTTTTCAAGTAGATCGTGAGAAGGCAGGTACTGCTCCTTGACAGCGCATCAAGCTTCGGGTCAACATTTGCACGAATATCGTACGATGTTTCGAATCCCTCGGGTTGTCAAAGATTTCGCCTCTTTTTTCTCTGAAGCCGGGTTTCAGTGCTTCTTGGTCGGCGGGGCTGTGCGGGACATGCTCCTCGGGCGCAAGCTCCAGGATTTCGATATCGCAACGGATGCCCTGCCCGAGGATGTGATCGGAGTGTTTCATCGGGTCATCCCGACGGGCATCAAGCACGGTACCGTGACGGTTCTGTTCAAAGGGATTCGTTTTGAAGTTACAACTTTTCGCATCGACCAGGACTACTCCGACGGCCGTCGACCCGATTCCGTGGTCTTCACCCCGTCGATCGAAGAGGACCTCAAACGACGGGACTTCACGATCAACGCCATAGCCTACGATTTACACAACCACCGCCTTCTCGATCCCCTCGACGGTCGAAAGGATTTGAAAGCGGGCATCATCAGGGCAATCGGCGATCCTCGCGAGCGATTTCGCGAGGACGGCCTGCGGACGATCCGGGCCTGTCGATTTGCCGCCCAGTTTTGCTTCGAAATTGAAGAAGATACCTTCGCCGGCATCTCCCGCAGCATCGACACCGTGAAAATGGTATCGGCTGAACGGATACGGGACGAACTGATCCGATTGCTGGAGGCGAATACCCCTTCGGTGGGTTTTGGCCTACTCGACGGCTCCGGATTGCTCCGGCTCATCATCCCTGAACTCACCGCCTGTCAAAACGTGGAGCAGGGAGATCTTCACCGCTATGACGTGTATCATCACCTTCTGTACGCCTGCGATGCGGCGCCCCGCGACAACCTGGCGGTGCGGCTGGCAGCCCTGTTTCACGATCTGGGTAAGCCGGAAACCCTGCGTACCGGTCCCGGCGGCGGGGAGGTGAGCTTTCACCGGCACGAACAGCTGTCGGCGGAACTGGCCGAGAAGATCCTGCGCCGTCTACGCTTCTCGACCCATATCATCAAACAGGTCGGCCATCTGGTAGCTCAGCACATGTTCCACTATGAACCGCAGTGGACGGATGCCGCGGTACGGCGATTCGTTTCCAGAATCGGGGAACAGAATATAGCGGACATCCTGTCCTTACGCCGGGCGGATCAGCTCGCGATCGTTGGCAAGCGATTCGTCTCCGACTCGCTCATCGCTCTGGAGAAGCGCATCGAGAATGTACTGGCCGGGGATAGGGCGCTGACCCTCAAGGAACTGGCGATTAACGGAAATGACATAATCCGGGAGCTGCAGATACCTCGCGGCCCTAGAGTAGGGATCATTCTCAACCATCTGCTGGAGAGCGTGCTCGATGACCCGAAACAAAACGAGCGGGAAATTCTGTTAAGGATTGCTAAAAATTTCTACGAGAGCCGAGTCTCTGATACGCGCTGATGAGTAGGGGCTCGTGTTTTCGCACCGCCACAGCGGGCACCGGCGGCTCTATTGTCGGTGACCCCTCTGTCTGTCCACCAGAGCCTTATAGGCGATTCCGGCGGCCTGTTGTTCCGCTTCTTTCTTGTTCTTTCCCGTACCGGGGCCATAGGTCCGCTTCCCGATACCGACTTCGATCCAGAAAGTGCGATTGTGATCAGGACCCTTTCGATGGACGATCCGGTAGCGGGGATAGCTCTTGAATCGCTTCTGCACGTATTCCTGAAGCAGAGTCTTGTAATCCTTCTTATGACGATCCTCGAGAACTTTGTTAATCTGGGGTATGAGAAGATTTTGTATAAAGGTCCTGACTGCCTTGAATCCCGAATCCAGGTAGTAGGCACCGATAATGGCTTCCATGGTATCGGCAATCAATGCCTTTTTCGATCTCCCCCCGGAGTACTCTTCTCCCTTGCCAATCAGGATAAAATTGTCCAGGCGCAGGATTCTACCGATTTCCGCCAGGCTCTCCTCGCTCACCACGTGGGACTTGATCTTGGCCATGTCCCCTTCGGTCTTGTCCGGCAAAGCGGTCACCAGGTACTCGCTCACCACCAGTCCGAGAACGGAGTCA
>CAZSBH010000105.1:0-7071 GCA_964604845.1 uncultured Spirochaetaceae bacterium
ACGCCTGCAGTGACTGCCCGGTGGGCTGCGGCGGACTGCTCCGAATCGAATCGGGACCCTACAAAACGGAGGCCGCAGTCCACAAGGTGGAATATGAGACCATGGCCATGTTCGGGTCCAACCTACTGAACAACAATGTCGAATCATTGATCAAGATCAACGATCTCTGCAATCGCTACGGCATGGATACGATCGGCTGCGGTGCTCTCTGTTCATTTGCAGTGGAATGCTACGAAAGAGGATTGATCGATCGGGATCAGACCGGTGGCCTCGATCTTCGTTGGGGGGACAGCGAGGCCATTGTTTCACTGGTGGAGAGGATCGGTCGATCCGAGGGTATCGGAGCGGTTTTGAGCAGAGGCTTCGAGGCGGCTATCGCTGCTTTCGGAGAGCAGACCCGTCCATACGCGATTGCCGTGCGCAACGAAGCGCTGCCCGGGCATGACCCCCGCTTCTCCGTCGGTTACGCGCTGAGCTACTACTCCGATCCCACCCCGGCCCGGCACACCCAGGGCACAACCGCCGACCCTGTGGCCGGCTACGAACAGCCGGAGTTCGGCAATGACGAGTTCGCGGGGAGGGCAAGATATCATCACGACAATGTAAATCTCACCCACGCCATGAATGCCGCCGGTCTCTGCCTGTTCGGTTACTTCATGCTCGATTGTCATGTCGTGCCCGAATTCTTGTCTGCCGCCGATGGGAAATCCTGGACCCTGGAGGAGCTTCACACGATCGGTCTGCGAATCGCGGTTCTGCGGCATCTCTTTAACCTGAAGGCAGGTGTCGACTTCAGGAATTATCCCTTCCCGGATCGGGTCCTGGGAAATCCTCCCCTAAACCGAGGTCCCAACCGGGGAGTCGCCATAGACCTGGACACGATGGTACGGGAGTATCTCGCGGAGGCGGGATTCGATCCGCAGACGGCCCAACCCAAAACAGAGGTGCTGGATACACTGGGCTTGAGTAAGTACTCCTCAAGCGGGTAAACAGAACGAATGCTCGTTCCCCTGTTACTGAGGGGGAGAGCTTATTTCATTGAAGGGAGGCGATGAGGCGCCCCTGTGGTGAACCTCATCCTATGAGTTATGACTTATCCAACCAAACCATTGTTCCCGCGGGAGATCTTCCATAAGCTTGCGCAGCCTCTGCAGCATCCCGAGGGTCTGTGCTGGGATGCTCTTACGCAGCGAATCTACTGTGGCGGGGAAGGAGGTCAGATCTATGCCGTAACCCTCGAGGGCGCGATCACGGAGGTTGCGAACACGGGAGGGAGTGTGCTCGGCATGGCGGTCGACGCCGGTGGTTTGGTGTACGCCTGCGACTGGCATCGCGGCGAAGTGGTGCGTGTTACACCGGCGACGGGTCAAGTCGAGATGTACACGAGGGGCGCACCGGATCTGCCGATCGACGACCCAAATTCGCCGGTATTCGCGGAAGACGGCACGATGTATGTAACCGGTTCGGAGAACCCGGCGATCTTTCGGGTTGCCCCCGGCGGCGAGACCGTGGTGTGGACCACGGAAGTCGGCGGCTATCCGAACGGGCTCACGCTGTCACCGAAGGGCGATTCGCTCATCGTTGTCCAGTCGCACCCCGAAGACTTCGAGGGCGGCCGTGTCTGGCGTGTGCCGATCCTTTCTGACGGCTCGGCGGGCACTGCCGAAGTGATGGCCGAGTTTTTCCACGCGGTGCCGGACGGCGTGGCCTTCGACGTCGAAGGCGTCTGTTACGTCGCGCACTACACACCGGACCGCATCGACCGAATCCACCCTGACGGAACAGTGATCACCCTGGTCGAGGACTGGGAAGCACTCCATCTGAACGCCCCGACAAATGTAGCCTTTTGCGGCCCCAACTTGGAGTTCCTGGCCGCCGCTTGCGTCGGAGAGGAATTCCTCGCCATAGCGGACATCGGTGCGCGAGGCTGGCCGTTACGCCGGCCTCGTTTTTCGTAGGATTTCGGAGTTGAGAGCGGGGGGGCAGCCGCGAGACGGGGCGATTATTTCCGCCACTCACTACTTTGTTTACATAAATTTTCGCGGTGATATTTGGATGATAGCGGCATGATAGAGTACATATATATACTTCATCGACATTATCATACATTCTATTTCTAAGGAGGGTTAGACATGGGAAAAACAATAGCCACGGTTATGCCGAAACGAACGGCTCTGGTCCTGGTTCTGCTGATGTTTGCGGCGGGGACAGGTTTTTCCGGGGGGGCCAAAGAGTCAGCGCAGGCCGGCGTGCGTCTGAATGTCGGCTGGACAACCGAGCAGGCCATCGAAACACTACGGGTGGATGAAGCCTGGGAGCTTGGTGATATGGGTACGGTCTGGTGGCAGCTGGTCTACGATCAGCTGTGGATGATTGGCCCGGGCCCCGATTACAAGGTGGTGCCCAGGCTGGCGAAGAGTTGGGAAACCACAGACCGCCAGACTTGGACCTGGCACCTGGTTGAAAACGCCAAGTGGCACGACGGAACCCCTTTTACGGCGGCGGACGTAAAATTCACACTGGAATACCTGATCCAGGCGATGGAGGTCTGGTACAGGCCGGATACGGATTTTGAAGAGCTCAACATCATCGACGATTTCACTCTCGAGATGGTGCTCAAAGAAGCAGTGGGCGGAGACTATCCGCCGGTGTTCTGGATCCCCATTCTGCCCAAGCATATTTTCGAGCCCTGGAAGGATGACATGTTTGGATTCGCCAACGAGAAGGCGATCGGGATCGGACCTTTCAAGCTGAAAGAGTTCAAGTCAGGCGAATCGATGTGGCTGTTAAAGAACGAGGACTACTACGGCGAGAAACCCCACGTGGACGAAGTCGTCTTCAAGACCTACGGCAGCAAGGACGCCGTATACATGGCCATGAAGGCCGGGGAAATCGATATGATCGGATACTACGGGGCGTCGATTCTAGTAAAGGACGACCTCGAAAAATCCCCGAACGTCGAGATTATCGAAAATCCGGGTTTGGCCATGTGGCCGATGAACTTCAACCTGCACCAGAAAACCGCCGTCAGAGACCGGAACTTCCGCTATGCCGTGATGCACGCTATCGACCGCCAGCGGATCATCGATCTGGTCTATCTGGGCGTGGGAGTCCCGATCGATTCGATGATCTACCCGGAGCTGGAGTATCACAATCCCAATCTCTACCAGTTCGACTACAATCCGGCCAAGACCAAGAAGCTGCTTAATGAAGCCGGGTTTGTGGACAACGACGGCAATGGGATCGTCAACGATCCGGCCGACGGTAAAGACGTGCATCTGGTCATGATGGTGGCCTCGGGCTGGATAGACACCCTCAAGGCGTCTACGATTGCCAAAGAGAACCTCGCCGACGTCGGGATCGAGGTGGAAATCAAAACCGTGGATATCAATACCTTCTACGACTACAACTACAAACCGGAAGATGATTTCTTCGACCTGTCCTGGAGCGAGTTTGACGCGGGCATCAACTTTGACTGGATCTGGGACTACTTCCAGAGCTATGAGGGCGGCGGAGAGGGTTGGAACACCTCCTGGTATCAGAATCCCGAGGTGGACGCACTGATCGACGATATGCGGATCGAGCTGGACAACGAAAAGCGGAAAACCATGATCTGGGAGCTTCAGGAAATCCTGATCCGCGATCTGCCCAAAGGTTGGATGTTCAGGACCAACATGATAGATCCCGTGAGCACCCGCTTTGAGGGGTATCCGGAATTCATGGGCGGCGTTTCTTCGTGGATCAATCCCTGGAGCTATATGAAGGTACGCCCGAGGCAGTAATCCCGCTGCCGATATCGAGCCCAGGCTGTGGACGAAGCAGCCTGGGTCTCTTCTATTTCTGTTGTTTCACTTTGTTTCAATCAGACGCTGCACGAACGGACCGGGCTCAGTCGCTTCAATGCCGCTTTGAGCGGGCTCCGCACCCGGCCGCTGACACATTTGGAGAGAAGGTATGCTGAGGCAAAAGGAAAAAGAGCTGTTGCGCTCGGTTGACACCCGAAAAGAACGGATCATCGAAAAGTTGCGGGCCCTGATCCGGCATCCGACCATTACTCCCGATCTCGGCTGCAGGGCGGAAGGCCAGGCCTACCGCAGTTATCAGCAGGACATCCAGAAAACACTGGAGGGGCTGGGCTTCGCCGTCGACTCATGGGAGATCGATGCTTCGAAATTGGAGACCTTCTGGGGTTCGGGAATCGATCCGAACAGAGATCTCAGCAACATGCCGGTGCTCGTCGGCCGGAAAGAGGCTCGGGAAGGTGGAAGGTCCCTTCTACTAAACGGGCACTACGATGTTGTGCCTCCCGGGGAGATGGACGCCTGGAGCCACGATCCCTTTCAAGCTGATCGGGACGAAAACAGGATTTACGGGCGGGGCGCCAGCGACATGAAAGGCGGTATAGCTGCCATGCTCAGCGCCCTCGAGCTGATCGACGAGGCGGGTATCGAGCTCGAGGGAGAGTTGATATTTGAAAGCGTTCCCGACGAGGAGGGTTCCACCATGGGGACCCTGGCCTGCTGCCAGAAGGGTTACAGGGCGGATGCCGCCTTGATTCCGGAGCCCACGGATATGAAGATCCAGCTGGCCTTGCGGGGTGGAGTCAGCGGAAAGGTCACAGTTTTCGGCCGGGCCGGGCACGCGGACAGAACCCAACCCCATTTCAGCGAGGGCGGCGCGGTTAACGCCATCACTAAATCGATGAAAATCGTTCAAGCTTTGGATGAATTGAATGTGGAGTGGCGCCTCCGGCCGGACAAACGCCACAAATATCTTGATCCGGATATCGTGATTCCCACCATGATCCGTGGTGGAGAGTGGTTTGTGATGTACCCGGAGAGGGTCGAAATTGATTTTACGACGGATTTTATTCCCGGGACCACAGACCTGTGGAGGGAGCTGGAAGAGAAAATACAAGCCGTGGCTGCCGCCGATCCTTGGATGAAGATCCGGCCACCAAAGCTCGAGCAAACGGATACCCTGTTGTACGGCGCGGAGGTGGATGAAGGTGAACCGATCGTGGCAACGGCAGCGGAGATATTGGAAATGCTGGGCTGCCCTGCAGAGTTGACCGGTTCCGGCGGTCTGACGGACGCGGTTCACCTGATCAACTACGCCAAAGTTCCCACGATATCCATTGGACCGCGCAGCGGCACAGCACACATGAACGACGAGTATATCGAGATCGAGGAGCTCGTACATCTAACCAAAATCATATCGCTGTTGATTTTGCGCTGGTGCGGGTACAGCTGACAGTTTGTTCAATACTCTTTGAGATTTGCCTCGATTCGCGGATCGTATTCGGGGCAGAGAGCAAGAACGGAGCGTTAGGTTGCAGGCACAGATCGCTATTCTTAGTGAAGACGAAAAACAGAAGATTCACGAGGAAAGCATCCGCATCCTGGAGGAGGTGGGTGTCAGGTTCGTTAGCACGCAGGCGCTGGAGCTTCTGGCCGACCACGGTGCGGAAGTGGATCCGCAGAGTAACATCGCCAGAATTCCCGTTACAATGGTTGAGAAGGCTCTGGAAACAGCCCCCAAGTCTTTCGTGCTTGGAGCCCGTAATCCCGCCTACGACCTGACTCTTCCTTCCTCCTGGCCCAGTTACAACCTGGATGGCGGGGTGACCTATGCTCTGGATTTTTATAGCGGCAGGCGGCGCTACGGTAGAACCGTGGACCTGGAGATGGGCCTGAGAGTGTTCGAAGAGATGGAGATGGGAACAGTGGTTTGGCCGCCCGTGGTGGTTCACGATTTCCCTGCAAACTCGGCCCTGGTCCGCCGTTTCATTACTTCCCTTAAATACACATCCAAGCACCTACAGGATGAGATATTTCGACCAGAGGAGGTACCGTATTTCATCGAGGCATGCATTGCCATCGCGGGAAGCGAGGAGCTGCTCCGCCGGCGGAAGCTCTTCTCCGTGGTCTACTGCCCGGTGGCGCCCCTGGTCCACGACCGCGAGATGAGCGAGGCCTATCTAAGCCTATGCAACTTCGAGGTACCCATTCTGATCTTTCCCATGCCCGCAGCCGGTTCAACCGGCCCGGCCAGTCTTTATTCGAACATCGCCCTGGCCAACGCCGAAGCTCTGTCCTCCCTCGTGCTTTTTCAGACAGCCCATCCGGGAACTCCGCTGATATACGGGAATGCTTCGGGGAGCTTTGATTTCAGCACGGGGGGATTTCTGGAAGGTTCACCGGAAATGGTTCTGCAGACCGCTGCTTTGGGAGAAATGGCCCGTTTCTATCAGCTCCCCAACACCCAGGCCGGTTGTCTTACCGATGCCAAGCATCACGGGCCCCAAGCGGTATTGGAGAAGCTTCTGACTACGATGCCTCTTGTCCTATCCGGAGTAGATGTTGTCCAGGGTATAGGTGCTTTGGAATGCAGCCAGGTGCTCTCCCTCGAGCAGATCGTTGTCGATCACGAGATTGCCCGTCTTTGCCACCGGCTGAGGCAAGGGGTGGATGTCACCGAGCAGAAAAACTATTTTCGTGATATCGAAGAAGCGGGACCGGGCGGCAATTTCCTCATGGCCGACAGCACGGTAAAAGCGTGTCGCAGCGACGAGTTTTTGACTTCCGAGCTGTTGGACCGTCATACCTATGAAAGCTGGCTTCAGCTGGGAAAGCCGGGCCTCTATGAAAGGGCAAGAGAGAGGGTGGAAAAGATCCTCTATTCGCCTCAGAAAAGCCCGCTGCCCGTAACCACGATCCAAGCGCTGGATGAGATCATGGAACGAGCGGACCGGGAGCTGTAGTGCTTTGAGACGTCTGGGAATATAATTGTGGGGTAGAATGAACCTCAAATTCTCTGTGAATAGGCATGGTGATGATTTCAAACGGTGAATTTGCCCTTCTCGGCGCCACGCTCGTCGACGGAAGCGGCGGCCCCCCGTTGAATGACAGCGTGGTTGTCGTGAAAAACGGAAGGATCGCCGAAGCAGGGCAGAGAAAGGCGATCCGGTTGAGAGAAGACGTTCAAAAGTTCGA
The DNA here is from genome assembly GCA_964604845.1 of uncultured Spirochaetaceae bacterium. Classification (GTDB taxonomy): domain Bacteria; phylum Spirochaetota; class Spirochaetia; order SZUA-6; family DRHE01; genus JAFGQJ01. The sequence continues at coordinate 6,996 of CAZSBH010000105.1, forward strand.
GCTTTCCGGGCTGTTCCTTCTGCCGGGCCTGATCGACTGCCACAACCACTTCACAGGGGTGTCCGGATCTCAGCCG
>CAZSBH010000105.1:7081-11128 GCA_964604845.1 uncultured Spirochaetaceae bacterium
ATTGGATCACCGAGTCCAACTACATCGAAGCGATCCGCACAGTCGCGGAAGCCAGAGCGCTCCTCGAGCATGGTTTTACCACTGTGCGGAGCGCCGGCTCACGGTACGATCTTCATCTGCGCCGGGCCGTCTTGGAAGGTACGATCGCAGGCCCCCGGATCAGAGCCTGCGGCCTGGGGCCTTGCCGGAGCAGAGGCCACGGTGATCCGATTCCGCGGGATCTCTACGACATCCCAGAAGATTGGATTCGCTCCAGCCTTCCTTGGGCTCAACCCTGTGATGGAGTGGAGAATCTGCGCAAGTTGATACGGAGTCTGATCGGGCAGAATGTGGATCATATCAAATTTTGGGCTACCGGGGGAGGTTTCTGGAGCAGGGACAGAATGAAGGACAGCCATTACACCCTGGAGGAGATGGAGGTCATCATAAAGGAAGCGCACATGGTCGGGTTGAAGGTGATGTGCCATGTAGAAAATATGAAGGCCCTAGGTGTATTGGTGGACCTCGGGATTCACTCCATCGAGCATGGTGATAATGAGGAGGGACAGGTACTCGATGCCGAAATCTGTAAAAAAATGGTAGACAAGAATATTTTTCTCTGTCCCACAATCGGTGTGAATTTCGCCGAACCGGATTGTATGGATAAGCTCCCCGAACCGGTCGTGGCCGGCTATCAGAGGGCGCACAGCCTGGGCGTGAAAATCATCGCCGGTTCGGATTCATACGCATCCCCGGTTACCCCTTATGGGGTGTCGAGCAGCAGGGAGTTAGGGTATCTGGTGGATGTCTTGGATTTCACACCGATGGAGGCCATCATCGCCGCCACAAAACATGCGGCTCGGGCCTGCGAGCTGGATGATGTGACCGGGTCCATCGAAGCGGGAAATTACGCCGATATGATCGTGGTTCGACGGGATCCGTTGTTGGATATACACGCTCTGGAACAGAAGCAAAACCTGGTATACGTTTTCAAGGAGGGCCGGCCGGTGTTCAGCCGCAGTGAGCTATCCGGAGGAGAGGAAAAGTGAACAATCCGTCTCAATGGCCGATGTTTCCGGTGGAAAGTGCGCTTGCGGGTAATAAAACCCGCTGGGAACAGGGAATCCTCACTATCGACCTAGAGGAAATAGCCGATCTGGCAGCCTCCGACCCCGGAGTGAGATCCGTCTCCGCAGCCATCGTTCGCCCTTCGGAGCCCGTGCGGTTGACCCATGTGACCGATGTGGTGCTCCCGGCTGTGGAAATCGGAGATCCCGGTAAAACTTTCGCCGGTGTTCTGCATCGATCCGATGCTTCCCCGGTGTATCAGCATCGATTCGGGGGATTGGCGGTGACCGGCCTGGTAGATTTCATGGCCAGCCACGACTTCTCCGGTTTGGGCGAAGCACCGGACGTAGACTCTCTGCTCGACATGTCAGGTCCAGGAGCCGAGGTTACCCCTGTGGCTAAAATGGTTCATCTCGTGCTGACCTTTACGCTGAACCCGAGAGCCTCCCTGGCCGAAGCCGACCTGGGGTTTCGCCGCGGTTGCCTGAGGGCGGCCCGGCATCTCGCCGAAACAACGATCGGCGCTGCACCGCCGTCGCCGACATCCGTTCCCTCCAGCAGTGCACTGAGAGATCTGCCCCGGATCGCCGCCTTGATCCATGTCGGCGCCGAAGGCCTCCTGCTCGATACCTACCTGTACGGGCGCAGCCTGAACGGTTCGGATCCCCTCGCTATTTCCGCAGCGGAGTTCATGGGAGGAGCTGTAACCAATGGCGCATACGACTACGCCGGCCTGCGCAACACCACCTTTGGATACCAGTCCGGAGGAGCGGTTCGCGAGCTGACGGCTGCCCACGGTTCTCGCCTGGATTTCTGTGGTGTAGTGTTGACCCGAGCGTACCTGCAAACCACCGAGGAAAAGAGGCGCAGTTCCCACCTGGCTGCAGAGCTGATCAAGGAGCTCGGTGCCGAGGGGGTTATCATCACTACCTTCCAGTCAGGCAACTCCCAGACCGAGCTGATGTACAGCATCCAGGAATGCGAGCGAATGGGGATAGCTACAACGGCGGTTATCGCCGAAAGCGACGGGGGGCTTACCGACGAGGTGGCGGAAGCGAACTGCTTGATCTCGTCTGGAAACGAGGATGAGATGATCGCCCCCTGGAAACCGAAGATCGTTCTCGGCGGAGATAAGCTGGAACAGGGATGCTCGGCTTTCGATTCCGGTCCCATCCCGGTTTGCTGCTACCTGGGTGCAGCCTCCCAGCTCGGCGACACTCGCTTGCAGGCGGTGACATGGTGAAGGTAGTCCATTATCTCAATCAGTTTTTCGTAGGCAAAGGGGGCGAGCAGGCGGCGGATCTTCCCCCGGGAAGAATCGCCGGGGCCGCCGGTCCCGGGCGAATGCTGGGTTTCGAAGTATCGGCTACTCTGTACTGCGGGGACAACTACTTCAACGAGCATCCGCGTGAGGCGCTCGATGAGCTGCTGGGTTTCTTGAAGGAACAGCAGCCCGATGTCCTGATCTGCGGCCCTTCCTTCGCCTCCGGGCGCTACGGCATTGCCTGCGGAGAACTGGCCAGAGCTGCTGCCGAGCTTGGCGTACCGTCGGTATGCGCCATGGAAGCGGAGAGCCCCGGGGTGGCCGCGGCCAAAGGGGCGGCGTACATCCTGCCTACGGGAGCCAAGGTCACAGAGATGCGGGATGTACTGCCCAAGGTCGCCGGGCTGGCTGAACGAATCGCCAGGGGCGAGGAGATAGGCCCACCCGAGGAAGAGGGTTACCTGCCTCGGGGCATCCGAAAGAATCGTCTGTCCGAACGGATGGCTTCAGAGAGAGCGGTGAAAGCGCTGCTCGACAAGCTGGCCGGGCAAACGACGACCGAGGTTCCTCTCGGGCAGGAGAAGGTGCCGCCCGCGAATCCGGTGGAGGATCTTTCTGAGGCGACGATCGCTCTGGTTAGCGAAGGTGGATTGGTTCCATCCGGCAACCCGGATCATCTGCCCTCTCATGCTGCCGCCCATTGGTATGCCTATCCCATAGAAGATCTCCGGTCATTCCCTCACGGTAAGTATGAGGTGGTGCACGGCGGTTTCAATACTACAATGACCAACAAAGATCCCAATCGCCTGCTGCCCCTCGATGCGCTTCGGGCACTGGAGAAAGAAGGGATATCAGGTCGAATACATCCGAAGTATTACGTAACCACAGGCAACTCCACGACCCTTGCCAATGCAACTCGCATGGGAGGGGAAATCGCCCGGGATCTGAAGAAAAGTGGCGTGCTGGCCGCATTGCTTGTCGGCACATGAGGAACCGGTACACGTTGCGGTGCAACGTTCGCCAGGGAGATAGAACGAGAGGGTATTCCTGCCGTCATCATCACAGCTCTGCCCACGGTTGCCGCGACTATGGGAGCCAACCGGATCCTCCACGGCGTGGCCATCAACCACCCGGTCGGCTGGCCGCAGATGCCGCCGGAGCAGGAAAAAAGCCTGAGGTATAGTCTGGTCAGAAGAGCCCTTGCGATGCTGGGGAGCGCCGTGGCGCCCGGTACAATCTGGGAGCAGGCGGGAAAATAGCCCTTCGAACGACGGTTGTTCCTGCTGTGTCCTGCCGGTACCGCTCCACGATATCGCAGGTAAAAAGCGCCTCCCGAGTACGACCCGGGAGGCGCGGAACACCAGAGCCCAGTCTGTTGTTATTTGGGACGGGCGTTGATTACGGACCAGGGATTTATCCAAGAACAGATTCCGCCCATGGCCGCAGTGTACCCTTCCCACTTATCGATCCGTACCGGGCAGAGAACGTCGGGACGCCAGAGCGGGGCGTAGGGAATATCCGTGGCCAGGATCTCCTGGATCTCACGATGCAAGGCGTATTTCTTGTCCAGGTTTCCTTCGACCAGCATTTCGTCGATGAGCTCATCGATCTTGGGATTTACGTAATAAGCCTGGTTCCACCCTCCTTCTTCCTCCAGGCCTACACTGCGGAAGTTCTCCCATATCCAGTCTCCGTAGGGGCTCGGCCCCTGATTAATGAAGGCCAGCTGATATTTG
>CAZSBH010000106.1:0-11035 GCA_964604845.1 uncultured Spirochaetaceae bacterium
TTGAGTTTCATGGGCGCACGAGGAGAGGGCTATCGCCAAATTTTTCGGTTTATCGGGGTGCAGCGGATCGTACAGCGAGCCGTTCCGGTAAGGAAGCCTGGAAAACGGAAAACACCGGATAAACTCTCTCGGCTCGGTGCGGAGATGCAGGCAATCGTTCCCCGATGGGCTGTTGCCGTGGTAATCATCACAGCAGTCGTGGCCTATTTGTTTACCTCGCTGTACACCGTTGGGGTCTCTGAATCGGCCATCAAACTACGTTTCGGGCGGATTGTAAACCGGGATCATCTCATTACATCCGGACTGCACCTTAAATTCCCCTGGCCTGTAGAGACTGTTGTGAAAGTGGACACCGACAGGATCTTCTCCATGGACGTTATTCCGAGAACTCGAGATGCCGTCCACATCTGGGCCAACGATCAAGGTGAAGATGTAGCCTTTATTTCCGGAGACAACAACTTTCTCATCGCCGACATTGCACTCCACTATCAGATCGTCGATCCATATAACTACTACGCCACTCAATCGAATCCGGAAGATCTGCTGAGATTTATTTCCTACGGTACGTTGAGCAAGGTGTTCGCGCGGGAATCCTTCGACACCCTCGCTCTTTTGGGGCGGATAAACTGGATTCAACAAACGGAAAAGGAAATCCAAGTGACCCTGGATGCCATGAACACGGGAATACGGCTGATCGATCTGATCGTGAAAGATGTTCATCCGCCGGCGCGGATCGTGGAGTCCTTTGAACAGGTTATCGCCGCCTATCAGGAAAAACAGAAGCTCATTAACACGGCCGAGAATTACTACAATACCAAGATACCCGATACCAGGATCCAGGCTTTTACAGAAGCCAGAGAAGCCGAGCTTTATGCGCTTGAAAGGCGCAAGTATGCAGAAGGCGAGGCGCATAACTATCTGTCTAACCTGGAGTCCTATAGAAAGTCGAAAAATCTGATCCGCAGGATCCTGTTCTTGAATCAAGCTGAAGAAGCTCTTTCAGGAACACAGAAGATAATTGTCGATCCAAAGACCCGCATGTCCTCATCCCTTATTTACTCCGAAAGGTTTTTGTTCGAGGAGAGACAGCCATGAAGAAGACCCTGTTTATCGCCCTGCCCATCATCGTAGTCTTGGCACTGGCATACTTTTCTACCTTTACGGTAAAAGAGAGCGAATCGGTCGTTATCACCCAGTTTGGCCGTCCGGTCAGGGTCGTCCAGCAGGCTGGGTTACACCTCAAGCTGCCTGGATTCCTTCAAAAGGTGGATCGCTTCGATCTCCGGACTGATTCGTATGAAACCCAGCCTATTCAGCTTTTACTGGGAGACAAAAACCCCATCATCGTCAGTTGCTACATCGCCTGGGCAGTTGAGAAGCCCCTGTTGTTTTTTCAATCCGTCGGCTATTCACAGAACGCAGTCCAGAAGTTGAGCGACATGGTTACCTCTCAGTTGGGCATAATCCTGGGGGATTACACTCTAAGCAATATCATCAACGTAGATCCGGATCAGATAAAATTGGAGGAAATTGAAAAGCGTCTGCGAGATAATTCTGACAGCAGTGCCCGGGATAAGTACGGGATCAATATCGCGAAGATCGGCATCAAGCGCATCGCCTACCCGGCGATCGTAATCGAAGCGGTGTACAACCGCATGAAATCGGAGCGAAACAAAGAGGCGGCTAAACTGCGGGCAGAGGGTAAAGAAGAGGGTATGAATATCCGGACCGAGGCCGACAAAAAAGCCAAGGAAATCGAAGCTGAAGCATACCGGACATCCCAGATCCTCCGGGGTGAAGGGGATCGGACTGCTATGAACATCTATGCCGAGGCCTACAGCCAGGACCCTGAGTTTTTCGATTTTCTCAAATCTCTGGAAACCTACAAGAACATTCTGAGCAAGAATACCACCATGATCTTGTCCACTGACTCGGAGCTTCTGAAATACCTGGACATAGGTGGACAGAGGTAATATATGAGAAAGCCGAGGGGAGAAAGTCCCCGCAGAGCTCCGTTTTCCTCGATCACCTGGTTGTTGCTCTTGGGGGTCATTGGGTATCTGTTCACCGGATTGTTCTATGTGGATCAAAACCAGATCGCAGTACTCACTCGTTTTGAACGAATCATCGACGGCAATGTGATGCCTGGGCTCCACTACGCCCTACCCTGGCCTATAGACAAGAGAATCAAGATCCCGGTCAAACAGGTTGAAACACTGCTTATCGACGATTTTTCGGGTGAATACGAGGAACAGAGCCCGCCGGCCAAATTCGAGCAATTAACCGGATTAAAACCGTACTGCATTTCGGGTGACAACAACATCGTCACCATCACTTTGTTGATCAAGTACACAGTCATCAATCCGGTGGATTATCTGTATGGGATCAAGGGCAGTGAGTTCATGATGAACCACCTGGCTGCCTCCACTATTATCCACAACCTCGCCGCTGTGGGAGTAGACGAAATTTTAACTTTTGGCAAAAAGAAGATCGAAAACGATGTGAAGATCCAACTCCAAGGGCAACTGGATTCTGTGAACAGCGGGATCGGTGTCTCATTTGTCGAAATCAAAGAGATTAACCCACCGAAAACGGTCCAGCAGGATTTCGACGACGTTGTGAATGCCCAGGTGGACAAGCGAAAAGTCATCAACGTGGCCCAATCCTACGCCAACGAGGTTATCTCCTACGCCCGGTCCAAGGCCAACCTGATTGTTGCCGAGGCCGAGTCCTACAGCAACGAGAAAGTGGTTGCAGCAGAAGGAGACGTCTCGCGCTTTCTCTCCCGCCTGGAGGAGTATAAGAAGGCACCGGCCATAAATCGTACCAAATACTATCTTGACTTTATTCAGGAGATCTATCCCCATCTCGAGGAGATCCGAGTCATAGATCCTGACAGGGAGAGAGGGCCGGTTATCAACCTCTCCTCGCAGTAGGTAGGAGCGGCAGCCCAGCTGCCAGTTGTTGATTAGATCGCTCTCAGGTAGAGGGTTTTCTTCACGGCGTGAATCGGGGTCACAAGGGGCAATCCATCGGCATCGGTGGTTATCCGGGCATGCACCCCATACACACGCCGTATCATGTCCACCGTCAGCACCTGGAGCGGTTCCCCGGAGGCTACGATCGTTCCTCTGTCCAAAACCACGATTCGATCGGCGAAGCGAGCGGCCATGTTCAGGTCGTGAAGAGCCACCAGAGTCGTTAGGCCTCGTTTCACAGTCAGGCTCTTGATGAAGCTGAAAATCTCAAACTGGTGGGCCAGATCCAGATTACTGGTCGGCTCATCCAATAGAAAGATTTGCGGATTTCGAACCAGCGCCTGGGCAATGTGCACCATCTGCTGCTGCCCGCCGCTCAATTCGTTGAGAGACCGTCGGGCGAGAGAAGCGATTCCGACGTCTTCCATGATACCCATTGAAATTTCCAGATCTTCGTCACTAACCCGCCAGGACAGTGAGTTGAGACGGCCCAGCAGCACCGTTTCATAAACCGTTAAAACGGCTCGATTGGCGTTGTCCTGGGGAAGGTAGCTGATGATGCCCTGTAATTCTCCGCGGCTGTAGTGACTCAGTTGCTCGCCGTCGAACAGCAGACTTCCCTCCGGCCTCAAGATGCCGGCAAAACATTGCAGGAGAGTAGATTTTCCGGCTGCGTTTGGGCCGATCACGGCGGTCAGCATCGGCTCCACCTGCATCGTGATATCGGTGAGTACCTTTTCACTGTTGTAGCTGAAGGAAAGATCCTTGACTTCGAGTTTCACCAGTAAGACCTCTTTTTAGTAATGATCATGGATAGAAAGAAAGGGATACCGATAAGCGAGGTGATAATGCCGATGGGGAATATCACACCCGGGATGATCAACTTGCTGACCACCGATGCTGCGGAGAGCAGAAAAGCTCCGCTTAGTGCGGAGAAGGGCAGAAAGAAACGCTGATCCTCCCCCACGAGCATTCTGGAAAGATGAGGTGCCACCAGTCCGATAAAGCCGATGCTCCCGACAAAACAGACGGCGATGGCGGTCAGGATCGATGAGAAAATCAAGACCCGCAGACGCAATCTGTCGACCTGCATACCGAGGCTTTTTGCTTTGTGGTCGCCCAGACGCAGGGCAGTTAGCTTCCAGGCATTGACGATGAACCAGGGTGTGATCAGCACAAGAACAAGAGTCGTGATGCCCAGCTTGAGCCAGGTCGACTTGATCAGGCTTCCAAAGAGCCAGAACACAATGGCCTGGAGTTCATTCTCTGAAGCGAAGTATTGGAGAAGTGACACGAGAGAGTGGAACATGAAAGACAGGGCAATGCCGGCCAGCACGATAGTTCCTGCCGTCCCGTTCTTTAGTTTGGCGACCAGATACACCGCTAAGGAGGAGATAATGGCAAAGAAAAAGGCGTTGATCGGTACTACCACGGCTTCGAGTATCGGGAAAACGGATACACCGAATACCAGAGCCAGGGCGGCGCCAAACCCGGCCGCCGAAGCAATGCCGAGGGTATATGGGCTGGCCAGCGGATTATCCAGTATCGTCTGCATCTCCGCTCCTGCGATAGCCAGGGCTGCTCCCACCACCACGGCCATTAGCGCTGTTGGCATTCGAATGACCCAAATGATAACCCGTGTTTTGGCAGGACTGATCCTGGGAAACAGTATTGCATGAAGAACATCGCCGACGCTGAGCCAGGCGGGACCGGTCATGAGGTCCGTGAAAAAGGTGACCACGAGGGACGCTGCCACTACCGCAAGCAAAACACCTTTGCGTCGAACAACCTGCTGGTAAACCTGTCGGGCGGTGAGTGCTATGTATTTGGTTTCCCAGTGCTCTCTACTCAATCGTGACCATCCAGGTCCCGCTGTACTCGATGGGCAGGAATCGCTGATGGAATTCTTTGAAATTCTCCTCGGGATCTATATCCAGAAAGGTCTCCGGGTAGAGCCATTTGACCATCTGCTGCAGCCCAATGAAGCTGAAGATGTGCATAGTAAAGCCGTGAAAGAGGCTATAAATTTCTTTGTTTTTGACTGCATCGAGGGTGTCCCATCCCGGCCGTTCACAGAAAGCCTTCAACAAACTCCTCGCCTCCGCCGGGTCCGCGTAGTAGCCCATCCGCATAGCTCCGGCCGCAGGCCAGTACGCACCGGTGATGATGATCCGGTCAGGATTGGATTTCAAGAGATATTCCGGGTTGATCACCGCCATATTGACAACCGCATCGCTGGCGATATTCTCGGCCCGGGTGGCCTGCAGCATTGCTCCCCAACTGCTCATGGTCTGTTGTTTGTTGTACCCGTAGGTGCTGCTGTAATCCCGTGGACCAAGATTCCCCGCCTCTACGTAGACTGTCGGCTTCGGTCCTTCTATCGATTCCAACCGGGTGAAGACCAGCTCGAGCTGTTCATTTACGTAGTCTACAATTTCCCTGGCCCGTTGTTTCTGACCGGTGACTTCCCCGATGAGCAGAATGCTTGCCTGTGGTGCTTCAAAGGGCTTGCCTGAGAAATCCAGGAAGAGCAATGGGAGCCCCGCCTTTTCCAGGCGATCGATGCTCTCATATCCCCGCTCCTTCATAAAGGTCTCAACGATGACCACATCCGGATCCAGGTCGAGGATCTGTTCAGTGCTCAGCGCGTCTTTGAAGATGTCCCCGAGCCAGGGCAACTGCCGGAGGCGCGGAAAGCGTTCCAGATACTTGTCGTAGGCGTCTTTGTCCGCGGTCTCGATATCCGGACCCCAGGCGACGATCTTTTCGTCCGTCGCTCCGCCCAGCACCGCTGAAAACCCGTAAATATCCCGGCTTCGGATAAGGACGATTCGTTCAACGGGATATTTAAGGGTTACCTCCCTGCCGGCAAGATCGGTTACCGTCACCGTTTCAGTCCCCGGCGGCTGCTGCACCTGCCCGGCACTGAACCCGAGACCGGCGATACAGATTATAAAAATGCAGATAAATCCTAATTTGCTCATCGTTTTAAAACCCCTGAAACGTTGTAGGATATATAACTTTGTGATTTTATTGAAGTGATTTGAGGTACCAGCAGCTCACATGGAACCAACTTCGCCACAATTATAGCGAGCAATAACAGTGCCTCCAATCATATATGATTTGGAAAAGGGCGCACCCAGGTGCGCCCTTTTTTCTTCTCAGTTGCGGCGTTACTTCTTGACGGCGGTCAGATCATCCACACGGTCGATGATTCCGCCGTACAGATCGTAGACGGTCAAGGTGACCCGGTCCGGCTGTACATCGAAGATGCAGTAGTTCATCTGGGCCGAGAAGTAGTAACCCTTGTCCCGCTCGCTGGGGGACATGCGTTTGTAGTGATCAGCCCAAGGAATCGGCTCCTCACCGTAGTAGGGAGCTCCGGCCCCGCCGTCCAGGACATGCCACATGGGATGCCGGAGCGTTTCCAGTGGTGTAGCCGGCTCACCCCCGGTGCGCTCCTCGTAGTCGGGGACTTTGGGGTTGTTCACGCTCTCGGGGTAGTCGATGATGCCGTCTCCGTTCAGATCATCGGACATTTTCCCGATCGGCACTTCATCAGAGATGAGGATGCGGGAGTAGCCGTGCTCGTCTGATCCCAGGAATGCAATGGCCTTATTTGAGCCGTGCATGATTTCCGCCACTTCGTTGCGGACTTCGATCATACCTTTGGGGAAGGGCTGCATCTCGCCGTCCGTATAGTGGTAGCCCCGCACGTTGTTGTCGCCGGACCACCACATGGCGTCCTCTCCATGTCCCGCGTTGGGGAAGAAGGGACCGTGGGCGCAATAAAAGATGTACTTGACACTGGGATCCTGGTCCGCAGCTTCGGTCTGCTGGCGAATCCACTCGATCTGATCGTCCAGGATGTAGGCATCAGGCAAACCGCCGACTTGCTGGCCAATAGAGCCGACGGGCTCTTCATTGTAGTTTTTCCAGTAGCCTTCGTTGTTGAAAACGATAAACCGGGAAGACCCATACTGGAAGGTGTAGACATTTTCTTTGTAGCTCGGCCGTCTCGGGTCGGAGGGTTCGGGGCCGTCCATGGGCAGGTTGAAAGCTTCCGCCCAGGCCGCTTCGGCGCTCTCCGTATCGTAAGGCCACTTGTCGATGGTGATCGGATCGTTGTCATCCGGGTCATCCAAAGATTCCCACTCATAGGCCAGGAGCTCATGGTTGCCCATGACCGGATAGATCGGCCGCTGGGCCCAGAATCCCATGGTGATCTGCTTCCAAGCCCAAGCTTGCTGAATATAGTCCCTGTAGCTGGTTCCTTCTCCGTCGAAAAGGTCACCACCGAAGAGCATGAAATCAGCCCCTCTGTAAAATGCACTCCCGGCTATCTGCTCCAACGGACCGGGGTTGACCCCCATGTACTTCTCATTGAACACGTATCCGGTTCGGCTGTCACCGCTGTAGGCGAATTTAAATGAATCCTCAGAGGTCCGGGGTGAGGCCTTTATAGCAAAGGTTCTGCTGGTCAGGTCGCCGACCGTGATGGAGTACGAATACTCTGCCCCAGGATTCAACCCGTCGATTTCTATGGAGTGCTTCCGGCCGACGGGGCTTCTGAAGCTCCGGCCGTCGCTGAGATTCAGGTAGGCCACGACTTCGTGGGTGGTTTCAAAATCGATGGTTACTTCGCCTGGACGGCGGCTGTCCACCATGTTCTGCAGGGGTCCGGAGGAGATCCAGGGAATGATGTTGAAAGTCTCCCCGTCGAAGTCGAAAGCCATGGGCAGGTCGTAGGTGCCGAGGTACTCATCGTCCCCTTCCTCGGCCAGCCAGAGCTCAAAACGGGCGATGATGGTCCCCGTGGCCGGCCAGGGCCACTCCTGATTGGGGTCTTCCTTCCAGACGATTTTTTCGGTCCCGTGCTCCGATCCCCACAGATAATTCAGTTGGATCAAGCCCTCTCCGTCTTCGTAATCCTCGTCCGCCCGAAACCTCTTGTAGACGAAATCCGACTCGTGGGCCATGAAGGGATAGGGTGCTGTAGTGATCAACCCATAGATGTTGGCCGGGTCGATCTCCTCGCCCTCCAGGGTCATGGTGATGTTGCTCAGGTCAACCAGAAACCCCTCGTCATCGGCCTCCCCGGGCTGGATCGCCGCGTATAGCCAATCGATGTCCAACAAGGTGTCGATTTCCTCATACTCCAGCCACTCGGCATCGGCGAAGGCTGCCGCATTCACCGGCAGGTTGTCCGGGATCGGCGGCCCTGAGGAGCCTTCTTCCTCTGCTTCTTCTTCCGCAGCAGATCCTGCTTCCGCTTTACCGCCGGCAAAGGCAACGGCGCCGCTCAGCAAAAGCAGAATAAAAGCCCAGCTCAGCATTTTTTTCCACTTCGTCATTTGCTTCTCCTTAATAGGTGGAATTTGATACTTTATACACCAGCGGAAAATCCTTGCACTCACATAGCGATAACATGTAGCTGATTTATTTGCATGGAATATCAGGTCCGGATCTCCGGTGATGGGGCATGCTTTTGCTCCGTATCGCCATCGACCGGCGCCGATTCCTGGTAGAGCCTGCCCTCACGGAAGCGTCGAGTCAGTTTGTCCAGCATATCGGCGGTCATTGCAGCCAGATCGTAATCCGGTTTCCAGCCCCACTCCCTGCGGGCAGCACTGTCGTCGATGCTGCGGGGCCAGGAATCGGCGATTTTTTGCCGAAAATCCGGCGCATACTCTACCTCGAACCCGGAAACGTATTTCTTGATCTCGAGGGCCAGATCGCCTGCCGAGAAACTCATGGCGGTGAGGTTGAAATTGCTGTGATGCTCCAGCCCGGACAGGTCCGCTTCCATCAGGGTAATCGCCGCTTTGATGGCATCAGGCATGTACATCATGGGCAGGACTGTATCTTCCCGGACGAAACAGGTGTAGCGTTTGTCCGCCACAGCCGCATAAAAGATGTCCACCGCGTAGTCCGTGGTTCCTCCGCCCGGGAGAGTCTCGCTGCTGATGATGCCCGGGTAGCGAACTCCCCGCACATCCAATCCATAGTGATGGAAGTAGTAATCCCCGAAAAGCTCTCCGGTGACCTTTGTGATTCCGTACATCGTGCTCGGGGATAAAATCGTATCCTGGGGAGTTCGATCTCTGGGAGTATTTTTCCCGAAGGCAGCGATGGAGCTGGGATAAAAAATCCGGGATATTCCGCGTTCGCGGCAGAGCTCTATAGTATTGTAGAATCCCTCCACGTTGACTTCGTAGCAGATCCCGGGATTTTCCTCCCCGACAGCGGACAGGATGCCCGCCAAATGGTAGATTGTGTCGATGTCATACTTATCAATTACGTCGGCGACGGTTTGTCTGTCCGCAACATCGATAAGCTCAAACGGACCGGAATCCCGCATTTTCAGGGTGGGGGGCGTCTTGTGACCGGCGGCGACTATATTGGAACTTCCATAACGCTCTCTCAATGCGGTGACAAGTTCTGAGCCGATCTGGCCGACCGCTCCAGTGACCAGGATCCTGGACATTTTTTTCTCCAATTTCTCACCTAAACTACGTTCCTCTATAGGTCGTCGCCCTCTCATGGCAGTCTCCAGGCGATGACACGGGAGTGATATCTCCGGTTGCTCACGGGAATTGTTGAATTGTTTCGTTCCAGCCGATGATCGACGGGCGAGCTAGATGATCCAATCCGGGTGGGGAGTGGGAAGGTGAAAGGCGTCGAGTTCTGAAAGAAGCTCCGGGGAGCCGTGCAGAGATCCGGTTGCTGACAGTGCCGAGGCGGATAGAACCCCAAGCCACAGCCTGGTAAAGGTGTCCACGGAAGCGGTGAGGGTAGGCAGTTTCGGGTCCATGCCGGGCTTGGCGCCGGAATGGAGCCCCAGGGTGACTACATATTCCCCGCCGATTCCCCGCCATTTTTGGCTGTGATCCAGATACTCTTCGATGGGATCGTTCAATTTGAGATTGAAGCGGACTTCGGGGCCGTTGAGCTTCGTCTTCTCGATACATCCCGGTATATCCGTAAGCCGCATCTGCCAGTTGGCGTGGGCTTCGATCTGATATTCGGCACTGCCGCTCACATTGAATCTTCTTCCCATGAATGGTTTGTGAACAAAGTTTTGGAATTGGATTCCCGGCGGCTCCATCAGGCTTATTGTCGCAACCTCGTCTCCCAGAGACTGGATAACGGCGAGGAGCTCGAGGAACTCCTGCCAGTTTCGGTAGCTCAGCCACTCCACCCGGTAGGTCCCTCCCTCTACCGGACCCTCGATGCTGAACCAGACATGGTGGCTCAGCTCGCCTTTGGGCCCGTCGTGGTAACCGAGGCCGAAACCGTTTTTATATTCCAACATATGGGCCTTGGTGAGCTCTGGAGAAAAGATGGTGCAGCATCCGTGCTGCTTCCGTCTTTTCAGCCTGCAGGCGTGTATCTCCTTGTAGTCCGCTATGGCCAACCTTTTCGGCGGGCTGTATTCGACGGTTGTTATAAGTCGAGAGGGACTGAAGCGAATGATATGCTCGTAGGAACCGGTTCCGAAGCCGAGCCGGTTGTAGAATCCCTCCTCGAACATACCGAGGCCTACAATCTTCGCTCCCTCCAGCGCAGCTTCGGCCACTGCCCGGGCAGTCAAGAAGGTTGCCAAACCCTGTTTCCGCCCGGCCCTGCCGGTCACAACGGCACAAACCGAGGCGAAAGGAAGTTCCTGCGCGAGGTAGCGCATGCTTCCGGGTGCGGTCAGGACCAGGCACTCGACCTCTCCGCTCAGCTCGGCCACCCAGGAGCTGCAGGCATCGAGGGAAAGCTCTAGAGAATCCTTCGATCCCTCCTCGAGCCAGCCGGTTTCTTCCCAAATTCGATGGGCTGCCGTGCCGTCTTTCTGAGGATCAAATTTACGACATATCATGGCAGTTACACATTACCCTAATGGGATGAGTTCGGCAAAGGTGTCACGCCGTGGAAGAATCCAAGGCAGCCTTTAGCGAATCTTCAAACAACTGGGTACCCCGCTGGAAAACCTCCACAGGGGTGATCAGTGAGGGTTGGATGTTATAAGAGGTGGAGCTGGAATCACCGAAAATTCCACGCTGGAAGCA
>CAZSBH010000107.1:0-11025 GCA_964604845.1 uncultured Spirochaetaceae bacterium
TGCCTGGGGTACGGGGAAGATCTGTATCCCGCTCTGGAAGATTTCTGCGAATTGACTGGGATACGGGCCGTAGCTCTGTAGGCCGGCGTCTCGTGGTCCGGCTTTAACCTATGACGAAGAGGAAAACCGATGAAGGACTTGTTTGTAAAAGAGTTCAAACCGAAATGTCTGCTGAATCTTCCGGACAACACACCGCAGCAGGCCCGCTATCCTGTGATCGATGCCCACAATCATCTGTTCGGCGATCTTCCCCCGTCCGAGGTGGTCGCCGCCCTGGACGCGGCGGGAGTGAAAGTCTTTCTCAACGTTACGGGCAACGTCAGGCTGCCCTACGATGAGTCGGGGTACACGATTGAACGCCGCGATCTTGATGTGTATCTCGACAACTACTGCCGGGCCTATCCGGGGCGATTCGCCGCCTTCACCATGTCCGACTTCGCCCGCTGGGATGATTTCACCCTGTTCCGAAGCCGGGACGATCCCGAAGGGTCGGCGGAGCGATGGGTGGAGCAGTGCATCCGGCATCTCGAGGAGGACGTGCACAGAGGTGCGCTGGGACTAAAGGTAACCAAGGAGTTGGGACTTCAGTTCAGAGACAACGACGGATCGATGCTGGCGGTGGATGACCGGCGTCTGTTCCCGATCTGGCGCAGGGCGGGGGAGTTGAACATCCCGGTGCTGATCCACACCTCCGACCCGCTGGGCTTCTTCCTGCCCGTCGACGAGCACAACGAGCACTACCAGTCTCTGCAGGAGTTCGTCGACTGGAGCTTTCACGATGCCGAGTTCTCCAAGACTCAGCTCCTCGAGCAACGAGACCGGCTGATCGCCGAACACCCGGAGACCCGCTTTCTCTGCCCCCACGTGGCCAACTTCCCCGAGGATCTTGGCTACGTCTCGCGCTTTCTCGACGATCATCCCAATGCCTGTATCGATTTCTCCGCCCGCATCGACGAGCTGGGCCGCCAGCCCTACACAGCCCGGGAGTTTATGACAAAATACCAGGACCGTATCCTCTTCGGGATCGACATGCCGCCGCGCCCGGACATCTACCGCTGCTATTTCCGCTTTCTGGAGACCCGGGACGAATACTTCGAATACCCCGACTACATCGGACGGTGGGGGCACACCCGCTGGCGGATCTACGGTTTGGGGCTTCCCGACGAAGTACTGAAAAAGATCTATCATGAAAACGCCCTGCGGCTGATCCCGGGTTTGTCGGAGATCTTCTCTTGAGAAAGATCGCCGGATTCGACCCGGATCCGGTCGGACCAAGGAGTAAATGAGCATGAGCATATCGGCAAAACAGCTCTACCAGTGGTGTAGAGTTCCCTGCCAGGAGCTGGAGGGACACCCGGATCTGAAGGTCCCCTTCCGCCTGGTCAAAGACTCTGAAAGCATGGGGCAGCTGATGGCGCGGGAGCTGGTCGACGAGATCCAGGCGGCCGCCTTCCGGGGTGAGGGATTCCGGGGGATCATCCCCTGCGGGCCGAGCTGCTGGTACCAGCCCTTTACCGGACTCGTGAACCGGGAAAGGGTGTCCCTGCGGCGGTTCGAGGTGTTCCACATGGACGAGTGCCTGGACTGGCAGGGGCGGGAGCTTCCCCGCGGCCATCCTTACAGTTTTCGCGGAGACATGGAGAGGCGGTTCTACGACCCGGTCGATGCCGAGCTGGCTGTCCCCGAGCTCAATCGCCGCTGGCTTCGCCCCGACAACATCGAGGAGATTCGGAAGCAGATCGCTGCGGCGCCGATTCGCCTGACCTACGGCGGCTGGGGGCAGGACGGGCACATCGCCTACAACCAAGCCCGGCGCCATCCCTACAGTCGCGTTTCCCTGGAGCAGTTGCGGGCGAGCACGGTTCGGATCCAGGAGAACAACTGGGACACGATCCTGGCCCTGGCCCAGCGCAGCTTCGGAAGCGCCTACCAGTTCGTTCCGCCGATGTCGGTCACCCTGGGCCTCAGGGAGTGCCTGTCCGCGGCCAAGGTTCGGCTCTTTTCCGACACCGGAGCCTGGAAGCAAACCGCCCTGCGGGTGGCTCTGTTCAGCGAGCCCACGCCGGAGTATCCCATAACCCTGCTGCAGGAACATCCGGATGCCCTGATCACCGCCACCGTGGAGACCGCAACCCACCCGGTCAGCGTTCATCCCGAGTGGGATCTGGGCCTGGGATCCTAGAGGGTTCGCGCGGCGGGAGGCCTTCGACGTGTCTGGTAAGGAAACAGGAAATCTTCTCAAGGTCGAGGATGGGTCTCTTCGATTTCATACCCTGATCGGCACGGGGGGAATCGGCACGGGGAGTTTCTTCCTGCTGCAAGGAGACCACACCCTGGGCCGAGAGGAGAGCCGGGGCGGGAAATTTCTTGACCGGCGGGACTACTGCAAGCTGCACATCCTCTGTCACTACCTGAAATCCCTTCTCGGTAGTCGGTTCTCCGTTCTGCCGATCGGAAGGGTGGGGGAGGACGAGGCGGGAGCCCGTCTTATCGCAGAGATGCGAGAGGCGGAGCTGGACCTTCGCTATGTCGGCACCCTCTCGGAGAAGAGCACGCTCTACTCCTTCTGCTTCCTCGATCCCGACGGTTCAGGCGGGAATATGACTACTGAGGACTCGGCCAGCGGGGAAGTGACGGCCGAATGCGTGGCCACGGCGCTGCCTGAGTTTTCCCGTGCGGGCAAGCGGGGGATCGCCCTGGCTGTGCCCGAGGTGCCCCTGGAGGCTCGGGAGAAGCTGCTCGAGCTTGGCACTCAATACGGTTTGTTTCGGGTAGCCAGTTTCGCCAGCGGGGAGATGGAGCGGGTCTGCCGCTCGGGTCTGTTGGAGAAGGTGGATCTGCTGGCATTGAATCAGGATGAGGCCCGTTGTCTCGCAGAAATCGGCGACGGGATCGCCGGTCAGCAAGCGATCGCAGACGGCGCGATTACGAGCCTCGGCCGCAGGTACCCTCATCTGCTGCTGTCGGTGACCGCAGGGGCGGCGGGCAGTTGGAGCTGGGACGGGAGGCAGCTGCTCCACGTACCGGCGATTCCGGTCCCCGTGGCTACCACCGGAGGAGCGGGGGATGCTCACCTGGCCGGTGTCATTGCCGGTCTGGCCGCAGATCTGCCTCTGGCCACGGCCCATAGATTGGGGGTGGTCCTTGCCGCGGCCTCGGTCACCTCCCCACACACGATCCGCAAGGGGATAACCCGCCGGAACCTCGCCGATCTGGCAATCAGGGGGAATATGAGGGATGAAGCCCTGCTGTCGCTTTTTCGGTAGGCGCTGCATGGCATCTTCCCGGGACGGACGGTTTTGAGGGCGAAGCGCCCGAGAGTTGCACGGCCTTCGCTGAATCGTCAAAATAATTACGGAGGAAGATAAAATGAATACAACAGCACAGATCATCACCAATGCCTGGAAGGCCGGCCTGCTGGTTCCGGCGTTCAACATCCCGTATCTACCGATGGTGGAACCGGTGATCCGGGGGGTAGTCGATCAGGATGTCTTCGCCTTGGCGGAAGTGGCTCGGGTGGAGTGGCGGAAGTTCGAGAGTCGAAGCATGGCCGCGGTCCACGAGGAATTTCATAAGCACGCCGACCCCGATTATGTGCGCCTGCATTTGGATCACATCCCGGCGATCGACGAGGATGGGCAACGGGTCAATCATCTCGATATTATCCGGGAAGCCATCGGCTTGGGCTTTGATTCGGTGATGGTCGATGGATCCCGCCTGGACCTGGAGGAGAACATCCGGGAAACCCGCCGGGTGGCCGATCTGGCTCATCAAGCCGGGATCCCCTGCGAGGCCGAGCTGGGTGCGGTGCTCGGGCATGAAGAGGGTCCCCTTCCCCCCTACGAAGAGATGTTTCGATCCGGTCAGGGGTTTACCGATCCCCAGGAGGCATCCCGCTTTGTGAGGGAGAGCGAATGTGACTGGCTCTCCGTAGCCATCGGCAATATTCATGGGCGGATCAGTGAAGCGGTGCGGGACAAGAAGAAAGTGGCGGCCAGGCTGAACATCGAGCGTCTCGTAGAGATCAATGAAGCTGCGGGGGTACCCCTGGTCCTGCACGGCGGTTCGGGCATTCAGCGCAGCTACGTGTTGGAAGCCATGAAACAAGGCATCGCCAAGATGAATATCGGGGCGGATATCCGGCAGGTGTACGAATCAACCCTGCGGAACGGTGGGAATGTGGTAGAAGCCCAGGAAGCTGTATACGAGCGGACCTGCTGGTTGCTCAAGGATTATCTTTGTTTGAGCGGAAGCAGGAGAGATATAGTATGAGTCTCATGGGTATCGATGTCGGGACCACCGGCTGCAAGGCGGTGATTTTCTCCGAAACAGGAGAGATCCTGTCCTCCGCCTACCGGGAGTACCAGTATCTGAGTCCCAAAGCGGGCTGGGGTCAGCTGGAGAGCCTCAAGGTATGGGAGAAAATCAAGGAGACGATCGCCGAGGCGGCGGCGAACTGCGGCGAAGGGGTGACCGCTTTGGCAGTTACCTCTTTGGGCGAGTCGGTGGTTCCGGTGACCAACAATCGGGAGATCCTGGGTGATTCCCTGCTGCTCTTCGATCCGAGGGGGGATGAGTTTCTGGAGGACCTGGGCAGCCGGCTGGACGATGAAACCCTGTACCGGATCACCGGCAACACTCTGGGCAGCCCGTACAGCCTGAGCAAGCTGATGTGGATCAAGCAGCACTGGGCTGAAGTCTATGAAAGGGCGGATGTCTTTCTGTTCTGGAGCGGATTCGTAGCTTTCATGCTGGGAGCCGAAGCGGCGGCAGACTATTCTCTGGCCAACCGCAGCCTGCTCTTCGATATCGATGGGACCGACTGGTCGGATCGCCTGCTTGCCTGGAGCGGGCTGGATCGGCACAAGCTGCCCAAAGCGGTTGCCTCGGGTACGGTGATCGGGCGGGTCTCCCGGCAGGCCGCCGAGGAGCTGGGGCTGCCGGAAGGAGCCGCGATTTGTGCCGGTGCCCATGACCAGTGCGCCAATGCGTTGGGAAGCGGGGTGACGGAAGCGGGCAGCGCCATGTTCGGAATGGGGACCTATCTATGCATCGTGCCCGTGTTCGCCAAGCGGCCGTCTCCTGCGGTCATGATCGAGCGAGGCTTGAATACCGAGCATCACGCGCATCCGCAAGCATTCGTCAGTTTTATCTACAATCAGTGCGGCTCTGTGGTGAAATGGTACCGGGACACCTTCGCCGCTGAAGAGCATCGCCAGGCTCAAGCCGGAGGCGGGGACGTGTACAACAGGTTGTTTTCGGAACTTCCCGACGATCCGAGCAGCGTTGTGGTGTTGCCTCATTTCGCGTTCATGGGACCGCCGGAGTTCATCTCCGACGCCTCCGGTGTGATCGCGGGGTTACGCCTGAGCACCAGCCGGGCAGATGTTCTGAAAGGGATCCTGGAGTCATCGATATTCTCTCTCAAGGAAAGCGTCGCTACGCTCCCGGGGGCGGGAATCCACATCGATCGCTGCCGCGCCGTGGGTGGAGGCAGCAGGTCCGGGGCCTGGGTTCAGCTCTGCGCGAACATTCTCGACTGCTCCTTCGAGAGGACCGATGTAACCGAGGCCGGGGCTCTCGGTTCCGCCGTGCTGGCCGGTACCGGCACGGGTGTTTTCTCCTCCCTCGAGGAGGGAACCGCGGCCACGGTGCGAACCAGAGACTGCTTCGAGCCCAACCCGTCCAAAGTGTCTCTGTACGAGGACCGCTACCAAAAATATCTGCGCCTCTGGTCCCTGCTGGAGGATTTTCTCCGGGAGGGAGGTTAGCGTCCCGTGCTTCGAAATCGTACAAATTTGTGGAAAACCCTTGACAGCAGGCATGTTTTTCGATAATTTTAACTAAATGGTTAGTTAATAATGGTTGTGAAACGGGGCGGGGAAGCGACAAAACACAGGATCCTCAAGGTTGCCGAGAAGATCTTCGCCGAGAAGGGCTTTGCTGGCGCTCGGATCGATGAAATCGCCCGGGCGGCGCAGGTGAACAAGGCTCTGATCTACTACTATTTCGAGAACAAACAATCCCTTCTGGATGAGCTTTTTCGGGGGTTTTTCAAGGAGTCTTCGCGGATGCTGGTTAATTACGTCAGACACGGCGGTTTGGAGACCGGTCCGCCGAACGATGCCGATAAGTATATGGAAGAATACTTTTCCTACTTCTCTCGAAAACGAGATCTCCTGCGGATCATGCTCGCCGAGTCGTTGAAGAGAAGCGATCAAGCTCCCCCGTTGTTCAAACTGGTGGATTTTTCCGATCTTCTCGGAGAGGAGGAAGCGGAGGAGATGCAGGCGAGGGGAGCCTTCCAAACCGAGAAGATGAATCAGATCCTGGTAACGGAGTTCTTCACAGGTGTGGTTCCTCTGCTGATGTTCGTTTTGTTCAAGGAGCAGTGGTGCGGCCATTTCCGGCTTTCCGAGGAAGAACTGGATCGCTACTACGAAAAGGCGATGGATATGACCCATGTGGCTTATCATCGTTCGGGGGAGAAGCAGTAATATTTTTTTCGCTCACTGTTAACTAACTATTTAGTTAGTTTTTTAGATGAGCAGGAAGGAGCAACCCATGAGAATCGTGGGAATCGATCAACAGAAGTGCACTCTCTGTCTGGAGTGCAAAAAGGATTGTCCGGCGGATCTCTTCGCCCTGAGAAACGGACAGGGGAAAACAAGGACCCTGGAGTACCTGGATCCGAACAACTGGTGTCTACATTGCGGTCACTGCCTCAGCGTCTGTCCCAGCGACGCGATCGTTTATGATTCGGAGCGGGAAGCTCTGGCATTTGACGGAATCGAGGACCCTGCATCCCTCTGCAGTTACGACAATCTGGTGAAGTTTCTGCAGAGCAAGCGATCGGTCCGCCGCTATCGAAAGGAGGCGGTGTCCGAAGATCTGATCGAGGAGGTGCTGATCGCCATGCAGTGCGCTCCGACCGGCCACAATCTTCAGGCCAACCGTTATCTCGTCCTCCGGGAGGATGTGAAGATCCAAATGATCATCGACGAAACCGCCTCTATGTTCCGGCGTTTTCGGACGGCCGTGAGACACCGCAAGCTGCTGAAGCCTTTCGTTTCCAGGGGAATTTACGAGGTGATGAACGCACCCGGTTTGGAGCAGGGAGTGGATGATCTGGTCGAGAAAATTGAGCAGGGCAAGGATCCCATCTTCCACTCCGCCCCGGTCGTGATCATGGTGTACTACCCAAATCTCGGAGAGTTGTCTCTGCTCGATCCGACCATCGCCTTCACCTACGGGATGCTGGCCGCTCACTCTCTGGGCTTGGGTTCCTGCTGGGTGGGTTTTGCCATCCAGGCGCTGTTCAAAAACAAGAAACTGAAGAGGTCATTGGGTATCGGGGATGACATGATCGTCGCGGGTGTCATGACTCTGGGATATCCGGCGGTGCAGTATCACCGAATCCCGCCTCGAAACAGCCTGGAGGTGAGTTGGATAGGATAAGGTATTCTCATAGGGAACGATCGGGAAATGCCGCAGCCGGCTGCGGAGCCATAGCTCCCCAGTCAAAGATCGTGTTCGGTCAGGCTCACCTCTGACAGGATCCTGTTTTCTATATCGAGCTTGTAGGTTTTCACCTCGAATCCCTTGAATCGCAGCGTCTTCGTGATTCCCAATGGGGGGATTTCGATCTCGGCCGAGCGGTTCTTTCCCGTGGGTTCGAAAAATCGAAGGATGTAGTCCCGGCCGGCGTGGGCTTGCTTGAATGCCGAAAGCTCGACGACCTCGTCATGCAGCTCGATGAGGGATCCCACCTTCTCACCTTCACCGCGGGGGTAGCAGGACAGCAGGAAAGGCGGCTCGTTGTGTGCGGCCGCCTCCCGGCCGACGTGCTGCAGCCGCTGCTCGAGGCCCCCTCCGCATACCCAAAAGGTGAACGTTCGCTCCCCTTGATCGATCCTCGGCAGGAAACGATCCTTCGGCATTTCCAACTCCCCCGCGGAGGGAAGGGCGGAGTAGGCCGGAGATCGGAGCAGGGACATGCCCAGCGTGCCGTCGCTGAAATCAAGTCCATAGATGCCGTTATTGATGCAGCTCAATGCGATCTTCTTTTGCTCGGACATAAGGATCGCCCACTTCTGGAACATTCCTTCCTCCCCGGACTTGGGCAGCTCTTCTACGCCGAAAGCGACCTGCCGGATACAGCGTGCGGACGGCCAGGGGCAGGGCAGGGTCCACTTGAGCATCTTGTCCTTCTCATTCCACAGCACCCTGATCTGTATTTTGAGCTCCCTCCCGTGTTTTGGCAGACAGTAGCGTTGGTATAGAAAAGAGTGGGCGTAACCGAACAGGGCCTCCACTACGGTCCGGACTTCCCCGTCCTCGATGATGCGGACCGAGGTCAGCTTGGAGCCTGGGATACCGGACAGCTCCGCTCCTTCTTCCGGCGGCAGGAGCTCGAAGCGGCCGAGCTGCGGGCCGAAGCGATGCGCCGTCATACCCCACGGGTCGGGAGTGTCCTTCAGCACGACGGGTAGAAATGCGTTCTCGCCGAGGAAATCTACTTCGCCGGCCCGGTAGCAATCGACCAGCCCGGTCGTGCCGCTGATCCGGACGGTGATTTCCTCCGATTCGAACAGATAATCTCCTTCGATACACCTGCTCCTTGATCTAGGCCTTGCGGGTGTACGCACTCTGCAGTCGAAGCGGTTCATGGTGCTGGGTTCGAGCTCGGCGTGGAACACGACCCGTTTTCTCCAGTCCATAGCCAGGTGACTCAGCTCCTTCTCCAGTTGGGCGGGCACTCGATACCCCTTCTTGAACACTTCGATTTCGCTGCGTTTGCCGCTGCGGTTCTGATCGGGCAGCTGGAACTCGCAGGCGAAAGTACCGGAAACCCTATACGGATGAGGATTGTAAGCCAGGATCGGGATTCGCCCTGCCTGAGCCTGAGGTTCTCCGGCGGCAAGAGCGAAGAAGGCTTTCAGCTTCAAGCGCGAAGTGATCTCCAAACCGTGATCGAGGAGGCGCAGGGCATCCTCTTCGGCGGGCTCGATCGACGAGCCGGGAAGCACGTCGTGGAACTCGGCGAACAGCAGATCCCTCGTTGCTTCCTGAAGCTGTCTTCGGGCATAGGGCAGCAGTCCCTGCAGAGCGGCGCTGGAAGACATCTTCTCCGCCATGTAGAGCTCGTTTTCGAGGCGCCGGTGTTTCTGTTTGACCCGGATTTGTGTCGTGTAGCAGCCTACGGCGAAAGGATTCAGAGATTTCTTTACTTCGGGCAGGGAAGCGGCTTCCCCTTCCAGATCTTGAAAATAGCTCTCCGGGATGGAGTGAAGGATCTCCCAATCCGAAGATCCCCGCCTCAGGATCTCGAGGTTTTCCAGGTCGCCTCGGGAAGGGCCGCCACCGTGGTTACCGACGCCCCATAAGACCAGGCCCACGCGATCCTTTCCGTGGGCGGCTTTCCAATCCATCACTTTGTCCGCCGCTGCGCCGCGCTGGGACAGGTAGTGCCCGGAAGAGCGGTGTGCCGTGATCCGGGAACCGTCGAATCCGACCCATATGAAGTCGTCATTGGGCAGGGGGCAGTCCTTTTGCAGCGGGCGGCAGAACAGGTATGAGTGATAACCCGCCTTTGCCAGGATTTGCACCAGCCCCCGACTGTGTCCGAAAGGATCGAAATTCACAGCTGTTTCGGCGACCGCATGAAACTTGTCGAGGAAATAGTAATGCCCATGCAGGATCTGTCGTACGAAGGACTCCCCGGCGGGCATATTACAGTCCGGCTGCAGATACCAACCCCCCATGATGTGCCATTTCCCCTGGGCGACCAGCTTCCTTATCCGGCGAAACAGCTTTGGGTCGTACTCTTCGATATATTCGTAGAGAAGGGCTTCGTTGTGGTTGAAGACGAAACCCTCGTATGTATCGCAAAAATCGGCGGCTGTTCTGAACGTGGACAAGGCTTCAGCAGCCCCCTCCTCCCATTGCCAGAGCCAGACAGGATCGAGATGGGCGTTACAGACCAGGTGGAGCTTCCTCATGTTTCGCTCCTCAATGGGTTTTTCCTATCCAGTATAGCTGTTTATTTCCCCCAGGTCGAATATTGCCGCACTGTTTTCACTTGCTTCGTCCCCCGATCTTCAGTTGTTCACACCACAGCCGCGTCAGTCTGACCGGGGCTTTTAGGGGGTGAAAAATCCGGCGATCCGTGATAGGAAATACCGGGGAAGTCGTTGTTGATGATAAAGTTGTACATCTTTGATATGGGCGGGGTCGTCAGCCGGAACACGGACGTGACCGGGCTGATCGCGGAACGCTTCGGGTATACCGGGGCGCAGTGGCTGGAGATGCTCCATGCGGATATGGTGGCCCTCCAAGCTGGTTCGATCACCACTGAGGAGTTCTGGCGGCGATTCTTCGTCGTGAGCGGTAAGCGGGTCGATGAAGATCTCTGGGCGCTTTACTTTCACCCCGAGCCCAACCCGGAGGTGATACAAACGATCCATGAGCTCAAATGTGAAGCTCGAGTGGTCGCGGGTACCAATACCATCGAGCCTCACTATTGCAAGCACAAAGAAAACGGAGACTACGACATCTTCGACGAGGTGTACGCTTCCCAACAGATGGGGCTCGTCAAGCCCGACCTCGCTTTTTACACCTACATCCTCGACAGAGAGGGCTGTTTGCCGGAAGAAGCGGCATTCGTCGACGACGCTGAGGTGAATGTCGAGGCGGCGAGGAAGCTCGGTATCCACGGCCTGTTGTTTACCGGAGCCGGCAAGCTGCGGCGGAACCTCGCCGCCTTAAAGAGGACTAAGAATTCCGGATCCTGATCCTACCCGGGGCTCCGCCCCCCTGTCGATCCGATGGCTGCCCACCTCTACCCTTTTGCTCCGGTAAGGATCCCCTCCCCGATGAAGTAGCGGGAGAAGGTGAAGAACAGCACGAACATCGGAACCGTGGCCAGCACGGCCACGGCCATCAGGGCGGCCTCGTTGGTGTACTTCTCGTCGAGGAAGCGGATGATGTAGAGGGGCAGGGTCTTGTACTTTTCACTCTGCACCA
>CAZSBH010000108.1:0-10906 GCA_964604845.1 uncultured Spirochaetaceae bacterium
CAGGAACAAGCCCATTGTCAGTCGTCATACCTCGAGTAGAAGATCTGTGCGTTTTAGGTTATACTGTGGATGATTACTAAGGTAAAACATCGGGGATCGTCATGTACCGGAAGATAAAAAATCAGAGTCGTTTATCCCATGAGGTCGCAGGTCAAATCAAGGAGTTGATCCGCAAAGAGAAGCTAAAACCCGGCGACAAGCTTCCAAACGAGATGCAGCTTGCAGAGCTTTTCGGCGTCAGCAGACCAACGATACGGGAAGCAGTGAAAACTCTGGCCTCGCAGAATATCATTATGATACTGAGAGGAAAGGGCACTTTCGTTTCCGAGACACCGGGTATTTCCAGTGATCCACTCGGTCTGGATTTTCTTATTGACGATAATTTACATCTCGCCTTGATCGAGGCACGCCTTCTGATCGAACCGGGAGTTGCCCGCCTGGCCGCCGAGCGAGGAACTCCAGCGGATATTGGTCGAATTGGAAAGTACATTCAGGAGATGGAAGACATCGTTGGCCGACATGAAGTGGGCATGGGAACCGAGCTCGAGTTTCACCGCAGCATCGCTGAGGCGACAGAAAATCCCGTCATCATGCGGATCGTCCCGATCATAATGGACGCGATTATCAAGACCTATCGAGATGCGCCCCGCACCAGTGCAGACCACCGACAAGCCTTTATGGAGCACACCGCCGTCTTCACTGCCATCAATGATCACGACAAGGAAGGGGCTTATTCGGCTATGCGCCGGCACTTAGAAAACAGCTACCGTAGAACACTCAGCAAGAGATCGAAAAAAAAGAAAAAATGAGGCTTTGACCGGGTGGACGACTCGTCCCGGCCGATAGGCCTAAAACGAGACGGTTATCGCCTGTCCCTCAGGCCTCATTTCCCGGCCTTTCGTTTTAACCGTTGCATCCTCAAAAGCGAATAGGTGACAGAAAGAATCGATATCCCGTAGAAAGCCAGAGCTATCGGAGACCGTACCAGTGTGACCCAATTCCCGTGGGACATGATCAACGCCTTGCCCAGCTCACGCTCAGCCAGAGGACCAAGAATGACGCCTAAGATCATAGGGGCTGCGGCGAAGCCGTGCTTGCGCATGAAGTAGCCGATCACACCGAACAGCAAGGCCACGAACATATCATAGATGCTGTTGTTGAGTGAAAAAGAACCGAGGAAACAGAGCGCGAAGATCACAGGAAAGAGTATGGAGATCGGTACTTTCAGAATCCTTGGGAATACCTTGACGCTGGCCAGGCCAAGGCCAAGAATGAGGAACTGAGCCAGCATGAAACCCACAAAGAGCGCATTGATGATCTGCGGATTCTGCTCGAACAGCAGCGGTCCCGGACGCACGCCGATCATCAGCAGGGCTCCCAGCATCACTGCAGTGACAACGTCCCCCGGGATCCCCAGAGTGAGCAGCGGCACCATCGCCCCCCCGGTGGTACCATTGTTGGCGGCTTCCGGAGCAGCCACTCCCGCGAGATTCCCCTTGCCGAAGCTATCGGGATCCTTGGAGAATCGCCTGGCCTCGTTATAGGCCATAAACGAGGCGATGGCCCCCCCCGTCCCCGGGATGATACCAATAAAGGTTCCCAGAAAAGAAGCCGGGATGATCACCGTGAGGAGCCGTTTAAACTCCCCCCAGGTGGGCAGCACGCCCTTGATCCTCTGGTCGTAGCGTTTCAGCTCTTTTCCTACTTTGCTCAGCTCGATGAAGATCTGGGAGATGGCGAACAGCCCGATCAGCACCGGGAGCATGGGGAAACCGGTCATCAGGTTGGGGATATCAAAGGAATAGCGGGCATACCCGGTCAGCTCGTCTATTCCGATAGAGGCGATCAGCAGACCGAAAAATCCCGAAATCAGGCCTTTTACCAGAGAAGCGCCGGAAACACTGGCAATCACGGTGAGACCGAACACCATGAGGGCGAAGTACTCCTCCGGACCGAACTTCAAGGCGAACCTGGCCAGCTGTGGCGAGATGAAGATCATGCACAGCGTGGAGATGATTCCCCCCATTGTGGAAGCGATAGTGGCTACTCCGATAGCCTTGCCCGCCTCCCCCTTCTCGGACAGAGGGTAGCCGTCCAGTACCGTGGCCGCAGCCGAGGGTGTTCCGGGAGTAGAGATCAGGATCGCCGATATCGAACCCCCGTAGATCGCACCGCAAAACATGCCACTGAGCATGATGAGCGCCGTGGCCGGCTCCAGGTAGTAGAGAAAGGGAAGCAGCAGGATGATCCCAACCGACCCGGTCAATCCCGGCAGGGCTCCCACCACGATCCCTCCCGACACTCCGATGAACAGGAACGGGAAATGGGAGGGATTCAGCACGTAGGAAAGACCCTCTATCAGCCCGGACATGCACCTACCCGTCCCCTACCACAGGCTGAAGCGGGGCAGAGGCACCCGAAAGATCATGCGAAATACACTGTACAGTATCGCTGAAGTGATCGTTGAAACCAGGACAATCCGGTACCACTTTTTTTCGGCGAAGATGAGCATGGTTCCAGCGATGAACAGAGGCGTGGCCACGATGTAGCCTGTGTAACGTATGATGCGGGTATAGAGGAAACCGACGGCGGCGATCAAGATGAAGCGGAACAGGTACGCTCGATCGAACTTCACTTTAGACTTTTCCACCTGGCCGGTCACTTGTTTGCTCAAACCCTGAATCAAAAGAAGTAACGAGAGAACAAACAAGCAGATTGTTACGAATCGTGGAAATACCGTAGGCGAGAGGGCAATGGTGAGCTCGGGGAAACGAAAGGTCATGGCAAAGAAAAATATCGACACGATCATGAAAATGGCGCCGAACACTATCTCGCTCGCTATGCTCACCAGCATATCCTTGTCCTTTTCGTGGGTAGCACAGCTGCAGGTACAGACGCCTCAACAGCGGCGGCTGAACACCTGCAGCCGTCTATTACAGAATCAGTGTACTACAAGTTTGCAGGTTCCGGTCAGTACTGGTAGCGATCCCCCAGCTTGTTGCCCTTGACGATGTCCTCGTAGAGCTTGTCCTGTTCGGCGACCCACTGTTTGAACTCGCTGGTCCCCTTGTAGTCCAGCAGGATTCCAGCGTTTTTCGCCAAGACCTTGAAATCGTCGTCCTCCATGCAGGCTTTGAAGGCGTCATGGATCACTTTGATCTTAGCCGGATCGGTTCCTTTGACAGCCGCAATACCTCGCCATTGGCCCAGGCTGAAATCCACACCCTGCTCGATGGCCGTCGGATAATCCGGGAACGCTTCTATCCGCTCGGTAGAAAACACGGCCAGGCAACGGAGTTGACCTCCTTCCAGCTGAGGCACCCCTTCGGGCGGGCTGACATTGATAGCGTCCACGTGTCCCCCCACGGCCGCGACAACCGTAGGCCCGCCTCCGGCGTGGGGTACGTGAGTGAGCTTGACTCCGGCAGCCTTTTCAAAGGCCAGGATGATCATGTGGGTGCCGCCCCCTGCGCCGGCATTGCCCATGTTGACCTGGCCAGGCCGTCTCTTCGCATCGTCGACGAGATCCTTCAGAGTTTTGTAGGGCGAGTTAGCCGGTACCAGCAGCCAGCAGGGAGCACTCACCAGATTGATCACCGGCTCGAAGGTGAAGGCATCGTAGGGTGTCTTGCTCATATGAACCTTGGTGATCGAGGGGGTCGCCCAAGCTACGTAATAGTAGCCGTCCGGCTTCTTTCCCATCGCCTCGGCATAGCCGGGCACCGCTCCGCCGCCCGGTCGGTTCACGACAATCACCGGAGCCTTGAGATACTTCGGCAGTACCATCTGGAATGTCCTGAAGACAATGTCCGTGGAGCCACCGACACTCCACGGGACCATCAGCTCGATCTCCCGAGACGGGAACACTTCCTCTCTCTGGCCCTCGGCAAAGAGGACTCCACCTGTGGAGACCAGAAAGAGCACGAGCAGCAGGATAATCGTTCTTTTCATAGCCGCTTCTCCTTTATATTAAATTTATTGAAGCCATATCAAAGCTCGAGAATATCAGGCCTGGAAAAGGAAAATCCCTCCGCTTCTACGGTCAATTCCGGGAAGAGCACGGGTTTTGAGAGCAACACCGGTCCGGCGGATGTGGCGATCATCGTATCCTCGCTCTTCGATCCGGTAATGGACGGATTCCAGGCGAAAGCCTGGTTTTCGCGGACGATTTCCTCGGTTTGGAAGTTCACCTTGTAGTCCCTTCCGACGTAACCGATAGCTCCTCCCTGATGGTGGAGCTTATACTCTTCCGGGTAGCCGACCTGCTCGTAAGCTGCAATTCCCTTGCAGAAGGCTTCCACCACCGGCGTTCCGGGAACGGTGTTGGCCATAAGGGTGCAATCGATGTGTACATTGGCGTCGTACTTCCTGCGGATTTCCTTAAGCATAGGGCCGAACTGCACGAAGCGGGTCAAAGAGACAATGAGCCCCTGCCGTCGAGAATTGACGCAGAGCATGGCCCGCCTCTTGATTGATTTGCCGGTGGCGATCGGGTGGCGGAAATCGGCGATCCTCTCGTCGGCGGCGCAGAAGGTGGTGACGTAGTCCAAGCGATTTTCCCACAACCGTTCCGCCAATCGACCAACAATGGTACATTCCTTGTCGCCGGGCTTGATCTCCAAAGCGGTTTGTTCAATGGCAACAGAGGTGAGGTGCCCGATCTCCTTGTAGCGCTGCACCTCCCAGGGAGTGAGGGAATAACGTAAAGGGTTGATTTTTGCGGCGATATCTTCAGCTTCCGGAAAGCCGTGATCGGCGCCGATTCTACTACCCCCGGCAAGCTCGCGAACCAGCTCTAGCTCGCGGTCCTCGTACCAGAGGAAGCTGTGGATTTCGTAGCCCTGCTCTTCGAGTTTCTCCTCTTTGCCCATCCTGTCGGCTTCAATGTTATTGCAGATCACAGCATCTCGATCCAAGGTGATCAGCAATCCCGCCACTCCCAGCTCCATTGTAATACCTACAATGTTTGATCCACCGCCGGTGAGCCAGGAAAAATTGGACTGTCTCTTGAAATATATGCCGTCAAGCTTCAGCTCTTCCGCGAGGGCGCGGACTCTTCTCTTCTTCTCTTGTATTTCTTCTTGAACAAACAAAGCGGATGACCTTACGACTCGAGTGAAATCGAAAATACATTGAGATTATATGACGTAAGACGTCTGCTGTCAACAGAGAATTGCGAACGGGGGCTAATCCATCAAGTATCCCCCGTTCATATCCAGGATTTCGCCTGTTATGTATGAAGCCCCCTCGGTCACCAGAAACAATGCGGCTTCGGCAACCTCTTCAGGTTTCCCTAATCTCTTCAAAGGAATGGAGTTTATTACTTCCCGCCGTTTTTCATCGGACCACTCCGCACTCATATCGGTTTCGATCGCGTGCGGGGCAATCGCATTGACAGTGATATTGTGAGAAGCGAGCTGGCGGGCCAGAGATTTTGTGAAGGTGTTTATCGCCCCTTTCGATGTGCCGTAAGCAGGAGAAGCGGTAATATCGCCCATTTTCCCGGCTATCGAGGTTATGTTGATAATCCTCCCGTAGGATTGCGCGATCATATTGGGAATGACCGCTTTGGAACAATTGAACGTTCCATTGATGTTTACGTTCATCACTCTCTGCCAGTCTTCACAGCTCAGCTCGAGTATCGTACCCCTCACAATGATTCCGGCATTATTGACCAGGATGTCTATCTTCCCGTATTGCTCAAGCACGGAGTCCACCACTCGGCCTACGGATTGGTAATCCGTGATATCAACCGAAAACGGGAGAGCGATGTACCCTTTCGCTATCATTTCCTCGGCAACCGGCCGAGGGTCCCTAAGATCCATCAGCCCTACGACTGCCTGTTCTTGGGCGAAACGAAGCGCGATTGCCTTGCCGATTCCACGTGCAGATCCTGTGACCAGCGCTACTTTATCCTTCAATTTCATCACAAGGGAGCTCCTCGGCGAACTTAGTACTGTCAATCAGACAGAAGTATGCGTCTTTCGACCTGACCCAACATCCAATACACTTTACTCTCTTCTCAAAGGAACTAACCGAACAGCAGCCGTGGAAGAAACAGCACGACGTCCGGGAGAAAGACCAGAAGAGTCAGCTCCAGAATGACGGTTATAAGGAAAGGCGCCATTTCCCGCAAGTATGCGGAGGTGGGACATTCCAGGATCGTACATACGGCGTACATCGATATCCCCACCGGTGGGGTAAGGAGACCCATGGTAATGGTAGTGCACATTATGAGACCGAAATGCACAGGATCTACTCCCAAAGTCGTCACCATCGGCAGGAGTATCGGTGTGAAGAGCAGGATGCAGACAGATCCTTCTATGAACATTCCTGCAATAACCAAGAATACGATGATTATCAGAAGAACCACATACACATTTGTAGAAATCCCGGTAATCAAAGAGGTGAGCGCCTGTGGTACATGCTCGAAGGGGATTCCGTAACGGAAAAGCCCCGACAGCGCAATGATGAACATCACCGCCCCGACATCTCCCACGGTGATGCGCAGGGTTTCCAGGAATTTCTTCCAAGTGAGTTCCTTGTACACAAAAACGCCAACGAGAATACCGTAGACACAGGCGAACGCCCCGACCTCCGAGGGGGTGAAAAGCCCGAATCTCAAACCCACAAGCAGCAAGATCGGGAAAATCAGCGCCCAGATTGTTTCACCGAGTGATGTGGTGATCTCTCTGAAAGAAGCTCTCTTGGGTCGCTCCGGTACATATCCGTGGATTCTTGCTGTAATCGCTACGGTCACCATAAGCATCACCATCATGATCAAGCCGACAACCAAGCCGGCCATAAACAGCTGCCCGATCGATACATCGCCGGTCGTCCCGTAGATGATGATACCCACTCCGGGTGGAATCGTGGCGGTGATGAGGGATGTAAATCCGATTACACTGGCTGTATACCCCTTTGAATATCCTTTCTTGACCATACCGATGCCCAGCAGCCTAGACTCCATTGCCGCATCCGCGGTCGCGGATCCGGAAACGCCCCCCATGAGTGTACTGAGAACGACACTCACTTGGGCCAGCCCTCCCCTGATGTGACCGGTAAGCAGGGTCGACAGCCGAATAAGACGCTCTGTGATTCCTGCGCTGTTCATCAAGTTGCCCGCGAAGATAAACAGCGGTACAGCGAGAAGAGGCGAGTTTTGCGTTTGAGAGAGAGGAAGCTGGACAACCATCGAAAAGGGCAACTCAGGGTGCTGGAGGAAAAAGGTGAGTCCGGCGATACCGATGGCAAATGCCACAGGCATTCCGATAGCGAGGAAGATCAAAAAAAGAATCGTAACAAGCAACATCCTTCTATCTCCTTGTGCATACAAATTTACACGATCAGCTTCACCCACATGTTGAACTACAAAGCCTCACCGTCCTGCTCTATTACGTTGGCCTCGCTTGGTTGGTTTTGCAGGAATCTCCGAATCATGCGAACACAGTTGATCATACAAAGAATACCTCCCACGGGAACACTCAGGGTGATCCAGGTATAGCTGAAAGCCGGGATCCCTTGGAAAGCCCGTGCCCGAGTGATGTAACTCAGATAGACACCGAAGCTAACAAGGGTGGCCAGAAAGGTGAGGATGATCAGATAGACGAAGGTCCCTATGATTCTCTGTACTGACTGGGGAAATCTCTGAACGAGAAAATCGACATTTACCAAATTTCCTTTCCTCATCGCCACTTCTGCGCTCAGGAATACACTCCAGGCGAACAGAAACAGGGCGATATCCAACGACCAGTTGAGGGGACGATCGAAGCTGCGAAAAACCGCCGCAAAAAAAATCACAAGCGTGGCGCCGAGAAGCAGGAACGCTGCTACATACTCTTCGATCTTGTAGAACATTTCCCATTTCTTATTCATATCCGCATTATATTCCGTGACCGTTGTACTTGCCAGAAGAAAATAAAGGGGCTGCCGCCCGCGAACGGAACAGCAGGCCCCTTCGTTTGTGATATTGCTCCTGGAATAAACTACTTCCCTATCTCCTTATGGACCTGGTTGTACGCATCGAGAATACCCAGAACCTCATACGCCTTGACACCTGCCGCCTTGAACGCGGGTATGTCGAGCTCAGAGTAGGGAATGACAATCATACCCGCCTCTTTAAGTTTTTCCTTGGCATCTTCGGAAAACTGTTCAACTTCCCTCGATACTTCCCTGCCTGCCTTGTCGCACTCTTCCTGAAGAATTTTCTGATACTCTGCCGGCAGAGAATTGAACCATTTAGCGCTGACAACTTCAAAGTTGATCAGAAGAATGTGCTTCGTTTCGATGAGGTATTTCGCCACTTCATACAGCTTGCCGTTGTACGTATTTACATTTACATTCCCCGCCCCATCGACGGTCTTCGACTGGATCCCGGAGTACAACTCACTGAAGGGAAGAGCAACCGGGGTAGGCCCCAACGATCGAACGGATTCCATCCAGATCGGAGCCCCGGGAGCGCGGATGCGCAATCCTTTCAAGTCATCCGGGCTGTGAATCTCTTTATTGGTAAGAAAATTTCGGAAGCCCTGCACCCAGTTGAAGGAGAGGACCTTGATTCCGTAGGTGTCTTCCAGCTCTTTCAGCCATTTCTGAATCGTCGGCGCCTGGGTGAGCTTCTGCACTTCGTCCAGGCTATCCACAAAATACGGTCCATTCATCACGGCGATACCGGGAACATAGTTCCCCATACGCGCGGAATCGGTGTTTTGCCCTACATTCGCACCCATGCGAATCTGCTCGATGATGTCCTCTTCGACTCCAAGTTGCGCACTGTGGAACACCTCGACCTTCAGTTTCCCCCCGGTTTTCGCGGATACCGCCTCCGCCCATTTGAGAAAAGCCTTGTGGAAGGGATCGTTTTGGTTCAAGACATGATTGAATTTGAGAACGTATTCCTTTTCTGATGCAGCTCCTTCGTCCACCCCTCCGGCGGTCAGGGGCATTACGATGAAGCAAAGTAGAACCGCAGCCCCGACCATCACTAGTTTAAAAGTTTTCATACCGACCTCCTTGAAATTTGATATCTGATATATTACACTAGGATCTTAGGGTTGTCAACATCAAGTAGGCTTGTCGGCGAAGTTGCGGCGGAAAAGAAACATCAGGAGGATGGGCAGATCTTGTAGAAAAAGAAACTGCAGATAGAATAATACTATGCAAATCGAGTATCCGAGTCTTAGCGACAGAGTGTATGAATTTCTCAGCAAGCAGATAATCGAAGGAAACATAAAATACGGAGAGAAACTGAATATCAAAATGATTTCAGAGCAGTTGAATGTGAGTACCATGCCGGTCCGTGATGCTCTGAAGAAGCTGGAGATGGAGAACATTGTACGGATAAAGCCGCGGAGCAATTGTATCGTTGCGGTCCCGACAAAAAAATCGATACTGGATGCTGTTGACATGCGGGAACTGCTGGAATTGCACGCTACGAAACTGATTTATCAGACAATTACAGCAAGTGAGCTGCGCCCCATAACTCAGATTGTTGTGAATATGGAAACATTAACCAAGGAAATTCCAACCAAGGCCCAAACAAACCGCTACATCTACCTGGACCTCTTGTTCCACACCGAGTTGTGCAGTCTGGCCGGGAATGAATATCTAAATAAATTTTACCGGGAGGTGAATCTGCACCTGAATATGACTTTCATCTACAGAATCGGAATTCCCCCTGATATCCATGAAAGCTTCAGAGATCATAAGCGCTTTGTGGAGAATCTGGCAGACAATTCGATCAAAAGCCTGAAACTGTTGGAAGCTCACTTGGAACGTAGCAGGGATCATATCGTGCAGGGCAAGCTGTTTCATTCCCTGGAGTAAGTAATCCGGTAAAATATCGTTTGCCGGAGAAGGAGCTGCAAATGTTCAATAGCGGTTTTCGTTGACAGCACAACACCGCTGTCTTAGAATTCTAGATATTCCGAACCACTATGCAAGGAGGTACCTATGAAAAAGTGGTTAATTAGTGCAGTGGTTCTGCTGGCGTTTACGCTGAGTCTGGGCGCCGGCGGAGCCAAGGAACCCAGTCCTGCGGCGGAGGAAGCCCCGGCGGGTCCAGCCTACGAGCTGATCCAGTGGAACTCGCCAAAGCCGATCAGTGAACGCATCAGCGGTGAACAATACATCTTGCCGGACGGCTGGAAAGAAGCTACAGCCGGGGTGAGAAAGATCAAGGTCTCCAACTTCGGAGCTCTGCAGCACGACCCGGCCACCGTGGCCAATGCTAAAAGGTTCAGCGAGCTGACCGGGATCGAGGTGGAATTGTTGGGCTGGGCCGAGCCGCCGATCGTGGCCAAAACCGTTTCCATCTTCTCGGCTAAGAGCGATTCGGTGGATGTGCTCTGTTACGATCACCCCACCACCTATGCCCAGATGGTCGGCGGTGGCTGGCTCCATCCCATCGACGCTATCTGGGATGACCCCAACGTCTGGAAGTACTTCGCCGGCCCGCTCAAAGCCGGGCTGACCGCCCCGGATGGGCACATCTACGGCTCTATCGGCCAGACAAAGACCATGATGCTCTTCTACCGGCCCTCGCTGGTGCCTAAGCCGCCGGAGACCTGGCAGGAGCTGCGGGAGATCGCCAAGAAGGCGACCAAGCCGGGTATGTGGGGCTACGTCTTCTCCGCCGGCGGCGAGATGGACATCATCTATAACTTCAGGGACATGGTCTACTCCCAGGGAGGAAGGGTGGTGGACACAAAGCGCCAGCGCCTGGTGGTGAACTCACCGGAAGGCAGAAACGCCTGGCAGCTGCTCTCCGACATGGTCCTGGTGGACAAGAGCGCCCCGCCTTCGGTCTTGGAGTACGACTGGATGAGCGCATCCGATATGTTCGCCGTGGGTAAAGCCGCCATGGTCATGTCCCACACCGTCTATGCCAACCGCTTTCAAGATCCGG
>CAZSBH010000109.1:0-10813 GCA_964604845.1 uncultured Spirochaetaceae bacterium
AAAGCCAACGTGTAGCTCCCGCTGGTCATCGAACCTTCTCCGGATACTCGGGCGTAAATCCGGCGGGTTCCCAGGAACAGCGGGATGAAGGCGTTGTTCTGAAGGCCGCTGTTTCCATCCGTGAGGATTTCTCTCTCTTGATCCGTGAAAAGAGCGATTCGGGTATCTACCTGTACTCCGGTGGTGTACACCGTGTAGAAAGCAGGTATGGTAAAGGACAACTCGACCCAGTCCTGATCACCCGAAAGCAGAGCCCGGTCCTGTCGAGTGTCCGGAAGGATAGGCTTGGCCTCGGATAAGCGGTTGTCCGGTTCGAATCCGTCGTTGCTCCGTCCGGTCAAGTCAATCGAAAATATGTAGGAGCCCTGGACGCCGAAATCATAGGCCAGAAGTTCAACCACGTAGTAACCCTCTTCTATAGAGGTTTCCAACCTCAAGCTGGCGCTGCCTTCACTGCCGCCGACTTCAAAGGGTATGTTCTCGCCTTCCCGATACAGGAGAAGCTGCAGATCGACATTGGTCTGAACTTCTATCACGACGGTTCCCCGACCGGTTCTATAGAATCTGAACCGGTCTACGTCTCCGGGAGTGATCGAACGCCCGAAGCTCTGGGTACCGAACGAAGGAACTTCGACCTCAAACCCCTGGGTATCGTCCGGCTCGAAGGGATCATCCTGAGTCATATCCTGTCCGACAAAGCCGTTCCCCGCGGATTGATCGCCTCTCGGAGATGGCAAAGCTCTAAGTTGTTCGATTGCCGAAGGTTCGAGCAATTCTATCAGCTCCTGGGTGGAGGGGATGTCGATCCGGGTTCCTCCACCAAGGGATCCGTCGGGTTTGGTGATGCGACAGATGACGCGCACCCTCCCGGGATAAGTTTGCAGCTCTCCGCTCACCGTGTAGGTATTGCTCCCCTCCGGTTGAGGGATGATCCTGACCTTTCTGTACTGTGCAGCCAGGTACAGTTCGAGTTCGCTCTTCAACCGATCCCCTAACCTGACCTTTCCATATTCATCCGAGAGAAAGGGGAGGATCGTAAGGTTCTGGTTTTCCACGTCGGGGATTGCACCGAGAAGGAAATCTCCCAACTCCGCCACCGCCCTGTCGATGTCCTGCAGGGTATCCGCCGAGAGAGGTAGGCAGATGCAGATAGTAAATACAACGACCCCAATAGTGCTGAACCGTCGCCTCATAGATCGAGCTCCTCTGCGATGCCCTGCATGGCATCTACGGCTATGGCGGAAAATTCCTCCAGAGTGAACCCTGCCTGTTCGCAGAGCATGATACTCTCCCGCGAGACCCTGCGGGCGAACTCCTTCTTCTTCATCCTCTTCACCACAGATCCGGGTTTGACAGAGGCAAGTTTCTTGTCCGGCATGACCAGAGCCGTGGCCACGATCAAGCCGGTAATGCTTTCCGCCGCAGTAATGGCGTAGTCTACAGGGTCCGTCCGCTCCAAACCCAATCCGTCCGCATTGTGAGCAAGAACGGCCTTGATAATACCTTCGCTTACACCGCGCTCCCGCAGTATCTCTTCACTCTTCCGCCCGTGCACAGCGGGATCCTGAGTGATATCAAAATCCAGATCGTGGATCATGCCCATAACCCACCAGGTATCGGGATCGCCCCCCAGACGAACAGCTAGATGTTCCATGATCGCAGCGGTGGCCAGGCTGTGCTTCTTCAGCCAGTCGCTTTGTACGTATTGGTCTACCAACTGAATTGCTTCTTCGCGGTTCATTCTATTGGATCCCCCATCCGTATGCTGAAGGATAGTACTTTTCCTGCTCACGGGAATAGGCTCGCTTCAGCAGCTCGAAGTTGGTCTGGAGATCAGAGATGTACCACCTTCCTCCGGAGTTTTCGAGGTACAGCTCCCCTTCGCATACACCGGGAGACCCGAAAAGGCGGATGTTCATCCAAGCCGTTTTATCCTGGTCGACAGGCAAATTCTCATCATATCCTTGTTGTGATTGTGTGGTAATGGCGCCGATGCGGTAGGTGATGGGAATCAGTTCTTGATTGAGGTAGTAGTTGATAGAATTTGTCAGCTCCTCGCGCACGCTGGCGTGCAGCGTTTCTATCACCACGCTTCCCTCCTGCAATCCGTTGAGAAAACGGGTTGCTACGGAAACCATCTCCTGGCTGCTTCGATCGATCCCCTCCAGATTCGCCAGAGATCCGATTTTGAAATCCTCCGGTAAAACTTGACTGGATTCCAGGACCAGAAGTCGCTGTTGCTCCGGTTGCTCGGTAACAGCCGGCTGCGCTTGCGCTGCGGGTTTTGTTTCGGTTAAGGTGATTTCACGCTTGCTGACAACCTCGCCCGTGTCTCCCGCGTCTGATCTCTCACTCGGCCTTGGCGTCTCTTGGGTCTTAGCTTCTGTTTGATCATCCTTTCGTGTGCAGGAGCCAGTAGAAAGCAGCAGAATTATCAAGAGCACAGACCAACGTTTCACACTTTTTTCTATCAGATCACATCGGATTCGTCAAACCGCAGATCCAAGGGTGGTTTGCAGGAGATGTCACTATTAGATTATAGTAAGGACGATCATGGACTCGATTTCCAAAATATTCAATCACCTCGTCCGAGATTACACCGAACCGGTGAAGGATCCCGTATGGCGGAATATCCCCCTCTCCAGGGGGCTGTTGAAGATCGCTTCCCATGAGGCCTTTCAAAAGCTTAACCAGATAAAACAGCTTGGACCTACCTACCTCGTGTATCCCGGCGCCACCCATACCCGCTTGAACCACAGTCTCGGCGTGTTCCATCTGTCCCGGCGGATGATGCTCCATCTTTTCTCAGCCGGTACTTCCGTGCACGAATCCGCCGATCACGACTTTACTCTGGTGAAGGATCTATCCCTGGAGGGCACCAAGGCCTTCCTGTGCGCCGCCCTCCTGCATGACCTTGGCCATTACCCCTATGCTCACTCCCTCAAGGATCTCGAGCTCCGCAGCCATGAATCTTTGACCGCCGAGCGGATTCTGCAGAAGGATCTTTCGAAGTTGATAAAGGAAGAGGTGGGCACGGATCCGGAGTTGGTAGCCGGGATAGTCGACCCGACGTTCTCCTATAGCGGGAGGGGAGAGGTGAGTTTTTTTCGCAATCTCCTGTCGGGAGTCCTCGATCCGGATAAATTGGACTATTTGAATCGGGACGCCTACTTCTGCGGCGTTCCCCATGGAACCCAGGATGTTGATTTTGTCCTGGCCGAGATCCGACCTCATCGCGATGGCATGGCGGTGACGGAAAAGGGATTGAGCGCCGTGGAGAGCATCCTGTTTTCCAAATATCTGATGTACAAAACCGTTTACTGGCACAAAACCGTACGAATAGCCACGGCCATGATCAAGAAAGCCGTGCTCCTGGCCTTGAGGGAACGTGTGCTTCGGCAACAGGATCTGTACTGGCTGGACGATCATGAGTTCTCCTCCCTGACCGAAAAACACGCCTTTCCTCCATTCCACCTGATCCGCCGGGTCAGCGAGCGTCGGCTGTTCAAGCTGGTGGCCAGCGTCCCCTTCGAAGACAAGAACAGCGTGCATCTTTACCTCCAGGACGTACACAACCGTCTCGGCTTTGAAGAGGATCTCGGCAGAGAAGTGGAAAAAGTCCTCGGCAGAAAGCTGGATTCGGAGAGCCTGATTGTCGATGTTCCTGAACCGATCAATTTCGAGGTCCACCTACCCGTAGTGCAGGCGGATTCAGGCGCTGTAACTTCCTATGACCGTTCCCGGAGTGTGTTCAGCCGGGGCAGCGTTCGAGCTTTCGTCAATTCACTGCGAACGATATCCCTGTTTGCTGAAGGCCAGGAGGATCTGATCGACGCTCTAACCAAGATCGGCGTCAAGGGCGTTCTGTCGAAAGGACTGCAGTAGATCTATGCTCACATCTGTATTGTCTCCCCAGGCGGCCCAACGGATAAATATCTTCACAAAAAGAGTGGGCCGGGGAATCAACCGGCATTGCATGATCGAAGACGGCGAGGGAATCCTGATCAGTGTATCCGGAGGAAAAGATTCCCTGGCCCTCAGTCTTGCTCTGGCGAAACGAAAGAGTTGGGTGCCGATAGACTACGAGCTCCGCGGTTTATTCATCGACTGGCGGGAGTATCCGGCGGGTGAGCAGAATCGGAAACGTTTGCTCGAGTTTATGGAGAGCCTGAAGATACCCTGTCAAATCGTTGAAGCAAGCATATTCCCGACGTCCTATGAAAAGAGTTTTAACTGCTATATCTGCTCACGGAACCGCAAGCGGATTCTTTTCAAGGAAGCCGAAAGATTGGGAATATCCAAAATCGCCGTCGGACATCACTTGGACGATGTGATTGAAACCACGCTGATGAACCTGTTCTTCAAAGGCGAGTTCGCCACAATGCTCCCGGTTCAAGATTTCTTTGATGGAAAGTTCAAGATCATCCGGCCGATGTGTGAGGTCGAGGAACGAGAGGTTATCCGTTTGATGAAGGTGTACCCTCTACCCGTCTTCAACATACAGTGTCCTCGAAAACCGGATAGCCAGAGGGAGTATTTCAAAGATCTGATCAAACAGGTTCGACGGGTCAACAAGCACGTCAAAGATAATCTGTACAATGCTCCGTGGCGGATCAACAAGGACTATCTGCCTTGAGGACGGTTGAACGTAGTGAAGTGTTGAACTAAAGTGAAAGCCCAATGAGAATCGCCGTTCTTAGCGATGTTCATGCAAACAAAGAGGCCCTGCGGGAAGTGGAACGGACGCTCCGGGATCTATCGGTCGACTCGATACTGTACCTTGGAGACGCGGTGGGATATAATGCCGATCCTGAATATTGCGTACGCCGGCTGACCGAGTTGACCGATCTTGTTGTTCGGGGCAACCACGACAAAACGGTGGCGAATCCCAAAGATCTCGACTGGTTCAACGAGGTGGCCAGGTCTGCAATCCTTTGGACGCGGGACGCACTGAGTGTGCAGAGTCTCGAGATCCTCGATACCTTTCCTGAGGGGCCGCGGGTCGTCCTGGATCGTTATCTGCTCTGCCACGGATCTCCGATGGACGAGGACCTGTATATCACGAGGCGAGCCGACGTGGATCGCAGTTTCAGTTATGTGAGGGACAAAGCCGAAGGCATCAAAATCTGTTTTTTTGGTCACACCCACGTTCCGTTGATCATCGAGGAGGACGGCCGGACCTTAACTCCCCCCGAGCGCTTTCCCCTGGATCCGCAGCGCCGCTACCTGATCAACCCGGGTTCCGTCGGCCAGCCCAGGGATAGAATTCCCCAGGCATCCTTTGGTGTGATCGATGAGGAAGCAATGGTATACTACCATTATAGAATCCCATTTCCTATCAAAACAGCCCAGCGGAAAATAATTGCCGCCGGGTTGCCCCGGATGCTGGCAGATCGGCTGGCCGCCGGCTGGTGAAGAGGAAGGAGAAGAAGCAAAGGTGTCTATGAAGAACTCGAAGGTGATGGAAGAGCGAATCCGCAGAGTCAGAGTCCTCTTCAAAGAACTGGGATACAAGCTGCATGAGACGGAACGCTCGGAAGAAACCTATTCCGCGGGTTTTGAAAACGAAGAAGGAATGCAGGGCGGATTTTTTGTTGACAGAACCAGCCGATTCGTCGAAATCGCCTATACTTTTTCTTTCTCCCCCTCTATGGCGGAGTACGTGAAAACCCGCCTGGAAGAGATGCTGAAGATAAGCTACGAGTTCGGTTGCTATATCAACCTGCAATCGACGGACGAGGAGATCGCTTTTTCTTTATTCACCAAGTTGTATTATACCGGGTTGAACTACCATGCACTTAAGGATAGCCTCCGGGAGTTCGCTCTCTGCATCCGTGAACTTACGGATCTGTTGGAGATCAGCGGTCGGGAGCTTTCCTGACCTGTCTTTCGGATTTTCAGTAAATTTCAGAGAAAATACCGGCGTCTCGAATCCTTCCCGGAACGAAGTTTTCGGAAAACCGCAGGGCTTTGTTCAGTACCGATTCGCCGTACTGTTTGGAGTTCGAGACTACAGCTGCTCCAATCTCAGCGAAACGCCAGGAATCCTGAAGATCGACCTCCGCTACGGATATTTTGAACTTGTTTTGAAGCCTGTGTTTCACCGATTGAACTATTTGGCGCTTTTCTTTGATCGAGGCGATATCGGGAAGGTCGAGGACGAAATGCAATACGGAGATGACCACAAATCAGCTCTCCTCCCCTTCGGGAAATATGTGTGACACATCCGCCATATCCAAATCGATCAGACTCTGTCCCTCCTTGTTCTGTGTCCGGTCCTTCAGGGGCAGGTATTTCTCATTATACAGTTCCGCCATTTGAAATACGTCGTCTGTTTCATATTTCTGCGGGATCCTTACCTCGAGGTTATAGTTCGGCTCCTCTAGCCCTCGGCGCATCACATGGATGGGATCACTGACGGTAAGGGCGAAGTGGGGGCTGTAGATCAGCAGGTAGGATAGTACGACGAGGATCACAATCACGAAAAACAGGATGCTTTCCCGAGAGAGCTGACTGACGTAGGGACGTTGATCGAAGAACAACGCCAGATCATCCTTCCGCAGGTAGGTGTAGTCGCCGGGAGCGAAGAACCCCTGGTAGTAGGAGTCGGAGTAGCGGGAGTATAGAGTCTGGCCGCGGTACTTCACTATCAGAAGATTCGAGTATGTTTTCCGAAGGGTTTCCAAAGCGTATACGAAATCCGCCGGATCGTCTTTGTTTTCATCCAGATGCTCGGCTACGGCCTGCTGCTGTTCTGCAAAAGCGGTGTCCAATCCGTCCCAGTGCAGGCTCGAGGAGAACGCGGTAAAGAACAGCAGGGATAGTACCAAAACCGTGACGCTGATCGCCGTAATCGAGGCTACGTGCCTCTGGGCCATGGGGGAAGACACGTTTTTGATTCTGCGGAAGATCTTGACGATGCGAAGGAAACGCAGGATTCGGGCGATCCGAATCGCCTTGATCACCTTGAGCAGATTCAAGATCCCCCCCAGTCCAACTGCGATGCCCTGACCGGTGAGCAGGGTCACGGCAAAAGGCCC
This sequence comes from uncultured Spirochaetaceae bacterium, assembly GCA_964604845.1. Taxonomy (GTDB): domain Bacteria; phylum Spirochaetota; class Spirochaetia; order SZUA-6; family DRHE01; genus JAFGQJ01. The sequence goes on from CAZSBH010000109.1 coordinate 7,041, forward strand.
CGAGTTGAACATCAGCAGGGGAACCGAAGCCAAGAAATCGATCCAGCCACGTTCCACAGAAAGGTAGCGGCCGACTCTACCCTCCATGATCGCATTGTACAGCCTGGTCAAAAACTCAATAGTGAAGAACAGATCGAAGAAAAACCCCGCCAGAAAGAGCTTGTTCCGGATCTCTACCGTCCAACCTGAAATCACCGCGAAATCTTCCAGGAAGGTTTGCACGAGAACCAGCAAAATCGCCGCGATGACCAGGGATTCGAGAAACGATGTAACCGACCCTCTGGAACTTCGCGGGCCCGTCACTCGGTCTGGAAATTTCGCATCATTCATAGTAATTGCCTTACCATCCGCTCTCCGAAGCTATCTTATAAAACTCATCGAGCATCTTTATGTCAAAACCGTAGTACTTGTAATTCCGCCGGGTAATGCTGAACCAGCTTCGATCCGGTGTGTTGGCCCCTCTATCCACCCGGACGATCGGCTTAAAATTCTTGGCCCGGGATGAGAAAATGGCGGCGATTCGGGCTGTTGTGTCGATCTGCTTGTCCTCCTGAAAGGACACGTTGCTGAATAATCCGCCCCGGATCAGCACCGGAGGTAAGTTCTTCAGCTGTCCCTTCATGCTTTCGAATGCGGTTTGGGCGAACTGGGCTTGAACCAGAGCTGTCTCGATTTCCTCGCCCGTACTTCCCCGGCCTACGGTGAACAGCTGAACGCTCGGCCGCAAGAGCAGAGTGACATGGACCAAATGCTCAATGTTTTCGATCTCCAGGCGGAGACGCTGAACTTTGGTCAGCTCGAAGTGTACGTATTGTCGGGCAGCGAAGGACTTCTCTAAATACCGGCCGACAAAACCGCCGAGGATCGCGGTCAGCGGACCGGAAAGGGCCTTGCGGGCTTCCGGTTTCTGCAGCAGCCGCTGGAGGAACTCCAACAACTCCTCCCGGCATTTGTCTTCGGGAATATGATGGGGTTGTATTTCGGCAACAAAGGAAAATGATATCTTCCGCTGGATCAGATCCTCTATCTGAGGGCCCAGAGCCTTGTCCGTTTCCTGCATCAAGGCGGTCTTGAGCAGCTGCAGGATCTCGCTCCAGCGACTGCCGGGGAAGAACTGAGGAGAGGAGAGTGTCGGGACCAGGCTCTGGGCATTGGTTTTCAAGAACTGGAGGATCTGTTCCTCTTTTTGCAGTGCGTTCAGATTGTTCAGTGCCGGATTGGCCAGCAGGTGATCGATGAAAGCTGCCGCCCGGGCCAGGGTAGGGTCCATCGTTTCTATTCTCGGTTACGCCTTCTATTCTTTCCCAATGTTTTTTTTACCTTGCGATTGTGATACGTTTATGGGCTGTGAGGACTATTCTCTTATCCTGCTTGCTTTTAGCTCTTCTATTGTCCATTAACTATACACTGAATGCCCAGGATGAGATAAGCCCCGATTTACGGGACGGCTCCGATCCGGGAGCAATCTCTGATGCAGAACTTCCCCCTGGTACGAGCGGGGACGCCGGGGCCGAAGCACCGGAGGCATTGTTCGCATTGGATATCGGCGACGCCGAGGTGGATTTTTTCCTGAAAGGTACGTGGCGGGCATCCATCCTCGGCTCCTTCGGCTTTCTGATAGATCCGGAGGGGGAGCTGATCTCCTCACCCTTTCCCGGATGGGGCGACGGCTTTGCTTTCCGACAGCTTCCCGATCTTACCTTCTCCGTCTGGCTGCTCGACCGCTTCTTCATCGAGGCTTCTGTCATCGGTGATTTCCTTGAAAAGGACTACACCTATTTCGACCAGAACTACATCCTGATGGGATATATGGGAGCTGAGGAAGAGTTCCTCGAGCGCCTGCTGATCGGAAGCAGGGATATCAGCATCGATCCCTTCCCCTTCATCGATGTACCCGAATCCGGGCTGTCCTCCCTCGGGGCCGAAGCCGTTCTCGGCACCGGGATGAGCGAGCATCAGCTGCTGCTTCGCTACGACAACAACGAGCAGGACAGCCTGACTTTCATCGGCAGCAATCTGGTCTCCGAGAAGGTGATCGCCCTCGATGAGTACATACAGGGACGCTTCTTCAAGCTGCCTGACGCCGACGTGGACGTAGGCAGCCTCGAGGTCTACCTCGAGGACCCGGATGGCCCTTATTCCGGAGACGACGGCAAGGCCTACCGCCTTGCAACGGTGGACGATGTCGTGCTGGACAGTGGGAACGGGACGGTGTTCCTCAAAGAGGTGACGGAGGGTGGTGTTCTGGTGTATTACAGCAAAACCGGATCTCCTGTCGGAACGGTCGGCTTGGGCATCGATGCCTTACCCGATGAAAGCGGAGGTAAGATCGACTTGAGCGCTTCAAGCAATTTTGATTGGAGCGAGAGTTTTCTGGGGCAGACGATGACCGAACGCCAGGTCGATATTGACGCGAAGACCTGTTTGCGTTTGTACCAAGCCGGTGAGTTTTCCCCCTTCGAGATCCTGGCCTCTTATGCCCTCGATGGGACGGTGCCTGAGGATCTGGCCCGACTGAGAGTATCAGTGGTTGGGAAAGGTAATCTAAGCGCAACCATGTCCACAGATGTGGGATTTCGATTTGCTCCCGGGGATGATTATATCCGAGGATACTACAAGCCGGATCCCGGCCTGAGGGATGACTTTCGAAACCTTTACCCGTTCCTTGACGACTCGGAGTCCTCGCCGATCTTCGATCCTGACAACCTGCTCTACGGCCCCTTGGCTGATCCGAAACCCGGTTATCTGGACTACGAAATCCTCGTGAGTGAGCTGACACCGGTGAGCGGGTATCGGATCGGATCCGATGTGGTTCCCGGTTCCGTGCAAATCCTGCGCAATGGCATCGCAGAAACCCGATATGAGGTGAATTACCAACAGGGGTTGATCAATTTCTTAACAGAGATTGCTCCGGATGATCGGTTGGTCGTGAGTTTTCGTCGGAAGTCTTCGTTTGCAAACAATGGGGATATCCTCTTCGCCTGGGGCAACACCCTGACCTTCAGCGAAGCCCTGAACCTGCAGCTGGCCTCGGGGGTTCGCTGGAACTTCCTTCCCGGATCCTACACCGACGAAGCGTATACCCGGACGGGAAGTGTGGTTCTGTCCGCTGGAATTGATGGCATGATCGGTCCGCTGAGCTATCAAGCGAGTATTGGTGGAGCCTATACGAACCCCGATACCACGGGGGTTATGAGACTGCTCGGAATGGAATCTGCGGGGCTCAATATCCCTCTGTCCGAATACACGGCATACCCGGCAGCACCGCCCGCAGATGACAGCCCGTTTCTACCGGTCGCTGTTGATAAATCGAATCGGGGCAAGCTCCTCTACAAGGACTATCGCTCCTACGGCATTCTCGGCACTTCTGTATTGATGCCGTACACCTGGACCTCCTTTACCGCTTACCCATACGCTACCGGATCGAAGCCGGGTCCCTACCTCACAGCGGGGAGTTCGGAAGGACAAAGCTCGGGAGAGAGTTTGGTGTTGGATTTCGAGCTGGCGAACAATGAATGGGTTGGCGTGCAGATACCTGTGATATCCGGCGGCCGGGTCACCGATCTGTCGTCGCTCCAGGGCGTTTCATTGTCCTTCCGCACCACCGGCACGGATGCCACCAGCAGCTATACGGTGTACCTTCAGCTGGGAGAAATCGGTGAAGATCTTGACGAGGACGGAATCCTGGATGAGGAGCTTTCTGCGAGCGCGAGTGGCTTTTCTTTCACCGACGTCAATGCCGGTGCGACGCTGAGGGTGGGAAGCAGTCCGAA
>CAZSBH010000110.1:0-1889 GCA_964604845.1 uncultured Spirochaetaceae bacterium
ACCTCCGCCTTCGGCGTGAAGCTCCGCTTTGGGGAGAACGAGTTCCCCTTTCCCGGCAAGATCCTCCCTAACCTGGAGACCGTCTCATCCCTTCCAGTCCCCGATCCTCGGACCGACGGGCTCCTGCCCATGATCCTCAAGCGCCTGGTCGTTAACACAGAAAGGCTGGAGGGGGAGGGGCATCCGATCCGCTTCGCGGTGTCCAGGGGACCGCTGAACATCGCCTCCTTTCTTGCCGGAACCACGGAGTTCCTGACGGCCATTAAAACCGAACCCGAGAGGGTTCGCCTGCTCCTGGACAAGGTCACCGCTTTCGTCTCCGACTGGCTCGAGGTGCAGAGGGAGAGCCTGCCCACCATCGATGGTCTCCTCATCCTCGATGACATCGTGGGTTTTCTAGGGGAGGAGGATTTCAGGGAGTTCGCCCTGCCCTATTTGAAGAGGCTCTTCAAGGGATCCGGCGTGAAGGTGAGATTCTTTCACAACGACTCACCCTGTCTGGTCTCGGCCCCCTATCTCGAAGAGTGCGATATCAACCTCTTGAATCTCGGCATGCAAAACACCCTTCAGGAGATCAGGGAGCGAACCGGTCCTCGGGTGACGCTGATGGGAAACGTGCCGTCGGTGGAGGTCATGGCTGAGGGAACCCCTGAAGCGGTGAGGGAGAGTGTGCGGGAAGTTCTCCAGTCACTCGAGAGCAACAACCGGGTGATCCTCTCGTGCGCCGGCGGAATGCCGCCGGGAGTACCAACGGAGAATATCTGGGCGTTTCTGGAGGCTGCGCGGGAAGGGTGAACCGTTGAAGAAGAGCAATCGAAATCCGTTTATAGATACCTCACCGTTGCCGGTGGACATCGTGCTGCATCCTTCCTGGTGGTTCGAGAATGAAGGTATTACCTTTGATGAGGATTTCTTCTACAACCCTAAAAAGAGGGTCGAATCCGAACAGCACATGGAACAGGTTCTGTTCGAACGCTGGGGGGAATACGGACTCGGCTCTGACCGAAACGATAGAATTCCTCTGATCGGGGCGGTGCACCTGGCAGCGGGATTTCTGGTTTCGGAAATGCTCGGCTGTGTGGTGCAATACCGGGAAAACACGGCTCCCCAAGTGCTATGCGCTCACAGAGACTCCTTGGACATAGACATACATGAGGCGTTCGAGAGCAGGGCGTTCAAGAGATTCGAAGGCCTGAGGGAAGCCCTCAAGCTTGAGTTCGGGTATATCAAGGGCGATGTGAATTGGGCGGGAGTGTTGAATATCGCCATGGATTTGCGGGGCGAGCGGATTTTCACCGATATGTTCGACAAGCCGAATGAGGTGAATCAGTTTTTTTCAAAGATAGGCGCGCTTTTGGAGAAGTTCGTTGCAGGCATCCAGAAGGAAACAGGGTCCTCCTCGATATCCGTCAACAGAAATGTTCGACATATAGAGAAGCCCGTTTTTTTATCATCGGAATGCTCGCACACGATGATTTCCACCGACCATTATGAAGACCATCTGCTCGAATTTGACAGGAACTGGAGCAACAAATACAGGCCGTACGGAGTACACTACTGCGGAGAAGACGTGCACAGGCACATTGCCAGCCTTGTTAAGATTCCCCACCTCGATTTTTTAGATGTAGGATGGGGAGGAAATGTCAAAGAACTGCGGGTAAATCTGCCCGATACCTTCTTGAATATCCGCTTGAGCCCGGTGAATCTGATCCACGATAGTTGCGAGGAAATCAGTGAACAGATCAGGCGGCTTGTCAGTGATTCAGGGAACCCGTCGCTTACCGGAGTCTGCTGCATCAACATCGATCATCAGGTGGAGGATGAGAAAATCAACACAATTTTTGAAACGGCCGGGGAGTTGAGAGAACGCGAGCAGTAGGCGCGAATTC
>CAZSBH010000110.1:1989-10628 GCA_964604845.1 uncultured Spirochaetaceae bacterium
ACAATTTTTGAAACGGCCGGGGAGTTGAGAGAACGCGAGCAGTAGGCGCGAATTCAGGATTTCGACTCCGACCGCCGGCAACCAGCTACACACGTGGAATAGTTGACCGATCCCTTCAAACGCATGGAGAGAGAAGATTTCTACTAGGTTCATCGTCGGTGGAGGGTCAAGCATTCGATTTCAAGACGAGTGTGTTTGCCTCAGCTCGGGGTAGCAAACAGTAAGCTAACGAGCGACCCGCACTGATCGCCGATAGAATACGCACTTCCGCCGATGTTACACGGCGTGCTGTGATTCCTTAAGGAAATTATATAAGAATTCTGGAGCTAGGTCTAGACCATTTTCCCAGACTATGGTGTCGAAATCTATGTTGAATTGTCTGAACTTATTGATATCAACAAGCTCCCTAAAAATTTGTCGTTTGTCAGAGAGGATAACTTCCTCTAAGTCTATTATGCCGCTTTCATCACTATTGAAAGCAATGTGGATTTTATATTCCTCTATATATTCTGCCTTTTTAATCCAAACCATGTTCATGGTCCTACACCAACGGTTCTATTTTATGATATTCACCGGACTCTCGTAAAGTATTCCAGTTTGTAAGCAACTCATCACGGTGAAGTTCTGCCCATTCTATCACAAGTCCTTGTACTCTGGGTGGCATGTTCCCCTCAAGAATCGATAAGGTAGATATTTCAACTGATGCTCTGAACTCGTTGTATTTTACGCAAAAATGAGGTGGCACATGATCGTTGAAGTACATTAGAATTGAAATCCCAAGGAATCGACTGAGGTCCGGCATTGTCAAAGTTCAGCCTAGGAAAAAATTCTTGCCAATGCATCATATACCGGACATAAATGAGTGTAGAATCAGGGCGTTACGTTGCTGAAGTTGTCTGGCTGCAACTCTATCTTCCAATAACGGCCAATATCGCTCCCTGCCTGGTCTCGGGCGAAGAAAGAATAAAAACGGCCCTCTTCGGCGGTACCCGGAGAGAACCGGGACAAAAATCTCAGTTACGCCGGACGCCAGAGAAAATGTACAATATCACCGGGGCGAGGGCCGCTTGAGGCGGAGGGCAAACAATCGGAAATGCGGGCCCCGGAAAGAGGACTCCCTGGTTATTATTCAGGCAGATGCAGGAAATCTGGCGGAGGAGCACATCTGCTGCGGCTTTCCGGACAAGAAATCGGTGACGGCTACAGGCTCAAGAAATAATGGATAGTGGATCAATTCCAACACGGATTTATGTTCATAAGAGGTGATGTCAAGCACAACGTCTTCATCGAGTGCGTGCCAACGAAGACGCCGGACCATCGGTCGTCGTTTCCAATCCCCCTCACAGCACCCACTTTCGCTTGATGTTCCGCAGGCTGAACAGAAACAGACCGACCGCAAACAGCAGCAGCACCGGGAAGCTCACCCAAAGGGGCAGGATTCCGTCTCCGTTGACGGCCGCCTTCAGGATATCCGCCCCGTAAGTGAGGGGAAAGGCGAAGGACAGTGGCCTGAGGAACACGGGCAGGCTGGAAATCGGGATGAACAGGCCGCAGAGGAACAGCATCGGGAAGCGAAAAAAATTGGAGAAGGTCTGCGCCTCGAACACCTCGTGCACCGCCACCGAGATGAACAGCCCCAGGAAGGTGCTGGTGGCGGCGATCAGCAGGATGCTCCCGATCACCGCTAGCCAGAGCACTCCGGAGAGATCCACCACGAAGGCCGCCACCACGATCGGCACGAAGGCGTTCAGCATCCCGAAGAGGATTGCCCCACCGGTCTTGGCGAGCATCAGCAGGCTCAACTCGAGGGGGGCCAGAAGCAACCGCTCGAAGGAACGGCTCCTGCGCTCGAAGGTGATGGTCACCGCCAGCATGGAGGTGGTTCCGAATAGGATCGACATGGCCACGACCCCCGGCAGCAGTTCCCGGATATCGAGGGGTGTGCGGGAGCGCAGGTAGAACATCAGCATCCAGGCGAAGGGGAAGATCAGGCCCCAGCTGATGTTGGGCGGCTTCAGGTAATAGGTCTTCATGTCTTTGGCCACGATGGCCCGAAAGGCGGTCCACGAGCTCATTTTTTCTTTCCCTCCCGCTCCTGCCTCATCAAGCCGGACTCGATGCCGGTCACGCGCACAAACACCTCCTCCAGGGTGGGCCGGATGAGCTTTGCCTCCGTGACCTCCGCCCCGCCCTCGGCCACCGCCCCCAGCAGGGGCAAAAGCTCGATCGAGCCGTCCGAAACAAGGCGAAGATGACGCTCATCCGGCCGGTGCACGGCGTAGCGGGGAAAGTGCTGCCGCAGGGCATCCACCAGCTCCGCTCCGGCCTGTTCCACCGCCAGCTCCAGAACCGTTTCCTGCTGGTGTTCCTTCATGAGCTCTTCCAGAGAGCCGATCCGCACGAGCCTGCCACCCACGATGAAGGCGATGCGGTGACAGAGCCGCTCGGCTTCCTCGATGTAGTGAGTCGTGAGAAACACCGTCGTACCGCGGCGGTTCAGCTCGCCGATGAGAGAACGGATCTGGCGGGCGCTGGCCACGTCAATGCCGGTAGTGGGCTCATCGAGAAACAGGATCTTCGGTTGGTGGATGATACCGGCGGCGATGGTGAGCTTTCGTTTCATACCCTTGGAGTAGGCCCTGAACGGTCGCTTTCCCGCCTGTTTCAGGTCGAACTGCTCCAGCAGCGCCCCGGCCCGGGCTTCCCTCTCCATTTTGTCGATGCCGTACAGGGCGGCACAGAAGGTAAGGTTCTGAAATCCATCCAGCTCGTCGTAGAGGTTGCTCTCATCGGGTACGATTCCCATCAGCGCCTGGGCTCGTTTGGGGTGAGCGGTGTATTCCCGTCCTTCCAGGTACATGCTGCCGGCGGTCGAGCGGGCCAGGCCGGTGAGCAGGTTGATGGTGGTGGTCTTTCCGGCCCCGTTGGGACCGAGGAATCCGAATATCTCCCCCCGGCGTACGCTGAAGCTCGCCCCGTCGACGGCGGTGACCGATTCGAAGCGCTTGACAAGATTATCGGCTTTCAACATCTCCTCTGCAGGCCTTGCACCATCCTGCAGCCGGACAGACACAGACTCCGCTCCCTTATCGGACACCGGTCTTCCCTATTTCTCTCTGGTAGTGCAGGGATGCTCCTGGAGCTCTCCATGGCACTCGCGAACTTGTTCAGGGGAGCACTCCTCGGGCTTTCCCTTCAGACGGTCCGGTTTCTCGCAGGAGTCCTTTTTTGATCTTTCCTTACAACACATTTTTCTGCTCCTTCATGACGATTCGTTTCGTCAGGTTTCGGCTCATGTTTCACGGCTACTTCTTCTTGCTTGCCTCCCGCCTGTTCGCAATTACTCCCGAGGGCGTCTTCCCTCGAGATACCCGAGTTGCGACATTCTCCTTCAGAAAATAAGCTACCGCATGGCTGAACTCATCCAGTCTCGCTTGATTGAGGGAATAGTGCACCCTGTAACCTTGTTTATCCCCTTTTGCCAGATTTACACGCCTCAGCACGGCCAAGTGCTGCGAGACGGCTGGCTGGCTTATTTGGAGAAACCGGGTGATGGCGTTCACACAGAGCGACCGCTCACCTACCAGCTCAAGGATCCTCAGTCGAACCGGCACGGATAGGGCTTTGTGTAGCTGGGCAAGCTCTTCTATATCCATAAGTCTATAAGAATTGACTTATATTATACTCAATAGGTCGATCTAGCGCAAGGGATGGAAATTAGTAAAAAAAGGATGGCCCCGTTTGACTTTTTCCATTTCTTTCTAAATATGGCGACTTGATTTCTTCGTCTTTCCGACCAGAACAGTCGGCGGGGAGCAACGCTACAGAGGCATGCGAATGGTCACAGATTTTTCGACCATACAGCACGGGAATACGTGCAACAAAAAATACAACAAAATAACAGGTTCTGATTATTGCACCAATTTCAGCGATGATGCTACTCGGAGCAATTGTCGATCGAGAGTCCAAATCGCGGAATGCGACAGCAATGCTGCGGCAAGAAGATGCACATCGACCCAACCTAGACCGTGGCCCCACAAACGTCTTCTCTCTATTAGTTCGAAGACTTCGTCGTGTTCCGCCACTTGAGCTTCGGGTAACTCGCGTAGCAAGTGGAGTATTTCCCCACGATTTCCCATCGAGCCACACGCCAACTCTCCTACTATGAACGGATGCATCAAAACCTCATTTTCTTGTAGAAGGTTCTGCAATTCTGTGTTCCCGTTTCGTAAGTGATCGACCCAGACCGATGTATCTGCAAGGATCATGTAATTTTTCGTCGTCTGCGAATGGGCTCCAACTTCGGTTCAGAGGCGCCGAGTTCGGCAAGCCGCCGTGCACTTTCCTTGGCAATAAGTGCTTTCAGTCCCATCCGTACTAATGAAGTTTTCTCAGTTATACCGGTGAGCTTTGTCGCTTTTTCGATAAGGTCATCATCAATATTCAATGTGGATCTCATATGCATAATGATGCATGAATTATGCATACTTGTCAATACCTCTATCAAGCCAACGGGACCGTAGAACAACACACCGCCAGGAAGTTCGTCATCAGACAGCCGATCCAATTCCCATAGACGTTCTGCGCGACGACATGAAGGAAGAGAAAGACCGCAACGAGCACAAGCAGCAAGATCCAGCCTGCCACAGCGCGGCAGATCCACGAGCGAGGAGGGTCAAATTCAGCGCTCAATGCGCTTTCCCCTGGACAACCAGCTCCACCACGGAATCCTTACCGCCCTTCTTGGCGCTGTACATTAGATCGTCCGCTGTCTTGATCATCTCGTCGATCGAAGCAGGCACGCGCGTAAAGGTGACCATGCCCACACTGAGCGTCGACGACCCATGGCCTTCCTTGAGGGTTTCCTCCAACATCCTCCGGATCCGTTCAACCACAACCCGTGCACCCTCCTGTTCGGTCTCCGGCATAAACACAATGAACTCGTCTCCCCCCAGGCGAGCGACGCAGTCAATCGTTCTTACACTCTCTTGTAGAACTGAAGACACCGACATGAGCAGCGCGTCACCGGCTTGATGGCCGAGGCTGTCGTTGACCATCTTGAAGTTATCCAAGTCGATATAAGCCACCGACAGAGGCTTGCCGCTACGCTTAGCCCTGCCAAGCTCGCGACCTGCGACTACTTCGAAGTGACGCCAGTTACCAATCCCTGTCAGGGCATCTCGCGTGGCCAGATGCGTTTCCCGCTCCAGCACTCCCTTGAGCCGCACCAGAAGCATGCCCACCGTTAAAAAGATAAGGCCGCGCATCAGGGAGTTCCAGTAAGGGATTACATGATGGGTATATTGATGACCCGCTGAAAGATCGGCGATCAGCCAGGCTGCAGCTCCCGCAATGGCCGTTGCCACCCCCGGCCACGAGCCGCCCTGCCAGAAGGCGAAGGCCACAGGCAGCAGGTAGAAGATCGAGAAGGATATCTCGGTGCCCGTGAGATGGTCGACGTAGCCGATCACCGCCACCATCACCACGGAACCGAAGGCGATAAGGAGGTTCATACCAGGTCTACGGCCGTGTGTCAGCACAACTCACCTCCAAGAAACAATACGATAAGAGCAACACTGTATCAGACAACTGGACCCTTTATCCACCGTTTCGGGGAGTTGCCGATGCCTGAAAGCGGGGGTATACTTCTAGGCAACTGATAATGTAGTTGTACCAGTCCTGCCTACTCACATCTATAACGGGCGAAGAACGTGAATCGTCGTGAGGGGCACTGAGAAAGTCAAATCCAAAGTAAGGGGATAATCCCGCAGACAGATTACTCGCCGGAAAAAAATTGTATATCGACGAACCTGATTTAGACAGGTGTTACACCGGTGGAGGATCAATCCAGAGATTGCCGGGCTTGATGAGATGAGAATGTCGGATGGTAAGATCCGGATTTTAATTCTTGTTCTATGCATTGGGAGCTCGGTCCTCGCCGGGATCTCATCGCAACATGATTACTCGTACACCGGTGATGGGCGCGACTCAACAACGGAATGGATTCGTCTCCGGGACTTATTTGTCGGCACGCCGAGTGGATCTCAAAGCGACGGTGCTACGGACAGGTTGAAGCAATGGAGGACCGACGGAAAGGAAATCACTTGGCAGTTGTTGCGCCCCCTTCGCCACTCGGTCACGTTCCTGAAAGAGGTAACCGGGAAAGCGTCTCGAGCCCTTCAAAAGCCTCTCAGTGCAGCCGGGTCGACATTGCCGCAGCCAGCATCGGCAACCAGGGAGGAGCCGATCACTTCCGGCGGCCCGGATTCGGCTGGGCAAGGGCCGAAAGATGTCGACGGGGAACTCTCCCCCGCAACTACCAGACCGCGACACAGGGTAAAAACTCCGGAAGAGCTGAAGGTAGAACAGCTCATCGAAACGACATTCCGGAAATACTTCAACACCTATCGAATCGCCGGCAAGTCACTCACTCTCAGGATGCCCTTCGGCCTCAACTATGAGCGAGAGGGTGGTCCGGGTTATTCCCAGGTGTTCCATATGGACGGAAAGGGCACACCGGAGAAACTATGGCCGTACATTGATTCGGTACTGGCCTCCCGGGAGTTCACCGAATACGTGAATGCGCTCATCAGCCCCGGCGACAAGATAATCGTCTTTGACCTGGAGCGGCGGAGCTACTCCCTGTCCCGGGATCAGGTCTTGATCGAGTCGCTCAGGGGAGGTTCCTTTCTCGGGACGCCGACCCGCATCCTCGTGCGCAGGAGCGATGCCGAGCTGGCGGAGGCGGACGTGTACAACTACCTCTACGCCGTCGCGTCTGTGGGAGTGGATTGCTCGGGTTTCACTTTCTACATCCACGATTCCATCGCGCAGAACTACGGCATGGAGGTAAGCCGGATGCTCGGCGAAAGATGGCGGATGAGCCCGAGTCGGGTTAATAGTAGAATCGGCCTCTGGTTTTACGATCCTGCAAGTGGTTACACTGATACGATCGATGACCGTATCGAAAACCTCCGACCTGCCGACATTATCTTGTTTCGTGGGAGCGACGGAGGGCTTAAACATTCGGCAGTAATTCAGTCGATCGATTTGGAGAACGGGCTTCTCCGGTATGTCCAGTCCACCGACTGGGCAACCGAGTCGGAGCGCGGGGTACATCAATCGGTGATTCGATTCGATCCGTCACGACCGCAGGTAAGCCTCCGGCATTATTCCGTGATATGGATGCAGCAGGTCCGCCCGCCCTTCGACGGCGAGCTGGAACCGAGGGACTGGCTGACCGACCGCGATCGGTACATTTGGTATCCAGCCGCTGGTGGGAGCATGGTAGTACGGCTACAGTATCTGGCGGCTATGTTTCAAAACCGAGAATCCCTGTTCTATTCAAACACCGGTGGTGAGCAAGGATCGACGCTCGAAGGACAGCTGGAGGCTCACGGGCCTAAGCCGCAGAACGAAAGTTCGGGGAGTGCTCCCCTGGAATGACTGCCCACTCGACCCAATGTTCCATCGCCGAGCCGGCTTTCGACAGAGCTGGATGCAGCGATATCAGCCGGCTATCGCTTCCTGGCTGCGGGTCGTGGCGTGGCCCGCTCTATCGCCCTGAGTACCTCCACGACGTTATCACGAGCTCCCCCGGCGCTGGCCATGGCGCTGTCGAACCGTTCTGCGCCCATCTCCGACTGCGCTTTGTCTATGAGCCTTCCGGCCTCATCCAGTCTCGACCGCAGATTGGCGGTGTTCACCGCCGTAGTCCTGGGTAGGCCGGAAAGCTGGGCTCGGGCGGATTGCAGAGAACTTTTCACGTCCGCGATCATCTTGGTGGTGTCGGCACGCAGCTGCGCCTTTTTCTTGTCAGCCTCCGCCTTGGCCTGATTAGCAGCGTTCGCGGCCGATTCCGCCAGTGCCCTGGCATTGTTGAAGTTACGGAACAGTCTGAACCTCTGATCCTGAGTCGACAGCTCTGCGTTCAGCATTTCCATGGCTTGTTTCGCCCGGTTCCAGGCATCGAGTGCATACTTCTGGGAGCCCGCAGCTTCCGCCGCCTCCAGGGCATTCCCAGCCTCCTGTATCTGCGCCTCGGGGGGTTTGGCGCACGAGGTCACGACCAGAGTGACAACGATCGAAAAGGCGAAAACAATTAATCGCTTCATGCATTCACTCCTTTACGGGGAATATTCGCTTCATGGAACAATTAGTTTGGACCATATTAAATTTCGGCCGTCAGAGCCGTTCTAATTAACGAAGATGACCTCCTTATTCACAATTCGCGATTTGGTTCGGGCGATCGAGACCTTGCTGTGATCAGCGACAATTAAAACTCCCACCCGTAGAAGCTACCAATATCACGGCCTCCGTGAAGGCTGCCTGAAGCCACGCTTTGAGGGAAGTACGGACCGCTTGACAGATTTCGATGATGATCAGGACCATCATCAGCTTCACGAATATCACCACGGTCGTCAGCATGTTCAACATCAATAGCCCGATCGTCCGCGGTTGACAAACCTGGGTGCCGACGGCAAAAGCGTCACGAAAGTGTAAGCTGGGAAGTGTCCCACGGCGATGGCCGGTCAGAACTGGTTGATTAATGTAGGACAAAGGCTGACAGATAGGCGGGCAAATGTCCTACAAAAAAATCAGACAAATGCTGATACCGCCATCCTCTATCCAGTTGTATA
>CAZSBH010000111.1:0-10578 GCA_964604845.1 uncultured Spirochaetaceae bacterium
GCATCTTTTAGATAGCCCACATTGTACCACAGCCAGTTGGTGCGGTGGGCGTTGATGGGTACGGAGTAGACGTTGCCGCTGAACTTGAGGGTCTTTACCCACACCGGATTGATGCGCTTCTCGAAGTTGGTCTCCTTCCAGATGTCGTTGACGGATTCCAGATAACCCGCATCGATGAAGGCCTTCTGCTGGTTGCCCTGGTGATCCTGAAACGTATCAGGCGGATTGCCCGATTCCAGGTTGCCCATGAGAACGGCCAGCATGTTGGCTCCCCCCCCGCCGGCTACGGGATTCTCCAGGATCTTAACCCCAGGATTATCCCTCTCGAAAATCTTGAACAGCTCATCGATGGCCTCTTTTTCGCCGCCGGCGGTCCAGTAGTGGAAGATGATGAACTCTTTGGCCTCTTCCGCTCCTTTCTGCCCTCCGGCGAAGAGGACGGCCGATCCTGTCAGGAACAACAATACCGCTATCCCTGTGGCGAGGATCTTTTTCATATGACACCTCCTAAGTTTTTATTTCTCTGCATTGACAATGCAGTTTCAATCTTTGTTTGCCAGCCACAGCAGGGCATTGTGCCAAAACCCGGCATAACCCTTCCAGTCTATGAAGGCTGTACCCCAGTGTTTGGCCAGATCGGAGGTAAAGGCCATGGTCTTGCCCCGGCCCAGCGACCGCACTGCGATGAAGGGATCCTCTGCGATCGTGGCCAGCAGCTCGGCTTGTTTCTTGACCGTGACCTTGTTGTACCCCATGAAGATGGGCCACTGCTCGGGAAGACCCTTGAATAGAGGATGCTTCGGCTCTTTGACCACAGGTTGAACACCCTGAGGTTTTTCGACTCGATCATCCGAAGCCTGAATCTCAACCGGCAGGATCTCTTCGATGACCGTGCCGTGATACCCTGGAATACCACGTAAACCCTGATAAGAGTTCCAACCCCCTGCCATGACAAAGGCCTTGCCCTTCTCCACGAATTCTTTAACAAGCTCCAGACGGTCAGGGCCCATGGGTACGGTAAACATCTCCGGATACAGAGAAATTGTGTTTTTTCCGCAATCACTGAAAATAACCACATCGTATTTGTTGATTTCTTCGAGGGTCGACGGGAACGAGGTCAGAGCGATGTGGTTGGGCATGTGTTCGGCCTGGACATCATCGAACTTGGCCATTGCTTCCATGAACCAGACACCGAAGTTTTCATACCCACCGAGAGGGAAAAGGTCAAAACCCTTGATGTGTAGCTTGAGCACCATCCAGGTTTCTCCGACCAGGAGCACTCGTGTTTTTTCCGCCATGACATTTCCTCCAACCCTTCCATAACGAAAGTTATTTTACTTTCATATGAAAGTAATTATTATTATATTAGATGGTTTATTTTTTGTCAATATTTGCTTTTGAAGTTTTTGAACGTAAATTTCTTCCCAAAAAAATGTTTGCGTTAACATTCACCACCTATTATAACGCTTTCATCGCGGCTGTCAAGGTGTCTCACAGGATCGGCGGATGATCAGCTCCGGTTGCAGCAGTACCTGCCGCGGACCATCTTCCTCCCCGCGCAGCAATCGCAGCAGCATCTCCGCAGCCGTTTTCCCGACCAGGTCGATCGGTTGGTGAATCGTCGTCAAGCGGGGAATAACGAACGAAGAAAGTCGAATGTCATCATAGCCGACAATCGAAACCGTTTCCGGAATAACAACACCCAGATCCACTGCTGCACGAATGGCGCCGATCGCCATTAGGTCGTTCGAGCAAAAAATCGCCGAAGGAGGATTTTTGAGATTCATCAAATAGGAAAACCCGGCATAACCGCTTTCCTCGGACCAGTTTCCTCTGTATATCAATTCCTGAGAATCACTAACACCGCGCTTCGACAGGAAATCGAGATACCCCTCGAGACGGTGCCGGGCATTGACGACCAGCAGGTTGCCGGTGATGATCCCGATCCTGCGATGCCCCAGATCGTAGAGGTACTGCACCGCAAGGAAAGCGCCGGCAACGTTGTCCACGTCAACAAAGCTTACCTCTAAACCGTCTGCCCGCCCGTTGACCAACACGACAGGGACCGACTCTTCATCAAGCCTGGCGATGGTACGATCCTTACAGGCGGGAGCCACGATAAGCAGCCCGTCCACTTTACGCTGCTTGTAAAGTGCTGCGTAGTCGGCTCCCATCCGGGGATCATAGGTGTTGAATATCAAATTGTAGTCACTGCCATGAACCACCTTTTCTATCCCGAAGATCAACTCACTGAAGTACTCCGAGGAATAAAAATAGTCTTCGTAGGGAATGATGACTTCGAGCACATTGGCTCGATTTCTGTTCAACGCACGGGCCGCGGCGTTGGGATAGTAGGAGAGTTCCTTGATCGCCTTTAGGACCTTTTCCCGGGTTTGCGGCCGCACATTCCCAGCTCCGTTGATGACCCGGGAAACGGTCATCATTGAAACACCAGCTTTGCGTGCCACGTCAACCTGAGACAACATCGCAGTCTATTTTACTCCCGATTTCCCCTCACTTCCAAGATACCCTTGGTTCGGTAGCGAACCTTTTCCCGAAAAAAGAACATGTAGCGTGTCATAATAACTGAAAGCGTATTGACTTTCATTTGAAACTTATTTACCCTGTGATAGAAGGAAATGATTTTCGATATTCAAAGATTTTCGACCCACGATGGTTTCGGAATCCGTACCATTGTTTTTTTCAAAGGCTGCCCCCTCCACTGTCCCTGGTGCGAGAATCCCGAGAGCCAATCTGATCAAAGCGAGCTGCTCTACGATTCCGGCAAATGTATCGGCTGTCTCGAATGCACGCGCGTGGGAACAGACGAAGAAATCAGCGTACGAGAAGGAAAAATCCACATCGCCCGGGACAAAATCGAGAATCTTGAAGCTTATCGCAACGTATGCCCTGCCGGTGCCCTGCGGGTCATCGGCGAGAACAGGAGTGTTGCCGACATCCTGCACGAGATCGAGAAGGACCTGCCTTTTTACAAAAACAGTGGAGGGGGCGTGACCGTGTCCGGCGGAGAGCCATTCGGACAGCCGCAACTGTTGCTCGAGTTGCTTCAAGCCCTTAAACAGCGGGAGATCAATACGGCCGTCGAAACGTCGCTACAAGCACGATGGAAGGACATCAAGGCCAGTCTTCCATTGGTGGATACGTTTCTCGCCGACCTCAAGCATATCGATCCCGATCCTCTGCGCAGGTATATCGGCGGAGATCTGGACAAAATTACAAAACACTTCAAAGCTCTCGATCGCCATGCCGCTAATATCATCGTCCGCGTTCCGGTGATACCCGGCTTCAACGATTCCGACGAAGTGATCGGCAGAATCATCGCCTTTGCCGCTTCGCTGGACAACGTCCGAGAAATTGATTTTTTGCCCTTTCATACCCTGGGCATAAACAAATACACTCTGATCGGTCGGGAGTACCGCTCCCTTACCCGTTTGCCTGATTGGGACGGTCGGCTCGATCACTACACCGAAATGGCAGAGCAGAAAGGACTCATTACCAACATTGGGGGATAGCATGGAAACAGCTCCTGCGCTTCAATATGTCTCTGAACGGGTGATCCGGCTCAAATCCAAATACCTGCATGCCAAACCGACGGTATGTATCGAGCGAGCGCAAATCTACACCGAGGTCTACAAAACAAACGAGGCCAAACCGCTGATCATTCGCCGTGCTCTCGCCCTCGACCGGACCCTACGGCAGATGACGATCACCATCGACGAGGGAGAGCTCATCGTCGGCAATCAGGCTTCCAGGCTTCGGGCTGCTCCGATCTTTCCCGAATATGCCGTTGACTGGATCCTCCGGGAGCTGGATGAGCTCGACGGACGCCCGGGGGACGCCTTCTACGTCGAAGAAGAGCAGAAGAGCAAGATCCGGGAGATCTGCTCGTACTGGAAGGGCAAGACCCTGATCGAACGAGGTATGGAACTCATGCCCGAACAGATGCGGGAAATCCACGAAGCTGGAATTATCCGCGCCGAGGGCAATCTGACCTCAGGGGATGCCCATCTGGCGGTCAACCTCGAGAAAATCCTCGAACAAGGAATCGGAGGATACCTCGAACAGGTTAGAGAAAAGAGAGGGGGGATCGATCTCACCGAGCAGGGGGATCTGAGAAAGGACCACTTCTATCAGGCCGTAGAGATCGTTCTACAGGCTGCTCAAGCCTTTATTGAACGTTTCCGCAATCTGGCCCTCGGATTGAGCCAGAGCGAGGAGGATGAAGTCAGGAAAGCCGAGTTGGAAGCCGTCAGCGCCAACTGTGAAGCTATCAAAGCATCCGCACCCACGACGTTCTACCAAGCCCTGCAGCTGATCTATTTCGTGAAGCTGATTCTGCAAATCGAGAGTAACGGACATTCCGTTTCTCTCGGCCGTCTCGATCAGTATTTGTTCCCCTTCTATCTCCGGGATATCGAGACGGGATGCATCAGCGACGTTCAGGTCATCGAGCTTCTCGAGTGTACCTGGCTGAAACTGCTGTCCATTACCAAGATTCGCCCCTGGTCCCATACGCGTTACTCGGCGGGAGGCCCTCTCTATCAGAACGTGACCATCGGTGGACAGACGTTGGACGGGAAGGACGCCGTCAACCCTCTCAGCAGCCTGATCCTCGAGTCGGTGGGTCGTATGGGTTTGACTCAGCCCAATCTCTCCGTTCGATATCACAGGGCAATGAGCGATGAGTTCCTGATGCAGTGTATCCGGGTCATTGAAAAAGGTTTTGGAATGCCCGCGTTCAACAACGACGAGATCGTGATTCCCGAGTTAATGCGCCTCGGGGTGGAGAAGCAGGACGCCTATAACTATTCGGCGATAGGCTGCATTGAGATCGCCGTACCTGGAAAATGGGGCTACCGCTGTACCGGAATGAGCTTTCTGAACTTCATGCGGGTACTCATGGCGGCCTTACGCAACGGTTACGACGAGCGATCAGGCAAGACCTTCTTTCCCGGAATCGGAACCTTGACCGAGTTCAACAGCTTCGACCAGGTCATGGCGGCCTGGAAAAAACAGGTCGAAGCCTACGCTCGAGCCACGGTGATTATAGATACGGCCGTGGACACGGCCCTTGAGGATCTGGTTCCCGATGTTCTCTGTTCGGCATTAGTGGACGACTGCATCGATCGGGGAAAGACGCTCAAAGAAGGTGGAGCCAAGTACGACTTCATCTCCGGCCTGCAGGTCGGGATCGCCAATCTTGGCAACTCCCTGGCAGCAATCAAGAAGCTTGTCTTCGAGACAGGGAGGATCTCAGAGACTCAGCTGACCGAGGCCCTGAACAGCGATTTCTCCGGACCGGAAGGTGAAAAAATCCGCCAACTCCTGCTGAACCACGCACCCAAATACGGCAACGACGATGACTACGTGGATCAGCTGCTCCGAGAAGCCTACCTGTACTTCATCGAAGAGCTGGATAAGTATCACAACACCCGATTCGGCCGGGGTCCTATCGGCGGCCGCTACTATGCGGGCACCTCGAGCATTTCCGCCAACGTGCCTTCCGGCTCCACGGTGGGTGCCACTCCGGACGGCCGCAGGGCCTTCACGCCCCTGGCCGAAGGATGCTCGCCTACGGCGGGAACAGATATCCTCGGCCCGACCGCGGTCTTCAAGTCTGTCGCCAAGCTGCCGACGGACAAGATCCTCGGTGGTGTCCTGCTCAATCAGAAGCTCTCTCCGGCGACCATTCGTGAGGAGAGGGACAAAAGGAAGCTGCTCGCTCTGCTGCGTACATTCTTCGACGATCTCAAGGGCTGGCATGTGCAGTACAACATCGTCTCCCGGTCGACCCTGCTCGAAGCCAAAGCCGACCCGGAGAACTACAGGGATCTGGTTGTGCGCGTGGCCGGGTATTCGGCGTTTTTCACCTCCCTGTCCCCGGACACCCAGGACGACATCATCGCCCGAACCGAGCACACCCTATAGGGCGGCGAGGTGAGGACTTGAAGGAACAACTGCTCTGCGGTGTAGACCTGGGAGGAACCAAACTCTCCGTCGGCCTGGTTCGTCTCGACGGTACGCTGGTTGACAAAGTGGTGGCCTACGACCACACGAAGAACAATGAAGCCAGCCTTTGCAGACAAATACGGGACATGGTCCACGAGCTGTTCGAAAGGCGTCGGATTGAGGAAAGCGGTATTCGGGGAGTGGGTATCGGTTTTGCCGGCCACCTCCGCTTCGAACAAGGTGTAGTGATTACAACCTCGAATTTCCCCGACTTCAAGATGAAGAACTTCCCCATCCGCCGAATGATTCAACGGCATTTTACCGTACCGGTTATCGTGGATAATGACGCCAATGCCCAAAGCTATGCGGAGTTTCTTTTCGGCGCGGGCTCCGGCTACGACACCATGATCTTTCTCACCGTCAGCACCGGCATCGGCGCCGGTTTGGTCCTGAACCGTAGGATCTTTCGAGGCCTGACCGGTACCGCCGGCGAGTTCGGACATACCATCATAGACCCTCACAGCGACATCCAATGCGGCTGCGGCAACTACGGTTGCCTGATGTCGCACGCCAGCGGCCTGGCTCTGCCGCAGCTGGTCAGAAAGAAGCTCGAACAGGGAGTGAAGACCGATCTGGTTATTAACGATTCGACACAAATCAACGGGGAGCTGCTCAAACAAGGCCTCGATGCCGGAGACTCTCTGTGCCGCAGCGTGGTTCTGGAATGCGCCGACTTCATCGGAATCGGCATCTACAACCTGTTTCAGATATTCAACCCACCCGTTATCGTGCTCGGAGGTGGGTTGATGAATTGGGGTCCGCTGTACTTTGAGCAAATCAAGGAAAAATTTTACACTCTGGCACAAGACATGCTCTACGATCCTATCGTGATAGCGTTAGCCAAAACCGGTCCCGACGCCGGGTTGATCGGCGCGGCCTCCCTGCTATTGGAGGGGCAATGAACAGACGACAACGCAAGATTATCGATGCTCTCAGCAGTGACGAAAAAACGACGGTCAGCGATCTAGCCGACAGATTGGCTGTTTCTGCCGTTACGATCCGGCAGGATCTGAACTATTTGGAGGAGGAAGGATTCCTGAAACGGGTTCACGGCGGCGCGGTGCTGCAGAACGCCGACGACATCTCCAAACGGCTGGTGATGAACTACGAGAAGAAACTGGCCATTGCCCGCAAAGCCGCCACCTTCGTCGGTGAGAACGAGACGATCCTCATAGAATCCGGCTCCACCAACGCCATCCTGGTGAAAGAGCTGGAAAGCCGGGCCAACATCAACATCATTACCACCAATGTATTTATCGCACGGGAATTGAAAAAAAACGATCATGCCAACATCATCCTGCTCGGGGGCAGCTACCAGCACGAGAGCGAGAGCTTGGTGGGGCGGCTGACCAAGCTCTGTTTGGACAACGTCAACTTCGGCAAGGCCTTTATCGGGGTCGATGGATACACCAGCGAAACCGGTTTCACCAGCGCCGACATGATGCGTGCCGAGATTTCCTCGCTGATCGTGAAGAGGAGCCACGAGGTGTTTGTCCTGACCGATTCCAGCAAGTTCGGCAAGGTCCATCTCGCCAGACTCTTCTATCCAGAAGAGATTACCGTTCTGATCACCGACAGCGGTATCCCCGAGCGGGAAAAGGCCGATCTCGAACAACGGGGCGTACGCCTGTATATCGTGTGAGGGAGCATCATGAAACAAAAAAAAATTGGAAAAGTTGACCCGGCGGTAAAGATTGCAGCAGGCCTGTTTTGGGCAGACTACGGCCAGCTTGGTGCGCAGGTGGAAGAGCTGACCCAAGCGGGTGTGGACTGGATTCATCTAGAGATGCGGGACGGTGTGTATATGGACTTTGCGGCCCCACGGGGGGGAATCGACATTCTGCAGGGGATCCGGCCCCATACCGACCTGGAGATCGAAGTGCAGATCCAGATGATGCGCCCCAACCAGGAGTTGTTTCGCCAGCTCAAGGACTCCGGGGCCGATCTGATCTCTCTGCCCATCGAGACCACGGAGGAGATGCTCATTCAGAACATCACCTACATCAAGGAGACCCTCGAGCTCAAGGTGGGCGTGTGGGCTTGGCAGGGCTGCCCTCTGGTGTTCTTCGAACAGTACCTTCCCTTTGTGGACATCGTCGAGTATGAGAGTCGGGCTCCCTTTTGGAAGCCGACGAGCTCGGGAAAAAGCCCCCACACCATCGATTCCATCGTGGTGGACTCCATAGGAAAGATGCACCGAATGCTCGTCGAAGGCGGACTGCAGGACCGGATTGAGCTGATGGAAGACGGCGGGCTGAATGCAGGCAACGTCGAGCAGTTTGTGAGGGCGGGCATGACGGTCGGGGAGTTCTCATCGCCCCTTTTCAAGGGACCGGAAGGACGATACAAGGCGGGTACGGGAGAAATCGGTCGGGCTGTGAAGCACCTGCGCAGCGCCCTGGACCGGGCCTCCGGTCTGCGGAAATAGCGGTGGACACTGCGGAATGAGAATAGCCGTCATCGGCTCGGAAGGAATGTTGGGACGAGATCTTGTGGGTTTTCTCGGGGATCGTCATGAGGTTGTCGGCTTGGATATCGGTGAAATCGACGTTCGTCGGCGGGAGGCAACGGTCGCCGCGATCGCAAAACTGCGGCCACAACTGATCATCAACTCAGCAGCCTGTGTCGACGTAGAATCCTGCGAGACAGAACCCGACAGAGCCTGGGGGGTCAACGCTCTGGGCTCTCAGAACCTGGCCATCGCGGCGCAGCGGGTCAGTGCAGACTATCTGTACTTCTCCTCGGATTATGTCTTCGATGGTCGCAGCGGCTGTGACTATGACGAATTCGTGCCACCCTGCCCCGTGAATCAGTACGGCCGCAGCAAGCTGGCCGGTGAGGTTTTGGCCCGCCGGATCTGCCGGCGAGCGTACATCGTGCGCACCGCCTGGCTGTTCGGACACCGACAAGGCAACTACGTTGAACGGGTCCTCAACATGGCGGATCGGGAGGGGATTGTCCGAATGGCCACGGATCAGCTTGAGTCACCTACCTATACGCTGCATCTGGCCGAGGCTGTAGAGCGCTTGATCCAAACGGGAGCCTACGGCACCTATCACATTACCAGCACAGGCGCCTGTACGCGCCTGGCCTTTGCCGCCTTCGTCCTTGAAACAACCGGTCGCAGCGAGGAGGTTGAGGAGTTGGAACCTGCTCGGTTGAACCGACAGGCCGAACGCCCGTGCCGAACGGTGCTTGACTGCCGTTTATTCGAATTGGTGACCGGTCATACCATGGCGCATTGGCAGGACGGTGTTCAGGACTACTTTACCAATCGGCATGCTGCCAGATACACGAGGAGGCGCTGATGAAACAAATCGGCATTGGACTTTTAGGATACGGAAGCATCGGGAAAATCCACACGTTTAGTTACAGTCAGCTGCCCCTGCTCTATCCGGGTAAGCTGCCCGAGATTGTATTAGAGGGTATCTGCACAAGCAATTCGAGCACAGCTGATCGGGCCGTAAAAGAGGGGAGTTTCCGACAGGGATTCACCGATATAGCCGAGCTCCTGCAACAGGATGGTGTGAATGTAGTGGATTGCTGCCTACCCAATTTTCTCCACCGCCAGGCACTGCTTCAGGCCTTTGACGCGGGCAAGCACGTCTATTGTGAAAAGCCATTAGCCCTCAACGCCGAAGAGACCAGGCAGATCGTCGCAGTGGCCCGCAAACTGGGTGTACAGGTGGGCATGACCTTCAACTTCCGTTTTGTCCCGGCACTGATGCGTGCCAAGGAACTCATCGATGAAGGCCTCCTAGGAAAGGTCTACTCGTTCCGGGCGGAATATTTCCACACCGGTTATCAAAACCCCGATAGACCGATGAGTTGGCGGATGCGCAAAGAACTCTCCGGGGGCGGGGCGCTCGTCGACCTTGGTTCCCACGTCATTGACCTCACCCGCCACCTGCTCGGCGAGTTCGCCTCGGTTCGCGGAATGGTGCACACGTACATCGACCGACGGCCTGCCGGCCAAGGGTCCCAGGACAAACAGCGGGTTACCGTGGACGACGCGGCCTGGCTGGAGGTGCGCCTGCAAAGCGGCGGAATCGGCACGATCGAGGTCTCCCGTTTCGCCACGGGAGCTCTCGATGACCTCAACATCGAGATCTACGGGGAAAAAGCGGCCCTGATGTTCCGGCTGATGGATGCAAACTGGCTGTACTGGTTCGATGCAACTCGTTCCGGAGGGCCGATGGGAGGACAGCGGGGTTGGACCAGACTGGAGACGGTCCAGCATTACCCCGGAGCCACACTCCCGCCGCCTCGTTCGATTCTCGGTTGGACCCGTACCCACGCCGAAAACCAGTACGTCTTTCTCAAAGCCATCTCCGAAGGCCGCGCTCCCCAACCGGGCATGCTCGACGGGCTGCGCTGTCAGCTGATCATGGATGCCGCCTACAGATCCGCTGAGAACGGAAACTGGGTGGACGTCCCGCTGGAGTGACGGCAAGCACCGGTTTACACAGAACCTTCGATTTCGCCTTTGAGATGCTCGGCAGCGCGTAAGACTTGAGCGACAATCGTTAGGGACGGATTCACCGCTCC
>CAZSBH010000112.1:0-9957 GCA_964604845.1 uncultured Spirochaetaceae bacterium
TTCAATCCAGGGGCAGATCCCGGCGGTACTCCACCAGGTCGTGGATCCCGGCCTCCTTCTTTCCGGCCTCGCTCATGCGTTCGATCAGGACCTCCCCTGCAAAAACCGCCTCGTGGAGCTCCTCCAGACTCCGAAAGCCCAGAGACTGCAGACATTTGCGGATCCCAGTCTTGATCTGGGGCACCCATTGGGAAACAGGCCCCTTGGAGCGTACCGTTCCCACCACACCTTCGGCAACGTAGTCCTCAAAGGTCTGGACATCGTAGCGGACCGAGCTGCCGCGGAGGGCCGCCTCCAGGGACCCCATGCCCTTGTAGCCCTTGAGCTTGCGGCCCTGGCGGTCGTAGACGACCGCGCTGGGGGCTTCGTCCGTTCCCGCCAGCATCGAGCCGAGCATGACCGCGTCGGCGAACAGCAGCCCCTTGCCGATCGCGCTGAAGGTGCCGTAGCCGCCGTCGGAGATGACCGGGACGCTGGGCTCGATACCCTTGTCGCGACAGTACTCCCGAACCGCCCTGGAACAGGAGTAGGTGGCGGTGATCTGCGAACGGGTCCCCAGGCTGACCTGGGAAGTGGAGCAGATCGAACCGACCCCTTTGCCCACACGGATGGCGTCGGCGCCCCATTCGATCCCCCTGATGGCCCCACCGGCGGTTGCTACATTCCCGTAGATTAAGTCGATATCCGGATACTCCGCCTTGAGATACTCGAGCACCGCTTGTTCGTGGGTCGAGTTGCCGTGGGAGCTGTCGATGCAGAGAAAATCCACGCCCGCCGCCACCAGCTCCGCAGCCCGTTCCCTGCTCTCTTCTCGATTGGTTGTCACCGCCGCGCCGACGACCAGACTCTTGTGCCTGTCCTTGAGGCTGTCGGGGAAGGCCTCGTTTTTCTCGATGTCCGTGCGGGTAACCAGAGATTCGATCTGCCCGGATCCGTTGACGATCAGGAGCACTCCCGCGTGGCTCTCCAGAAGCAGGTCATTGGCCCTGGAAAGCCTGGCCGTGTCTTCCTCGGGCAGCGCGTCGACCCGTACGATGTGGTGCTTCAACCTTTCCAGAGGAACCATTCGTTCGGAGATCTTCATCCGAGCGTGTTTTCGTCCCGAATAATCGTTCTTGGTGAGCAGTCCGACCAGCCTTCCGCCGTCGGTGATCGGCAGGGTCGAGATCCCGGTATCGTTGCGGATCTCCACCGCCTGGGCAATCGCAGCATCGGGACCGAGTGTGATGGGATCTTTAACGAAACCGTTCTCAAACCGCTTGACCTTGCGCACCTGCTCGGCCTGCTCCTCTACGGTCATGTTGGAGTGAATGACCGCCGGAAAGCCCTGGAGGGCGACGGCGATAGCCAATCCGTACTCGCTGATATCCTCCATGGGGGAGGAAACCAGGGGGGTATTGATGCGGATGTTGCGGCTGATCCGCGAACTTAGATCCACGTCCTGAGCGCTGAATTCGATGGTTCGGGGTTGAAGCACGCACAGGTCATCGAAGGTAAGACTCTCGCCCCGAAAGCGTTCGAAGAATTCTCTTGCCGGGAGGCCGAAAGGATCGATACTCTTTGTCATGATACCCGCTACTGTACCCAAGCTATCGGAAGGTTTCAAGCTCATCTGCTGTTCATCACAAAAAGTCTATATATGAGCTTGACAGTCGTCATCTTTCGTATACACTTTCTGCTGCGAACGACTGTGATCGAAGATGAGAATCAAAATATGGGGTTGTCGCGGCTCGATACCCAGTCCCGGTTGCGACACCAGTGAATACGGCGGGAACACTACCTGTGTTGAAGTACGTCTGAAAGACGGTTCCCTCATCGTAATAGATGCGGGAACCGGGATTCGCTGTCTTGGAAACACCCTGCTCGAGACCAAGGGACCGAAGAAGGTACATCTGCTGCTCACCCACGCTCACTGGGACCATCTGCAGGGCTTTCCCTTCTTCGTTCCCGCCTACATGGAGGATTACTCGATCCTGGTGCGGGGAGGACCGCTTGCTAAAAAATCTCTCGAGGCTTTTCTTGCCCACCAGATGGATCCCCCCTACTTCCCCGTTCCTTTTCGGGATCTCAAGGCTAGTTTCGATTTCCAGCAGGAAGACGGCCGCTGCCTCTCGATCGGCGATGTGGATATCCTCCCCATTGCGCTGAAACACCCCAACGGCGGGTACGGGTATAAATTTATAGAGGACGGAAAGACCTTCGTATTCCTCACTGACAATGAGATCGGCTTCGATCATCCCGGCGGACTGTCCGATTCCGAGTATGCGGAGATATGCCGGGAGGCCGACCTGCTGGTTCACGACGGCCAGTACACGGAACAGGAATACGAGATATCCCGGGGCTGGGGACATTCCACCTTTCGGGCGGTTACCGATCTCAGTATCTCCGCCGAAGTCAAGCGTCTGGGTATCTTCCACCACGACCCGCGGCACCTCGACCAAGACTTGGACCGTTACCTCGAGGAGTGTAAAAAGCGGATTTCAGGAGGGAAAAGCCGGGTGGAGTGCTTCGGGACCAAGGAAGGTATGGAAATCAACCTCTGAATTTCATACATTACCCGTATGGTAAAAAGAAACCCAAAAAACGAGCTCTGGGACCCCGTTACGTTTAAAGCGGACACCCTATACCAGGTAAGTTTCTCGACCCTCACAGTCTGGCTTAAGCGCAGCCGGGAGGACTGGTATCTTGCATCCCAGAGACCGGAGAAGGAGACGGATCCGGCTCCACTGCACGAGGTCAAAGGAGTGAAGCGGCGGCAGGACTTGAGCTTCAGCCGTTGGGTTGTAGGCCGGGATGTTTCCACCGTGCAATTCGTGCCGTCTATGCCGGATCGTTCGATCGTGGCCCGTCCCGCGGTTCCCCTGAAAGTGCCGACAGGCAGAGACGCCTTGTTTTTCATGAGTATCCCCATATGGGTACGGGTGCTGGCCCAACCGCCCAATGGGATCACACTCTGCGAGCTGCCGTCGTTGATCCTGTCCAATACCTGGTTCGGCGAACCGACATCGGGAGAGCTCTGCTATGCCCTGCGTACCCGAGCGACGAGAAGTTTGGAGGAGATCGAAAAGCACCCGTACACGGCGATCTGTCCCGTATCCGTTAGGAATCGCGCTCCCAAGGAGCTCAACTTCGAAAGGTTGTGCGTGCGGGTCGAACATCTCAATGTCTATAGAGGTCGCGAACGGTTGTGGACGAACGAGCTCGAGGTTCGTTATCAAGGAGACGAACACTCCAGCCAGGTTACCATCGGCAAAGGAGCACCGGAATTCGCCGAAAACCTGATCAAAGTGTGCGAAGCCCGGGAACCGGCGGAGAAAACGATACTGAAACAGAGCTTCTCCTTCCTGCGCTCCCTGACCGGTTTCTGACCAGGACCCAACGATCGATTTATGGAGTTGAACATGTTTGAAAGCATCTGGGCCGAGATTGTCGGCTTTTTCACCCCGGAACGCTTCCGGACTCTGGTCGTGATCCTCATCGTCGTCGTTGCCGGGATTGTGGTGATCAAGATCCTGAACACCCTGACCAGCCGAGTCACCCGGAGACACCTCTCCCAGCAGTACAAGATGCTGATCCGCAAAGGAATCAGGTACACCGGAGCCGTAGTCCTCCTGTTCATCGTGCTGCATCTGCTGGGAGTGAAGATCACCGCCCTTTTGGGCGCGGCGGGGATCGTGGGGATCGCCATCGGTTTCGCCTCCCAGACCAGCATGTCCAACCTGATCAGCGGCCTGTTCATGATCTCCGAGAAGCCCTTCGAGATCGGAGATGTGATCAAGATGGAGACAACCGTCGGAATCGTGCTGTCTATCGACCTGCTGTCGGTAAAGATCAGGACCTTCGACAATCAGTACATCCGGATCCCCAACGAGAAACTGCTGGGAAGCGAGCTTACCACCATCACCCGATTTCCTATCCGCAGGATGGACATCAACCTGGGTGTGGCCTACAAGACTGACATCAATCATCTGAAATCGGTGCTTCAGGAGATCGCCGCCGCCAATCCCTTCTGCCTCGATGAGCCGGAGCCGCTGATCGTGTTTACGAAATTCGGGGATTCTGCTCTGGAGTTTCTCTTCGGCGTCTGGTTCTACAAGACAGATTTCCTCAATCTGAAGAACTCGATCATGCAGGAGATCAAGGAAGGCTTTGACCGCGAGGGCATCGAGATCCCCTTCCCCCATCTGAGTCTCTACTCCGGCTCGGCGACCGATCCGATGCCGATCCGCATCGTCAACAAACCGCGTTCGACCCCGTAAGCTCCCTGTGGATCCACTCGGCCAGAGCCTCGACGATCCGGTCGACGATTTCATCCGGCACGCCATCGACGAAACTGGATTTTCTTCGCAGATCCGGGGATTCGTTCACATAATCCACCACGATCAGTCGCTCCTGAGAATCAAGAACGATCTCCGCGGAAAAAAGCTGCAGAGAGCTGATCCGGGCGATCCTATGAGCGATGTCGACGATCTGCTTCAAAACGGGTTCCCCCACCTCCCCCTCCAACAGGATCTCATAGACGTGGGTACGGTCATTCCACCAGCAGCAGTAGACATCTCCGGTTCCGTAGAAAACCCGAAACCAGAAACGTCTCTCCCCTCTGATCTTGGGTAGTACCTGTTCCTGCACCAGATACTTGTCCGATCGATACTCTTGGCGAATGCGCAATACGTCCGCCAGGCCGCGTCTATCCTGCCAGACCCCTATGCCCCCGCCCGTGGTGTTGGCCGGTTTGATCACGAAGGGCACGCCCAAGGTCTTGAGAAGCTGATCGTCGATCTCGATTTCCTGTCGCTCTGAATGCGGCTCGAGAATCAGGGTGGTTGGTACGGGAATACCGGCAGACTTGAACTCGGTGTGCATGACAGCTTTGTCGGAGGCTCGCAGCAGGGTGTAGGGATCCTCGAAGCAGAGCACCCCCGAGCTGTGAAGTGCGTGGTAGACATCAAAAAACTCCGCCGAGGTGTTGGATGCCCTGTCGAATAGATAGCGGAATCCAAGGGTCCCCCGGTAAAGACGACTCAGGGTTTCTTCCAGGTTTTCAGGCCAGATCAGGTAGGAGGCATAGCCCCGAAGCTGAAGACGGCTTTCCAGCTGGACGAGCAGATCCCGATCGTACTCCCAATCACTGAGCAGGCAAACGTCGTAGACCTCCATGTCCTTTGCGGGGTTTTAGAACCACTTCCTGCGCTTGAAAAAGATCACCATCCCGATGAACACCAGGACCATCACAGCCCACACGGCGGGGTAGCCCCACCGCCAGGCCAGCTCCGGCATGTGCTGAAAGTTCATGCCGTACACGCCGACGATAAAGGTCAGCGGGATGAACGTCGTAGCGATGATTGTGAGCACCTTCATGACATTGTTCATGCGGTTGCTGATGCTGGTCAGGTACACATCCAGCAGTCCCGACACGATCTCCTGGAAGGACTCGAGGATCTCGATAATCTGGATGGTATGGTCGTGGACATCCCGGAGGAAGGGGCGGGTATCCGGGTGGATCAGAGCAATCTGTTCACGGTCCAACCGGGCCAGCATCTCCCGCAGCGGCCAGAGGGATCGCCGCAGGAACACCAGGTCGTTCTTCAGCCCGTGGATACTCTGCATCACCTGGGGCTGGGGATCGTTTATCACCTGATCCTCGAGGGGCAGAATCCTGTCTTCAAGGTTCTCCAAGATCAGGAAGTAATAATCCACGATCGCATCGATCAGGCAGTAGGCCAGGTAGTCGCTTCCCCGCTGCCGGACGATCCCCTTTCCGTTGCGCAGACGCTCTCGAAGCGGATTGAACACATCCCCCTCCCGCTCTTGGAAGGAGATTACGACCCCGGGAGTCAGGATGATACCGACCTGCTCCGCCTGGATTCCTTGAGTCTCCGGATCTTCGTAGAGCATCTTCACGATGGCGAACAGGTAACTGTCGTATTCCTCGATCTTCGGCCGTTGATTCGTGTTGACGATATCTTCCTGGACCAGGGGATGGATACCAAAAATCTTTCCGACCGATTCCACGACCGAGATGTCATGAACTCCGTCGACATTGATCCAGACTGTTCTGGCGGACTCTCTGCAGGCGGTACAGTCCTCGACCTTATCAAGCTGTCTCTCTTCACATCCGGTTTCATCGTACTCGAACACCGTGATCTTGGCCGATTCTGTTCGTCGTTCCCCTGTATGGACGGGGGTACCCGGGGCCAGTCCGGTTTTGCGAGTTCTTCTGGTTAGCCTGCGTCTCACGGATCCGCTCCTTTGTGTCTGGTGTGACCTTTGGCGGGAAATCGACCGGCAAAAGTTGGTGCTGGGGATGTGGACCTATCGTTTGGTTTTTCTTCTCCAACGCCCGATGCTGCCCACAGCCCAACCGATGATGAAGCCTGCGGCAAGGATTATTAAAAGGACCACCGCCCGGGATGTGGTGATTGTCCAGGCCAGAAAGGTGACATCCACGTTTTGCATGTTTTGGAAGATGAAGATCAGCGCCAGAATCCCGAAAGCGATGCCTAGAATAAATCGTATCACAACTGCCCTCCTATTGAGCAATTATAGAGCAATCCCCTGAAAAGCGGAAGCACCTCCCGGCGAACGACTATTCCCTCCGCCCTTTGCGTCGTGAACGGAAATACTTCCGTACCAGATTGGTAACTCGGGATGTCTGTTTCACCCGGTCCTCGGCATACTTCGAGATTTTCGTGACGATCTCCTCCTTACCCAGGATACAGATGATATTGGACAGTTCATTCTTTCTGTTGAAGATCGGGTACAGGGTGGGAGAATCTTTCAGATCACTCAACATGAGCTCCGTGTGCTGCTTCTCCAATGTGGATATGACGGATTGAAAATCCAACTCCGGTAGAATTTCCGTTATGTTCTTTCCCACCGCCGCCCCTGGCTCGATTTTGAGTTTTTCCAGGAAGCGCGCGCTGAGGCTCGAAATTTTTCCGGTGATGTCGGTAATCAACAGAGCCAGACGGGTGTTGTTCAGAAGAAACGCATTGATCGCTGCCAGCGCGCTGATGCGTAGGGTCTTCATCTCGTTCAGCTCGGTAAGCCGCTGGTTGAGCTGTCGGATCTTGTCCCCCAGAGGACCGATCCTCCTCAGGCTCTCCTCGAAGGAGAAATTGCCGTAGCGTGTCATCTCGATTATCTTGTCCAGTTCCCGGGAGATGTTTCTGCTGCGCAGCAGGATCCAGCCGAAAAGCAGCAGAATCACCACGGAAAAAACGATCGAGAGAAAGAGAACCGTTTCCGAGCGGATCTTGAGCTCTTCCGGGGGGAGTGAAGCACTGCGGCCTATCATCAGGTAATCCCGGATACCGAAAAACAGGACCGCTCCGCAGCACAGCAACAGCAAAAAAAGGATCAGAGTGCGCCGGATCTGGACCACCCCTGCATCCTCCCTAGCCTACTTCTCGGAAAGCATCCAGATCGGAGTTCCTTCCCACCACGATGAGGATGTCATCGCTGAGCAGCACGTCATCCTTTAAGGGTAAAATCACCCGTTCCTCTTTGACGGGATTACCCTCCTCGTCCACCGTGGTTTTGAACCGCTCGATGGCGATGACATTCACCAGGTATTCCCGCCGCAGGTTCAATCGTTCCAAGGATTTTCCGACCATGCTTTCAGGCACGTACAGCTCAAGGATACTATAGTCTTCGGTAACCGGGATGGTCTCCAGGACTTCTGCGGTCAACAACCGGGAGGCGACCCTACGCCCCTCCTCGATCTCCAAGTTGATCACCTCGTTCGCCCCGATCTGACGCAGCACCCTCATATGGATATCGGTCACGGCCCGGGCGACAATGTAGGGGACTTCGATGTTTTTCAAAAGCGCCGTTGTCAGGATGCTCGCCTCCACGTCGTCCCCGATGGCCACGATCGCCACGTCCACGTTCTCCAGCGGAGCGCTGCGCAGGGCATCCTCGTCTGTAGAATCCAAGACCATAACCTGGGTGACCAGATCCTTGATCTTTTCAATCGGCTGGGGTCGGTGGTCGAAAGCGATAACCTTGCCGCCCTTTTCGATCAGACACCGGCACACTTCCATTCCAAAGGCTCCCAGGCCGAATACAGCGAAGACCTTTTCCTCCTTTGCCATTCCCTTCTCTCCTTAACCTACCAGGATTTCCCCAGTGGGATACTCGATCTGCACTTTCTTCATCCGCTGCGCCGCAGCAGCCAACAGAGTCAGCGGTCCGATACGCCCGATGTACATCAAGAGGATAATAACATATTTCCCGATTATGGAAAGACTAGAGGTGATTCCGGCGGAAAGGCCTACGGTCCCGAAGGCTGAAACTGTCTCGAAACAGACATTGATAAAGGAGGCGTTTTCCGTGATCGATAGAATCAATACACCCCCCAGAACGCTCACCAGGCCGAAGAGGAGGATCAGCAAAGCCCGCAGCACCAGATCCTTTGCCACGGAGTGGTTGAACAGGGTAACTTCCCGCTTGTCTCTGAGCAGCGAAGCAACATAGGCCAAGAACAGCGCCAGGGAGTTGATCTTGACCCCGCCGGCGGTGGAACCGGACGCCCCTCCGATGAACATGAAGATCATCATCAGAAGGTAGGTCGGCTCCCGAAGCCCCGTCATAGAGATGGTATTGAAGCCGGCGGTTCGAGTGGTAACGGACTGGAAAAACGCAGTCAGATACTGGGTTTTCAGATCGAAGGCGGCGAGGGAGTATCTGTGCTCCAGCGCGTAGATTAGCAGCATCCCCAACCCCAGCAGGATCAGCGTACCCAGCAGAACCACCCGCGTGTTAAGGCTCAATCCCCTGATCGACATGCTCTTCTTCTTCTTGGATAGGTTCGAAACTCCCCCGGCCAGCCAACCTCTAAGATTCATAATCACCACGAAGCTCAAGCCTCCGCAGATGATCAGGACGATCACGGTCAGGTTGACCAGAATGTTGGACTTGAATCCTTCCAGACTGTCGCTGAACAGGGAGAAGCCGGCGTTGCAGAAAGCGGAAACAGCGTGAAACACCGAAGTGAATACGGTTTCCACATTCGTACCGAGCTGGTTACGAAAACCGAGGAAGAGCAGAACAGCCCCTACACCCTCAATGATCAGAGTGATATTGATGATATTTTTTATGCTCTTGCCCAGATTGCCCATATCCTTCTCGCTGGTCATGTAGGAGATCAGGAACTTATCCTCCACGGTCAGGGAACGGCGCAGGATAAAGGCCATGAAGAAGGAGAGGATCATGATCCCCAGGCCACCGACCTGGATCAGGAGCAGGATGACGATCTTGCCCCAGATCGAGAAAGCAGTGGACGTATCCACAACAATCAGACCGGTCACACAGACGGCGGAGGTGGCGGTGAACAGGGAGTCCGCGAAGCCGAGTCCCGAGCCGTCGGGGGTCGTGAACGGGAGCATCAGCAGAATCGTGCCGGTTACGATGACCAGGATGAAGCTGAGTATCACCGTGCGGGCCGGATGAGCGGTCAGGCTGCGCACGAAGGCGCTTAGCTTTCGAATCCGTCCGAAGACCTTCAGCAACACGAATATGTTGCGCACGATGATGATCTTCCCGGGTAGGTTGCCGTATACGGCTCGTTCGCTGGAGAAGAGCAGATATTTATTGTAGGCGAACAACGCCGCAAAGAAGACCAGGAACAGCACTTCGAAGAGATGCCCCTTCAGGAAGTGCCGCTTGTCGGCAAACCTGAGGAAATCGACGATCACCTCGGCCAGGAAGAGAAACAGGATGGTGAAATCCAAGGTATTGGTGAAGATGAAGGCGAAGCGGGTTTGGATGTCCGCCTGTTCCACGATCAGGGAGGCGATGCTCAGGAGCAGGGTGATCAACACGAGCAGGTTGATCTTGAGTGGGGTTTTTTGCGGAGCCAGCTCGGCTTTCAGACGGGTCACGGTGACCTCACTATATCATGGGGAACATTCCGGTCAAAGGAGGTGAAACCTCACGGGAAAGTCTATATGGATT
>CAZSBH010000113.1:0-9499 GCA_964604845.1 uncultured Spirochaetaceae bacterium
GCCTGGCAAAGTTCTTTCGGAACTGCTGCAACGCAAATCCGCGCGGGTGCACTAGAAAGGAGACAATAAATGGCGAAAACAAACCTCACCGGGGCGGAAGAGGTGGTATGGGACCTCAGTGATCTGTATAACAGCAGCGACGATCCTCTGTTGGAGAAAGATCTATCCGAATCGACGAAACAGGCCGAGGACTTCGCATCGAGCTATCGGGGCCGGGTTGGGGCTCTCGATGTGCCGGAGTTGGTGAAGCTTCTCCAAGCCTATGAAAGCATATTCGAATTGTCGGGAAAAGCGGGGACTTTCGCCTTCCTGAACTGGTCCACCAACACCGAGGACCCGGCCAGAGGCGCTTTGCTGCAGCGACTCCATGAACATTCTTCTCAACTCCAGCAAAAACTCCTGTTCTTCGAACTGGAATGGGCCCATGTGGAAGATGGCCGGGCTCAAACGTTGATGTCTGATCCGGTTCTGGCCCACTACCGTTTCTGGCTGACTCTGGCTCGCCGCTACCGCCCTCACCTACGCTCCGAAGCAGAGGAAAAGATTCTGGCGGAGAAGTCCGTCACCGGTCGAAGCGCCTGGGTACGCTTCTTCGAGGAGGTCCACAGCGGGGCCCGTTACACCCTGGAGGGGGAAGAGTTGCCCCAGCAGTCGGTTCTGACCAAACTCTACGAGCCGGATCGCACTCAGAGGCAACGGGCAGCCGAAGCCTTCACGGCGGGATTGCAGAACATGAGACGGGTCAATACCTATGTGTTCAACAACCTGCTTGCCGAAAAGGCTTCCGATGATCGGCTGCGCAGCTACCCCACGTGGATCAGCGCTCGGAATCTGGCCAATCAAATCGACGACGCCACGGTTCAAGCCCTCGTGCAGGCAGTGACCGGCAGGTACGCCATAGTAGCCCGTTTCTACAATCTAAAAAAGGAACTCCTCGGTCTTGAAGAGCTGTTCGATTACGACCGCTACGCACCGCTGCCCACTGCAAACCGCCGGTACCGGTGGCAGGAAGCGAAGCAGATGGTCCTGGACGCCTACAGCAGCTTCCATCCCGAGATGGGAGAGATCGCAGAGTCCTTCTTCCAGAAAAACTGGATCGACGCGGCGGTTCGGCCGGGCAAACGGGGCGGAGCCTACAGCCACGGCGCAGTCCCGTCGGTACATCCCTACATCTTCATGAACTTTGAAGGTACCCCCAGACACGTGATGACCCTGGCTCACGAGATGGGACACGGGGTGCACCAGTACCTCTCCCGCGAACAGGGGATCCTCTCAGCGGATACACCCTTGACCACCGCCGAGACCGCCTCGGTGTTCGGGGAGATGCTGGTATTCCAAAAACTAATATCCGCTGAGAAGGACGCGCAGATCCGCCTGTCCATGCTGGTCCAGAAAATAGAGGACACCTTTGCCACGGTATTCCGTCAGACGGCGATGAACCGTTTTGAAGAAGCCATCCACGAAGCTCGCCGCGCCGAGGGAGAGCTGACCACGGATCGTTTCAACGAACTATGGATGAAAACGCAAAAAGAGATGTTCGAGGGAAGCGTGACCCTCACGGACAGCTACGGTGTCTGGTGGAGTTACATCCCCCACTTCATCCACTCGCCGGGCTATGTCTATGCCTACGCCTTTGGAGAGCTGCTCGTACTGGCTCTGTACGCCCGTTATCAGGAGAGCGCAGCGAGTTTCCCGGCCGCCTACCGCGACATGCTGGCCGCGGGGGGCTCAAACTGGCCTGAAGAGCTGGTTCGGCCCCTCGGTGTCGACCTGAAAGACCGGACCTTTTGGGACAAGGGCTTAGGCATGATCGAGGAGTTCGTCGAGCAGGCTGAAGATATGGCCAAAGTGCAATAACGGGGAATTTGATGCCTGACATCTGATGCGTGCTGTTACACTCTAGGCTCGTGAGAACCACCCTGAACCTTGACCCTGAGGTATTGACCAAGGTCCGCATCCTCGCCAGACAGCGGGGTGTATCCCTTGGCGCAGTGGTCTCCGAGTTGATTCGACAGGCCTTGAGCCCCCGAAAGACCCCTCCTATCAGAAACGGCGTTCCGATTTTTCCTGCTCGGGAAGGACCTCCTCCCGATTATGTAAATCACGAGGCGAGCCATTTCTGGTTTGCAGACAAAGGCATCAACTCATGGGCTACCTGCTCAACACCCTGAGCGAGGCATCCAAGTTGCGGTTAACCGGACACCAACAGATAACAGACTTCTATCTCGCAGCCTTGGCAGGACACAACGGCGGCAAGCTGGCGACCTTCGACGGCTCGTTGGCAAAGTCCCTTGTGGGTACCGAATTGAATCAGAGTATCGAGGTCATTGCGTGACCCCGGTCACGGCGAGGTTTTCGGTTTTTCTCGGCGTGTTTTAGAGGTCGGCCCGATCAGGCAATGCGAGGAATGGCCGATCAGGTCATTACGTCCGGCCATGACAAGCGCCTGGGAAACGATTCTGTGGTTCCGGGGCTCCCGAAATTGAATCAGAGCTCTCTGCATGGCCTTTTCCCGCTGTCCCTTAGCCACGTAGACCGTTTTCATCGTGCGTGGGTCGAGCCCGGTCCAGTACATGCAGGTTGAGAGGGTGCCGGGAGTGGGATAGAAGTCCTGAACCTGTTCAGGAATGAAACCGGTATCTCTGAGGTATTCGGCCAGCTCCACTGCCGCCCGAAGATCCGCTCCGGGATGGCTGGAAATGAAGTAGGGCACCAGATACTGAGGTTTCCCCAATCCGCGGTTGATCTCCTCGTACCTTTTCTTGAACCGCTCGAAAACCTCGATCTCGGGCTTTCCCATCAGAGCGAGGACATGGCGGGACACATGCTCCGGGGCCACCTTGAGCTGCCCGCTTATATGATGTTCGCAGAGCTCCCTGAAAAAGCTCGGATCGGGATCGGCCAACAGGTAGTCATAGCGGACTCCTGACCGGACGAAGACTTTCTTGACTCCTCGTACCTGACGGAGCTTTCTCAGCAGGTCAAGATAGTCCCGGTGGCTGACCTGCAAATTTTGACAGGGCGCCGGGAACAGACACTGCCTGTTCCTGCAGCTGCCTCGCTTTTGTTGATCCTTGCAGGCGGGCATACGGAAGTTGGCCGTAGGACCACCCACATCGTGTATGTAGCCCTTGAAACCGGGATGGCGGGTCAACCGTTCCGCCTCTCTGAGCAATGAGGCGTGGCTTCTGGCCTGAACGATCCTTCCCTGGTGAAAGCCGAGGCTGCAGAAACTGCAACCCCCGAAACAACCGCGGGAGCTGACCAGGCTGAAGCGCACCTCCTCGATAGCTTTGACTCCCCCGTCAGAAAGGTACGAGGGGTGAACATCCCGGGTGTAGGGAAACTCGTAGAGAGCATCCAGCTCGGTCTGGCTCAAGGGCAAGCCCGGGGGATTCTGTACAAGGTAGCCGTCGCCGCTGGGTTCGACACAAGTCTTGGCGG
This sequence comes from uncultured Spirochaetaceae bacterium, assembly GCA_964604845.1. Taxonomy (GTDB): domain Bacteria; phylum Spirochaetota; class Spirochaetia; order SZUA-6; family DRHE01; genus JAFGQJ01. The sequence continues at coordinate 3,445 of CAZSBH010000113.1, forward strand.
TAATTGGATCACAGTTCTCACTCTGAAGACGAAAACTCACGGCAAAGGCCCGTTTATCAGCCCGCACCTCTTCGAAGGCCGGGAGGAGGGTATAGCTGTCCGAGGTGTCGAGATTGGAGCGCCTGAAAACCGTTCCGGGAACGGTGGTTATATTCCCCACCGGTGTTCCCTCGGCCAACATTTCGGCGATCGCGAGAATTGCGCGCTCTCCCATACCGTAGACCAGGAGATCCGCTTTGGCATCCAACAGCACGGATCGGCGCACACTATCGGACCAATAATCGTAGTGCGAAAGTCGCCGCAAGGATGCCTCCAGGCCGCCGAGAATCACGGGAATGTTCTTATAGGCCTGTTTTGCGCAAACCGTGTACACGATGGTTGCGCGATCCGGACGCAGAGCCGGGCGGCCGCCGGGGGAGTAGTCGTCCCTGCGACGGCGATGCCTGGAAACCGAATAGTTGCTGACCATTGAGTCCAGGTTTCCCGCGGTGATGAGGAATGCCAGGCGGGGCCTGCCAAGGCGCCGGAAATCCTCGACATCGCGCCAGTCCGGCTGCGGGATGAACCCTATACGGTATCCCCTGCTTTCCAGCAGACGGGCAATCAGAGCAGCCCCGAAGGAGGGGTGATCGACGTACGCGTCCCCGGAGATGAGAACAAAATCCAACTCCCGCCATCCGCGACACTCCAGGTCTTGCCGGGACATCGGCAGAAAATTTTGTAAATCAATTTTACCCATAAAAGGATCACTTCGATCAGCTCGGTCTTGTGCCCCTACCCGGCCAGGGCCAGCAGCACCCCCGCCGCAATCGCCGAGCCGATCACTCCGGCGACGTTCGGACCCATGGCGTTCATCAGCAGGAAGTTGCCCGGATTGGCCTTCTGACCGACTTTCTGCACCACCCGGGCGGCCATTGGGACGGCGGATACTCCGGCCGCACCGATCATGGGGTTGACCTTACCCTTTGTGATCAGGCACATCAGCTTTCCCAGAAGCGTGCCCGCTGCGGTACCGACGACAAAAGCAGCCAGTCCCAGGGCGATGATCATGATGGTCTTCAGGGTCAGGAACTCCTCCGCCGACATCTTTGAGCCTACGGCCACACCGAGAAAGATCGTGACGATGTTGATCAACTCGTTCTGAGCGGTCTTGGACAGGCGGTCCACCACCCCCGCCTCCCGAAAGAGGTTTCCCAGCATCAGCATGCCGATCAGCGGAGTGGCCGCGGGCACCAGCAGAGCCGCCGCAATGGTGGTGAGAATGGGAAAGAGGATCTTCACTCGACGGCTGACCGGTTTGACCTCGCTCATCACCACCATCCGCTCCTTTTTTGTGGTGAGGGCACGTATCACCGGAGGCTGGATGATCGGTACCAGGGCCATGTAGGAGTAGGCGGCCACGGCGATGGGTCCGAGCAGGTGATCGGCCAGCTTGGAGGTCAGATAGATCGCCGTGGGTCCGTCGGCGCCGCCGATGATGGCGATCGACGCCGCTTCGGCAAAATCGAATCCGAGGGCTTTGGCGCCGAGAAGGGTGCTGAAGATCCCGAATTGGGCTGCCGCGCCGAGCAGAAAAGTCTGCGGCTTGGACAGAAGCGGACCGAAGTCGGTCATGGCTCCGATCCCTAAAAATATCAGGGGGGGAAAGATCCCGGAGCGGATCCCGAAGTAGATGTACCAGATCAGCCCTCCCTCTTCCTGAATCCCGGACAGGGGCAGGTTCACTAGAATCGCGCCGAAACCGATTGGAATGAGGAGCAGCGGCTCGTATTGCCTGGCGATGCCGAGGTAGATCAGCAGTCCCCCCACGGCGAGCATGCCTATATTTCCAAGACTCAGGCATGAGAATCCGGTGGAGGTGAAGAAATCGACGATGACGCTCAGGATGCTCATTCTCAAGCGCTCCGCTAGTGAATCAACATCAACTGCTGCTTGGCGTTGACCGTGTCCCCGGGCTTCACCGACACCTCTGCAACGATTCCAGCCACAGGGGAGGGAACATCGATATCCATCTTCATCGCTTCCATGATCAGAACGACCTGGCCCTCCTCGACGCTGTGCCCCGGCCCGACCTTGATCTCCTTGATCACCCCGGTCATGGGAGCGTTCAGAGCGCCTTCAGAACTGATCTCCCCCGTAGGCGCTGCCGCAGGCATTGTCCTATGAGCCGGCATTGCCCGGCTCGTCGGGGAGGAAACCTGGGGAATCGAAGCAGCCGAGGGTGTTTGAATCGAATTCCAGGGAGGCGGAACGGCGGGGGCAGTCTCTTCGGGAAGAAGAGAAACGGTGTAGCGTTTTCCTTCGAGGGTCAGGGTCAGCTGGTTACCGGCACGCTCGACCGTAACTTCGTAAATCTTTCCTTCCAATTCGAAGCGAACTATCTTCTTCATCCTTTATACTCCCCGTTTGCTAACCCTGCCCCCGACGATCCAAGGGTCGTACTGGTTCGTCACGGCGTTCCAGGGATCTGCGGTAGGACGGTCCGGCTCCCTCTCCTCGGCCAAATAGGCCGCCACCGCGGCCGGAACCCAAACCGGCGGCTGTTCGGAGGAACCTGCCTCTCTCCGGACCTGTGTTTTCTTCGGTTTGATCCCCCGGTCGGTCTTTCCCTCCCCTGTAAATACACCCTTCAGTACCACCATCATGGCACTCAGTGCGGTAAGGGATAGAAACACGACCAGCATCCCGAGGACCGTTGTGACCAGGCTGTAGGAAAAGATCTCCACATTCATAGGCTCACCCTAGAGGGGGATATTCCCGTGCTTTTTGCCGGGCCGATCTTCCCGCTTGCGGATATTCATCTCCAGCGACCGGATCAGCTCGATTCGGGCGTACTTGGGTTCGATTACATCGTCCACCAAGCCGTAGCCGGCTGCGATGAAGGGATTCATCACCTGCTCCCGGAACTCATCGATCTTCTGCCGGCGCATCGCCTCCGAATCCTCGGCGGCGGCGATCTCTTTCCGGAAGATGATGTTCGCCGCCCCTTCCGCCCCCATCACCGCCACCTCTGCTGTGGGCAAGGCCAATGTCCGATCATAACCCAGGGCTTTGGAACTCATGGCGATGAAGGCGCCTCCATAGGCTTTGCGGATGATCAGGGAGATCTTGGGCACCGTAGCTTCGGCGATGGCGTACAATACTTTGGCGCCGTGACGGATGATTCCCCCATGTTCTTGGGCCACTCCGGGAAGGAAGCCCGGGACATCGACCAGGCTGATGATCGGAATATTGAAGCAGTCGCAGAAGCGTATGAAGCGGGCCGCCTTGTCCGAAGAGTTGATGTCCAGAGCGGCGGCGAAAAACTTCGGTTGATTGGCAAAGAGACCAACCGTCCGGCCCTGCAGACGGGCGAAACCCACCACCACGTTGGGAGCATAGTCGGCGTGCACTTCGAGGAAGGAACCTCGGTCGCAGATAGCGGCGATAAACTCCCGAATGTCGTAGGGACGCCTGGGGTCTTCCGGCAGGAGTTCCTCCAGTTCCGGTGTCTCCCGATCCGGGTCGTCCTTGCTGTCCACCGCAGGGGGCATCTCGAGATTATTGGCGGGTAGGTAGCTCAGCAACTTACGGAGGAACTGAAGACAGCTCTTTTCGTCGGCGAAGCGGAAATGGGCGTTGCCGCTGATCGAGGCGTGGGTGGCCGCGCCTCCCAGCTGATCGTGGCTGATCTCCTCGCCGGTCACAGCCCGGATGACATCCGGTCCGGTGATGTACATGTTGCTGATCCCGTCCACCATCAAAATGAAATCGGTTATGGCCGGGGAATACACGGCTCCGCCGGCACAGGGCCCGAGGATGACCGAGAATTGGGGGATCACCCCGGAAGCCAATGTATTGGCCCGGAAGATCTTGGCGTAGCCGTTCAGCGAGAGGGTGCCCTCCTGGATGCGGGCGCCCCCCGAATCATTGATCTGTACGAAGGGACAGCCGTTTCTCAGAGCCAGGGTTTGGGCTTCGGCGATTCGTTCGGCGTGCATCTCTCCTAGAGAACCACCCAGAACCGTGAAGTCCTGAGAAAACAGAAAGATCTGCTGCCCGTTGACCTTGCCCGTCCCGCTGACAACCCCGTCGCCGAGGAACTTCTTATCTGCCAAACCGAACTCCGTTGCCCGTACCGTGATGTAGGGCTGCTGTTCGACGAAGGACCCTCTATCCAAGAGCAGGTCCAGGCGTTCCCGGGCGGTCAGCTTCCCCTTGTTGTGCTGAGCCTCGATCCTCTGTTCGCCGCCGCCGGCAAGCATCCTGGCCCTGTTTTCGTGGTATCTCTGTATCGCGTCTCGATTACCCACGGGACTCCTCCCGCCTGAAGATTTGTACCGGAAAAACAATTATAAACTGCTCTCCGCTATTTTGTCAAATAAAAGTTCAAATTCGAATTGAAATACGCCCGGCTGCGGCAGCTCAGCCTATAGAGTCTTGGATAATCAACCGGTATTTCGCGGTTTCCTGGTGGTCTGGGCTTTGTTGTCCAGCAGATTGTTCTTGATGGCGGCGACCCACTGAGCCGGATAGGGTATGCGGAAGGCGGCCTTCTCCTCTTTTCCGTCCTGATTGAGGAACTGCAGCACCACCACGCTCTGGTGCAGATCCTTCCCCTTGTGCACATTGGTTACGCCGATATAGGTGATTGCCGAGCCCGGTATCAACAATTCCCTGTTGGCAAAACGGGCTCTGTAGTAGATCCCGTCTTTCAGCAGCACCAGCACTCCTGCGCTCCGCAATGGACCGCCCGGCTCTGATTCCAGACCGTAGTAGTTGACCCCGAAGCTGGTAATGATGATGTCCTGCTTGTCGAATTTGTCTGTGATACGCTTGGTTTCCCGCTGCCGCATGTAGGCCAGGTAGAAGATGATGCCGAGAAAGATAAGGGCAAAGATCAGCCAGTTTGGATTGGTTAAACCTTCCAGGGCATTCATTCTAGTTTGGAAAGGTAGCGTAAAACTCGCCGCTTGGCAAGGCGGTACAGCAGCCCGCTTCTGACACCCAACTCGGACAAAAAAGATTCGGCAATGGAAACCTCGCTCTTTCCCTTCTGCCTGAGAGTCCGGATATGTTCGGCGTTGATCTCAATCAGATGCCGCAAACGGTTCTGCCCGCTACCCATGGTCAGTACCAATACCAGGACAAAAGCACCCACGGCCAAAGCCACGGTTATGCTGATGTCGTAGGATGTGTCTTTGATCAGCAAACGAAACAGCGAATTGGGATTACCGGCATTGAAAATAGCGTAGAAGGTGAGCAGCATAAGCAGGATCAGCACAACGAATAAAACTAGTCGCAGAGGGGATTGGTTTTTCATATCTCGATTTAACAAAAAAGACGGGGCAGGTTCAACTGCCCCGTGCTTTGTAACTCCGAGTCAACAAGGCCTATTCGATGATGACTTTGCGTTCTTGGCCGACGGCCATCTTGCTCCACTCTGCCTCGGCTCTGGCCCAGGCTTCGTCTGTGGCTTCGGTCTCCCAAACCGTCAAGCCCCGTTCTTCCCGGGTGGCGCCGGGAAGCAGATTGTCCAGGATGATTCCGACGATGGCTGTCACAGCCATACCCGTGGTCAGAATCGTCTGGATGATGTTGCCGATCACTTGGGCGAATCCTCCGGCTTCCGCCCAGTTGATGGCGGAAGAGTTGAAATGCGCCGGGAAACTCAATCCGGCAAAAAAGGCGATACCGATTATAAACAGGTTCCGGGCATTGTTGAGGTTAACAAATTGCAGGTTGGAAAGCCCGACCGCGGCAATCAGACCAAACAAACCGACAAACATGGATCCGACCACCGGTTGGGGCATGGTCGCCAGAGTCGCGCCGAACTTGCCGAAGAAGGGCAGAATCAGCATGACAACGGCACCGGTGCGGATCACCCGGCGGCTGGCCACACGGGTCAGACCGATTGCACCGATGTTCTCGGAGTAGGAGGTCGTGCCGTTGCAGGTCTGGAAAAGGCTGGCTACCAGACAACCTAGTCCCTCGGCACCGAGCCCGCGGGAGATCATCTTCTCGGTCGGCACGGGCGCCTCGGAGATCCGTGCTGCGGAGTAGTAGTCCCCGATGG
>CAZSBH010000114.1:0-9499 GCA_964604845.1 uncultured Spirochaetaceae bacterium
GGATGCTGGCAGCAGAGTGCAACGGGGGCACAAATACTGCATCGTCGACGAGATCGACTCCATCCTTATCGATGAAGCCCGAACCCCTCTGATCATATCCGGGGCGGCGGAGGATGATACCGCCAATTATTACGAAGCAAACAAATTAGTCGAGTCGCTTCAGGAGTGTCAAAAGGATCCGAATACCGGGAAGTACACCGACGAGCTGTCGCCGTTTCAGGTGGAGAAACCCGAAGCGGACGGGGATTACAAGATCGAGGAGAAGAGCAAGAGGGTTTCCTTTACCGATCGGGGGATGAACCTCGTTGAGGAACAACTGCAGCGGCGAAACCTCATTCGTGGATCTCTTTTCGAATCGGACAATTTCGAGTTCATTCACTACTGCACTCAGGCTCTGCGGGCAAAGCGCTTGTTCCACCGGGACGTGGATTACGTGGTCCAGGACGGCAAAGTCGAGATCGTCGACGAGTTCACCGGCCGCATCCTCCACGGCCGGCGCTACTCCGAAGGGCTGCATCAGGCGATCGAGGCCAAGGAACGCATCAAGGTCGCCCAGCGCAATCGAACCCTGGCGACTATAACCTTTCAGAACTACTTCCGTATGTACGAGAAGCTCTCCGGGATGACCGGAACCGCCGACACGGAGGCCACGGAGTTCGCCAAGATCTACAACCTGGAGGTGGTGGTCGTGCCCACCAACCGGCCGGTAATCCGCGGGGACAACGACGATGTGATCTATCTCAACGAGGAGCAGAAGTTCAAGGCGATCTGCCACGAGATCGGCGAGCTCCACAAGAAAGGCCAGCCGATCCTGGTAGGAACGATCTCTATCGAAAAATCGGAAACCCTGTCCCGCCTGCTCACCGGGATGGGTATCCGCCACGAGGTGCTCAACGCCAAAAACCACGCCCGGGAGGCTGTGATCATTGCTGAAGCGGGGGCAAAGGGTGCGGTCACCATCGCCACCAACATGGCCGGCCGGGGTACCGACATCAAGCTGGGCGGCAACCCCGAGTATCGGGCTGCCCGGAGACTGGGAAGCGACGGAAATGGCGAGGAGTACAGGAATCTCCTCGCCCAGGAGATGGAGCGCTGGACCCCGGAGTATGAACAGGTCAAAACCGCGGGGGGCCTGCACGTGCTTGGCACCGAACGTCACGATGCCCGGCGGATCGACAACCAGCTCAGGGGGCGCTCCGGTCGCCAGGGGGATCCCGGCTCTTCCCGTTTCTTCATTTCCCTGGATGACGATCTGATGCGGCTTTTCGGCGGAGACAATCTAAAAGGACTGATGGGCAAGATGGGTATGCAGGACGGAGAGCCGATCTTCCATCCCTGGGTCAACAAGGCCATAGAGAGGGCACAGAAACGGGTGGAGGAGCGAAACTTCGAGATCCGGAAGCACCTGTTGGAGTACGACGATGTGTTGAATGAACAGAGAAAGTTCATGTACACCCGCAGGGATGAGATCCTCCATGACGCCCATCTTGAAAAACGGGTGCTGTCGGCGGCGGAGGACATCCTGGACACCCTGATGGATGAATACCGGGAGATGCGCGGGGACGACGACTATCGGCTGGCTACGCTTGTCACCCGCCTGAAAGACCTCCTCTACTATTCACCCCGAGGGGCAGTGGAGTCGCTGCAGGGCTTGCGCCCCGACCAACTCCGGGCTCTGGTCCTTCAAGAGCTGGAGGATGACCTGAAAGGTAAGGCCGAGGAAGTCGGACAGGAAAACCTGAACCTGTTCATCCGCTTCGAATACCTGCGCAACATCGATACCCGCTGGCAGAACCATCTGGAGAGCCTCGAGGCCCTACGGGAAGCGGTATACCTGAGGGCGTACGGACAGAAGAATCCCCTTCTGGAGTATAAGCTGGAAGGATTTCAGATCTTCGATTCGATGCTCGCGGAAATCCGTCAAGCCATCGCCCTGAAGATCTTCCAGGTGCGAATCCGCGCCGTAGAGCCCCAGGAGCGACGCCGGCGGGACTTCGGCGACGCTCGACACACCCTGCTTGGTCAGTTCGGCACTGCCGGGGCGGCAATGGCAGGCGCCGGTTCGGGTGGCAGACAGCCATCGGGGCAGGGCGCCCCGACTTCCGTGTTGACCCGCCAGTCCGCTCGATCCTCCGCGGCCATGGGAGAGCGGGCCGAGGCTCAGCCGAACAAGGCTCAGGTCAAACGAAGCTACCCCAAGGTGGGTAGAAACGATCCCTGCCCCTGCGGCAGCGGCAAGAAGTACAAGTACTGTCACGGGAAGTAGGAGCGGATCGGGAACCCGGGAAAAAAAACACGCCGAATCATGATGGGGATTCCCACGAACAAGAAGGCCTGGCTTCTTTTCTTTCTGCTCTTCGTTTCCGCTACACTCCAAAGCCATCCTCACATCTTTATCGACAACAGGATCACTGTTGTATTCGACGAAGACGGCCTGGCGGGATTCAGGCTCAACTGGGTTTTCGACAAGGTGTTCAGTGCCGCGATTATCCATGACTATGACAAGAACGGTGACCAGAACTTCAACCAGGAGGAAATCGAGGCTGTCAAGGATGGAGCTTTTTCGAACCTCATAAATTTCCATTACTTCTGCGATATTTCAATCGACAATTCTCCCTTTCACGTTCAATACATTACAGATTTCACGGCTGCAACGAAACAAAGCAGGATCATCTACGATTTCTTTGTGCCCTGCCATGTCCGGGCGATTCCAGGATACAAAACTGTGTCCGTGGCGGTTTACGACGAAACCTATTTTACAGAAATATCCTACGAAGCACAGAATCCGGTGACCATAGAAAACCTTGATGATTTCGAATGCGGCTACGAATTGGTAGAGAATACACGAAAAGCCTATTGGGGCGGTCAGATGATCCCCTTAGAAATACGGCTTCGATTCAGGAAACGACAGTGAGCGGAAGAGTCGCCGCGATCGTACTTGTCTTGATCCTCGCCTCTTTCGTCTCCGCAATTGCTCAAGACAACCCTTTCCTCTCCACAGACCCGAAAGAAAACAAGGATGCCCTCAAAGTGCAGTATCCTGCCTTTTTGAAGAGAAGCTTTTCCGGCTTGAGAACTTTTCAGAGAAATCTCTATGAAAAAATCGCGGACCTGGTGGAGGCTGTGCGGGAGTCGAGAAACCCGAGGGTTATCTTGATCCTGTTCGTCATTTCATTTATCTACGGCGTTGTACACGCCATAGGTCCGGGGCACGGGAAATCTATCGCAGCCTCGTATTTCCTGAGCCAGGATGTACCGCTGAGCAGAGGTCTTCTCATGGGCGGACTGATAGCCCTGCTCCATGCCGGCTCGGCGATCATTGTAGTCCTGACAGTGTATCTTATTCTCAGGCGCTCGTACCTCACTTCTCTGGAAAACATCAGCCATATTGTCAGAATCGTCAGTTATGCACTGATTTCTCTGATCGGCCTTCTCATGTTCATTGTCGCAATACGGGACAGGAGGACAGGCCGATTTCCGATACACGACGGCAGTACGACTAAAGTATTGAAACGAAGGAGTTTATTTTCTGTAGCACTGGCTGTGGGCATTGTTCCCTGCCCCGGGGCTATCTTGATTCTGCTTTTCTGTCTTTCTCTGGAGTTTCTGGCAACGGGAGTGTTTTTAGTTCTCGTAATGGCAATCGGTATGGGCATTACTATTTCCGCCGTGGGCAGCACCGCGATCCTGACCAGACAGGGAATCTTCAAATTCCTACCGCCAGAGTCGAAAACCAGGTGGATTCTCTCAACCGGCCTGAGACTCCTCGGTTCTTTCCTTATCTTCGTTCTAGGAGCACTCTTGCTGGCCGGAACTTTGCCATAATCTTCCAATTGATCGAATCAAACCGGATCCTACCTCGCAGCCGCCGGGGCTGCCGGGTCAACTGCAGTCGGGCCTGGTCGAGGTGGTTCAGGTATAGGCGCGCTCCAGCGCCGCCACTGATGTCCGTACACCGGACCGAGCTCTCCGTTCTCGTCCGCCCAGGAATCCCAGATCCGTACGCCCATTTCTTTCATACTGCGGGTTCCCACACCCGTTCGGTCGCTCCTGTCCGTCCCTTTTTCCAGAACGGTGCGCATCAGCTCTAAGTACTGTTTCATTGTTTTCCTTCTCCGTGATCCCTGATGGTCGTTCTGCGTTCTTTGTAATCCCTTTGCCCACCTTCGGCAATCCTGTTCAGCAATCTGTTTTCCCGAACTCTAGAGTACTTCCCATTTCTGTCCGCTTGTGAGAGACTGCGGGTATCCTATGGGCATCGTTATTTCTATATTATTTTTCCTGATCATGGTGTTTCTGATGTCCTTGATATGGACCAATACCCATGGAGCCCCCTGGGTGCCGACATCCCGCGAGGTTATCTACACGATGCTCACAATGTCCGCGGTCAAACCGGGAGAGATCGTGTACGATTTGGGCTCAGGGGATGGAAGAGTGCTTATCGCAGCGGCACGTCGATTCGACGCCAGGGCCGTCGGAGTCGAAATGGATGTTTTCCGTTACCTTTGGAGCCTATCAGCGGTTGTCTTGCTCGGACTGCGCAAGCGCGTGCGGATTATCCGGGGTAACTTATTCGAGATTGACCTGTCAGAGGCGGACGTTGTCTTCTCCTACCTCCTCCAGAATACCAATGATCGCTTGAAGGACAAGCTGCGTAGAGAACTTCGCCCCGGAACTCGGATCGTGTCCAACACCTTCACTTTTTCAGGACTACCCCTTGTGCGCTGCGACGATGAACTCAAACTTTTTCTCTACAGAATCACCTGACATCAACGAATCTTGCGAAAAGTTCCACCGTACCGGCTACTCTTCACGCCTCCACACAACCAACCACCCGGAAAGGCAGCTGGTCCGCAGCCTGGTCTTCAAGCTCGAACACTCTGCCGATCAGATCCCAGGCTGGGAGTTCTTCCGGGTGCAACGATCGCAGGATTTCCTCGATCCGGTACTCCAGATTCCTGCTCTCCAGGAGCTTCTCAAACCCGGCAACTTCCTCCTCGGTGAACAGTTCGTCGAGTGCGTAGCTTCCTGGTTCTCCGCTTCGATCGACCAGCCAGAGGACCTGCTGCTGCTCCAGCCTGCCTGTAACCCGAAACACTCGTGTCATCTCAACTTCTCAGACGAAAAACACCCGGCAGATATTGTAATTTGAGATAAAATTCGATTCGACATGGCGTAAAATGTTTGGCATTCCGAAATTTTGTGTTATACTATACTGAGAAACCAATGAAGAGCGCCAAGACCCTCAGCGCAAGCTTGGAAGACTATCTGGAGGCGATCTATAACATCGTTCGGGAAAAGAAAGCAGCCCGGGCGAAGGATATCTCGAAGCGATTGGGAGTGAATCGTTCCTCCGTTACCGGTGCGCTCCATTCACTCGCCGAACGGAAACTCATCAACTATGCACCGTACGACTTCGCCACCCTGACTCCTGAGGGGGAAAAAATCGCCGCCAATATCGATCACCGCCACGTCGTCCTGCGGGATTTCTTCGTGAAAGTTCTGGGTGTGGAAGCCGCCAAGGCGGAGGACAGCGCCTGCAGGATGGAGCACGCCGTCTCCGAGACGATATTGGATCGGCTGGCCGAGTTCGTAGATTTCATCCAGATCTGCCCCCGCCTCGACATCCGCTGGATCGAGGAAACCGGATATTTCTGCGATCGACCTGAATCCGTTGAAAACTGCGAACGCTGCATCAGCCGTTGCCTGAACGATTTGAAAGGGAAAAATGACAGGAATGGAAAAGCCACTGACTGAGCTCAAATTAGGAGAGGAGGCAACGATCGCCGCGGTACAGGGCGGTCGGGGCATGCAGGTTCGACTGCGGAACATGGGGCTGGTCGAGGGGCAGGTGGTCCGCAAACTCTCCGCCCTGGCCTGGGGAGGACCGGTAGTCGTGATGGTGAAAAGAACCCAGATCGCGATCGGTCGGGGAATGGCCAGAAGAATCCTGGTTAGGCAGCATGACCGATGATGACAACGGAAACGCTCAAAAAAACTGAGCGAGGTTCGAGGAAGCACCTGGCTAGCGATATCCTCCTCGTCGGGCAGCCCAATGTGGGAAAGAGCGTCCTGTTCTCGCGTTTGACAGGGGTACGCACGATCGCCTCCAACTATCCCGGTACGACCGTATCCTACGCTATGGGTAAGATGCGCAGCGGGGGTGCGAACTTCACTGTCGTGGATGCACCGGGAACGTACTCTCTGGAACCTTTGGACCAAGCGGCCAGGGTGACGGTGGACCTGATCGACGATGCCCAACGGATCATCAATGTGGTGGATTCCACCCACCTGGAACGTCACCTCCCCCTGACCCTGGAGCTCATCGCTCAGAAGAAACCCCTCCTGATCGCACTCAATATGAGCGACGAGGCTCGACACAAAGGAATCGGTATCGACGCGGAGAAGCTCTCCGCGGAATTGGAGGTGCCGGTTGTGCCGATCGTAGCCCGCAGCGGCGAGGGTGTGAGAAAACTGATCGACGCCTGCCTGAGCCTGCCGCTGGCACGACAAAAGATGACGAACGAATCGGGCCATCCCGGTCATCATCCCCATATACAGCACATGCCCTCGGATATGCGTAAATCCGCCTCTACCGAACACATCCATCTGGATAGGGATCGGATATGGCGGCGGGTCGGCAATCTGGTGCAGAAGGTACAGACCCTCGAGCATCATCACCACACCTTCGCAGACAGGCTGGAAGAAATCAGCATCCATCCTCTGTGGGGCAGCGTGTTCGCTCTACTAGTCATTACTTTCTCTTTTTCCCTGATCCGCCTGATCGGAGAGTTCTTGATCAGCGGAGGAATCGGTATTGTCGGTCAACCCTGGGTGGAACTTCCCTTTGGAACCGAGCTGCTCTTCGAGAAGGCTCTCCAACCACAGCTGACACAGCTCTCCAGAGTCTTGGGTCCCGGAAGCTTCCTGCACAGACTTCTGATCGGCACATTGGTGGACGGGCAGATCGATTTCATGCAGTCCTTCGGAATCCTCACTTCGGGAATCTTTATACCCCTCGGGGTGGTGCTGCCCTACCTCATCAGCTTCTATTTCGTCCTGTCCCTCCTCGAGGACAGCGGCTACCTCCCCAGACTGGCCGTGTTCCTCGACACCTTCATGCATCGGATCGGGCTGCACGGCTACGCGATCATCCCAACCCTTCTCGGATTGGGCTGTAACGTACCGGGAATCATGGCCACCCGCATCCTGGAGGGCAAACGCCAGCGTTTTATCACGGCGACCCTGATATCCATCGCCGTTCCCTGTGCCGCGCTTCAGGCCATGATCATAGGACTTGTAGGCAGCCGAGGCTTGGGACCGGTGCTGGTGGTGTACGGGATCCTCTTCGTGGTTTGGCTGCTGATCAGCCTGGTCCTGAGGTTCACGTCCAAAGGCTTTCGGCCGGAACTTCTGATAGAAATCCCCCCCTACCGGCTGCCCACGGCCCGGGCGCTGGTCGTCAAAATGTGGATGCGGATCTCCGGCTTTGCCCGGGAAGCCCTGCCGATCATCATCGGAGCAATTTTGGTGGTGAATGTCCTCTATCAGCTCAACGTGTTTACCTATCTGGCCGGGTTTGCCGAACCGGTCATCACCAGGCTGTGGGGAATGCCATCGGAGTCCGTTGTACCTCTGCTCGTGGGAATCTTGAGAAAAGACGTGGCTTTGGGGATGTTCGCCCCCCTCGGGCTGACCGGAAAACAGTTGGTCATCGGAAGCGTACTGCTGGCGATGTTTTTTCCCTGTATCGCCACTTTCGTGGTACTGTTCCGGGAACTCGGTCTCAAAGACGGACTTAAATCTATGGGCATCATGATCCTCGCCGTGTTTATAACCGGATCTGCTTTGAACCTCATTCTGTAAAGTTATACCTGTGCATAGATGAGCGAGAATATTCAGCGCTGGTTTGAAAAAGAGGGAGAGCGCTTATTGGTAGCGGTGGGAATCCAGCCCGGTTATCATGTTCTAGACTTCGGCTGCGGCAAGGGGGCCTACGCGATCCCGGCGGCCAAGGTCGTTGGAAAGATGGGCGCTGTCTATGCTCTTGAAAAAAACAGATACGCCCTGGCCGAGCTGGTTCGGGAAGCCTCATCCCGGCGTCTGACAAATGTTGTCCCTATACACTCCATCGATGAATTGAAAAGCACCCTTGGAGAGAGCGGTCTAAACGCAGTGCTTCTCTACGATGTGATCCACGGCTACTATTTCACCCCTGAGCAGAGGAAGAACGTACTGGAATCCGTGGCGGCCATGGTTATCAGAGATGGAATTGTGTCGATCTTTCCCCGACATATGTCTTCACAGGAGATCGATGGGATCAAGAACCAGCTGCGAATCCTCGGTTTTATGCTCGAAACACAGATGGAAGGGGAGCTCCTTCACGACGGACACTTTGCTTCGGGATGTATTTACAACTTCCGTAAACGGATCACTCCCCACAATCCCGATATTTCTCAACCGGCATTGGATGAATAAGAATTCCATCTCCATAGGAGCGAGCGCGCTTCCAAGCACTTCACCGACAATCTCTGCTTTTCCAGTTGGAAATGGCGGTCCGCAGCGTATTCACCGCCAGCTCGGCACAGTGAACACTCTCCTCGGGCAACCCTTTTAGGGCAGAGATCAAATCCTGCGCCGAGATCAGTAGGGCCTTATCCGGCGACAGACCTTTTACCAGGGAGGTCAGCATACTGCCGCAGGCCACTGTGGGCCCGCAGCCATCGGTCATAAACGTGACTTCCTGGATTTGTCCCCGTTTTCCAAACCGAAGGTAGAACTCCATCGTATCACCGCACCAGCCCCGTACAACGGCAGAGGCTTGCGCCCGTTCCATACGCTCGAGATTTTCCGGGTTATGCGCATGCTCGATAACCTCGGCCGAATAGAGTGCACGCTCCTGCTCGCCGACTTGCCGTTGCAGCTCCTCTATCAGGCGATCAAACTCCTCCACATTCATATACTGCTCACCTTAGGAATGAGGATCCGTCGCGAGGCCACTGCCTCGTGTTTAAGATCTTCAAAAAAGTCCGGCATCACGGGGACCGGCACCGCGTCTCTGCAAAAGGCGGCGTTTCGAATCCTGGCAGCCCGCAAGTGCACGTATCGCTGCCCAGGCACCGGGTTCATTACAAACAGGTGATCCGCCGCCTGTTCGTGGGGATCCAGGTTGTTCTTTCTGTTTTCTCTTTCCGCTGCATTTAGCCCGACAGCGGTTCCACCGTCGCTGAGTGCCGCGGATGTTTTCATGTTCCCTCCCCTGCTGTATTTTAAAGGCCCGTTATACATTCTCCCCTACCAGTCCTCGTAGGTCATGGAGGTAAGCGGAGCTTTCAGATTGCTCAAGACTCTCTCCAGTAAAACCCCCTCTCGGCTGGGCAGGTCATAGCCGAAACTCGCCTTGATCGCCAAGGTCGCAAACTGTACAGACCTGTCAAGCGCTATGGGAAGGCTGTCGCCCTGAAGCAGGCTGCCAAGAACGACGCTGGCAAAGGCATCC
>CAZSBH010000115.1:0-9372 GCA_964604845.1 uncultured Spirochaetaceae bacterium
GTGAATCCTCATCTCCACCACTTTGGGTTTTTCTCCCCTAGGGGCTACTCGGGCGATTAGAAGCCCAGACAAGAGGTGGCGTCAGATCGGCGACCACCTCTTTTTTCCCTCATCCGACTCCTGAACGGACAGATAATAGTAATATCGTTCGGAAACGTTAGCCAATGCCGGAGACGGTTCCGATCACACAAACAATCGAGGCGCAGTCGCCTAGTTTCTTTCTCAGAGAGCTAATCGTCGTATACACCTCATTGCTTCCCAAAAAAATTACCTGGCCCCAGACCTTCTTGAGGAGCGCGGCTCTTTTACGACATTTCCCTCGTGCGGTTCTGAGATATTCCTGAAGAACAAGCCAGAGAAAGCTATTCTCTGGCCGCCCGGGAAGAGAGGCTGCGCCCGAACGTATAAACCAGGTCTGGGAGGTAAACAAACTCTACGTTGGCGATGGCTACTCCGCCGACTCCCGGACTCTGCCCGCCTTCAAGAGGCTGCTGCTCGAGGCCGGGAAGAATCTTATAAAACGGGGACCTCCTCGGCAAGGAAGAATGCCCAGGGTGTGAAAATACTTGACTTCGCCGCCCGATCTGAGGACCTTACCTACTACGATTACCGAATATTCGAAACCGGATAATCCCGATCCGGAATAGAAGTGATCAAGGAGAGGGGGACATGAACAGCGAGATGCAACTGATGGAATTGCTGCGGCGGATCAACAAGGAGATCTCGAAGCGGCTCGTGCCCATCTTTCGGGAGCAGAAACTTTCGATTGCGGAAATCTCCGTTTTGATGAGGATGAAATGGAGGCCTGCCTGCCGGGCCAGCGAATTCGCTACGATGATCGGCATCCCCTCGAGCACGGTCACAGGGATACTTGACCGCCTCGAAAGGCGCGGCCTTATAGAACGACGCCAGGACCCGAATGATCGCCGGAGTAGTTTAATAACGGAAACTCAGAAAACCAAGGATTTCGTTGCGGACCTGATGACTTCCATGGAGGGCATGCTTCGAGAGGCGTTCAGATCGATACCTGATTCCCGCACGCAGAGGCTTATCGAGGATCTGCGGATCATTCTTGAAGCCCTGGAACAGCAGAGTTCCGCTGCGGAATGACCAAGACGGAAACCGGCCGATGCGGTGTGTGGGGGGGCTCTGCGGTAAGGAAGGGACGGACATTGGGATGAGAAAATCAACAAGTAATCGGATCGGCGGATTCTTCAAACCGGTTGCTCCGATCGCTGCAGTAGTTGTCGCTCTGTGGCTCGCGGGGATCGTTCAGGTCTCCCAGGCGCAGGAACAGACACTCTCCATAGTTAAGGCGGCGGAGGCGGCCCTCGGTCAGAATCCGGACGTGGAAAGCGCCAACTGGGACTGGCTTGCGGCATCCGCGAAGGCCGACGCGGCGGGCTTCCGGCTCTATCCTTCCCTGTCGCTTTCTGCAAGCTATCAGCGCTTGAGCACCCTGCCCGCGACATCGGTGGATCTTCCGGACACATCCGGGCCGGGAACAATTCGGTTCGAACTTCCCGCTTCTCTGACCAACGTAATCGCGTTCGGCGCCAATCTCCAGTATCCCGTCTTCGCCGGTTACCGCCTGCGGGAGACGCTCTCGATCGCCCGGCTAATCGCTGACAGCAAGCTGTCTGGGCTGGAGATGGTCAAACGCTCTCTCCTTTTTGAAGTGCGGCGCTCGTACTGGGAAGCCCTGCGCACCGACAACGCTGTCCGGACGCTACAGAAAAACCTGGAGTTGATGGAAGTGAACTACAGCTTTCTGAGCGACCAGGTAGCTACCGGATCGGCGATAAGGGCGGACCTGCTCGTCGCAGACACGCGGCGAAAACAGGCGGAAATCGACCTGGGAGACGCCGTGGCTCAGAGAAAGCGGGCCTACCTGCTGCTCGCATCCATCATGGGATGGGATCTTGCCGACCTGCAGATCAGTGCGGATCCTTCCGCTACGCAAGTGCCGCTGGTGCTCTCTACTCAAGCGGACGATCCACTTGTGCCCGAAATCGCCGGCGTCCTCGACGACAAAAAACTGATCGAAATGGCTCTGGCCCGGCGACCGGAGACCCGCAGTTCGGTCCTCGCGTCCCAGGTTGCCGAGCACAGCGCCAGGCTTTCCGCTGCTCCACTGTATCCGACGGTGGCGATCACGGGGGGGTACACACTTGCCGATCCCAACCCCCGGGTCGCCTTTCAGACCGATCCCTGGGCTTTTACTGGTACCTGGTCCCTCGGGGTCCAGTTGAGCTACGATGTCGGCGGCATTCCTGCGAATCTCGAGGAGAAGAAAGCCCAAGAGTTGGGCGTCAAGAAGGCCCGAACGGATGCTGCCAAATTGACAACCACGGTCGTTCTGGATGTGCGCACCTGTGTTCTCAACCTCACCCGAGCCCGGGCCGATCTCGAGTTGATCAGCGATATGGTCGCTCAGGCGGAGGAGAATGTCCGAGTCGCCCAGAGGCGCTACGAAGCAGGAACGGTGAACGAGGTAAGTAGATTGAGCGAGGAGCTCGCCCTGCTGCGGGCGCAGTTCGCCGTCACCAACAAGCAGATCGACGTTCAGATCGCGGCCGCCGATCTGGCGCGGGCAACAGCGCTGGAGACTCTGCCGTGATCTTCCGGAACGCCGCCGCTCTCGGATAGGAACTGGAGCCCATGATCAAACTGCTCAGATTCTTGAAACCCTACGCAGTCGCCGTGTACGCGGTCATCGTCCTGGTCTTTTTCCAGAGCATAGCCGACCTGTACCTTCCCACACTGATGTCGGATATCGTCAATAACGGAATCACCAACGGCGACGTCAGCTACATCATCCGGATTGGCGGGCGCATGCTGCTGGTGGCACTGGGGGGTTCCGCCTGTGCCATCACGGCTGCCTATCTGGCCTCCCATGCCTCCATGGGCTTCGGGGAGATCGTGCGCAGGAAGCTCTTCACCCATGTCCTGGGATTCTCCCTTCACGAGTTCGACATCCTGGGCACGCCCTCGCTGGTGACCCGGAACACCAACGATGTCACCCAGGTCCAGATGGTGCTCCTGATCATAATGCGGATGATCATCAGCGCGCCGATCATGGCCATCGGCGGTATCATTATGGCTATATCCAAGGACAGGGGGCTGGCCTGGGTCATCATCGTGGTGATTCCAATCCTCGTGGCCACGATTACCGCAGTCGCAGCCAGGGGTTTTCCCCTCTTCCGGGCGATTCAAAAGAAGATCGACAGGGTCAACCTCGTCCTGCGCGAGAGGCTGACAGGCATCCGGGTCATCCGCGCCTTCAACCGCATCGATGACGAGAAGAAACGCTTCCAGGAGGCGAACCTCGATCTCACGCGGACCCTGATCCAGGTCAACAGGCTGATGGCCGTAGTCATGCCCATCATGATGCTGGTGATGAACCTGACCACCGTTGCCGTCATCTGGTTTGGGAGTATCCGTATCGATCGCGGGACCACGAACGTCGGCAACATGATGGCCTTTCTCCAATATGCCATGCAGATCTTGTTTGCCCTTCTCATGGCCTCCCTGTTGCTTATTATGGTCCCACGGGCTCAGGCTTCCGCCGAGCGGATCAATCAGGTGCTGGCGACGAAGCCCGGAATGGAGGACCCCCGGCAACCACGGCAAGCCAACGCCCATACGAGGGGCAGCATCCAGTTCAGGGACATCACCTTCAGCTATCCCGGCGCCGAGAAGCCTGCGCTCAGCGATATCTCCTTTTCGGCGTCACCCGGCGAGGTGACGGCGATCATCGGGAGCACGGGTTCGGGGAAATCCACCCTCATTCATCTGATTCCGCGTTTCTACGATATCGATTCCGGAAACATCCTGATAGACGGAGTGGACAGCCGTGAGCTCTCGCAGGAATACCTTCGGGCCAAGATCGGCCTGGTGCCGCAGAAGGCGGTCCTTTTTGCAGGAACCATCGGCGAGAACATCCGCTACGGCAAGGAGGACGCCACGGAGCAGGAGGTGTTCGCAGCCGCCGAGATCGCTCAGGCAAACGAGTTCATCAGCGAAATGAAAGACGGATTTGATTCGATCATCTCCCAGGGCGGTACCAACGTCTCCGGCGGACAGAAACAGCGCATCTCCATAGCCCGGGCCGTCGTCCGCAGACCTGAGATTTATCTCTTCGATGACTGTTTTTCGGCGCTGGATTTCAAGACCGACGCCAGGCTCCGGGTGGCACTGAAACGAGAGACCCTCGACTCCACCGTCCTGATCGTCGGGCAGAGGGTGGCCACGATCATGGATGCGGACCGGATCATCGTGCTGGAAGAAGGCCGGATCGTCGGCGTGGGCACTCACAGGGAACTCTACAGAAGCTGCGAGGTCTACCGCGAGATCGTGGCCTCTCAGCTTTCGGAAGAGGAAATCGCATGAGTGATCAGCGCGCTGGACGATCCGCCCCGAGTCCGCCCCGGATGCCTTTCGGCGGCGGAGGGCGCCCCGGCGGGATGATGGGCCGCGGAGCGCCCGCGGAGAAACCAAAGGACTTCGCCGGTACTCTGAAGAGACTGCTCGTATACTTCGGGCCTTACCGAAACACACTGATCGTCATCCTGGTCTGTGCCTTGCTGGGCACGGCGTTCAACATCGTGGGTCCGAAGATCATGGGCCAGGTGACGACCAAGCTGTTCGAGGGAATCATGGGCAAGTATGCCGCCGCCCACTTGGGCGAACCCGCTCCCTCGATCGATTTCAGGTTCATCGGGAAGGTGATTGTCGTGTTGATCGGGCTGTACTTCACCAGTGCGCTGTTCAACTACATCCAGCAATATCAGATGGCCGGCATATCCCAGAAGATCGTGTTCGATTTGCGCAGCGATATCAACGAGAAGCTCTCCCGGCTCCCTCTCAAATTCTTCGATACCCGCACGCACGGCGAGATCATGAGCCGGGTCACGAACGATATCGATACCGTAGGTACGACGCTGCAGCAGAGCCTGACACAGCTGGTCACCTCCGTCTGTACGATTCTCGGTGTTCTGATCATGATGCTCACCATCAGTCCTGTCCTGACGTTGATCACCCTGGTCACCCTGCCCGTTTCTTTCCTGGCCACGGCGAACATCGCCAGGCTGTCGCAGAAGAACTTCGCGGCCCAGCAGAAGGAGCTCGGCAACTTGAACGGGCACGTGGAGGAGATGTTCACGGGGCACACGATCGTCAAGGTTTTCGGACACGAGCGCAAAGCTGTCGAGGTTTTCGATGGAATCAACGGCCGGCTCTACAATGCCGGCTGGAAAGCCCAGTTCGTCTCCGGCATCATCATGCCCCTGATGAACTTCGTCAACAACATCGGCTATGTGCTCATCTGCGTGGTCGGCGGGATCATGGCGGCGAACAAGACCCTCAAGCTCGGGGATATCCAGGCCTTCATTCAGTACTCCCGCCGGTTCACCATGCCGATTGCCCAAACCGCCAACATCGCCAACATCCTCCAGTCGACGATCGCCTGTGCGGAACGTGTTTTCGAGCTCCTCGACGAGGTCGAGGAGCTCCCCGACCAGGAAGACGCCTTGGTGATCGAATCGCCGAGGGGGGAGGTCAACTTCCAGGATGTCACCTTCGGCTACAAGGAAGGAGTCACCCTGATGAAGGATCTGAATATCCACGTCTCCCAGGGCCAGACGATCGCCATCGTCGGACCCACAGGGGCGGGAAAGACCACGCTGGTCAACCTTCTGATGCGTTTCTATGAAATAGACGGCGGAAGAATCACCGTCGACAGGATCGACATCCGGAACTTACAGCGCGGCCCATTGCGCACCATGTTCGGGATGGTGCTGCAGGACACCTGGCTGTTCAATGGCACCATCACGGAGAACATCGCCTACGGCCGGGGAGAGGCGACTCCGGAGCAGATCACCCAGGCTGCCCGTACCGCCCACGCCGACCACTTTATCCGCGCCCTTCCTGCGGGCTATGATACCATCCTGAACGAAGAGGCGAGCAACATCTCCCAGGGGGAAAAGCAGCTTCTCACCATTGCCCGGGCCATCCTCACCAACCCGGCGATTCTTATCCTGGACGAGGCCACGAGCAGCGTCGACACGAGGACGGAAGTCTATATACAGAACGCGATGAAGGAACTCAGGAAAGGCAGGACCAGCTTCGTGATCGCCCACCGGCTGTCCACTATCCGTGACGCGGAGCTGATCCTCGTCATGAACAATGGCAGCGTCATCGAGACCGGCAATCACGCAGAGCTGCTCGCCAAGGGAGGCTTCTATGCCGAGCTGTACAACAGTCAGTTCGCCGGGGCCTTCGTGCACGAACAGGTCGTATCATAAGGAGTGTGACCCATGAGAAGGAACGGGATCGGCGAAACCGGTGGTGCAGTTCGGCCAAAATCTACGGATGCGGATACCACCGCGGAAGCCTTGAACGAAAAGGTTGAACCCCTGCGAAAGAGAAAGGGCCGCAGGGCTCCGATCATCGTCGGCGCTTTGATCCTGCTGGTGCTTCTCGGTGTGGGAATCACCTTCGGGACGATCTGGATCCTTAATTCGATCAAATACGTGAGCACGGACGATGCGGCCATCGACGGCAACCACGTCAACGTGAGCGCCAAGATGCTGGGAAGGATCAAGAGCGTCATGGTAGAGGAAGGGACCGAGGTCGAAGCAGGGCAGCTTCTGGTCCTACTCGATGACGTCGATCTGCGCGCCCAGGAAGCGCAGGCAGATTCGTCGCTCAACTATTCCCGGGAAAACCTGGTCCTTGCGCGGGTCAACCTTGACAAGACAAGGGACGACTTCAATCGGACCAACACCCTTTTCAAGGACGGAGCCACAACCCGGGAGGAATACGATCATGCGGCCAGGGCGCTGGAAACGGCGAACGCGCAGTATTCGATCGCCCAGGCCCAGATCGACACCGCCAATGCGCAACTGGGAGTGATCGATGCCCAGCTCCTCAATACCAGGATCACCGCTCCGATTGCCGGAACGATCGCGAAGAAACCCCTGATGCCGGGGGAGCTGGTGCAGCCCGGGCAGATCATGTTCGCGATCAACGACCTGACGAACATCTGGGTCACCGCCAACTTCGAGGAGACCAAGATAGGCCGAATCCGGGTGGGTGCTCCGGTGAAGATCACCGTGGACGCCTATGCTTCCTATCCGTTCAAGGGCCGGGTGGTCCAGATCGGCGCCGCTATTGTTGCGCCGCCTTTCTCGATCGGTGAGTTCACCAAGACGACGCAGCGTATTCCCGTCAAGATCGAGCTTGGAAATCATCCGGAGGACATGGTGCTGCTGTCCGGCATGTCCGTAGAGGTCAAAATCGAAGCACAGTCATCAGGGGGCTTGTCGATTCTCCGCCGTTCTTAACGCTCTCCGCGATGGGTCAACGTGCTTCACGAAACGCACATGACCGCGTCCAGGCATACGCAGTGTTTCCCGGTGTGCGAATCGTGCCGTTACTGGCTGTTTTGGTCCTGCTATATGTAGAACCATCAGCCATACATCCGGGCAATTCAGGAACTTCAGCGATGAATGCCCCGTCTTCGTGGCTCCAGTAGAGCCTTTCGGTTGTATGTTGATGATCTCCGGGACGTCAACTGATCCGCGGTTATGTAGGTCGTGGCTATCGATTCGATGTTTCCCGCCGTCATTTGAAAATCTCTCGAAAAGTTTTGACCGACCGGCTCAATTCACTGGTGGAGCATCAGATCGTGGAACGGGTTCTCTACCGGCAACACCCGGATCGATACGAGTATCGGTTGACCGAACGTGGTCTTGATTTGTTTCCTGTTATTGTGTCGTTGATGGTCTGGGGAGACAAGTGGCTCCACGGAGCGGAGGATCTACCCATAAAACTCGTGGATAGAGAAACAAAGCATGTACTGCAGCCTCTGCTGGTTTAGGCCGACACTGGGCAGGAGATATGGTACGAAAATGTTAGTGTGCGGTTAGGGTCTTCGGCTTATAGGGAAGAATGGCGACAGTTACAGAAAGCAATTTCCGAGAGCGAATCCTAAGTATTGCACGGATCGCGGCGGTATGATACCGACCATATTTGATCATGGAATATGAAGGGGAAACTGAACAGGGAATATTCGCATCCGATCCTAAGCTTCCAATAAGTTATGCTACATGGTCCAGTGACTTCAATTCAAATAGGGCTTCAGGCGCAAAATCAGCTCCATTTGGCCAAATCACAGTCTGGGCTACTGGATCTATTGTAACTCGAGCGAAAAACGAAGGATCATGAAGCGGTTCGAATACCGGACCTGTCAACAGAGGTTTGACATCTACGACTTTTACAGTGCAATCGTTGAATTCGATTTTCAAAATGAAATCTCGTATTACCTCGACCTCAAGAATGTGAAGAATTCCGTTGTTCATAATTTACTCCAAAGGTGGAATTTGTTTCAGCTCTTCATGTCGACGAGCCAGATCCCAATCTTGACTCAGTTGATCCTTATATTTTTCGGCCCATTCTCTGACGAGGGAGAGTGCTCGGACTGGTAGTTTGCCCTTTAAGATCTCGCCGTTTCCAATCAGTATCTCCGCCTCGAACTGACCATAGATAGCGTGAAAATGAGGAGGATTGTGTTCACTGAAATAAATGTAGATAACAATACCTAGGAACTCACTTATTCTTGGCACAAGTCAAGTATATCCGATCTTGTAGTAAAATTGTAGCAAAATCTAC
This sequence comes from uncultured Spirochaetaceae bacterium, assembly GCA_964604845.1. Taxonomy (GTDB): domain Bacteria; phylum Spirochaetota; class Spirochaetia; order SZUA-6; family DRHE01; genus JAFGQJ01. The sequence goes on from CAZSBH010000115.1 coordinate 8,674, forward strand.
TGCAACTGCCGGATAACGGTTGCAATCCACTACAATTCAACATATGGTGAAGACAAGCTACTGTAAACGGCTGGACAAAGGTGGAATACCCCTAGGGGCTAAAGACGGGGACAAATACCCGAAAGAGGCAAAGGGTGGTCGCAAGACAGCGGTCACCCTTTTGTTTTTTCCGATCTGCACCCGTTCGATGAGCGAGTCAATGATCAGCTTCCGCTCGCCGTCGGAGAGATCTGGGAAGGCGGTGACAAAACCTTGTAGCTGATCGGCGATCGTCTCTGCGTTGTAGCTCTCCTTTTGCATGTCGTTGATCCGGTCCTCCAGCGCCCATTGCTGTTTCTGCAGCCGGATCTCTTTCTCTGACAGCTCCTCGATCTGGGCATTGATGAAACGGACGGCCTGGGAGGTCAGCTCATTTCCGAGCAGCCAGCGAGAGAGCTTCTGCTTCTCCGAGCCAAGGATCGCAACCTCCTGGTGGTTCGCCTCCCGTTTTTCCTCCAATCCCGGCAGAGCTTTCCGGTTGTGCTCCACGTAGTCGTCGACCTGGGAGGAAATGACGTCCTTGCGGGCAGCGAGCTTGGCAATCTCCTGGATGACGCTGGCCTCCAGGATATCGGCCCTGATGTAAGCCTGATCGCAGCTCTTGAGGTTGTAGCGGGTATTGCAGACGTAGTACTTGAAGCGAGTCTTGGGCTCGATTCC
>CAZSBH010000116.1:0-9180 GCA_964604845.1 uncultured Spirochaetaceae bacterium
GCAGGAGTCCCGGACCGCTCCTCTGTCCTACAGCAGGCGCGCCGATCGATGGATCTGGAAGGCCGAGCCCTGAATCTGCCGCTGCTCAAGGCCCAGTACAAGCGGTTGATGAAGATCTATCACCCGGACATCAATCCCAAGGGCTTGAGACGCTGCCAGGAGATCACCGCGGCCTATTCAATGCTGCTCTCCACGTTGTAGATCTATTTGTAGAGGTCTCCACGGGTGTCGATTATAACGATTGAAAGCCTGGGGTCGTACAGGTACTATAGCTGCCAACAGCGATGAATCCTCGAACCTTTAACGATGATGCTCTTCTTCTCCTAACCGCGGCCATTTGGGGCTTTGCCTTCGTCGCCCAACGGGCCGGCATGGAGCACATTCAGCCTTTCACCTACAATGGAGTGCGCTTCGCCCTCGGATCCCTTTCCCTTCTCCCTCTCATTCTTCTGATTCGAAGGCGATCCCGCCGAAAGAACGGGGCGGAGGACCCGACGGGCAAGGGGATTTCTACCGCAGAGGTAAGGGTGGTCAAAGTGTGGGTATACGGGCTTGTCAGCGGCTCCATCCTGTTCACAGCGGCGTCCCTGCAGCAGGTAGGGATCGTCTACACCACGGCCGGGAAGGCCGGATTCATCACCGGGATGTACGTTGTGCTGGTGCCGCTTTCCGGCCTGCTGTGGAGACAGAAAGCAGGCTCAAGCCGCTGGGTCGGCGCCGGCCTGGCGGTGGTGGGACTGTATTTTCTGAGCATCACCCGGGGCTTCACCATCGCCAGGGGAGATTTCCTCGTTCTGCTTAGTGCCCTGTTCTGGACCGCCCACGTGCAGCTGATCGGCTGGTTCTCGCCTAGAACAGATTCTCTCATGCTGGCGAGCATCCAGTTCGGCGTCTGCTCTCTGTTCAGCCTGGCCGTTGCTGCCGGTACGGAAGCGATTGTTCTGCAGGGTATACTCCGGGCTGCAGTGCCGATTCTCTACGGCGGATTGTGTTCCGTAGGTATCGCCTACACCCTCCAGGTGGTGGTACAGAAAACGGCGCATCCGGCCCACGCAGCCATTATCCTGAGCCTGGAAGGGGCCTTCGCCGTGCTGGGGGGCTGGCTGATCCTCGGAGAGGTGCTGTCGCTTCGCGGATTGATCGGCTGTGCTTTGATGCTGGTAGGGATGATCGTCTCCCAAACCTCTCTGTTGCGCAATCCCGCCGCGGTCAACCCGAGCGACCCACAACCATGAAGTACCAGATCGTCGTAACCCTCGGTCCGGCAACGAACAGGGAAGATATGTGGCAGATGCTATTGGAGGCGGGGGCCACAGCCTTTCGCTTAAACACCTCCCACTTCGCCCTCGAGGAACTGGAAGCCTGGCTGGATAGGATCGCACATTTTCTGGTCAATCTCGCAGACAGGAAGCTTGCCGATCGCCTTCCCGTGATCCTGGACCTTCAGGCCGGCAAGTGGCGTATCGGTACGGTGGAAGCCGCCGCAGTAGACGCCGGCCAATCCGTCGAGCTCGTTGTTGGTGATGATCCCGCCGATGACGGTGGAGTCTCCGGGCCTTTCCTGCTGCCGGTCCCGCACCCCGATTTTTTCGTAGCTGCTCGATCTTCAAGCGGTGAGATCGCCGTCAACGATGCCAGGGTGATTCTTCAGATCGAGTCAGTAGGCGAGCAGCGGATTACCGCTCGGGTTGTCCGGGGGGGAGAGGTAACGACGGGAAAAGGAATCACAATCGTGGGTTCAAGGTACCGGAAAGAAGAGCTCAACCACAAAGACCGGCGGATCGTAGAGCTCGGTCGGCCATATCCTTTCGTCCGCTACGCACTTTCCTATGTGAAGGACGCCGGAGAGATGAGAAATTACAAGGACCTGTTCGACCCTTCGACCTACCTGGTCGCAAAACTGGAGAGAGCCTCCGCAGTTCGGCAGGCCGAACGAATCGCTCAAGCAGCCGACGAGCTCTGGATCTGCAGGGGCGACCTGGGTGCAGAGATGGGTGCAGCAGCCATGGCTGAAGAGCTGTTCCGTTTCTCCAAACTTGTCGAAAGAATCCCGAAACCGGTGTTCCTGGCCGGGCAGGTGCTGGAGCACATGACCGAGCACCCGACACCAACCCGCTCGGAGATCAGCTATCTCTACGAGGTGCTGTTACGGGGTTTCCGCGGTGTTGTGCTTTCCGACGAGACCGCCGTCGGGAAATTTCCCGTCGAATCCTGCCGCACCGCTGCACTGTTCTGTTCGTCCTAAACCAACCACCTCGCCATTTAGGGAACAGTGGGCGGGATAGAAAAAAACCGGCAGATAAACATTCGATCCCCGTCGCCAAATGAGAAATATCGACTATAATTAGGGGGGGAAGAGTATCTACCCCTGCAGGAGGAAATATCGATGTGCCAGGCAACTGTTTTTCTGGACGGTGCCAAGATCCTCGAGGATGTGATTCAGGTCAAACCTACAAACGATGGAGTTGAGCTGACGCCTCTGTTCGAAGAATCCCAAACGGTCAATGCTGTAATTCGGGAAATCGATCTGCTCAAGCATACCGTGCATTTGGAGAGCTCGAAAAAAACTGGGAAAGTCGGATGAAAGACACAGACAAGCTGAGAGTACTTCTCGGCCATTGGATCGAACACAACGAAGAGCATGCAGCGGAGTTCCTGCGTTGGACGAAATCGGCAGGCCCCGCCCAAGATGATGTAAGGGAGGCGGCGGAGACGATGAAGACGGTGAACCGCCATCTTTCCTCTGCTCTCGAAAAACTAGGCGGGTTTTTAGAGCATCCGCACAGCCACGATCATTGATCCTCAGGCTACGTAGGCTTCCAGGACCTGCCGGCGGGAGGGCGCCCTGAGTTTCTTGATCGCCTTCTTCTCGATCTGGCGGACCCGCTCGCGGGAGAGTTGGTAAAGTCTGCCGATCTCACGAAGGGAGAGCCTCTGTTCTCCGTTCAGTCCATAACGAAGGGCGAGAATTTCCGCTTCCTTAGGCGTGAGGGTTGCCAACAGATCCTGGATATGCTCGCTCAGGGATCGGCTGACCGCGGCTTCTTCAGGATTCATACCGGCTGTGTCACAGATAAAATCGCCGAGCAGGGAGAAATCCGCCTCCCCCTGAACCGGGGAATCGAGGGATAGGGGTTCTTGGGACAGGCTGATCAGATTGCTGACATGATCCTCGGACATGCCCAGTTCCGCGGCGATCCTGCCCAGGTCCGGTGCATTCGAGCTCTCGGAGAGCATCTCTCGCCGTCTGCGTTCGATGTGAACCAGCTCGTTGGCTCGGTTCCAGGGCAGTCGGATCATCCTCGATTTATCGGACAGGGCCTTCAGGATCGCCTGCCGCACCCACCAGGCGGCGTAGGAAATAAAATGATACCCTTTGTTCACGTCGAAATGCTCGATCGCCTTGAGAAGACCGATATTGCCCTCGTTGATCAAATCGAGGAGGGGTATGTCCTTGTTCCGGTATCGTTTGGCCACGGCGACAACGAAGCGCAGGTTCGAACGGACCAAATTCTCCTTAGCAGCTTGGTCCCCTGCGACTGCACGGCGGATCAGGGCAGCCTCTTCATCACGGCTGAGCAGAGGATATCTGTTGATCTCTTTGAGGTACAAACGGAGGAGGTAGTCATCCACCTTGGCGCGCTGGTTCATTCTGTTCTCCTCCTCAGGCTTTCAACTATTCCTTCCAACTTCGAACTATGCTTTCAATATCCGTATGAAAGTTAGTGCTTCGGGAGTATGGTTGAGACCGGACGAAAGTATGGTTTTGGTACGGGTTTAGAACAAACGGACTAGGGACCGGCTGACAGAGGGCTTGTACTCTGCCCCGGAGTTCGCTCACCCTCTATCCCGTCAACACGGCGCGGGTGAAGTAGAAGGCGATGGCCCCGCTTACCCCCAGCTTCAGGGCGATCCCCAGATCCCGGCGGCCAGGAGAATAAATCCAAGAACGATCAGAACAGCCATGATGACAGTCACAAACGTAGCTTCCCGACCTTTTCCGGGCAAGGGGCTGCGAGTTCCGATCTTGTCCGCGACGCTTTTCGATGAAAGGCTGAATACTTTCCTGAGTGCGCTGTTTGAATATATAATTCTCAACAGGTACGGATGTCGAAGATAGTGATCAAGAGCAAGAGTTCATGCGGGTTCTTCTAACGGGCAGTGACGGTTTCATCGGCGCCGCCTTGCGCCGGGATCTGAAGCAAGTTGGGCATCAGGTGGTCGGCACCTGTTACTACCGCGCTCCCGGCGGGAATGAGGTGTATCTCGATCTCACGGATCCGAAATCTCTCGACAACCTTCCACCTTCACCGTTCGACGCGGTCGTCCATGCCGCCGGGATCGTGGATCAGCGGGCCTCCCGCAAACTCATGCTTGCGGTGAATGCCGAGGGGACCAAACAGCTCGCCTTCTGGGCGAGGGCGAACGGCGTCCCTCATTTCATCTACGTCAGCTCGATCTCTGTGTACGGGTGGAAGACCATGGGACAGAACCGCACCGAGGACAGGACAAGGCGGTCCCGGGGAATCCCCATTGTACCCTACATGGGTTCCAAGATCCGGGCCGAACGCTATATCGAGGACAGCGGGTTGGACTATACCATCCTGCGGCTTCCAGCCGTGCTGGGGAAAAAGGATTCCTATCTTTCATCCACGATCGTTTCCGCGCTGCGGGAGGGCACATTCTTTACCTGCGGCACCGGCCGGCACAAGATCTCCCTGATGTGCGTTTCCAACCTCGGGGCGATCATCGACCGGATTCTGCTCGCCGGCCCGGCCAACCAGGTCTTCAACTGCTGTGACGCCCATGTGCCGTGGGGATCCCTCGTGGCCGAATACGCCCGCAATCTCGGTGTGGACATACCCGGGCGAAGAAGATCCCTGTTCAGCCTGCTCACCCATTTGGGGGACAAGAGATTCCTGCTCCTGTTGACCTTTTCCCGATTCGGCACTCACTTCCCCGACACCCTGCTGCACTCCCATACCCCCCACACTCACAGCCACAGCTGGCAGGAAGGGGTGGCCGAGGCGGTTGCGGGGTATCTCACGGGCGGTTAAGATGGGCGGTGCCAACAAGGAGGAATCGATGAGCGAGAGTGTGTTCCGTGAACTGGCCCGCGCCTTGGACCGGCTTCCCAATGGATTTCCCCAGACAGAGTCGGAGATCGAGCTGCGACTGCTGCAGAAGATCTTCTCCTCCGAGGAAGCCGGCCTGGCGAGCAAGCTGGGCCGGCAGATGGAGCCTGTGGAGCGGATCGCAGAACGTGTGGGAGCGCCGGTACGGTATCTGCGCCCACGATTGCTGAAGATGGTCAAGCGGGGAATGGTTCTGTTCGAAGACCGGCAGGGATCGCCTCATTTCCGGTTGGCCCCATTTGTGGTCGGGATCTACGAAGCCCAGGTCGATGCGATGGACGAGGAACTGGCGCGTCTTTTCGAGCAGTACATGGCAGAGGGCGGGGCTGCAGGCATTATGAGTCCCGAGCCGGCTATCCATCGGGTCATTCCGGCTCAAGCCGCCGTGAAAGAGGAGTGGATCCTTCCCTACGATGATGTACGGCTTCTGCTGGAGAAAGCCAATACCTTTACCGTTCAACCCTGTATCTGCCGAAAAGAGAGAGCCCTGGTCGGAAACCCTTGCGGTTTTCCTCTGGATGTCTGCCTGGGATTTTCCAGTCGGGTCCGTGCCCACCGGGAGGGGGATCTTACCCGCGAGCAAGCTCTGGCCCTTCTCGACAAATGCGAGGAGATAGGATTGGTGCATTCGGTCAGCAATATCCAGGAGGGATTGTGGTACGTCTGCAACTGCTGCGGCTGCTGCTGCGCTGTCTTGCGCTACATCAACGAGAAGGGAATCGAGAGCTCTGTGGCCCAAGCGAACTACTTGGCCGCGATCGATCCAGAAGAGTGCCAGGGCTGCGGTATCTGCAGCGATCGCTGCCAGGTTCAGGCGATCGAGGAAAGGGACGGAGTGTTCACGGTTAACGAAAATCGCTGTATAGGCTGTGGGCTTTGCGTGACCGGTTGTCCCCACGACGCAGCCAAGTTGCACCGGAAACCGGAGGAGCAAATTCTCCATCCCCCAGAAAATTTCTCTGTGTGGGAGCAGCAACGATTGCAGAATCGAGGTTTGAAGGCGATCTAACTTCGTTGGACTGAAGGTTGCTCTGTTAGTATCTTTATATTGAGCAGAGGCTTTCTACACAGAAGTGTGCGGCAGGCCCTGCTGATCCTGTCCAAGATTTAGTTTAAAAAGTAAAGGGGAGAAGAGATTATGAGCGAGCAGGAAAAAAGCAGCGAACAGCAGAAAGCACAAAAACCCAAAACAACCGAGGCAAAATCGGGAAGTGCCTCCGGTTCAAAAAAGGCCCACCCAACCACCGCAGCCAGCACGGCGAGCGGAGCGAGCAAAGCAAGCGGGGCAAGCACCACCAAGACGGCACCCGCCCGAAAACCGAGCACACCCAAATCCTTGGTCTCCGAGGCCAAAGAGACGACCCGGAGGGTGGGTAAAAAGGTAAAAGAGGTTGCGGAGCAGACCGCCAACGGCGCAGCCAGAGTGGGAAAGGCTGCCCAGGAGTTCACCGAAGGGATCCAGAAGAAAGTGGAAAAAGATGTGGCACCGGTTGCCCGGCGGGCGGGAAAGACCCTATCGGTGACATCGAAAAAGGTAAGAGAAGAGGTAGGACCCGTCGCCGAGAAGGCGGGGAAGGGACTGGGTGCGGCGTGGAGAGCCACGGCCCGGGCCACTCGACGGTCCGTCCGCATCCTGGGGATCAAGGCCAGTATCTCGGCGGATATGCGAAAACGGCAGAAATTATTCGCCCAGCTTGGGGAAAGCTACTACCGGGTGCAGAAAAAAAAGACCCCGGCGAAGAGTGATCAGCAAGCCCTGAACTCACTGGTCGGGCAGATCGATCGGGTCAGTGCTGAAATCCACGCCCTGGAGGTGCGGGAAAAAACAACCCGGAAGTCGCCGTAACAGTGACGCCCGAGCAACGCCTCAGGGTTTCACGTAATAGGGTCCCGAAGTGATGCCAAGATTTTTATCTTTCACGAAAGAATATACCTTGAAGCTGAACCCGCCTTGCAGAGGAGGGTGGGACCTGGTGATTGTATCCAGCGCCACCGTGCCGCTCGAGGCTGGAAAAGAATTGACGTAGTGTCGATTGGAGTCGTAGAGCCACAACTGATATGAGGTGTCTTCTCCAGCAACCAGAATCTTCCCGCTTCCGAGAGTCACCTTCGGCAGATACCTGCGCGCCTCTTTGAGGGAAACAAGTTCGAGGCGGATCGTTTGCTCCGCGGTATCACCACCGATATCCCGGAGGAGAATCCGGTATTCCCCGGCGGGAAATGACGCGCCGTCCGGCATTTTTAAGGAATTGCTGCCGATCCAAATCTCCTGATCCGATCCTGACTGAACCCAGGACTCGCCGTCCAGACGCCAAAACAACTCCTGCTCGTCATTGATCAGATAGACGTCCTCAATGTCCTCGAAGCCATCCGGATCGTTGGGTTTCACAAACAGACTCAGGGTTTGAAAAGAGAGGTCCTGCTCCCGATCGTCAACGATATTCAATTGCCAAAATACCCGTACTATCTCCGGGGGTTCCCCCGTACAGGAGAGGAAGGCAATGGCAGTTGCGAAGGTTAGGAAGACCCAGAGGATTTTTTTTCTGCCAAGGCTCAGGTGGCGAGACTTTGTGCAATCCTGAAACTGTCTATTTCCTATTCCCATCATAGAACCCGGCCGTTGTCCCATAGTCGCCGTTCCAGGTACTCCCGATCGAGCCCGAGGGTGTTGATCAGCTCGACGACCTGCTGTCGGGAAACCAGATTCTGTTCCGCGTAGAGAAAGCTCAACGCTTTTTCCGCGATGCAGGCGACCTTCAGGGCATTCATCATCACCGGTCTCGGCTCCTCGACATCGAGGTAGCGCTCGGTCATATGCCGATACAGTCCGGACTGCTCCGCGCCGTTCTGGATCAACCCCAACTCCGTGCGCAGCGGTTCGAGATCTCCGGCGGCCGCTTTCTCCCCTAGGGGCTTGAGAATCAGGTAGGTATACTCCTTGGCCGGCAGGTAGTGGTGGGCATCGCAGCGGGTACAGTAGTTGGGTTCGCGGGGATCTGTTTTCTCCTGATCTCCCCCCACGATGATCAACGGGTCGAAGTACAGAGCGGGGCACTCCTGACCATCCACGAGATAGTAGCGATAGGTGTTCAGAGAATCTTCCAGGCATTCACCGTGCTCGCAGTAGGCCGTCAGCGGAAAGATGTCGGTGGCCGTTTCGAGGAGCAGGCGGGCGGTGGCGTTGAAGATCTCCCGACGGAAGTTGAGGATCAGGGAAGGGAAGATGAACACCGTACCCCGCCGGCGTGAATCGTTTTCCACCACGTAGGCCAGACGTTCCTCGTAAAAGGCGGCTTCATCGATGATCCAGGTGCCGGCCCCCGGGTGTTCGGCGATGACCCGTTCCAGTTCGAAGGAATCTCTGATGTCTGCTGTGAAATCGCCGCAGCGCTCATATCCGTTTCGGTAGGGCAGGGCGTCGGCGGGGTAGTCGGGAAACCTCTCCTTGTCCAGCAGCGAACGGATGAAAAACACTCTACGCCGATCCGCTCCGGAGGCGGTCGTCATCTCCCGGACCGAGCCGGTCTTTCTCTGGGCTACCTGGGAGTCCCGCCACACCCGAGCGCTGTACTCGGTTTTCCCCGAGCCCATAGGTCCGATGACCAGGATCCTCCGGCCGGGGCGTTTGAAGTCGAAGTGGTTGAAGGCGCTGTGGAAGCGAAGATCCGGAAAGCCGAGGCTCTTCAGCAGCTGTGTTTCCTGCTCCATGGCTACAAGGTACCCTAGGACAGCCGGTGGGGCAAGCCGGCGAATCCTCAAATCCTTCGTGAAATGATCCTTGTCTTTCTCTTGTGAATAAAGTAAAAATATACAGCTAAATATCATAAACATGCAGGACAACGATTATGGAACGTTCTGTACGCCTTGCCCGGTTGCGGCATATTATTGAAACCCGGAAGATCAACAGCCAGGAAGTGCTCCTCAACTTCCTGTCCGAGGAGGGATTCAAGGTCACCCAGGCGACCCTGTCCCGGGATCTGAAATATTTGAAAGTGGGAAAGATCCCGGACGGCAAGGGGGGGTATATATATACCTTCTCCGATTC
>CAZSBH010000117.1:0-8992 GCA_964604845.1 uncultured Spirochaetaceae bacterium
GACGTAGCAGCGTTGGTTTTCCAGATCGAGCTTCTTAACGATGTACTGGTCCCCCTGGTGGATGTAGATCGCTTCATCGTAGAGCAGGAGCTTGGCCGAAGGTTTGTCCATCTCTCCAATCACCGTTTGCCGACCCTGGGTAGTGTCCACGATTACGATGTTCCCTGGGGCGGAGCTGCGCAGCGATACCTTCTCCGCCGGATACGACCGGTCCGACCAGAACCACTTCCCCCCGGTGTGGCGGACGACCCCGTGCTCTTCGAGGTAGTCGAGAACCTCTCTATATTTCCCCGCCAACTCGTCCCCCTCCTCGAAGGGAAGCTCGAATACGGCGCACTTCAACTGATCGCTCAAGATGTAGATGTTGTCCGGGTCTACCCATCCGGATTCCGGAGAGCTTGCGAAAAAGTACTCCGGATGCCGGATGATGTACTGATCGATCGGAGAGGCCGAGGCCACCAGGATCGACAGGGACACGCTGGCCCGTCTTCCCGCCCTTCCGGCCTGCTGCCAGGTGGAGGCAATGGTGCCGGGAAATCCCGCCAGGATCGAGGCGTCCAAACCGCCGATGTCGATTCCCAACTCCAGCGCATTTGTGGAAACCACCCCTTGGATCTCTCCGTTGCGCAGCCCCTGTTCGATCCTCCTCCTCTCGTTGGGTAGATAGCCGCCGCGATAGGAGGCGACGGTGATGCGGCTGTCTTCCGTGTACAGGTTCTTCAGGGAATCCCGGATATACCCCGCGATCAGCTCGGAGCGAAGCCGGGAGCGGGCGAAGACGATCGTCTTGATCTTCCTTTTGAGAAGCTGGGTTGCCAGGCCCTGGGACTCCTTGACCACACCGCGGCGAATGCCCTGGATCGGGTCCACCAACGGCGGATTGTAGAACACGAAGTGCCGCTCTCCCGCCGGGGCTCCGTTGTCCCCGATCAACGTAACCGGCTCCTCAACGATCTTTTCCGCCAATCCCTGAGGATTCCCGATCGTGGCGGAGCAGCAGATAAACTGAGGCTTGGTGCCGTAAAAGCTGCAGATGCGTTTCAAGCGGCGGATCAGATTGGTCATATGGGAGCCGAACACCCCGCGATAGGTGTGGATCTCGTCGATCACGATAAATCGAAGTGCCTGAAAGAATTTGATCCACTTGGTGTGGTTGGGCAGCACTCCCGTATGCAGCATGTCGGGATTGGTGATGACCACCCTGCCCTCCTCGCGCACGGAGATTCGTATCGAACGGGGGGTGTCTCCGTCGTAGGTGAAGATGCGAACCGGAATCTCCCCACCCAGAAGGATCTCGTTCAGCTCGGCCTGCTGGTCCTGGGACAGGGCTTTGGTGGGAAACATGTACATGGCCTTGGCCTGGGGTTCTTCGATCAGGGTCTGGAGCACCGGCAGGTTGTAGGCCAGGGTTTTTCCGGAGGCGGTGGGCGTAACAACCACGATGTTGTTGCCCCTGCGAACTTCGGTGTAGGCCTGATACTGATGAGTGAACAGGCGCTGAATCCCCTTCGCCCGGACCGCGGAAAGAATCCGCCCATCGATTTCCGGCGGGAATTCACTGTACCGTCCTTCCCGGGCGGGGATGACCTGCCAGTGGGCAACCGAGGACATGAAGCGCCGGTCCGAGCGTAGGGACTGGATAACCTTTTCTAGCATTTCCCCTCCTCAATCAACGCTTTTACCCTAACATATTCTTGACTGTTTTTTTAGCCAATGGATAGTATTGAGTAGGGAGTGTAAAAAAGAAAAATGGCAAAAGTGCTTTGCCTTGTACTTGGCGGCGGTCGGGGAGAACGGCTCTTTCCCTTAACCATGGAACGGGCAAAGCCGGCGGTTCCCTTCGGCGGTAAATATCGTCTGGTCGACATCCCCATCTCCAGCTGCATCCACTCGGGATTTCGCCGGATCTACATCCTGACCCAGTTCAACTCCGCCTCCCTGCATAACCACATCTCCAACACCTACATCTTCGACAGTTTCTCTCTAGGATTCGTCGAGGTCCTGGCCGCTGAGCAGACCTACGAACATTCCGGCTGGTACATGGGCACCGCAGATGCTGTTCGAAAAAACTTTATTCACTTCCGTACCCAGAACCCGGACTACTACATGATCCTCTCCGGCGATCAGCTGTACCGCATGGACCTGGAGGACTTCCTCGACAACCATACAGAAAGCGGCGCTGAAATCAGCGTCGCCGTCACTCCGGTCAGCGCGGAGAAGTGCCGCCATTTCGGCATCCTCCAGGTGGATGAGCAGGGAAGAATCGTACGTTTCGTCGAGAAACCCCAGACCGAGAAGGAGATCGCCGATCTGAAGATTCCCGAAACCCTGCGGGGACAGCTGGCCGGCATCAGACCGGACCGGGAGTATCTTGCCTCCATGGGTATCTATATATTCACCAAGGGGATACTGAAAAAAGCCCTGGACAATGAGTACACCGATTTCGGAAAAGAGATCATCCCCAATAGCATTGAGAACTTCAAGGTCCAGTCCTACATCTTCACCGGTTTCTGGGAGGATATCGGGACGATCAAATCGTTCTACGAAACAACGATCAACCTGACCACGATCACCCCGGACTTCGATTTCTACAAGGAGAGCCAGCCGATCTATACCCGCCGGCGGGATCTGCCCGCCTCAAAGATCAACTCCTGCACCATCACCCAGTGTCTGACCGCCGACGGATGCATCATTACCAGTGGCAATATCATGCACTCCGTGATCGGGATCCGCACGATCATCGAGTCCGGGGCGACCCTGGACGGCGTGGTCTGCATGGGAGCGGATTGGTACGAGACCGTGGAGGAGAAAAAACAGAACCGGAAACGGGGAATACCCGATATCGGTATCGGCAAAGGAACCCTGGTCCGACGTGCCATCATCGACAAGAACGCCAGGATCGGCGAAGTCTGCCGCATCGGCATCGACCAATTGGAGCGTAAGGATGGGGATTTCGGTAACTACCATATTCGCGACGGGATCATCGTGATCCCGAAAAACGCGGTTATTCCGTCCGGGACCGTAATTTAACAGACACACCCGAAGCTTCCGAAACTCGCCGGATAGATCGCCGAGATTAAAAGCGTTTGCCGATGTCCTTTCAAATTGCTATTTTATACACGTATCCGGGCTCTCTATGGTCCGAATACAGTGATTCCAAAGAAAGAAGAGTACGAGCTTAATATTTATGAACTGGTTATTGATAGAGGAGGATATCATGCGGAACAAGCGTTCACTGATAGTTGTGCTGTCGCTTATGATTCTATTTCTGTTTTTCGTGTCGTGTTCTAAAGGCTACAGCGTTGGGCAGAGGGAGTCAGAAACCAGGACTCCACTGACCAGCCAGCCGGCAAAATCCGAGCCGATCGCTCCAACTCTGGAGCAGATTCAATATTCCTTCCGCGGGGTAGCCCAAGAAGCGCTTCCGGTGGTCGTGGAGATCAACACGATCGAAGTGATTACCCAAAGGATCCCTCGAGGCGAGTCGCCGTGGGACTTCTTCTTCGGTCCGTCTCCCGAAGGGGGGGATTCCGAGGAGAGAGAGTTCCGTCAGCCCGGGCTTGGCTCGGGTGTGATCGTACAAAGGACAAACGGAAAGGTCTACGTGCTGACCAACAACCACGTGGCCGGAGAAGCCGAGGAGATCAGCATCAGCCTGCACGACGGACGGGAGTTCAAGGGCAAGCTGGTCGGGGCCGATCCGCGAAGAGATCTGGCGGTGGTCGTGTTCGAAACGCGGGAGGAGATCCCGGTAGCCAGGCTGGGGGACTCGGACAGCCTGGAGGTAGGTGATCTGGTCCTGGCCGTCGGCAATCCCTTTGGTTTCGAATCCACGATCACGATGGGGATCGTCAGCGCTGTGGGCAGGCAGGCGGATACCGGGACGAGCATCGCCAGCCTGACCGACTACATCCAGACCGATGCGTCGATCAACCCGGGAAACTCCGGAGGCGCGCTGGTCAACCTGAGAGGAGAGGTCATCGGTATAAACACCTGGATCGCCTCCCGCACCGGATCCAGCGCCGGACTGGGCTTCGCCGTTCCTATCAACACGGCTAAGAAGACGGTGGATGAGATTCTCACCAAAGGCAGGGTGGAGTACGGCTGGCTGGGGGTGCAGATCGTGGACGTGGATCCCCAGAGATTCCCCGACTACCGGGATGATTTCAACCTCGGAAATTCCACGGGATCCTTCGTCGTGAACATCTTCAAAAGTTCTCCCGCTTACAAGGCGGGAATCCGTCCGGGCGACTACATCACCGGCATCGGAGGCCGAAACGTCAAAAATACCAACGAGCTGACCAAGATCGTCGGCAATCTGCCGCCGGGCAATCGATACAACGTATCGGTGATCCGTGAAGGCAGGGAGCAGACCTTCGACATCATGTTGGCGATCCGCGAAGAGGACAAAGAAATCGCTGCCCAGAGCAAGAACCTTTGGCCCGGTATGTATATCGCCTCGATATCTTCCGATCTGCGGAAACAGCTGAGCATCCCCGATCTCCTGGAAGGGGTTCTGGTCACGGTGGTTCAGGAGGGGTCTCCGGCGGCCACGGCCGGGTTCCGCCAGGGCGATGTTGTGGAGGAGGTAGGTGGCCGCCAGATTCAGGGCGCCTACGACTTCTACCAGGCCTTGAATGACGCCTCCGGCCGGACGATTAAAATAAAGGTGTACAGACAGGACAACGAGATCGAAATCGAGCTGGAAACGAGTTAAGCAGGATCCCAGGGTCGCGGGCACGCGAACAGGCTGCGAGCACCAGCAAGTTAAAAAAGGAATAGACAAGACTGGGCTGCTTCAGAGTGCATTCTGATGCAATATGAGGCAGCCCTCTATTTTTCTGTCAGGGTTTGATGGACCACCGCTTCCTTGACGTGGAGATCCACCTGAGGAAAGGGAATCACTATGCCGGCATTTTTAAAGGCACGCCAGATCTCCAGGTTTGTCCAAGACAGGGCGGCCAGTTTGTCCGTAGCCTCTCCGATCGATGTCCACAGGGCCACCTGGATTCCGGAATCCTGGAAGGCTACGATACGAACTCCCGGGGCCGGCTTTTCCAATGCGTGGGGATTCTTGGCGGCCACACCGAGAAGTACCTTCTGAACCTGGTCCAGATCCGAACTGTAGGAGACCTGAACATTATTCACGATCACGATCCGCTTGTCGTTGTAGGAGTAGTTGTGGATGTTGTTGCCCACCAGTTGGCTGTTGGGCACGATGATCGTCTCGTTGGTCAGGGTATTGATCACCGTGGAACGCAGCTTGATCTGAATTACATCCCCCTCCAGGCCGTTGACCAGGATGCGGTCTCCCTCCTTGAGTGGGCGTTCGAAGAAAATCACCAATCCGGCTACGTAGTTGCCCACCACATTCTGCAGGCCGAAACCAATACCGATTCCCAGCGCACCGATCACGACGGCCAGGGAAGATAGGTTGATGCCTATGATGGACAATCCGATCAGGATGGCCAGCACCAACACGCCGTAACGAACGAGGCTGGAGATGGTGAAGCGGGAAGCGTCGCTGATGGTCAGCTGCCGGAGAACCGTGGCATCGAGAAACCTCCGGGTCAGCTTGCTGACCCAGGAGGCCAGATACACGACCGGGATGGCCAGGAGGAGGGTGATCACCGAGATGCGGGAGGAGCCGGCGCTGGTAAAGGGTGTGGTCAGAACTTCCCATACCCGGGCCAGGAAGCTCCCGATCTCCGCCCCGAAAAAGCTGAAAAGGATGAACAGAAGGACTATAAAAACGACGATCCGCAGCACCAGCCGAACGTACCTGTAGATCTCGTTTTTGTTCTCCTCGGAGATCTTTAAACGTTTGAGGACAACCCGCCGGAACAACACCAACAGGACTCTGGCAACGACGAAGAGCAATACAAGAGGAAGAATAAAACGTAATACCCCTTCCAAGGGAGAGAAGGAGAAGGACATCCTCCCGATTCCAAGGGGGGAGAGCATGAAGGACTTTATCGCATCGATCACATTATTCTTTTCGGCAGCTGCCCCTCCGCCGATTAAAAGCTTTTCATGCTCCTCTTCCCACTGTGTTGACATCGCTCCTCACTATCCTAGACTGGTATATCGAATGATGTACGTTGATTTCCCGGAACAGACCAAGGATAGAATTCAGGAGGCGGTGGAGATCATCAAAGAATCTTACCATCTCGTCGCTTACACCGGCGCCGGAATATCGGTGGAGAGCGGGGTTCCGCCGTTTCGCGGTCCCGGGGGTCTGTGGTCCAGCTACGACCCCAAATACCTGGAGCTATCCTACCTCCATCGATATCCCGACAAGTGCTGGCGCATCCTGAAAGAAATCTTCTACGAGCACTTCGCCTCTGCTCGGCCCAACGACGCGCACCGCGTTCTGGCCCGCCTGGAAGCCCGCGGTCTGCTCAAGTCTGTGATCACGCAAAACATCGACAACCTGCATCAACTCGCGGGTTCTGTAAAGGTCATCGAGTTTCACGGCAACACACGAGACCTGATCTGTGTTTCCTGCGGAGCAACCACTACGGTGAATCCCGATATGCTCTTATCTCTGCCGCCACGATGCGACTGCGGTGGAGTGCTCAAACCGGACTGCATCTTCTTCGGAGAAGAAATCCCGCAGAGGGCTTGGATTGAGTCGAGGCAAGAAACCGAGGCGGCGGATGTCCTGCTGATCGTCGGTTCCACCGGAGAGGTGTACCCTGCCGCTTCCCTGCCGCACCAAGCCGCCGGCAACGGCGCCCTGATCGTCGAAATCAATCCGGAGGCGAGCAACTTCACCAACACCATCACAGATGTGTTCATTCCCCTCCCCGCCGGCACGGCTCTGGCCCGGATTGAACAACTCCTCAATACCTGAGGGAGGAATATGATGTGCTTCTACGGCTTTGCCGCGGATTTCATCGTCTTGTTTCACCTCTGCTACGTGCTGTTTGCCGTGGGCGGCGAGCTGCTCATCGTGTTAGGCGGGCTGCTTCGCTGGGTATGTATCCGCAATCTCACCTTCCGCATCGTCCATCTGGTGGCGGTCGTCGTTGTCGCCGCAGAAGCGCTGATCGGAGTGCTCTGCCCCCTGACCGACTGGGAGTGCAGGCTTCGGATTCGTGCCGGTCAGATCATCGAGGAGGAAATCCCCTTTATGGCTCGACTTGTGCGGCGGCTCATTTTCTACGATCTTCCTGCCTGGGTATTCACCCTCACCTACATCCTGTTTGCCCTTACGGTGGCTGCTTCCTTTTTCTTGTTTCCGCCCAGGAGGAAAACCCGGGCCGAAAACTAAGCTCGCTTTACCCTTGGCCGCGCCATTCCTCCCAAGCAAAACACAACAGAATCCCAATCGTGAAAGGATGGACGTTTAACTTTTTTCGTAGTACATTGTCTTCAGACTTCTTTTACGAGTTGTGCGACCTTGCCGGGCTGGGGAATGTCTTGTTACGTACAGACACTATGGAATGACCGATACGATTCAAACAGGAACGATTGTATACCCTATTAAAACAAAGCTGCGGGACGGCACCAAGGTGCTGATCCGGCCGTTGCAGCCTGAAGACAAAAAAGATCTGCTGCGGGGTTTCGACAAGCTGTCAATTGTCTCTCGGCGCTTTCGTTTCCTGTCCCCGATTCGAAAGCTTTCGGCATACCAGCTCAGGTCGCTGATCGACGTGGATCAGGTGAATCATGTGGCCATCGGCGTGAAAGACATCGGCCGCCCGGGCAAACCCGGAATAGCGATTGGCCGGTTCGTTTGTTTGGAGGATGAACCAGCGACTGCGGAATTTGCCATAACCGTCACCGACGAGTACCAGAACCGCGGTGTCGGTACGATGATAGCCGAACTGCTCATGAAAGCTGCTCGGGATAGGGGTATCGAGGTGCTGCGCGGATTTCTTCTGGACGACAACCTGGCCATGATCCGCCTGCTCGAGGGCTTCGGTGCCCGCATGAAGAGAGAAACGGGAAACGTGCTGCAAGCCGATCTTCGTGTAGGTTCGACCACCCCGGAAATTGGGGCGCGATAGCTTCCGCTTTCCTATATGCGGCGAAGAGGTATCTCACGTCGAATCCTCCTTCTCTCTTTACCCCAGCTCTGTTTATCCCACTTGACAGATACGTTACTTTTTACTAATTTTACCATCGTCATTCCCCTGTAGCTCAGCTGGTAGAGCGGGTGGCTGTTAACCACTAGGTCGGCAGTTCGAGTCTGTCCGGGGGAGCGAGAAAAACCTTGCAGCATAAGGTTTTAGAAGCCCTGTTGAAAAAACGGGGCTTTTTTTTGTCCAAAATGGACTTGACTGGTTCCAATTTGGGACAGTAGAATCAACGCATGGCGGAGAAGTACACGAGCTTTTCCCATTACACGCTGTTCAAGCGCGGGGAGAAGTACTACTTCTATACCTACCTCCCGGGGGGAAAGAGGATCAAGAGGTCTACCGGCCGCACCCGAAAAGATGAGGCTCTCAAGATGGTGCATCAGTACTTTGCCGAGCGGGATCTTCGGGATGTCACCTTCCGTCAGTACGCCGAGCCCTACTTCACCGCCTCCTGCCCGAGGACCTTACGCCGGCGAGCCGAGGGCAAGGCCATGGGCAACACCCACGTGGCGAAGTCCAGGTCCTGGCTCCAGAAGGCCGTCGATCTCTGTCCGGAATTCGCCGATAAGCTGATCCATCGGATCGACCGCGGCGACGTCCTGGATCTCCGGGCCCGCCTCCATGCGAAGCTACCCGGGAAAACCAACACCGTGAACAAGCTCACAGCAACGATCAAAACCGTACTATCGGAAGCCTGTTTTCGCGGAGACATCAAGACGGATCCCGGAGCCAAGGTGGGAACCATCGAATACAGGCAGCGACAGAGGGGAGTGCTTCAGGTATCGGAGGTCCGGGAGATCCTCGAGAAGCGGCCAGGGCAGATGGCTACCTCCCCCCTGGTCGACCTGGCCGTGACCTTGCTGTTTACTACCGGCCTCCGGATCGGCGAGGCCCGGGCGCTACGG
>CAZSBH010000118.1:0-8897 GCA_964604845.1 uncultured Spirochaetaceae bacterium
GCTCGTCGGCCAGGATCATCCGGGGCTGCTGCATCAGAGCCCGGGCGATCCCCACGCGCTGCTGCTGGCCGCCGGAAAGCTCGCGGGCCTGTTTGTGCGCCTGGTCGGTGATCCCGACCCGCTTGAGGGCTTTCCAGGCCATCTCCCGATCTTTGGCGGGAAAGTGCTGGAGCAGGCTTGCCGCCGGTCTCACATAGCCCAGCCTGCCCGCCAGAACGTTGGTGAGAACACTCGATCGTTTTACCAGGTTGAAATGCTGAAAGATCATGCCGATCTGCCGGCGGATCTGCCGGAGCTGATCGGCCTCGGCTGCGGTGATATCCTGACCGTCCCAGATGATCCGGCCCTCGGTGGGTTCGATCAGCCGGTTGATGCAGCGCAGCAGGGTGGATTTGCCCGACCCGCTCAGGCCGATGATGACGAGAAATTCCCCCTGTTCTACGGTGAAACTCACATCCTTCAAGGCTACGGTGCCGTCATCGTAGACCTTGGTCAGGTTCTTGATCTCAAACATTTCTTCCCCCTGGGTAAGACAGTATCAAAGTATAGGTGGCGCCGCAATAGAATACAAACTTCGACTGCACTGCGGGGTTTTTGCAGAAAAAAGGGGAGCGGGACTCGAGCGTCCGGCTCCCCTGAATCGACAATTGCGGAACGCGGGAAGGGCTTTAGTCCTGCATCAGGTCTTTGACATTGATGCCCGCGGCCTGCAGCACCTGACGGAAGGGATCGTAGAAGGTGTCGTCGTGCTTCTCCAGGGCGGTCCACTGGTAAGCCGTGTTGAGGGCTTCCTTTCCCTCCTCGGTCGCCGCGATCTCCAGCAGGGCGTTGACGATCTTGTCCCGCAGGTCCTTGGAGACCGAAGGTTGGAACTGTACCCCATCGTTGGGAATGTTTATCGAGACTTCGATCACCGCCACCTTCTCCATGACGTCGGGGTGGTCTTTCTCGATGCGGGTGCGAGCGTCTACGTAGCAGGCTCCTCCGGCGACCTCGCCATTGTATACCGCCGCCACAACCGCGTCATGACTCCCGGCGTCGACCACCTTCATGTCCCGTTCCGGATCCACTCCGGCCGCTTTCAGGGTGATCATGGGAATGATCCAGCCGCTGGTGGAGAGGGGGTCGGGACGGGCGAAGGTCTTGCCCTTCAGATCGGTGAGCTTCTTTATCCCGCTGTCGGCTCGGGCGATGATCTGCCCGTTGTAGAAGGGGTTGCCAAAACGAACCGACACCAGCGCCGCCTCGGCCACGCCCATGTCCGCGGCCATCACGTAGGCGAAGGTGGCCAGGGAGGCCATGTGGGCTGCCGGCGGGTCGCTGCGCAGGGCTTCGATAACCCCGGCGTACTCGGTGGCCACCATGGTGTCGAAGTACAGGCCGGTCTTCTCGTTGAGCAGGTCCGCAACGCTCTGTGCTCCCGCGGAGACCCGCTCCATCTCCCCGGAGGGGACGAAAGCCCAGATGATCGGGTTTTCCTCCGAACCCAGGGGAACTTCCTTTTTGCCCGCTGCCGACACGATCAACGCGCCGGCAAGCAGAAAGGCTGCCGAAATTAGAACGATTTTTTTGAGCATAATGCTCCTCCTTTGTACAAAGAGCTTTTTGTATCAACAATAACGATAAGCCAGGCTCCGCTTCTCGTCAAGCAAACGAAACCTCTTTTCTTGAAAGTTCTTGGATAGGAACGCCGCAACTACTAGAATTGTAGTCCGATATCGAGGTCCAGCACGAAAGGCGCCCCGTCGATCCTCTGCCCGATCAGGGGGAAGTGGCAGTAGATCTGTGTGTAGACGACGTCGAGGAGACCGAGAAAGACTCCGACTCCGGTTGAGCCCAAAAATCCCCCCCGCGTGTCCAGGGGATCTCCCCAGTAACGGCTCCCGTAGCCCAAGTCGAAGTAGACGACCAGGCCGGGAAACAGATCCCTTCCGCGGATCGAATAAGCCACCGGTAGATTGAAGCGCAGATCCAGATTGTGGACGATCTTCAGCTGGGTGTCCCAGGAGTAGTCCTCGAAGCCCCGAACGGCGTTGGCCAGACCCTTTCGCGGCTTCGTTCCTCCGAAGGTCTGCATCACGTAGAGGGGCATCTGTCTGTTGGCATCGGCGTAGTCGATGGAGAAGTAGCTCCCCGCATAGATGGTAAACCAGTTTTTCTCAAGCTCCGGCCGAGCTTCGTACAGGGTCTTGAAGGATTTCGTCGAAAAGTTAAGCCGCCAGAAATCGCTGGCCCCAAGCACCGAGGGGAAGTAGGGGCTGACTTCGAGGGACGCCTCGGCGTACGTCCCGTCGTAGGCCTTACCGCGGCGGTCGAAGCGAAGGGCGTCGTAGGCCAGGCCGGTGAACAGAGAGGCGCCGAAGATCCCGTAGGCGTCGCTGCCCTCGTAATCCCTCTGCCAGTCCTCATGGGTGGATTCGATAGCGGTGATCGTCGTCTCGTCGCTGCCCCAGTAGTGCCTTCCGTTGAGGTAACGGTCGTAGCGGCCGCGGTAGTAGAGAAAGCCTTCGAGAAGGTTCCGCTTCAATTCCTGATTCCAGAGGATCCCCTGCCGGATTCCCGCCTGCCACTGGAAATTGGGACTGTTGAACTCGAGATTGCCGTCCGGATCCGCCGCCGCTTCCGGGGGAATCACCGGTGTATTTGGGGTGTAATCGTATGAGCGAAAGGTTCCGAAGCCCTCGTAGCCGCCGCCCAGAGTTGCCTGGAGGATCGTCTCCACCCCGGCGAACCACGGCGGTAGCTTGTAGCCGAGTGTTACATCGACTCCCGTGGGAAGGAAATCCCATCCCCAGGTGAAGTAGCGGCGCACATCTGTAATACCATAAAAGAACAGATCCTTCTTTTCCCCGTCCTCTTCAGCCTCGGCCCCCGAAGGGGAGAGAAGAGACAGAATGACCAGGGCAATCGCGGCGATGACAAGCAGTGGGGCGGATGCGGATCGCCTGCAGGGCGAATCCGAGATCCCTAACAACGACGCACCTCGCCTTCAGGCATCAGTCTGAAAGAACCAGCACGGATTCCGGATAGTAGCGGACCATGTTGTTCTCCAGGCACCAGGTGATCCGAGACTGAAGCAGTTGATTCTTGGTGACAAGATCGATCTCTTCTTTCAGCAGAATGAAATCGATATCGATACGAAGCGGACGGAGTGGAAAGAGATGGCGGGTGCTCTTCCTTGGAAGAATCTTGCCTTCTATGGTTCTTCGCACCACCTCTTCTTTTGTGAAAAACGGCCGCTTGAACAGGCTGAATGCATTCCGGTGCTGCTGAAATGTCCTCTCCGATTGATCGTCCGCTACGTAGACAATGCGCAGATTCCGGCGGTCCAGATCCGCTTCGAAGTCCTTCAGAGCACGGATCAGCAGGTCCAGGCTGTAGTGCTGTTCCCGCATCTTCATCTCGTACACTTCCTGCTCCCTGGTGAGAATGGCGAAGCAGGAGCGATGGCAACGGATATTCTCCACCGCACCCGCAAAATCATCGTGGTTGATCAGGTTCAGGTTTTCCCGTTGGGCGAAGGACTCTAGGAGCCGGGGCACGGGACAGGCATCGAGTATCAGGGCATCCCAGCCGAACAGGCCGATCGAGGGATCGTCATAGTCCACCTCGTAGACCACGATATCCCTGCAACCGAGGGCTTTCAGGGCTGTCAGCCGGTGCATGCCGTCCAGGGCGATGTAGTGGTCCTGGTAGCGCGTCACGATAATCGGGTTCTTCATGATGCCGTCGTGATCGATATTTGTGCTTAGTTTCTCCGTCCATTCGGTCACGACGCCTTCGTGCAGCAGGATCTCCGAGATGGGAATGATTTTGATTTTGTCGAGGACTTCTTTCATGAAAATAATACTCGCCCGCAATCTCCGATCTCAAATGAAAGGAAGATTGCGATGTATTCCTACCTCATAATATACCAGGCGTTTTCCCTGTTTCAAGATGACAGGAAGAGCGCTTTTTTGTACATTTAGCCCATGCTTCTGGCAGTCGCGTTGAGTGGTGGGGTGGATTCCGCCGTAGCCGCCGTGCTGTTGAACAGAAAATATCCCCGGATGGTGGGAGCCAGTCACGTGATCTGGCCGGATTCCCGTTGTTGTTCCGTCGACGTGTTGAACCGGGCAAGGGATGTCTGCCGCAACCTCGAGATCCCCTATATTCAGGTGGATCTGTACGAACAGTTTCGGGACCGAGTTGTAGAGGATTTCATCCACACCTATCTCAGCGGAAAGACCCCCAACCCCTGTGTACTCTGCAACAAAGACATCCGATTCGGGGCTTTCTATTCTGAATTGGTGCGGGCTCTCCGCCAAAAGGATATGCTCGCGGATTCCGAAGAGCTGCTCTTCTCGACAGGACATTATGCGCGGATCGTGGAGACAGCGGATGGATATTTCATAGCCAAGGGAAAAGATCCTGTAAAAGATCAATCCTATGTGCTCTTTCAAGTGGACAAGGGGATGCTCCCCCATCTGGTGCTTCCACTGGGAGAGTACCGGAAATCGGAGATTCTCTCCATGGCGGCAGAAATGGGGCTTCCCTACACGAAGGTCAAAGAGAGTCAGGATGCCTGTTTCGTCGAAGACAGCTACGTGGAGTTTATCCGCGAGCAGACTGGCCGCAGCGAAATATTTCAGACCGGTGATATTGTCGATCCGGCAGGCCGCGCGCTCGGGAAACACAGTGGTACGATCAACTACACGGTAGGCCAGAGACGGGGCCTGGGTTTGGGCAACGGTCCCTGGTACGTCGCCCGTATCGAGCCCCGGGAGAACCTAATTGTCGTGGCCAGACAAGAGGATGCCCGGTGCCGTGATTTTCTGATCAGCAAAACGAATTGGTTTGTCGAGCCACCGGCACGGCCGCTCCGCTGCACCGTGAAGATCCGCTATCAAATCGATGAAAACCCCTGCACGGTGGAGCCGGTGGCTGAGGGTTTCCGTGTTGTCTTGGATCACCCGGAAATCGTTACACCGGGCCAGTCCGCCGTGTTTTACGCTGAAGAGTTGGTCCTCGGTGGTGGGGTTATAGACTGAAGGTCCGGGCGCCTCAGAGACGGGCCGTATCGATGACGTCCCTGGTAACGAGAAACCTCGTTTGATCGAGATTCAACCAGGAAGCGGGAAGCTCAGGTTCCTTCTTCAATACTCTTGCGAGTATCTCCCGCTTATCTTGTCCGCTCACTAAAAAGAAGATCCGCCGGGCCAGCTTGAGGAATGCCGCGGTCATGGTCAAGCGGAAGCTCTGAGCTCGGGGAGCGTATACCGCCGCGGTCCAGCCCGGAAGATTGGGACTCATCGGCATTGCATCCTGGGTGGGGTTCGGGGCTCCCCCGCGCATAGCCCAACCGTCTGGGAACAGCGATGCCGTGTGTCCGTCCTCTCCCATACCTAAAACGAGAAGATCCGGATACCTGGCCTCCGCATCGAAATGTTCTTTCAGGGCTTCTTCGTACTGACGGGCTCTCCCGATCGGGCTACCCAGTCCGGCCTGCCAGGAAAAGATACGTTCCTCAGCGATATCCAGCGGAGTGAGGAGGGTGCTGCGGATCATTCCTTCGTTGCTTTCTTTGCTCTCCGTGCCGGCCCAGCGTTCATCACCGATGAACCAGCGGATCTGCCGGCACCCGTCGGGAAAGGCCCGCAGCAGCTCTGCCAGTTTCCGGTAGCAACCTTGGGGGGTCGATCCGCCGGCTAGAACAACTGCCGGCTCCTTGCCGGACGCGCAGTCATCCTCGATTGCTGCAAACAAAACCTGAGCTGCCTGATCGGACAGCTCCTCCAGGTCGGCAAACACCTGTACTTTTCCCACAGCTTTCCTCGCTCTCGGTCCTACCCTTTTCTCGTCAGCTATTGATCTACTATAGTCTAAAGGGATATTGCAGAGAAGATCAATGGAACGTTTACCGGTAGAGAACCCCTTCCCCGGGGCGCCTATCTATTTTAAGAAGAAAACCGGCTCCACGATGGAGGATGCCCGCCGGCTTTTCCTGACGGGGTGTCCGGATGGGACGGTTGTCCTGACGGCGTTCCAGGAACGGGGGCGGGGACGAATGCGGGATCGCAGCTGGTCCGCCGAAGAGGGCAAGAATCTTCTCCTTACGGTGGTGCTCAGAGCTCCAGGTGGTGTCGGAGGAACCACGGGAGCTCCTCCCCAAAGGCTTCCACTCATTGCCGGCCTGGCACTGGCTATGAGTGTAGAGCGGTTGTACAGTCTGGCGGTACAGCTGAAGTGGCCCAACGACCTTCTCGCGGAGGGGAAGAAAGTTGCGGGAATTCTCTGTGAAGCCTTGACCGAAGGGGGAAGCCTGGGAGTTCTGATCGGTTTTGGTGTGAACTGCAATCAGGTTTCCTTTCCGCAAAACCTGGAACACAAGGCAATCTCGCTGAGCCGGATCCTCGGTCGGGATGTCGACCTACTTGTGATTTTGGGAGAGCTGTTGAAGGTGCTGAGAGCCACCCTCGACGATTCGGACTGGAAAAACAAGGCCGAACAACGTCTCTACGGATTAGGCCGCGAGGTTTTTCTGCAAGCACCCCAGCCCGGCGGATCGCTCCGGGTAGAACGTGGGGTGATTCGCGGGTTGAACAGCGACGGTTCCCTGCTCTTCCAGTCAGCCGGAAGGCTTGAGGTAATTTCTCTGTATACAGGTGAGATCCGTTTCATCTCTGATGAGAGTTCATAGAAGGATTTCTTGAAACGGGACTACCGGTTTTTAAAGGTGATCCGATCCCGTAGGAAAACACATGCATTCGGTTGGTGATGAATCCGGCTCTCTGGGGCAGATAGCTTCCCCCCAGGTTGGCGAACAACAGGTACCCTCCGCGTTGCTTGCGTACCTGGAATTCGATCTGCTCGGTCCGGGTTTTGTAGTCTGGAGCCGCCGTCAGTTGCACCACCGCATCTTGCTTCACGATTCGAAAACTTTTTCCGTACAGACGCTTCAGCATCTTTTGATGAGGTACCGTTTCGCTGTAGCGCATCCCGTTCGCGAGCTCCGCCTCGATAAGGAGCGAATCATCCTGGGTGAAGGAATAGAGGCATATCTCCAGAGGTGCACTTTCGTACAACAGCCCTTGGCGGATTGGTGGGTAGTGGATCCCAATGTCGAGGCGCAGCGTCGGTTCGTTGCCTTCGAAGTAGTGGTCCAGGACGACCCGGATCGGCTGGGATTTTTCCCCGATTCGAGCGCTCAGAGTCGAGCGCAGGCCGGTTTCTCCGTTCCTCTCGAAGGAAAAAGCGCTCTCGGTCTGCAGAACCACCCTTTTTGCGCCCACGGTGAGAAAAGACTGCGCGGGTTTACCCGCTAAAACCTCTTTTCCCCGTTTGACCAGGTTCGAGAACTGTCCTTCCACGAAAGTAGCCTGGACAGCCGCGCCGATCAGCGCAACTGAACCTGCCATGCTTACATTTGTTATCTCCAGTTCATTTCTAGCTGCTTCAACCGTCACCTTGTTGCCTTTGGGCCCATTGTTTGGGTTTGTTCCGGACAGCGATTCCAGGATGACGCACAGCTGCTTATTCGTTTTTCGCTTCTTTTCCCGCAGGTTCTCGACCTGGGCCCATACCCCAGGTTCATCAAGCCTGCCGGGAGGTTCAACAAGATTGAGGAGATCTGTAAGGTTAATCGAAGCAGGCGTCGGTTTTCGCGTTTTTTCCCGAAATGAGAGAAAATCGACCTTGCGATGCCTGGTCAACAACTCGATCAAGGGGGCGAGTATTCCCGCTTTCGGCGGTTCGGACCGAATCCGCCCCTGCCAGGGATCGAACAGAACGAACAGGTTGTTGTTTTTCATCGACGAGATCAGTTCAGAGACCTCTTCGGCGGATCTGACCACGACAACCGGCTGCAGCAGAGCCTTTGACCTGGATCGTGCGATCGTGTAGGCGGAGTCGGCAAAGGGTTCAAAATTGATTCTTGTTATACGGGCGGTGCGGGGCCTGAGGCGGTGGATGGAAAGGGGGACGCCGATGACTCGAAATCCCTGACGGCTGTACTCCGAAGCCGCCGCCTCGGCGAGAAGATCGGGATGCATCGGTAGTATGAAATCCGGGTCCAGCTCGAACACTTTTTTCAAACCGGGAAACCAGGGATTCTTATAGCACCAGAGCATCTCCCGCTCCAACTCCTCCGGGAGCATGAGGGAATGAGGAGATCCGGTAAAACCGCTCGGTACGATTCTGTCCTGATGTTGTGCCATCCGCCTCTTGATTTCCCCGAGTACATCCGCCGCGTTTCGGCTCTGCTTCTCCAACACGGGTTTCACGGGGAAATTCCAGTGCAGTGGGACGGGAAACCTCGTTTCCAATTTTCCAACTTCTTCCAGCAGGCGATCGGCCCGCCGGCAGAATTCTTCGTGGGTGCAATCCGCGAACCTCATGCCGAGGTACAGATGTAAAGATTGACCGTTGCTCACACTCTCTTTGTAGCAAATCCCACGGCAAAGTCAAGTGAGCTGTCTGTAGAAGTGGTTAGGTTATCAAAAAAAATGCATTTTTTAGTTGATGATTGGGATAAGAATTTGTATCTTTCACACAGGAAATTTTCTAACTTCATTCACAATCAACTAAACCAAGTGTTAAAGGAAGGGTTAAAGAGATGGCGAAACAGTTACAATTTGACGAGTCCGCCAGGCGGTCACTGTTGAAGGGTGTCGAAAAGATGTCTTCGGCAGTCAAAGTAACCCTGGGACCGAAGGGGAGAAATGTCGTACTGGACAAGAAGTTCGGCGCCCCGACAGTTACCAATGATGGGGTCACCATCGCCAAGGAGATCGAACTCGAAGATCCCTTTGAGAACATGGGTGCACAGCTTCTCAAAGAAGTGGCAACAAAAACCAACGACATCGCCGGTGACGGTACCACAACGGCGACGGTGCTGGCCTACTCGATGATCAAGGAGG
>CAZSBH010000119.1:0-8697 GCA_964604845.1 uncultured Spirochaetaceae bacterium
TATAACAATCTCCGAGAGTTATTCAACGATTCCCTGTAGAAAGTGGAGGTGCTGCCAAACGACTCTCAGAGTACGAGTATTACGATTAGAGGTTCTGTCATACCGCAATCTCCGATAAAAAGTAACAGGATCGGGAGGATTGCGGTGTCCTCCCGGAGTCGGGTTGTTGGGTTGACACAGAAAAAATCTATATTATAATTAACAAAAATAGTGACTTTTATGCATTATGATTATACAAGTTAACTATTGGGGGGCAATTTGATCCGGGATATCCTTCTAGTGCAGAAACGGGAGATCGAGCAACGCCTGCAGGAGCTGTACGTCGAACGGGATTTCGATCTTCGACGTGCGTCCCATGATATTATCAAGGTGATTCTTGGCCCGCGGCGTGCCGGTAAATCCTTCTTCGCCATGCACCTTGTGAAGAGCCTTGGTCGCTTTGGTTATATAAACTTCGACGACGAACGTCTCGGTGAGCTTCACGACTACGATGGACTCATCACGGCTATCGGCGCACTGTATGCGCATCCCAAGCATCTACTGCTTGATGAAGTGCAGAATGTACCCCGCTGGGAATTACTGGTGAATCGGCTGCAACGGCAGGGCTACTACTTGACCGTCACGGGCAGCAATGCGCACCTTCTGAGCTCGGAACTGGCAACCCACCTCACCGGCCGCCATATACCAATTGTATTGTTCACCTTCAACTTCTCAGAATACCTTCGTTCTCTGAACCGCGAGATGACAGACCAGGAGAAGGCTGAAGCCTTCAGGAGCTATGTCGAAACGGGCGGGTACCCGGAGCCGCTGATAAAAGATATCCCCTATCGCGAGTATCTGAGGACGCTGCTGCGGTCGATCCTGTACAAGGACATCTTAGTAAGACACAGGATACGAGCTCCACAGGGCCTTCAGGACCTTACAGCCCATCTGATGGGAAATGTCGCACAGAGGTATTCGCTAAACACTCTCGTCAAGGTAACTCGGCTGCGAAGCGTACATACCGTCGAAAAATACCTTCAGCACCTCGATGAAGCATTTCTCCTGTTCTCTCTAAGGCGGTTCTCATTTAAACTCCGCGAGCAGACTCAGTCGAACCGAAAAGTATATTGCACGGACAATGGCTTGATCACATCGGCCTCGTTTCGCCTTAGTTCAGATGCAGGAAAATTATACGAAAATATTGTCGCTATCGACCTTCAGAAACGCGCGGTTGAAGGAGCATTGGAATGTTACTATTGGCAAGGTGCGCAACAAGAAGAGGTTGACTTCGTTGTGAAGCAGGGAACGAAGGTTAGGCAGCTAATCCAGGTGTGTCTCAACCTCGATGATCCGAAGACGAAATCCCGTGAGGTGCGTGCGTTGTTGAAAGCGTCTGAGGAGTTAAAATGCAAGGACCTGCTAATTCTTACGGATTCGAAAGAAGGGCAAGAAACGATGTCCTGGTTTGGCGCAGAGGGAATAATTCGCTATCTGCCCGTGTGGAAATGGTTGCTGAGGAACAATAATCGCGGATCTCTGTAATCTCATACGGTTTCCTTCGCCCGCCGGCGATAAACATTAATACCGGGAAGGTCGATAGATAATACGTCCATGCGTACGACCATACGGAATCGGGCTTTTATACCAGTCTGGACACTCTCTGCTTTCCTCCTGCTGCTGTGTACAACCGTGTTTGCCTACGAGCAGGAAGGCCTGGCCTCCTGGTACGGCGGGAAGTTTCAGGGCCGGCAGACGGCAAGCGGGGAGATCTTCGACACGAACGAACTTACCGCCGCCCACAAGACCCTTGCCTTCGGCACTGTGGTAAAGGTCACCAACCTGGAGAACGGAAAATCCACGGTCGTGCGCATTAACGACCGGGGTCCTTTCATTCCGGGCAGGATCATCGACCTGTCTCGAGCCGCCGCTGTAGCCATCGGCGCGGCCGGGAACGGAGTGGCCAAGGTACGGATCGAAGAGCTGTCTCCCGATTCACCGGAGGCGGCCGGCATCGCCGTCGTCCGGACTCCCGTCACATACAGCATTCAGGTAGCCGCCTACCGCAACCGGGAATACGCGGAGCGTTCCCTCGAGCGTTTGAGAGACAGGGGCTTCATCGCAACCCTTGAAAAAACACCGGAAGGGATCTATCGAGTCCTGGTCAAAGATGTGCCGGAGAGCAAGCTTCAGGCCACCAAGCAGCAACTGCAGGAGCATGGCTGGAGTGATGTGGTCGCCCGACAACAGCAGCAGCTCTGAAACGGCCGGTGGAAATCTCTTCTATTGAACACTATCCTCGAGCCAGCGCAGGTAGGATGTTGAACCCCCGATTATGGGCGTCGCGACCAGTTTTCTCTCCACCAGCTGCATAGCGATCTTTCCGGCATCCTCCGCCTTTGCAGTCGTGGTGCTCGCCAATACGGGGACACGTTTTGCTTTCACAGCTTTTCTCCTACCGGCGAGGGCGGATGCTGGCCAGACTGTCCAGAAGAGCTTGGCGATACCGTATGAACACGGGGTACGGTGCCGTGGCTTCGGCCAGGCTGATGGTTTTGTCCGTGACGATCAAAGCGGTTAGGTAGAGGTAGCTCTGGTTTCCATAGGGAAGAACCCATTCGTAGGACAGCCCCTCGCGATCCCCGCTCGTGAAGGATCGGGCTTCTCCGTTCAGCCGGTATCCTTCCTTGATCAGATGGTTTTCAAGAGCCTCGCCCCAGAACTCGAGATCTTTTCGGGGATCGTTTTTTACGCTGCGTATCCGGTACAGCATGCCCTCCGGGCTGATCGCCCGATAGGTCTGTCTGCCCTTGAGCTCTGCGAACCCCTCGGGGGGCGTCACCGAGAGTCGGGAACAGGAAACGGTGAGGAGGAGACAGGTGAGCGCAACGGGTAGTAATACTTGCCTCATCCTATCTACCCTCCCCGCTAAGTCCCTGATGGACGAAGGAGTAGAAATCCACGCTGTTGATCCAGTCGAAGGAGGAGGGGATGTTTTCCGGCAAGGCCTGCTCGAGATACTGCAGCGAGATCTCAGCCCGGGAGAAGGTCCTGTCCAGATTCAGTTTCTGCAGAGTTCCTTTGAGCTGTTCGATCTCTTCGATCAATGTGAGGATCTCCTTCTCGATGGCCAGAGTTCCCTGGACATCAGCCTCGTCGAGAAACGCCAGGCTCTGTCGCAGGACCTCCTCCCGGCTGTTGATCTTGGCCTGAGCCTCGAGGATCTGCTCGCGGAGATCCAGACTTTGGGGGGCGAGTTCCAGGATGTCTTCGGACAGCTCCTGCAGTGTGTTTCGCAGTTGCGGAATCCCTTCGAAGGGCAGGCGCAGGATCACTCGATCGCTGGATTTCAGCAGGATGTACCCGCCGGTCTGTTCCACCCACAGTTCCAGAGCGTCCGCAGCCTGGTCCGGGTCGACGACCAGGACGGTCGCTTCGATGTTCTGATAGAGGTAGTTCTCTCCATCCACCGTCTGGTTGAACCCGGCTACGAGAATCGCGGTCAGAACCAGCGCTCTTACCAAAGCCACGGTCTCACCTCCAGGGACTCCATCGCTTCTCGGATGCCGGCGAGGTGCTGATCCCGGGCTCCCAGATCTGGGAAGAAGACCTCCATCACGTAGAGCCTTCCCCCCTTGATCCTGACCGCTACCAGGTAGGCGTAGGGATTCCTGTCTTTGCTGGTGAACAGCGCCCCCCGCAGGGAGCCGACCTCAAGAGGTTCCGCCGTTTTGTAGTAGGCTTTGAGATGATGAAGCAGTGCCTGCTGCCAGAAATCTTCATCCCCGCGAGGTTGATTCTTCGTACTGCCGATGCGCACCCGAGTCCCCTCGGAGCTCTCGGCGCGGAAGGAACGCCGCTTTTCCAGAACGGCGAAATCTTCCCCCAGGGGCAGGCTGACCCGGCCTCGTAAACTCGGCAGGCTGCCGTACACCGGCTCTAAAGATGCGATCCAGGGGAAGGGAATGTCTTCCTTGCCCATCTCTCCAACCGGCAGGCGGGGAATCAACTCCACGGCGATCCGGGAGAAGGAAATCCGGCGGTCCAGGCTCTCCAAGCGCAAACGGATCCCCTCTATTTCTTCGCTGAGGCGCTTGATCTCCCGCAAAATCGCCAGCCTCTCCTCGACATCGTCGGTCCTCTCGAGCAAGGTGTACAGCCGCCCGCGGGCTCTCTCGGCAATTTGCAGACGGGTCTCCTGGTCGCGGAAGTAGTCGCTGATATCGAAGGTCTCGATGGATTTGTAGAGCAGCTCCCCCTTGTCCAGAATCTCTTCGAAGAGCTCGCGGAAACTGGGGGCGGGAACCCGCAGGACGATCGTATTCTCAAAGGCTCTTTCCACGTAGCCGCCGTTCTGCTCCACGAAATCGGTGAGATCGGCCTTGGCCTCTTCGACCTCATCGACAATCAGGCGGCAGAAGCCGCTGTAGATGCGTTTGCGCTCCGCAGGTTTTACCGGCGCCATTGTGGCGGCCAGGAGATCCTGCCCTTCTCCGGTGAGCCCGGCACCGGGTTCAGCTTCGCCGGCCATCTTGCTCTGAACGGGCGCCGAAGCATCCCGGAGTAGCTCTTCGACGGGCTCGGCTGCTCGCTCCGCCTTGCCCATCGACCAGCTGCCCCGACCGCAGCCCACAAGACCGCCGGCAGTTAGAGCAAGGATTAGAGCAGCGAATACTGAGCCGATCACACGTACCGATTTCATTCACCCTATAGTATGGGGCAACTCTTCGGAATGCAAGCGCTGGTTTTTCGGTCAGGTCGGTGCTACGCACCGGTGCGTACCGGCAGAGCCGCAGAACCCTTCATTGGAACCGCCCGCAATTGACACGCCGAGAGGGAATGGCTATATATAGGGAAGACCGGTTTTCAGGCTGGTTTTTATAGCCCTAGTAGCTCAGCAGGATAGAGCAACGGTTTCCTAAACCGTAGGTCGGACGTTCGAGTCGTCTCTGGGGCAAACTGTGTCCGCACCCGGCCACCGTCGGGAGGGATGAAACCCATCGTGTCTCTGTAGAAAATCGGTTTTCATGATACTTCCAGCGGATCAGCGCTCCTGAAAAAGCTCCACGATTTCATCATCGGGTCCTTTGAAGAAAGCCAGCCGCACCGGGTAGACCGGATCGCTGGGCAGATCCACATCCTTAGGTTCAGTGGTTATTTCACAACCGTACGACCGTATCTTCTCAATGGCGGCGTCGCAATCGTCGGTCCTAAAGGCAATGTGCACCACAGCACCGTCGCCGGCATGGCCTTTTCCGCCCTCGAACAGTTCCAAATAGTTGCTGTTGCCCGCATCGAGAAGAATAATACGCTGCTCGTTGCTCCCAAAGGCGGGTCCTTTCTCGAATCCAAGTACCCGGGTATAAAAATCCACAGATTTGTCGAAATCCTTCACTTTCATGGCTAGATGATGGAAGCCTTGGGTCAGTCCCATTGTTGATCCTCCTCGTATGGCTTGAGCTGAAACTGTAGCAGATAGTGCTCCGGTCCACAAGGCAGAGCTATGACCCTGGATTCACAACGCCGATCCACCGAGGTAGGATAATTAGCTTAGAATGATGGGGTGTCGATCAGTCTAAATCAGATCACAGGCCTCAGCCGGCATCCAGTGCGCGTCTTTTCCATCCCATTTAACATTACAGCCGATGGGATTGGTCAAGGGCGTGCCGATGGACTTTCCGGCCAGATGCTCTTGAAGAGCGTTTTCCAAATCGTTCACCGTCATCTTGTCCGTTTCCCGCGGATTATCCACGCCCCGGCCGGTGTAAATCAGCTTGCGGTCCTGATCAAAGACAAAAAAATGGGGCGTGCGCAGAGCCCCATAGGCTCGGGCTGTGTCCTGTGATTCGTCGTAGAGATAGATCCAGGGAAACTTGTGTTCCTCTATCCGGGCGACCATATGATCGAAGTCGTCCTCGGGATAGGTGTTTTTACTGTTGGCGTTGATGCCGACAAATCGCACCCCCTGGGGAGCGAATGTATCCGCCGTCTTGCGGGTCACCTCATCGGATCCGATAACATAGGGGCAATGATTGCAGGTGAAGAATACTACCAACACCTTTTCGTCGAAATCGGAGAGCTGATAGGTTTTGCCGTCCGTGGCCGGAAGGGTGAAATCCGGCGCCGCGGCACCGATATCCAGTGTAAATGCCATAAGAATTGTCTCCTTTAGGTTTATGTGATAATAATACTGCCGGTGCCATGTATCGGCAAGCTGTTCGCGTTGCGTGCCGGTTTCAGCTGGGCCGATGTTCGGGAGAGACAGGGTCGGGTATCCTGGGCTAAGATGATCCTCCTGAAATCGGACAATCAGTCTCCTGTTGAAGAAACACTCGATCCCGACGATTGGTGAGGTTTTGTAATACTGTCCCATCATGTGAGCCTCAACTAACGAATTAATTAAGAAAGCAGCGGTGACATTATCAAACTGACATCCTAAAGCTTGTTCGTAAGCGCTTTAGAATACCCGGGCGGCACTGTTCCTCGACAAGACCTTGAAGTATCTGTATTCCTTTGCCTTTTCTAAAGCAGTGCCCTTATCTCGCTACTCTTCGGAATTATTACCTGACTGACCGAGATAATCACACCGGTTTGTACGTCAACGACACGACAAAACACCACCACGGATTCGCTCATTTCAATAACGGTACCGGTAATTATGTAATGCGCGGCGAGCAGCTCGCCGACTTGGATCGCCGTGTTCGTCTCTATCAGATCGGAACGTTCAATCGCGTTTTCACGTAGGGTTTCTGCCACTGTCTCAGGGGAGACAACGGAATGTTTCCGCTGAATCGCCAGAGCAGCCAACGCAGATTCTGCTTTGCTGTTCAGTACATTCAGCATTTCTGCGGAACGGCCGTCTTGAAAGCTGAATCCGGTGACCGCGATGCTCCCTGCCTTGCGGCTGCCCAGTTCGAGTAGCAATTCATTGAAAAGGTTGTCGAGATGTTCATTCAGAGTTCTATCCTGAACTCCAGGCTTTATCTCCGTACGCTGGACTATCTGTTGAGTTTCGGCTTCTGATAGGTTAGCCTCGGGAGTCATTATCGAGATGTACTTATCGAGAATCGAGATTTCGTTGGCTAAACTTTGATCGCCCAATCGAACTTGAGCGTTCCAGAGCTCATTTTTCGTCTCGTGTGCCAGGTCGAGGGCTGCCCTGACATTACCCCCATAGTAGTATGTTCCGATTTCTTTCAATGCTTGAGCGTAATGCAGAATTGTGGCAGCCCGGAGCACAGTTGCATTCGAAAATCCGCTCACCGGATCGACGATCGGTACGAACTTCACGGAGAAATCAATGGGATCCATAGTAACCGATGTACCATTCATATCCGTGTAGGTCCCTGAGAGCTGAGCGATCGTTCTGACTCCTTCCTCGTCTTGTTTGGGGAGAGAAGCTTGAATTACGATCGTCTCATAGTCGCCCAGATTTATTGTCGGGATGAAAAACTTCAGAGGCTGTTTGATCATGAAATTGCCGGTGGTGTCGAACTTCTGAATCCTGCTGTGATCGGCGTCGGCGACCAAAACGTTCCCTCTGTTGTCGACGGTAATCGCCGTAATATTGCCGAAGGTCGTGGTCTTGTCCCCGAAACTTCCCCAGTCGGTCAGATAGGATCTACCAATGTCGAATTTTCTCACTTTACCGCCGAAATTGTCCGCGAGATAGATGTTCCCGGCTTCGTCCACTGCTACTGCCGCGGGAGCAACACGCAGGCTCTCATTTTCCAGTTTCGCGATAAAGGTTCCGTCGCTTTCGAAGATTTGAAGTCTCCGGTTTTCCAAATCCGCAACATAGACGTTACGGTATGCGTCGACTGCCAGTCCGACAGGTGCGTCGAACTGTCCCTGCCCGGCACCATTACCGCCCCATTGGGTGATATAGTTCCCATCGGTGTCAAATTTCTGGATGCGGTCATTGCCAGAATCGGCCACATAAACGTTTCCCAGTGCGTCGACGGCGACGTCACTCGGCTGCTGGAATTTTCCCGTGCTTTTGCCCGGACCGCCCCACTGGCTTACGAATGTACCCTTCGTATCAAATTTCTGTATCCTATGATTCCCGGAATCTGCAACGTATACATGACCTCGGGCATCTACGGCAACACCTCGTGGGTGGAAGAATTTACCCTCCATCTTGTCTGTTTCTTCGCCCTCACCAGGGTTCCAGTCCCGCTTGCCTGCGCGTCCCCATTGGGTGAGCAAATTACCATCTTTACTGAATTTTTGGATCCGATTGTTGGCATCGTCCGTGATATACACATCTCCCGATGCATCCACTGCCAGACCGAACGGAACGGCATCCGCTGTCTGTTCGTACCTGTCCCACAGACCTTCGATCTTGGAATGATACCCCCAGGTCTTCACGTTCTGTAGATTTTCAAGAAGATGCAGATTCAGTTCGATATTGCGGGCAGCCGGGATCACCATCCGAATGAAATCGGTTCCGAAGATCTCTTCGATCTTTTCTCTGCTGGAGAGAAAGCGTGCGCTCCCCCCGGCACGATCCGCCAGATCTCTTAAGAATTGAATGTCGCAGTCTTCGCCCATTCCGATAGCCGTTACATTGACGCCAATCTCCCGATATACATCGGCAATTCCATAGATCTCCTCGATGTCTCCAACTCCGTCTGTCAGAAGGAGAACGCGATTCACGTAGTCATTGCGATAATTCGACAGGACTTCTTTGTAGGCCAACTGGAGGGCGGATTTCAC
>CAZSBH010000120.1:0-8540 GCA_964604845.1 uncultured Spirochaetaceae bacterium
CCTGCGGAGCTGTTCCTGAAGACGATGGTACTGTAAAAATATACTGGGGCGGCGCCCCATTGGGAAATCTCTGGCCGATTATCGAATTCCCACCCTTGAAGAAGGAGCTTATTCGTTACATTTTCACTCTGCTTCCCGTCGGACCGAGAAGGATTTCGAGGGGGTTATCATGCATGCCAGCTTTCTTGGCGAAACGACGGCCTTCTGGTTAAGGACCGGGTCGTTAGAGTGGATTGCTGACGTCCTTCCGGTATCGGGGGAATACAACCTCGGACAGAGTGTCTGTGCTCACCTGGACCTCGAGGTTGTTCACGCGTTGAGATCTTTACACCTCACCGTCGCCATCTCCGCAGTACGTGGAATCAGAGATCGATCTGCATCCCGTCATAGGCCACAGATATTCCCTCGCATGCGAACCGCTCCACCAGCTCCTCGTGGGGTGGATTTGTGTGGGAGATGTGGTGGGCGATAAAGAGTGCCCCGGGGTTGAGAAGCCCATCGCGGTCAAACCGGTGGAATGTTTCGGGGAAGCTCTCGAAGTCGTGATGGTCGTGCTCCGGATCCAGCTTGGGACCCATGGTCTCATCCAGCACCACCGCATCGAAACGCTTTCCAGCCATGGCCTGCCATACCTCTTCCGGCCAGGGCCCTGTGTCGGTGGCGTACAAAAAACTACACCGGCCGTTGCTTATGCTGTACACAAGGGACCCGTAGCTCGTGGGGCCGTGGTGGGCCGGATAGCTGTCGAGTCGATATGGTCCCTGCTGCCAGGACCGATAGGGTAAGACAGCGCGGAGCTCGAGAGCCATCGTGTCGATCTCCTTTCCCAATTTCGCGCTGGCCTTATCAATCACGTGAGGGGGGCCGTACACCCTGAGCAGGGATAGGGGAGTTTTCCGATTCTCCGCGGCCCGCCAGGTGAGATTGTGCAGGTAGAAATGGTCTTCGTGGGCGTGCGTGAAAAGCAGAATCTGCAGGCGACTCAGGCGGGCCCCATGCGTGAGGGCGGCGGCGGCTAGGTCCGGGCCTGCGTCCAGGAGCAGGTCGTCATTTACCAGAAGGCAGCTGCGCAGGCGCAGGTCCTTTCCGCCTAGGCTCCTGGCCTGCTGGCAGTTGGGGCACTCGCAGAACATGGCCGGGTAGCCCTCCGCTGCAGCGGTGCCCAGGAAAAGCAGCCGCATCGCTCTCCTCGCCGTAGATTCTGACCTTGGAGGGCTCAGCGGTAGTGCCGCCGTAAGCCCTGATGGTAGGGTAATGCCATGATGGCGGTGAGCAGTCTTTCGGCTTGGTCCACCGAACGCGTCCAGGGATCCATGAGCAGCAGCTGCAACAGCAGCTCGCGACTGCCCTGCTTGAAGGCCTCTAGTTCGGTTTCTACGGGCGCGATTCGATCCCTGTAAATGTACTGGATCAGGGACGGCGGGAGGCCGTCGGTGCGTATCCCCTGAATTCCGTGCGCGCTGACTAACGCCGGCACCTCCACCTGAAAGCTCTCCGGAATTCCCGGTACGAGTTCCCCCGCATTTAAGATGTTGACGATCTGTACTGTCGGGATATCAAAGGCGAGCGATTCGATCAGAGGAATCATGGTCTCTCCAGATCGCTTCGGAGGAAATACCGTGGTGACCTTGCGCTCTTGATCCCCAACCGCCTGCTCTATTTGCTGCACACGGAGCTTTCCATCCTGAAACCCTTCATCCCACCACTGCTGGGGATCCTCTTTCCACTTCCGCTCCACCTCGGGGTCCGTATGGTACCAGTAAGGCCAGCTGCCGCCTCCGGGAGTGCAGGTGTCCCCGATGGGAAAGGCCCCGAAGCGTTTGTAGAGGTCGAAGGCCGCCGGCCCCAGCCCGTACTTCCAAGGGATCTGCTCCCAGAAGCTCTCCCCTTTGCTCTCCAGCCATCGGTCCAGGTACACGAAGGCATCCTCTCCCCCGTAGTTAAGCTTTGTAAGCCACAGGAAGTGATTGACCCCCGGTAGCTCGAAGCGCAACCCCTCCCGCTGCAGCCCTATCTCCTCCGCCAGGCTATATACATCGTAGTAGCCGTGACACAACCCCACCATGCGGGCCTGAGGATACTTACGCTGCAAATAAGTCACCGAAGCACACACCGGGTTGGCGACCAGGATGTACCAGGACCGCGGACAGATCTCCAGCAGATCCTGTAGAACCGCCTCGTGGAGTTCGAGCTGATAGAAGTTGATCCAGAAGGCTTCGTCGTGCATTACATGATAGCTTCCTCCGAAGCGATACCCCAGCCCCTTGGCGATGTCCCATCCCTCCTGCCACCTTTCCTTGCCAAAGACCAGAGCGGTGTTGATTACAAAATCGGCTCCTTGCAGGCACTCGCTCCTATCCAGCGTTTTCTCCAGAACGAGTTCCATGCCTGTTTCCTCGGAGTATCGTCGGCAGAACTCGTAGACGCTTTCCAACCTCCGCTCGTTTATGTCCATCAGGCTGATCCGGCTGCCGGATAGCCTCGGCGTCAGACAAATATCACGGATGAGCTTGAGCGAAAACGTGGATGTTCCCGCACCGATGATTGCAATCTTCATGTAAGCCCCCTAGCGAAAAGACCCCAGGGTCATTCCCTTGATGATGTATTTCTGGCAGACGACGTAAACCGTGACCGCCGGTATCGCACTCAAGAATAAACCAGCGAGCTGGTAGGTGGGATATCTCTTGTACTTGTCCATCAACCCGGCTAGGGCTGGCATGATCATTCGTAGCTCCAGCTTCTGCAGGAAGATCATGGGCAAGAGCAGTTTGTTCCAGGAGCTGATGAAGTAGAAGATGATCACCAGCATGATCACCGGCCTGCCGAGGGGTAGCACGATATTCCAAACTCGGTCGAAGTAGCCGGCTCCGTCCATGATGCTCGCTTCCAACAGCTCGTTGGGGATGGTCCGGAAGTTCGAGGTCATTAGGAATGTCACCGCCGAGATGCCGGTCCCGAGCTGGGCCAGGATGACCGACAGGAAGTTGTTGATCAGATGTGCCCTGGAAAACATGACGTACAATGGGATCATTATCACCTGCGTGGGGATGATCATGGTGCCCAGCATGGCCAAACGCACTACCCCTCTTCCTCGAAAGGGCAGTTTTGCGAAACCGTAGCTGGCAAACGTACCTACCGTTATCAGGAGTGCAACTGTGGAGACGGATACGATCAGCGTATTTCGGAAAAGTTGCAGAATCTTGAAGCCGGTGATCATGGCCACATAGTTCTCCACCGCCCACTTCTGGGGGAGGGCGAAGGGGTCGGTGCGATAGTCGGCGACGGTCTTGAGGGAGTTAATGAACATAAAGGCGAAGGGATACATGAATGAGATGGTCAACAGGACGAACACTACGAAAATCGCGCCCCTGACCAGCTTGGTGCGCTCAGCTCTCAAGCCCGCCATCGATCAGCCCTTTCGGTGACTATCATCTGCACCCGGGTAAGCACGAGGATGATAATGAGCAGGATTACCGCCAGAGAGGAGGCGCTCCCCAACCTGTTGCCAATCTGGAAAGCCTGCAGGTATACCATGTAGTCCAGTGTCGTAGTTTCGAATCCCGGCCCTCCCCGGGTGATGCTGTATATGAACGGGAAGATCCCCGAGAGAGTCCATATTAGTGATATTACCAGGGAGTACTCGATGATCGGGACGATCATGGGAAACACAATGCGGAAGGTTCTGTGCCAGAAATTGGCTCCGTCGAGCCTGGCGGAGTCGAAGACTTCCAGCGAGATGGATGACATTCCTGCCAACAGCAGGATCGCCTGCCATCCGATATTAATCCATACCAGGCAGATGATGATGACTATCAGGCCGGTAAAGCCGTTCCCGAGCCACTCGATGGCCACGCGATCCAGATGTATTGCCCGCAGGACAGTGTTTACCGGCCCCTCGAAGGAGAACAGGATACGAAAGAGGTAGCCCATGATAACTTCTGCCACGATCTGAGGGAGGTAGAACAGCGCCCGAAACGTGCGCCATCCCGCCACTTCTTCGAAAAACAGCACCGCCACGAACAAGCCCAGCAGCAGCTGCAGAGGGATATTCACCAGGAGTATCACGTTGTTGAGCAGCAGGCGGCCGAAGTCCCGGCTTCTAAGCCAGTAGATATAGTTGCTCAAGCCTACCCAATCATTCTGACTCATAGCGTCCCAGTTGGTGAAGCTCTTGGTGATAGTGATGAAGAGCGGGTAGCCCTGGATCAGAAGCAGGATCACGATAACAGGCAGGACCGAGAGCAGGCCCTCTCTCGCCCTTTGCCTAGCAAGACCGCTGGATCGTGGTTTCATCACAATAAGAAGGGAACCTCAGCGCCGGGCTTCTTGCCCGGCGCTGAAGCAGTCGTTGGTGACGGAAAGATTTCGCCTCCTGCTACGCCTGTTCCGCACATAGTCTCAGTCTCTCTTGTCCATTTCCGCGGCGTACTCTTCCGGTGTTATCTTACCAGTCATGGCGAGTATCTGCATCCGCTGGTATTTCTCGTAGACCTCGGCGTTCATGCTGTTGTCGACCCAGTACACATAGTTGTTGCTGATGTCGCGTACCTTCTTCACCAACGGCTCGGAGGCCCACGCGAACTGGTTCAGGTCGATGTCCTTGCGTAACGGGATAATGCCAGGGAACGTGTTCAGCAACTTCAGAGTCTCGTCCTTCGATTCGAGGAACCGGATGAACTTCAAGGCCTCGTCGGGATGTTTTGTACCCTTAGCCACGACCAGCGCCTGCCCCGGTCCACCGATGCCTCCGTTGGTCACCTTGGCCCCGGGCATGTCCAGAGGCGCAAGGATTCCGACGTTGTCACCCATCGTATCAGAGATCTCCGCCAGACGCCAGTTGCCGGAAGTCACCAGGGCGCATTCGCCGCCGAAAAAGCGGTTGGACGAATCGTCGGAGGTGGCGGCATCCTCATTTACGAAGCCGTTCGCGTACAGGCTGCGGTAGTAGCGCATATACTGCAGGAAACCCTGGTCATCGGAGAACTTAGCCCGCCCGTGGCTCTCATCTGCGATTCGCTGCAGGCCGCTGACCTGAGCCCACCAGTAGTTGCCTATCTGTACCCCGATCTTCGACCAGCCATCGGTGCCTTCGTCCACCGCGATCGGGAGGACGCCGGTAGCCTTTATCTTGGACAGAGCTGCGTCAAAGGCGGAGGTGGTTCTGGGCGGTGAGGTCTCGAAGTCGAGGCCGGTTTTTTTCACCAGCTCCTTGTTGTAGTGAAAGTAGCAGATCTCCATTGCGTGCGCCGGGTAGCCGATCAACTCACCGTCGGGGCTGAAGCCGGTTCGCACCGTCTCCCATCCATTCAGATTGTCGAAATCCTCTTTCGGGACCCTTCCCTCCAGATTGAGGCATACTTCGGCGAGGTTGAAGATTGGCTCACCGGTCCACAAGTTGGCTACGTCCGGGACATCCTTCGTCATGGCTGCCGCTTTAAACAGGTGATGGGAGACCTGCGAGTCCTCTTCCTTCACGTAGTTGATGCTGATCGAAGGATTGGCGGCCTCGAAGCGTTCGATAGCCTTAGTTATATACCACCCTTCTGAGGGCGTCGTGGGGTCTTCACTGCCGCTCCACGTGTCTTCCCAGAAAGTGAGGGTGATCTTCTCTCCCGCTCCCTCTCCTGATCCTCCAGCGATGGCCAGAGCTGCGGCCATCCCGAGTAACATCATGCATACAAATACTTTTCTCATCATTTCCTCCTTGCTTCATTTTGCTGTTGATGAAAGCGATGCAATCCTCAGTGTCAACCCTGCAAATAACCTACGGGAAATTTTCCATACGCTTCTCCTTGTCCGACGGGTCTTCTCCGCCTCGATGCAAGTTTCCTACTCTGACCTTGGTAATCTACATAATTAGCATAAATAAAGCCTAATGTCAATAGTTTTAGGATTAGTTTTTAATTAACTACGCGAATAATGGACCACCTTCAACTCAATAGAGTATAAAGTACTGTAGCGGATAGCGTATCTCACGGTGCTCGTCTGCGAGCATCCGCCGCAGTCGCAGCCGTTTTTTGCACACTGCATAGAATCGGGCTTTACAGGGCTCCCCCCCCAATAACGTATCGGAAGCAGCCAGCTGCTCCTGCAGCGCATCGTCCGCTACTCCTTGCGCGGAGTTTTCAGATCCGCGAGCCCATCCCGTCTGCCCAAGATAGCAAACGCTGAGGGGATAACACCCACTGAGCAGCAGGGCCAGAAGCCTGGACATATGCTTGACTGTCGCAGCATGCAATGGTTTGAAACTTTGATCAACTTCCCGGTTAACTGTAGTTCTCAGAAAAGGGCCTTGAAATTCCGACAACTTTTGTATAATTTAAGTCTAATATGAGCTCTTTCACCTCGTACGAGTTGAGGCTTCTAAGCGCTATGGTGGTTCTGCACCAGCCAACCCGTACCGCTCTGGCGGAGAAGACCGGATTGAGTTTGGCCCGCATCTCGAGTTTTCTAACGGCGCTGGAACGCTCGGGTGCTGTACGCAAGAGCGGCAAGACCGAATCTAAAGGTGGACGGCCTTCTTCAATTTTCGAGTTGCACCCGGATATAGGCCACACTGTTGGGGTCGCCATTCATCTTAAAAGGTTGAACATCGTGATGGTCGATGCCAGCGAGCAGATTGTCTATGAACGTGACGCTCCTCTGGATCTTTCCTCCGATCCGGCCTCCCACTTCAACAGTATCGTGGAAGCAGTATCGCGAGAGGTGCGCCATGTGCTTGAAGAGTCGGTCGCACCTCGCCGCGTGCTCGGGGTAGGGCTGGCATTGCCCGGCCTGCTCGACACCCGCCGGGGGTTCTGGCTCCAGGGGCTGCAGCTGTCGGGCATCAAACATGTCAATCCGGCCCGGGAACTGGAGAAAAGGCTCAGCCTACCGGTCTTCCAGGAGGATATCACCCGATCGCTCGCCTGTTACGAGATGCTTCGCGGCCAAGGCCGGGGGACACCAGATTTCATCCTCATGCATATCGATATGGGGTTGGGGACGGCGCTGGTCCTCCATGGGGAGATCTACCGGGGAATTCATGGAGTAGCCGGGGAATTGGGACACATCCCACACCCGAACAGCCAATACCGGTGCAGTTGTAACAACATTGGCTGTCTGGAGACTATCGTCTCCACGCCAGGAATTCTTCGTATGTTCCAGGAACGTCTGCAGGAAGGAGTCCGCTCGACCCTGCAATACTACGCTAATGGGGGAAACCGGCTGACACTGGAGGCCATCCGCGACGCCGCGCGGGACGGCGACCGATTCGCCCGCACCACCCTTTATGAGATCGGTCACTTCATTGGCGACGCCTGTGCCATACTGATCAAGCTGCTCAACCCTGGAAGAATAATCATCAGCGGTCCTGTCTGCATCTTTCGTTATTTCTTGAATGACGCCATCTACCAAGTCTTGAGTCGCCAGGT
Source organism: uncultured Spirochaetaceae bacterium (assembly GCA_964604845.1). Classification (GTDB taxonomy): domain Bacteria; phylum Spirochaetota; class Spirochaetia; order SZUA-6; family DRHE01; genus JAFGQJ01. The sequence goes on from CAZSBH010000120.1 coordinate 7,413, forward strand.
ATTTCAGGAGATGCTGGAAGACTTCAAGCTGAGCTTCGCTGATTATCGGTTGAACCAGGAAGCGTACGGCGTTGCCCTATTTGCCCTGGAGAGCTACTTCAGGTCTCGAGCGGAATCTGGAACCAACCGTCGAGCCAACCAGAGCTCCATCGGGGGCCGCGGAGCGGATAGCCCGGCATAACAGAAAGATGTCACATTCCCTCGCGGCCGTGATATTCGATTTCGGCCATGTGCTCAGCGAAAAGGAAACACAAGGACGGACCGCAGAGATGGCCCGAGCCTGCGGCCTTTCCGTACCGGATTTCAAAGCCGCCTATGCGTCGTACCGGCCGGAGTACGATAGGGGTAAGATGAACGGCGCGGACTACTGGCAACTGCTAAGCAAGCAGACCGGAAAGAAGCTCGGAGTGGAGAAGACGGCCTCGCTCATCGAGCTGGACACCTTGAACAGCACTGAACTGAACCCGCTCATGCTGGGGTGGGCGCAGCAGCTGGCACAGGAGAAGCTCCGGATCGCGATTCTCTCCAACATGACTCCCGACGACATGTCGCGCATGCAGCGCGAGGGAGTCCTGGACCGGCTTGGTGCCTTCGAGGTGAAGGTCTTCTCCTCATGGGTGGGTCTGGTGAAGCCAGAAAAAGAGATCTACACATATTGTTTGAATCTGCTCGAGCTCGAACCGCGCGAGACCCTTTTCATCGACGACAAGGAAGTGAATACCGCGGCAGCCGTTGAGCGTGGAATGAGGGCGTTTCGATTTCGTTCGGCGGAGGCGGATCTGCCAGTACTCTGCAGGCAGTACGATCTGCCTTTCCCTGAGGGGATCTCCTGATGCGTGTACTGTCCGCGCAGACACCGGTTCACCCGTCTTTAGCGGTTTAGTTCCTCTCGTTCTTCCGTGGTCAATCCTTAGTTGCGGATACCAACGTTACGCTCCTCTTGCGCAATTCAATTTCGCAACGTTTTTTCCGTTGACTCAGACTCTCTGGCAAAGCTGGCCACAGTCCAGCCGGCTCGGGCCAAGTTCACGATCCCTTGACGAAGTTCCGCCGGATGTAATCCGTTACGGTCAGTGACCCCCCTTGGCAGTGATACTAGCCTCTCCTGATGTGCCATGATGGGCATAC
>CAZSBH010000121.1:0-8404 GCA_964604845.1 uncultured Spirochaetaceae bacterium
GTGTTTAAGGAAAATCAGATTTCCGTTGGTGTCATAGATAATGGTAAATGGTTTTCCCCAGAAATCGGGATGTAATCACCGGTGGATACGGCACAATCATTCCGTCCGCCATCGAGACAGTGTCGATTGGTCTGGTATCGGCATCACCGCCCTGTCCAATGATAGAAATTTGGGATGATGCTTTTTCAAGCTTGCCTCCTCCAAGCCTCTACCAGAGATCCGCCCACGAGGAAAAGAGCTTGTTTTCCAGGTATTGGCTAAACCCTTGTCAAGACCCCGGGGTTTTCAAAACTACCTCAGTGGAAAATGGCAGGATACCCATCGTCCCGGGCTTGATTCCTGGAGTATCGGGACCACAGTCTCGCAGGTTTCCCGGTGATACAAGCAGCGGGGATGGAAGGAACATCCGGAAGGAATATCGACGGGGCTCGGTGTTTCCCCCCTCAGCACGATGATCTTTCTCTTGGCCAAGGGATCCGGGATGGGCACGGCAGCGAAAAGAGCTTCTGTATAGGGATGACGGGGCTGATCGAAGATTTCCTCGGTCGCCGCCATTTCCACAATCCTGCCAAGATACATCACAGCGACCCGGTCCGATATCTGACGAACGCTGCCTAGATTGTGAGTGATGTACAACATCGTGAGGTGCAGATCTTGCTGCAGTCGGATTAGCAGGTTGAGGATCCGGGCCTGGATTGAGACATCGAGGGAAGAAGTCGGTTCATCCGCGATCAGGATCGATGGTCGCAGTGCGAGGGCTCGGGCGATGACGACTCTCTGCGCCTGGCCACCGGACAGCTCGTGGGCGAAACGGTCCTTGTGATCGGGACTGAGATCCACCATGCGCAGCACCTCGTTCACCGTTTCCTCGACCTGCTCCGGGACAACAACACGGTTTACCCGAATCGCCTCCCTCAATAGGGAACCAATGGTGAGTCGCGGGTTCAAGGAAGCCCGTCCTTGCTGGAATACGATTTGAAGCAGAGATGCCAGGGCGCTCCCGTACTCCACAGGGGTTTTCCCCATCACGTACACTTTGCCACGGGTCGGAGAAAGAAGGCCCAAAATGACCTTAGCCAGCGTTGTCTTTCCACAACCGCTCTCCCCAACCAGGGCAAGCACCTCCCGGGGAGATACCTCGAGATCAACTCCATCCACCGCCCGGACCCATTTGGTGCCCGAGACGATCCGGCTGAGCACATTCTTTGTGTGTAAAAAGTACTTGGCCAGAGCCACAATCTGCAGGGCCGATCCTGGGCGGCCCACCTTTCGCTCAGACATTATGACAGCTCACCCAGTGTTCCCGCTTGAGCTCCCGCAGCTCGGGTCTGACTTCCTGACACCTTTCCGAGCGCAGGTCACAGCGCGGATAGAAGCTGCAGCCCGGTGGAAGATTATCCAGGCTCGGTGGGAAACCAGTGATCTCTGCCAACGGCCTTTTCAAGTCGTGGCGAGGGATAGCGTTCAGAAGCTTTCGTGTGTAGGGATGTAAAGGATTTTGAAAGAACTCAACAGTAGGCGCCGTTTCCACCACCCGGCCCGCATACATCGTGTAGATCCTGTCACAGATCTCGGCCAGAATGCTCAAATCGTGGGTGATGAACAGCAGGGCGGAACCCTCTCTGATCACCTTCTCCTTGATCAGTTCAAGGATCTGGCGTTGGATCGTAACATCCAAAGCCGTAGTCGGCTCGTCGGCAATTACCAAGTCGGGATCGCAACTGATCGCCATAGCTATCAGGACCCGCTGTTTCATACCCCCGCTTAGCTCGTGCGGATAACTGTGGAAGCGTTGTGCCGGCTCGGGTATTCCCAGGCTGTTGAGCAGTTCCACGGTCCTGCGTTTTGCCTCCCTGGCATCTACAGAATTGTGAGCCATGATCACATCGCAAATTTGCATCCCGATGCTCACCGTGGGATTCAGATAGCTTGAAGGATCCTGAAAAATCAGGCTGAGACGGTTCCCCCGGATCCCTCGCAGAACCTGTTCGCTGCCGTGGACCAGGTCCTGACCGCGAAAAAAGACTTCCCCTGAAACGATCTTCCCCGGGGGTGGTACGAGCTGCATCATCGAAAAAGCCAGTGTTGATTTACCGCAACCGCTCTCCCCGGCCAAGCCGACGGTCTCCCCCTCATCGATATACAGATCAACGGAATCTACCGCTTTGATGATCTTCTGGTTAAGTGGGAACTGTGCGGACAGCTGCGTGACCTCAAGGATCCTTGACACAACTCTACTCCCGGTCCCCTATCCCCTCAACGATGCTTGCTCTTGCTGGCATTTCACGCTCCTCTCTGACGGGCTTTGGGATTCAGGATATCCCCCAGCCCGATTCCAAACAGGTTGAAACCGAAAACAAGCAAAGCAATACAGACACCGGGAAAGATAACCATCCAGGGACTGCGAAGCAGATAGCTCTTCCCCAGTGACAGCATAGCTCCCCAAGAGGCCTTTGGAGGTTGAACACCAAGACCGATGAAGCTCAATGAAGCCATGTCGATCAGGGCGTAGCCAAGATCGAGGGACAGCTGAACGATGATCACCGAAACGATATTAGGCAGGATGTGGGCGAACACGATACGCACAGGCTTGAAGCGCAGCACATGACAAGCCTCGATATAAGGTTCTTCTTTAATCGAAAGAGCCACGCTCCGCACTAACCGAGCCAGCATCGGCATATAGCTTATCGATATAGCGATGATCGCGTTTCGCATCCCGGGACCCATCAGGGCAACGATAACTATAGCGAGAAGCAAATGGGGAATGGAGATGATCATATCCATGATGCGCATGACCACCTCGTCGAAGGTTCCGCCAATATATGAGGAAATTAGTGCCAGGGGAACACTGACGGCAAGCTCGATTAAAACAACCAGGATGGTAATGGCAAAGGCAATCCGTGCCCCGTAAATCACTCGGCTGAAGATATCCCGCCCCACATGATCTGTGCCGAAGGGGTGGGTCCAGGAAGGCGCTGCATATGTGGCATTGAGGTCGATGGTGTAGGGATCGAAGGGAGCGATCAAGGGAGCAAAGATGGCCAGTACGGCGAAGAAACCAATAATGATCAGACCGGCCGCTGCCAGGTAGTTCGACCGTACCCGGGTGAAGGCTTTACAAATTTGTCGCGTAATGAAACGCGCGCGGGCAGTCATTCCGTCATTTCCTCGAAGTGTAACGAATTCTTGGATCGAGAACGCCATAGAGCAGGTCTACCACGAAGTTTGAGACAACAAACACGACGGAGATAAACACGGTCAAGCCGAGCACGATTGGAAAGTCCTGGGTCAATGTTGCATTGACCAAGAGGCTGCCGATCCCTCCCAATCCGAACACGTATTCCACCAGTACTGCAAACACTATGTAAGAACCGATCATAAATCCGGACACTGTCAGTACCGGAGCAAGAGAGTTTTTGAACACCCGAGCGATGATCTTTCTTTTAGACAGGCCCATGGCCCGGTCTTTAACCACGTAGTCCTTCTGCAGCTCCTCTATCATGCTGGTTCTGAGCATGCGGAACAGCAGGCCGACAAATGTCAACGACAGGGCCGAGCAAGGGAGGATTAGTCGCTTGATGTCGAAGAGGCCCTCCAGCCCCATAGGCGGAAGCCATCCCAACCAAAGGGAAAAGATGATGATCAGCAGGAGACCGACAACAAACACCGGAGTCGAGGCGGTAATTACCGATAGGGTGATCAGGGCGGTGTCCAGGATCGTGCCTTCGCGCATGGCGGCAACAATACCCGTTGGGATGGACAGGATCAAGGTCAAAAGACCGCTGAAAAAAATAAGTTGGAGGGACACGGGCATACGCTCCAGGATCAGAACCGAAACCTTGACATCCTTAATGAATGACGTCCCGAAATCCCCTCTGAATATCCCTTTGAGCCAGAGCCAATACTGCACGATAATCGGCTTGTCGAGATTCAGTGTTTCCCGGATCATCTTGATCCTCTCCAGGGGCACCTTATGCCCGGCTGTCATGGTAGTGACCGGATCACCCGGAGCAGCCTGAAGAAGTATAAAGATGAGCAGAGATACGGCGACCACTGTTAAGGTGGCGGTGATTATTCGGCGAATGACAAAGACGATCAGCTCGGCACTCATTTGACTGTTAAATTCCTCAATCTCTGAATCGTTGGTTCGATATTCAGAGACTTCTCGATATGGGGACGATAAAAAAAGCTTGGCTGGAAGGCGGGAATCGCCTCCCAACCAAAGCTTTAAACTATTAGAGCTTCGGAACTATTTCTCCAGCCAAACGTCCTGGAGGAAATGCTGGAAGAAGAACATCGGCCCCGGCTTCAACCCTTTCAATTTAATCGTGGCCGGCATAGCTTCCTTGATATGGTAGATCCATACCCTGGGAGCTTCCTCGTAGATGATCTTGTTTACTTCCTGAAACAGCTGAGCCCTTCGAGCTAGGTCCGTTTCCGCAGCTGCCTCGTCCAGCAACTTATCCACCTCCGCGTTAGCGTAGTAGGAGAAATTGCAGCAACCGTCCGGAGGGGTGTTGGTTGAATAGCAGAACGGCACCAATGTTCCCGCCGCGTCGGGGAAGTCGGGATACCAGAAGCTCATGGCGGCATCCTCATAGGTGCCTGCCTGAAGATGGTTCCATAGCAGGCTAGCTTCCTCCGACACCAGCTCCACTTTTACACCGATGGCCTTGTAGTATTCCTGAAGCACAACTCCTGTTTCCGCATCGGGGGAATTGGCCCCCACGAGAAGCTTCATGGAGAATCCGTTACCATAACCTGCCTCTTTCAGCAGAGCTTTGGCTTTCGCCGGATCGTACGGGTACGGATCTCGGACACCTTTCAGAGATCCCGCCATCACCGGGGCGATGTCAGTGATTGCCGGCTCGGCATAACCCCGAATGACTGCTTTCGTTATGGAGCTGCGATCGATGGCATAGTTCAGGGCCTGCCGCACACGAACATCGTTGAAGGGCGCTTTCTTCATGTTCAGGGCCAGATAGTACACGATGTAGGTACCGAAAACGTTGGTGTTGAAATCCTTGTTTCCTTCCAACTTTTCAACGTTGGCGAAGGACATGTTGTAGACAATGTCCAGGTCTCCGCTGCGTAGACTACTCAGCCGTGTAAACTCCTCGATGATGATGTTGAAGATGATCTTGTCGAGATAGGGCTTGCCTTCCTCCCAGTAGTCATCGAACTTGGTCAGCACAATACGGCTGCCTCGCTCCCAACTTTCCAGCTTGAAGGGACCGGCCCCGATCGGTTTTTCTCCCAATCCGATCCCATACTTCTCGACCGCCTCCTTGCTGCTAACCGCCCCTATCGGCGTGGCCAGAGCATTCAGAATATCCACGACTGCACCTGTCTTGATCTGGACGGTCATGCTGTCCAGAGCCTCTATGCTGTCGATCGGGTCGAGCATCCAGGCCATGGGCGACTTCGACTCGGGGTCGACGGCGAGTTCCATGCTGGCAATTACATCCTCTGCATCCAGGGTGGTCCCATCATGGAACTTGACGCCCTCCCGAAGATGCAGGATGATCGTGTTTCCATCCTTCACCTCCCACGAGGCGGCTAAACCCGGCTCGATCTCGGCCTTTTCGTTGAATCGCAGCAGGGTGTCCCAGATAGCTACGGCCGTAATGTTGTTGGATGCATCGTAGGCATGGTAGTAGGCCAGGTTCGGAATCGGCCGGTACACTCCGAAGGTCAGTGTACCTCCCGCAGAAATCCCCCCCTCGGCAGTCGGTGCGGCCGTTTGGGGCTCTCCGGTACCGCCGGCCGTCACGGCGATAGTGGCCGCCAGTAATAGCAGCACCACCATGGCGATCACAAGTGTTCTCTTCATCTTTCCCCCCTAGTTTGTTTCCGGCTCCATCTTCGAGCAAGGCTCGGGCTGAAGAAGACCGATTATTGCCAAAATTATGACGACCGGGTTCTCCCCTGTCAAGAGAACCTATACTCGCCAACAGGTTCAAGGCGAGAACTCAGCCGCCGCTAAGCCCCAGTATTCGCAGGATATTCGCCCGAAAGATTCTGCTCTTGACCTCGTCCTCCAAATGAGTGGCGCGCACCCGAGTGATCTCGAAAGCCATATCCATATAAGGCGTACAACTGCCGAAAACAATCCTATGCTCCCCCGCCTGCTCGACCAACAGTTCAATGAAATCCCGTCTGTATACCCCTGATACGTCGAAGCTCACATTTGGATTCTCGCGTGCTACAATCAACGCATCGTCGAAGCTCATCCCGGAGATATCCTGCTGCCCCCCGTGGGTTACAATGAAGGTGGTATCCGGATGCCGACTTGCTAGATCCTGAATCTGGAGCGGATGCGAAACAATGGGATACCCAGCGGAAACATAGACCGGCACCCGCCCTTCGAGGGCCTCGACAACCCGATCCACTTTTTCGCAGGTGATCTGGTAATTTTCCTCCCATGGGTGGAGATGGATGCCCCGAAGTCCGTAATCTACCACAGCTCGAAGCGCCTGTTCCGGAGCCTGCCGGATCAAGGCGTTCACTCTTCCGAAACCGATGAGGTTGGGATACTTACTCTGGGTCTCCGCGATCCAGCGGTTAGCTCGGTCGAAATCGAAATCCGGGGGCTTCAATGGACGTACGACCGCTCGTTCCACGCCGTTGACCCTCATCATCTCCAAAAGGTTTTCAGGGCTGAGGGAGTTTTCATACAGAGATTCACCGATAAACACATTGGCGTCGATCACGGCCTTAGCTCCTCCCCACTTCGAGATGGATTAGCTCTGCTATGTTCTTCCAAAGCACCCGTTCCTCAACATCCTGCGGCAGTCTCAGCATACGAATCTTTACCAACTCCGATACAGGATCCCCGGCGGGGTTGTCAGTGGCAAAGACCACCCGATTCGCTCCAAGAAGCTCGATGGCCTTACGAACGATACGTGGATATGGAGTCGAGGAAGTATCCAACACCAGATTCGGCTGCCTTTGGGCGCAGCGCAGCATATCGTCGGCATGAAAATAGCCGCCCATATGGCAGATGATCGTGGTATCGGGACAGAGAGCTGCCGCCTTGGCGATCTGCAGGGGAAGGGCGGGGACCTTGTCTCCGCAGTGGGTAAACACAGGCACGCCCAGCTCGCCGGCCTTGCGGATCAGCTCCACACAGAGAGGCGCGAAAGGCTTGACCAGATTGGAGATGGGGTGTAGCTTCAAGCCCTTCATCAATGGATTCGCCTTTATGGTCTGTTCGAAGATCTCAATAGATTTCTGCCCAAATTTGGGATCTATGCGGGGAAATCCGATCAGGCGTTCAGGAAACGCGGCTATATATCGCTTCAGGTTTTCCAAACCCGGTGAAGGTCCGGGTTCGTCGGAGTAGGAAGTGATCACAGCCATGTCGATGCCAGCTTCGTCCATCAGAGCTATAAGCTTCTCCGGTGGATCGTACCAACCCCAGATGTCATTCTCATCGGCATGGGCATGGGCATCGATGATCATGGTAGGCTCCTCGCAAAAAAAATCGATCTACCAAGGGATTCGCACTGACGGCTCCCGCTGAGGCACAAAGCGGTATTCAGTCTACTACCAGAGTGGTTCTCTTCGCAAGGGAAACGGAGATGTGATTAAGATTTGAGCATTTCAAAGGAACAGAGTATTTTACCAGAAAAAACAGACCGGATATATTTTGAGGCACTGACAATCAACAGAAAAGAGGGAAGGCGATGAGAACCGGATTTGCCACACTGCCCACGGGAGCAACGCTACACTACGAAGAGAAGGGATCGGGGGAAGAGCTTATCCTAATTCACGGACTCCTTGGCACCGCCAGAGCAGAGTTGGGGCACTTGATCGACTGGCTGGCGGAGAAGTACCACGTGTTTGGAATTACACTTCGCGGCTACGGGGAATCAACACCGAAACCACGAAGATTTCCACCTGATTTCTACTACCGGGATACCGAAGATGTAATTGCCTTTATGGATGCCATGGGTTTGGAAAGGGTACATTACTTAGGTTTCTCCGACGGGGGAGAGATCGGTCTGATCGCCGGCGGGAAGTATCCTCGGCGTTTTCGTTCGATCGTGGTCTGGGGGGCGGTTGGGTATCTGGGACCGATTGTCCAGGAAGAGGTAAAGAAATACTATCCCGCCACCTGGGTCACCGAAGAGATCAAGGCCCGCCACGGGATCGATGATCCCGATCCCATAGTCAAGGAATGGGTGGAGGCGATCACCGGTATGGTAGTTGCAGGCGGGGATATAAGCCTGCACCTCGTCGATCAGATCACCGCTCCTCTTTTACTGCTTCTGGGTGAAAAGGACTACCTCAACCCCCCGGAATATGCCCGCATGGTGGTGGAAAAGGCGAAAAATGGGAAGCTGGTCATGTTTTCCTGCGATCACGCCATTCACGACGAAGACCGGGAAGGTTTCAAAAA
>CAZSBH010000122.1:0-8304 GCA_964604845.1 uncultured Spirochaetaceae bacterium
TGAACAAGTTCCCCAAGAAGATCCTGGCCTGGGACGGGGAATCCCAGCGGATTCCCACCAAAGAGAACCAGTTCATCTGGGTGGACACCACCGCCCGCTGGCAGATCACCGATCCCAAGCTTTTCTACGAATCGGTCGGCACCATCACCGGTGCCCAGTCCCGTCTCGACGACGTGATCGACTCCGCGGTGCGTAAAATCATCTCCCGGAACCCCCTGGTGGAGGCGGTGCGAAACTCGAACGTGATCAATGAGATCAATAGACCCAGCGTCTATCAGGCGGGAACGGAGATCGAGGGACAGGCGGCGCAGACCCTCGGCATCGACACCACCATCGTCTACGAGGAAATCCAGACAGGCCGCGCCGCTCTCTCCAATGAAGTATTCGATGAATCAAGCATTATCACTCCCCAGTACGGAATCCTGCTGATCGACATCATCGTCCGCCAGATCAAGTACTCAGACGAGCTCACCGAGAGCGTGTACCGGCGGATGATCGCCGAACGGAATCAGATCGCCCAGGCCTTCCGCTCCGACGGGGAAGGAAAGAAGGCGGCGATCATGGGTGAGATGCAGAGGGAGCTGCTCTCGATTCAGTCGGGAGCCTACCGGACAGCCCAGACGATCAAGGGTGGGGCCGACGCCAGGGCGGCGGCAATCTACGCCAACACGTACAACAGGAATCCGGACTTCTACGAGTTCTGGAAGGCCATAGACTCTTACCGAACCATGCTGCCCAAGTTCCGCAAGACCCTGACCACCGAACCGGAGTACTTCAAGTACCTCTACGATCGGCAGGGCCGGTAAAAGCGCCACCGATACAGTGTAGTAATTCAGCAGCTTGCTGATAGAAAGACCCGCTTCCAGGCGGGTCTTTCTTTTGCCACATACCCGTTTATGTCCAGGGACTGATCCTCTAATCGGTTGCAATAATTCTCGGCCTTTGCCAGTCTCGACCTCAGCAGAATAGAAACCTGGGAGTTTATCGAAATAGAAGTCTTTTCTCTCAAATGAAACATGCCGGCGGTGCCGCTGCGTTCGCAGAAAATAGCTGCCATTGTTCTTGGCAAATGGTATTTTCAATGGGAGGCTATATTCATGGCGATAAAAACTAGAATGGATTCGGCAGGACGGATAGTCATTCCAAAAGAGCTTCGCGAACGGTACGGCTTTGATCGCGGCACACCCCTTCGAATCATCCCGCTCCCGGATGGGGTTTCTATCGTGGCAGAGCAAAGGGAACGGCGGTTCATCCGAATCGGCCCTGTCTTAGCCATCGACACGAGAGCTGACTCTTTTCGAATCGTACGCGGTTCTGACGAGATTGCCTGGAGACCTCCGTGTATCTCCCTCAGAAGCCAGGGACCTATTGACCGCAACGGTCCAGGCCAATATGATCATCCCACGATTCGATGCGGAAAGCATCTGGACGACTATTGAGACCCTTGTCCTGTCATCCGTTGTGGGCGGGAGATCGTACGATGCTTTTATTCTGCAGATCCTGAGATCGGTCGGAGCGCAGGCAATTGCCACATTCAATCCGACTCATTTCCAAGATCTGGAAAGCGACATGCTAGTCATCGACCTGTCAAAACCTAACCGGCAAGATTGAAGAGGAGGACGTAGCTATGGAACTGCGGCGGGAACTGTACGGAACCACATCCGAGGGGGCAAAAATCGACTCAATCACCCTGAAAAACTCCGGAGGCATGAGCGCCAGGGTGATCACTTATGGGTGCATCCTGACTTCTCTGCGTATGCCCGATAAAAAGGGAAAGATCGGTGAGATCACGTTGGGATTCGACACCCTGGAAGGATACCTGGGCGGACATCCCTACTTCGGCGCGCTGGTAGGGCGATTCGCCAACCGCATTGCCGGGGGACGCTTCGAGCTGGATGGGAAACCGTACACCCTGGCTCGCAACGAAAAGGGGGCAAACCATCTACACGGCGGGAAGGTGGGCTTCGACAAGCGGGTTTGGAGCGCCGAGGAGTTTCAGGAAAACGATCGGGTGGGCGTCCGCTTCTCCTACACCAGCCCCGATGGAGAGGAGGGGTACCCCGGAAACCTGGCGGTCACCGTTACCTACACCCTGAACGAACAAAACGAACTCACTTTCGATTACCGGGGCAGGACGGATCGACCCACCCCGATCAACCTTACCAATCACGCCTACTGGAACCTTACCGGGGCGGGATCAGGACCGATATACGATCATGTCCTTTCCCTCAATTGCCCCCGCTATCTTCCGGTGAACGAGGAGCTGATTCCCACCGGAGAGATCCTCCCGGTCGAAGGCACGGCTTTGGACTTCACCACCGAGAAGCCTATCGGTCGGGATATCGACCAGCTTCCGGCGGGCTACGATCACTGTTTCTTGGCTGACAAGGACGATGCCTCCCTGGCAGCGATTGCCCGGCTCTACGATCCAATCAGCGGCAGGGGCTTGGAGATCTCCACTACCAAACCCGCGGTTCAACTCTACACGGGGAATTTCTTGACTGGAATCAAAGGCGCCAATGGGGCGGTCTTCGGCAAGCACAGCGCCCTGTGCCTGGAAACTGAAGTTTTTCCGGACGCTGTGAACCACCCCGAGTTTCCCCCGGCGGTCCTTAGACCGGGCGAGAGCTATCATCACATCACTGTTCAGCGTTTTTTCACTGAATGATCTTCCTCTGCTTCACCGCTATCCTCGTTCTTGCGGTCAGCGGTCAGGTTTTCCCCTCCTTCCTTACCCGCTTGGGAGGAGATTCGCTGCAGCAGGGGCTGCTTCTCTCGTCGCTCTTCTTTTTTTTCCCCTTGAGCTCGGTGACAGCGGGGATCATCGCGGATAGGGTCGGGAAGATGCGGGTTGTGGCTGTCGGGTTCGCCTTAGTCGCCCTACCCCTCGGCCTGATTGCAGTGTTTCAGAGTGTCTGGACCCGAACCGTGACCCTCCTACTCTTCGGAATCGGCGGTGGAATAATCGAGAGCCAGAGTTCAGCCCTACTCACGGACATCAGCCCGGCCCGGGAACGTTCGATCATGAACCTGTCTCAAATCCTGTTCGGTGTCGGAGCAGCCGCAGGGCCTTTCCTGCTGGCCCTGATCTATACGGCCACCGACAGATTGTCCATTACGACGGTGTTCTGGTTTCTGGCTGCAGCCAATGCCCTGCTTGCAGCAGGTTTCCTGCCCGGCAGGAAACCAACCTCCGGAATTGCTGATCATGAACCTCTTGGACTCAAGAAACTGCTTACAGACAGGACTCTGCTGGCCATGGCCCTGTCCATCTTCCTGTACGTGGCCGCGGAGATGGGCACGGCGGCCTGGCTGGCCAAGTACGGAGAAATCCACCTCGGCATATCCCGAGAGCTGGCACCTATGTGTATCGCTGTTTTCTGGGGGAGCCTGGGTCTGAGCCGGGCCGTGGTGGGACTGCTCTCCCACCGCTTCACCGATCGCACCATTCTGATCCTTGCGGTCGGGCTAAGCATCGGCGCCCAGTTGTTCGCTTTCTCGATCAAAAACGCGGCAGCCTCTCTGGCAGGAATCGGAGTTCTCGGATTCGGTATGGGTTGTGTCTGGCCGACCCTGGTCGCTCTGGCGGGCAGCAAATTCCGGGGAGACAGCGGCAGCGCCGTAGGTATCATGGTCGCCGCCGGTGCCATATCCATCCCCCCGATTCAGGTATTGATCGGATTTACCTCCCAACCCGATGTCCTGGGCTTAAGGCGCAGCCTGCTTGGGCTGACCGTTTTGAGTCTGCTGAATCTACTGCTGATCTTCAGGATCTTTCGTAAGTCCGCGACCGGGTAAAGCTGACGGCTGCGGTCAGATTTATTATCTTACATGTATGCAAACACGTATATTTTTAATTGGTTACATAATAACCGCGGCTCTGATCTCTCGGGCCGGGTGGGCAGAGAGCAACCTGCCTGTGGACAGGATCCGGCTACCCGAAGGATTCACGATCGAGGTATACGCCTCCGGCCTGAGAACCGCTCGAGGATTGAGCTTCGCTCCCGACGGCACCCTTTTCGTGGGCTCCAAGGCGGGGGAGGTCTACGCAGTGAAGCCGAACCGTAAAACCGTCACGGTGACTCGCGGCTTGAACATGCCCGTAGGCGTGGATTTCTTCGAAGGGGATCTGTACATCTCCTCCCTCTCTGAGATCGTCAAGATCGAAAACATCCTCTCGAACCTGGAAAACGACCCGGCACCACAGGTACTGATCGACACTCTTCCCCGGGACCGGCATCACGGCTGGAAGTTCATAAGGATCGGTCCCGATCGAAAGCTGTACGTCCCGGTGGGGGCTCCCTGCAATACTTGCGAACGGGAGGACGAGCGCTACGCCAGCATCCTGCGGATGAATTTGGACGGCAGCAACGTGGAGCTCGTTGCCAGCGGCGTACGAAACACCGTCGGCTTCGACTGGCACCCGGAGAGCGGAGAGCTGTGGTTCACGGACAACGGCCGAGACTCGATGGGGGACGACATTCCCCCGGACGAGCTCAACCGGGCGCCCCAAACGGGACTGCACTTCGGTTTTCCCTATCTACACGGAAGCGACGTGAAGGATCCTCGATTTTGGGAGAACCGTCCGGCGGGGGTGACTTTTCAGCTTCCCGAGCACGAGTTTTCCGCCCACGTGGCCGCTCTGGGCATGCGCTTCTACACAGGCGACAAGTTCCCCGAGGAATACAGAGGCGGCATCTTCGTGGCGGAGCACGGCTCCTGGAATCGTTCGGCGAAGATCGGCTACCGAGTGAGTTTTGTCGGCTTGAGGGGAAACCGGGTCACGGAATACCGCATCTTCGCCGAGGGCTGGCTGGAAGGCCAGCGCTCCTGGGGCCGCCCCGCCGACGTGGAGATCGGGCCTGACGGCGCGCTGTACGTAGCCGACGATGCTGCCGATGCGGTCTACCGCATCAGCTACAACCCCTCGAGGTAAAAAAAAGCAAGACGGGACAGTTAAAGATTAGAATTCTGATCCCCAATTACATGTGGTCATAGGCAAAACCCCATCCGTATCAAGGGCCCAGAAATGTGTTTTCGCTTAGCTTCCCCGCCCTTACAAGGCAATATTAGCAGCGCGAGTTTTTCCGGAAGAATTCTGCCACCGCAGCTTTGTCGACCTTCCCTTCAGCGACACCTATTACGGTTTTTTCAAGCTCCTCTTCATCGGCATCTATCTCGATGTCGTTGAGGGAAAGAAAAACCAGGGACGCCACTGCCCCTGTCCGTTTGTTACCATCGACAAATGGGTGATTTTGGGTGATATGGAATAGATATGCAGCGGCCATCTCAAAGAGATCCGTGTGCAGATAGCGACCGCCGAATCCTGCTACCGGTGTAGCAAGAGCGGACTGCAGTAGGACTAGATCGCGGATACCCGGATCCCCACTGTATCGCTCGATCTGATCGCGATGGATCTCTATAACTTCACCCAATGTGAGAAAAACAGGATCTTCGGCTGTCATTCGGCTAGTCGTTTTAGCGCGCGCCCGTACTTCCTATTTGCCGATTCAAGAATTTTCGTGAACTTATCCCGATGTGCGTTATCTCTTACTGGTGAAATCACGAGGACTTGTCCGTCCGTCGAAATCTCTAGTGGTGTATCTACATCAATCTTTAGCAGGTCGAGCACTGCCCGATCGATAACAACCGCCAGGCTATTCCCGTGTTTTGTCAATTTCTTTATCATCGCTTTTCCTTCTATTGATCAACCAATGTATATACAATGTACTACCATGGTAATTTCCATGTCAACATATAGAAGCGATAGTTTTAGCAAACGTACACCCATTAGGGCACCTGCTGAGGGTGTTTGCCAGGAGACAACCCCAGCGTGGCGTAATGTCTTCATGAGACTGTGACCCATTCGGCGAATTCGTTGTGATAAGTCATCGCGTGTCCCAAAAGACAAGAGTGGAAAACAGATTCCTTACCATGAATGGAATCTCAGTACTTTGATTGACGTTGCGGTAGACGTTTGTTGGATGAAAATGGATAGAGGCAAGTTCGGTCATGCACTTCGTGATTCCCGCAACATTGTTCATCCATGGGCAGAGATTGCTGCAAATGCAGATTTTGATGAATCAACATGTGCAACCTCGTGGGAAGTTCTAAAGGCATCGGTAAATGATCTATCATCTTCAATCCCGTAGTTCGGACATGTCAAATAATCATCCATTCGTGGTTCTGCTGGCAAAGGCACCCCGCCCTTAGGCGATATTCGGGTTTTGGTAGACCTTGAAATATGATAGTATGGGTGAGTTGAATACCAAATCAAGAATAATTGTTTTGGTAAAACTCATGTTAATGGATAGCATATGAAGACCGTTGACTACAAAGTTCTTCTCGAACCAGCACCTGAGGGCGGATATGTGGTTTATTGTCCCTCGCTATCTGGATGCTACAGCCAAGGCGACACTGTTGAAGAATCTCTTTCTAATATCAAGGAAGCAATTCAACTCTGTCTTGAGGATATGCTAATGCTATTTTAGGGGTTTCCCTGGCCACCGCCCATGCAGCAGCAAGCTATCTGGGGATTCCGCTTTATCGTTATCTGGGTGGGGTAGCCGCGTATACTCTACCGGTCCCCATGATGAATATTTTGAATGGCGGAAAACACGCCGCTAATTCCACAGACTTCCAGGAGTTTATGACAGTACCGGTTGGAGCGAGCTGCTTCAGGCAAGCCATACAAATGGGAGGCGAGATTTATCACAATCTTAAGGCGATTCTTGAGAATAGAGGATTGAATACTAATGTCGGCGACGAGGGGGGATTTGCACCTTGCCTGAACACCAATAAAGAAGCAATCGAAGTAGTACTATCCGCTATCGAAAAGGCAGGTTACAGTCCAGGCAAAGACTGCTTTATCGCTCTGGATCTCGCATCCAGCGAATTTTATGACGATGGCAAATACGTCCTTGCTAAAGAAGGCATCTCTTTGAACAGCAAGGAAATGGTTGAGTATTGTGCCGATTTAGTTTCTAGTTATCCGATAATCAGCATTGAAGACGGTCTGGCTGAGGATGACTGGGATGGCTGGCAGATGATGAATAATAAGTTGAGCACGAAAATACAACTAGTCGGGGACGATCTGTATGTCACTAATATAGAACGTCTCAGCAAAGGTATTAAAATAGGAGCATCTAACTCTATCCTGATAAAAGTAAATCAGATAGGCACTTTGAGCGAGACTATTGCTTCAGCCCAAATGGATCAAAAGGCCGGATGGACAGCAGTTGTCAGCCATCGATCCGGCGAGACTGAAGACACTACGATAGCTGACCTGGCTGTCGGGCTTGGCAGCGGCCTGATAAAGGCTGGAGCCCCATGCCGCTCGGAGCGTACAGCCAAGTACAATCGCCTTCTTGTGATAGAGCAGGAATTGGCTTCAAACGCCAGCTTTCCTGGGATGCGGGCTTTCTACAACATAGACAGAAATCTCGGTGTAGACTTGCAAAGTAAGAAATAGACCGCGTCATTTGATGGGCTGGTCGCATCGCAGCGAAAGGAGCTTTTTGATCTAGCATACAGGTGGATGGACGAGTAGTGGCTTGATGGGTTGAGGAATTTGGACGGGTATCTGCTTTACTGGTGGTGGTCCTGCTGGTCATCGTGACTAGTACGCAGTTCAATAAAAATCGTGAGTTCATGACCCGCCTGTGAAGTTAACTGTGAGAATCATAGAAAATATGACAGGAGGCCTCCTATGAAGGAAGACGAACACGCAACTAAAAATAGACCCGAACCGAAAACGGGATCGAAGCCTGACGCGGAGGACGATCTGAAATCCCTTCCCATGCCGGAGCTGCAGGCAAAGCTGGGCTCCTCGCCGGAGGGACTCAGTCAAGGCGAGGCGCAGAAACGGTTGAGCCAATATGGCCCCAACGAGATCGAAGAAAAGAAAACCAATCCGTTCCTGAAATTCCTCACCTATTTTTGGGGTCCCATCCCGTGGATGATCGAAGCCGCCGTGATCCTTTCGGCTGTGGCCGGGCACTGGCCGGACTTCGGCATCATCCTCCTCCTGCTCGTGGCCAACGCCGTGGTGGGATTCTGGGAAGAACACCAGGCGGGAAACGCCATTGCCGCGCTAAAGGCCAAGCTGGCGATCAAGGCGCGGGTGAAACGGGATGGGAAGTGGACCACCCCGGAGGCGCGCGAGCTTGTGCCCGGCGACCTCATCCGCATTCGGTTGGGCGACATCGTGCCCGCGGATGCGCGACTTCTGGAGGGTGACGCGATAGAGGTGGATCAGTCCGCGCTGACCGGAGAGTCGTTGCCGGCCACGCGCAAATCCGGCGA
>CAZSBH010000123.1:0-3245 GCA_964604845.1 uncultured Spirochaetaceae bacterium
GCGCTCAATAGGTTCGCAGCCGCTTGAGCTTTTGAGCTTCGCTGAGCTTCTTATAGTAGGGATCGAGGGGGTAGCAGCCCGAGATCAGGCCGTTTCTCGGCCCGGTGCTGCAGTCCGAAAATGTTCGGCACAAATTCTTCTGGCGAAGCGGTCGTCCTTCGAGGGTATCCGCCGGAAGCTCCGGGTAGGACAACACCTCCCGACCGATCCCGACGCAGCTTATCCAGTTCTCCCGGACCGCCGCTTGAGCGACCAGGGGCAGGAACTGTTGAAGGTAGGAGTATCCGCTTCCGATGTGTACCTGCCGGGGCACGTGCTCGTGGATCTTCCGAGCCGTGTGAATTTGTCTGGCCACATCGACCAGTGGGTCCTCCGGAGGCCAGTATCCGTCTGAGGGGGGAAAGTAAGCAGGGCGCAAGACGTGGGTGCAGTAGTACGGGCTGCCGCAGGAGATATTGATAAGTTGGATTTCAAGCCGATCCAGCATGTCAACCAGGGCAAGAGGCTCCTGCAGATCGATCTGCAGAGGATTATCGCGGTCGACACCGAACCCGTAGTCGTAGGGGAGGCAGCCGGTAAAATCCTCGGGAATCCCAACCCCCGCCTCGCCGGCGTGAAAGGGCGGGGTGTCAAAGGCGCTGAAGCGCACGGCGATCGACAGTCCCGGGACCGCCCGCCTGATCCCTTGAATGATTTCCCGCAAGAATCGGGTTCTGTTCTCCAAGCTACCGCCGTACCGGCCCGGACGGGTGTGTGCGCTCAAGAACTCGTGCCCGAGGTATCCGTGGCAGTGCTTGATGTCCACGAACTCGAAACCGATTTCCGCCGCCAGACCGGCGGCTTTCACATAACTCGCGATGATCTGGTCGATCTCCTCATCCTGCAGTACTGCCGAATCGTCGGTCGGATCGATACCGACCCGCTGATCGAGCATCGGATGATGGTACAGGATACGCGGTTTGGGCTTTCCGTCTCTATCGGGCCTGGAAAATCGGCCCGAGTGGGTTAGCTGCAGACCCACCAGCAGATCCTGATCGCCGCCGAAGGACTCTCTGTGGGCTTGCCGTAAAGATTCGAGCAATTCAGCAAGGCCGTTCCTGTTCTCCGGACAGATCAGGAGCTGGTGTGGATTGGCTCTACCGTCGTGTCGGACCGCCACCGCCTCCCCCCCGTAGATCAGCTTGGCCCCCGAACGTCCGAATTTTCGCCAACGGTGGGCTGTGTGAGCGGAGGGTTTCCCGTCTTCCGTTCCATCCCAGCCCTCCATGGGATGTACACACCAACGATTGCCCACGGTTTTGGCGAAGATCTCGATCGGTCGAGCCAGTGGAGAGCCTTCGGCGGTGGAGAGGATGCGCTCGTCCATCGGAAGCTCTATCGAAAGCTCCTTCAGTCGTGCCCGGAACGCAGCAGTGGTCTTTAAACGGTTGACTTGAGGATGAGGCTTTCTGAACATGAGCCAACCATACCATAGGAACAGAGGATTTGTAGCCTTTTTTTGTGGAAACGGATATCATTGCAGAGAAATGAGCATCCATCCTCTATATCGAACGGCAACCGTGCTCGAGGCGACAGAGGAGGGCCGGGATTACCTGGATCTTTTGCTCCGGGAGCCCGAGATTTCTCAAATCGCAGGGCCGGGACAGTTTCTCATGATCCGGGCTTGGCCCGGAGTCGATCCCATGCTGCCCCGTCCCTTCGATATTATGCAGAGCGATCCTCGGGAGCAGACGATCAGATTGTTCGTAAAGGTCGAGGGTCGAGGCACCGCTCTGCTCAGGTCGCTGAAACCGGGAGCCGAGGTAAAAATAACCGGCCCCCTCGGAAGACCAATAGAGGACTTTTCCTATTCCTCGTTGGCGTTTCTGGTGCGGGGAGCCGGGGCGGCGGCGGTGGTGCATCTGGCTGAAGCAGCCGGAGCTCAAGGGATCGTGGTGTACACAATTCTATCCGCCTCCGCTGCTTCTCGAATCGTCTGCCGAAAATACCTTGAGCCGGTATCTACGGAACTTATAATCGGCACCGACGACGGCTCCGAGGGGTATGAAGGGCCGGCCAGCGATCTGCTCGATGACCTGCTCCGGAGAAAAACCGTGGACCGGGTATACACCTGCGGGTCCCGGCGCTTTGCTCGCCACGTACAGCGGCTGGATCGGGAGGGCCGGATCAAGGGCTTCGTGTTTCTTGAAGGATTGATGGCCTGCGGCGTGGGTGATTGCCATGGATGCGCCGTGCCGAAAAACGGGCAGGGGGGCTACTTTCTCGTCTGCCGGGATGGGCCCCACTTTCCGATTGCGGAAGTCGCACTATGATCGATACATCCGTTGAACTAGCGGGAGTTATTCTACCCAATCCCGTTCTGCCGGCTTCCGGAACCTATGAAGTTGATGAGGTGCACGAGGGATTCTTCTCACCCTCGGAGCTGGGAGCGGTAATCAACAAGACGATATTCATGAATCCCCGTCCCGGAAACCCACCCCCCAGGATATGGGAAACACCCTGCGGAATGCTCAATGCCATAGGCATCCCCTCGGAAGGGTTGGAGCGCTTTCTTGCGGAGCAGCTGCCCAGACTGCGAAGACTGGGGCCGCCGGTGATCGTCAGCATAGCCGGAAATTCGGTTCAGGAGTGGCGGGACCTGGCCGCCGCAATCGACAGCACCGGATCGGCGGACCTGATCGAGTTGGATTTGTCCTGTCCGAACCTGGAGGAAGGATTTATTTGGGCCGCCGACGAGGCGGCTCTAAGCGAAGTAGTCACCAGTGTGGTCAAGGTGACCCGGTTGCCCGTTATTTCCAAGCTCTCGCCGAACGTCCGGGACATCAGCGAGATGGCGGTAGTGGCTGAGCGTGCAGGGACCGCCGTGGTGTCCATGATCAATTCCCATCAAGGCATGGCAATCGATATCGGGACGCGCAAGCCGATTCTGGGAAATATAACCGGGGGACTTACGGGACCGGCCATACGTCCTCTCGCGATCCACAGCGTATTCACTACATTTAAAAAGATCACCGTGCCGATAATTGGTATTGGCGGGATAGCAACCTGGCAGGATGCGGTGGAGTTTCTCCTGGCCGGAGCAACGGCTGTGGCGGTGGGGACACAGAACTTCGTCAATCCGATGACGATGAAAGAAGTCATGCAGGGCATCGCCGACTATATCGAGGATGCCGGGTTTTCTTCGGTCCGGGACATCATCGGGTTGGCTCATTAGTGAAGAGTTTTTAATAAGTGGATATGCAGTG
>CAZSBH010000123.1:3345-8278 GCA_964604845.1 uncultured Spirochaetaceae bacterium
AGTGAAGAGTTTTTAATAAGTGGATATGCAGTGCTATACTTCAGGATTAAACCCTACAGGCAGGGATTGGGGAGCAGCAGATGGCTATAGCGGGCAGAGAAGAAAGCGAAATCCACGCTCTCTTGGCAAAGACCACTTCCGAAGCCGCGGTTCATCTGGATGAAAAAGGGAGAGTCCTGTACGTCAATCCAACGTTTGTTCGGATGTTCGGTTATAAAGGTAAAGAGGTAGTCAAGAAAGATGTAAACAAAGTATTTGCCGAACCCTCGCAGGACCGATTCAAGCAAAAAATTTCTGCATGCCTGACAAGTGGCGAGCGCAGCGCCTCGAATCTCAGGGCTTTGACGAAAAAGGGGCAGCAGCTTCCCGTACGGGTCACCATCATTCCGCACCGCTGGCACGGCGACCCCGCGGCCATGGTCTTGATCCGGGACCTGACCGAGCAGTTGAAGATCACCGAAGAGCTCGAAGCGGTTAAAAGCAGCTATTCCGCCCTGTCGGAAACGGTGGCCGATCCGATATTGCAGATCAACCAAGATTTCCGGATCATCTTTGCCAACACGGCAGTGGAAAGGGTATTTGGATATCCACCGAGCGAGCTGCTGGGGAAAGATTTTTCCGCATTGTTCCCGTCGTCGGTCCATAATCGGTACGAGGAAGTGTTCAAGAAATACTTCGTGATCGATGATGCGGATCGCAAGGCCTCCCGGTTGGAGAACACGATCGAGGTGCTCGGCCAGAACAAGAACAGCGACATCGTCCCCTTGGAGATATCCTTCGGCAATTCAAAGAGTGTCCAGGGCGAGCGCCTGGTCACCTGCATTGTCCGAGACATCAGCCAACGAAAAAAAACAGAACGCAAGCTCAAATACCTGGTCTATCACGACAAATTGACGGACCTGGGCAACCGGGACCTGTTCTATATCACCCTGGAACAGTTCATAAACCACGTTAAACGTTACCAGGATACTATAGGAGCGGTGCTCTTCCTCGACCTGGATGGATTCAAGAAGGTAAACGACACCCTGGGACACAACATCGGGGATATTCTTCTCTGTTCCTGCGCGAGAAGGTTGAGCGGCTGTCTGAGGGAGAGCGATCATGTATATCGTTTCAGCGCCGAGCTGGATGCCAATCACGGCAGCCACGAAGATCTGTTTCGTTTCGGCGGCGATGAATTCGTAATTCTGCTCACCCATCTGCAAAAGCCGATCGATGCGGCCGTAGTGGCTCAGAAAATTATCGACACGATCAGAAGACCCTATCGGGTCGAAGGGGTAGATCCGAGCACGAAGATCAATATCGGTGTGAGTGTCGGGATCGCGCTGATTCCCCAAAACGGGCTCGAGGCCATGCAGCTGATCAAACACGCTGATATGGCGATGTACAAGGCCAAGGAACGGGGAAACCGCTACATGTTTTTTACTTCGGAGTTGAACAAACAGGCTTCGGAGCGGCTTTTTCTGGAGAACGGGATTCGAAAGGCCTTGGACCAGAAGGTGTTTGATCTGTACTACCAGCCTATAGTCGGGGTTCAGGGGTTCATAGAAGGGGCGGAGGCGCTCTTGCGCTGGCACGATCGGAAGCGGGGCTTCATCTCTCCTGCCGATTTTATCCCCGTCGCCGAGGAGACAGGGCTGATCCTACCCCTCGGAGACTGGGTCTTTGAAACGGCCTGTCATCAGCTGAAAACCTGGAACTCCGAAGGATTCGAGGACCTGTACGTTTCGATCAATCTTTCCGTCAAGCAGTTCAGCCAGGAGCATATCGTCGACAAGCTGAGCAAAATCATTGCCCGTACCGGTATAAAGCCCAAGAATCTGAAAATCGAGATCACAGAAAGCAGTATTATGCCCGATCCGACCGAAGCCAGGGTGAAGATGGAGGAGTTGAAAAAGCGGCATCCCGGCATTCGGATAGCCATCGACGATTTTGGTACCGGATATTCCTCGCTAAGCTACCTCTCCGACTTTCCCGTGGATATTCTGAAGATCGACCAATCCTTCGTCATCAACATGTCGAAAAAGGGCAATACCAAGATCATCAATACGATTATTACTCTCGGCAACAGCCTGTTGATGGATGTTATCGCCGAAGGTGTGGAGACAAAAGCTCAACTCGAGTATCTTGTTTCCAAGGGATGCAAATCTTTCCAGGGATTTTACTTCGGCAAACCCGTAAGCGCGAGCGCGTTGACCCAGATGTTGAAAACCTACAAGCCGCCGTTAATTCAGACCTGATCCTCGTCGGAAGGGTAGACAATCACGCGGTTTCGACCGCTGTTTTTTGCCTTGTACATGGCGTAGTCGGCATTCTTGATGATTTCCGTATGATCTTTATCCTCCGGTGACAGCTCGGCGACGCCGAAGCTCATCGTAATGTGAACATCTTCTCCGTCGAGCCGAAATGTGTAATTCTCTACTTCCTCCCGCAATCGCTCAGCCGCAATAGCCGCTCCCTGTTTTCCCGTTTCTGGGAGAATCATCACAAACTCTTCACCGCCATATCGGGCGATGATATCCGATTTTCGCAGCCTCGATATGATATTGAGCTCATCCACCCCTCCCCGGAGGATCTGTGCCGTTTGCCGCAGCACCTCGTCCCCCATGTGATGGCCGAAGCGATCATTGACGCGTTTGAAATAGTCGATATCGCAGAAGATCAGGGAGACCTCATAGGAAGAGCGTTTGGCTCGGGTAACCTCTTCCACGAGCCTGGTATGGAAATAGCGCTTGTTGAACAGACCGGTCAAATGATCGGTCAGACTGAGCTCTTTGTACTTCTGCACCTCCTTGATCAGAGTCTCTATCTTGTCGCTGTTGGTTACAGAGACGAGTTTTTTCAGGTCTTCGATCTCCCGGCGTGCTTCATTGTACGCCGTCTCCAGCTTGTTCTGGTAGTGATGGATCAGATCGCGCATCGAAACGATGCCCACGAGCTTTTTGTCTTCGAGTATCGGGATATGCCGTACATCGTGGGTTTTCATCTTCATATATACGGTGTTGTAGTCATCCTTCGATTGGGCGCAGATAGGGGATGCGGTCATGACCGTCTTGATTGGCTGCAGCAGGTGTTCCTTGAAAGTCTTTTCGGTATTATCCGAGAACATCCGCAGCAGGTCCCTCTCGGTGAAGATTCCGCTGAGCTCGCCGTGTTGAGTTATGAGGATTGCGCCGATTTGTTTTTCCGCCATTGTATGGACGGCATTGAGGAGGAGTACCTCCGCATCCACCACCACTGGGTTCGGTGTTATCCAGTTTTCGATCTTATTTTCCATGGTCGTAAAAGGGTATTGTTCTTATATAAAACCATACTCTTATGATTTGTCAATCGAATTGTGGAGCGCCGGTGGTGGAAAAGGCCGCTTCCGGGGACAACCGAAGTAAGAAAAAAAGGATTGATATCGTCACTAATACTACAAAACAGATAATGTATTACCGATGGGAGAAAAATGTATGAATGCTGTTGTTGAAGCACAAAATAATGCACGGGTCTATCCGGAGGACGAGTACAATCAAAAGCTCGTTGATAATGTCCACCCGGCGGATTGGCAGAATCCGGAGCCCGACGGCCGGTACAACCTCGTTGTTATCGGTGCCGGCACGGCCGGTTTGATCGCCGCGAACGGAGCGGCTGGATTAGGAGCAAAGGTTGCGCTTATTGAAAAGCACCTGATGGGCGGGGATTGTCTCAACGTTGGTTGTGTGCCTTCCAAGGGTTTGATCCGCTCGGCCCGAGCTTCGGCGGATGTGAGGGACGCCGGCGAATACGGGATTGTCGTGCCCGATGGAGTCAAGGTCGACTTTCCTGCCCTCATGACACGGATGCGGCGGCTGCGGGCGAGTATCAGTCCGGTAGATTCTGCACATCGTTACAGGGATCTCGGCGTAGACGTTTATCTGGGGACCGCACGCTTCACGGGTCGGGACACCGTAGAGGTTGATGGAAAAACCTTGCGCTTCGCCAAGGCGGTCGTGGCCACCGGTGCCAGGGCTGCTGCCCCTGGGATTCCCGGTTTGAAAGAGGCGGGTTATCTGACCAACGAGACCGTGTTCAGCCTTACGGAGCTTCCCTCCAGGCTGGCGGTGATCGGAGCCGGACCGATTGGCTCTGAGCTGTCCCAGGCGTTTTCCCGTTTCGGCTCCGAAGTGTACCTGCTTGAAAAGACAGACCGTATCCTTCCCAGGGAGGACGGAGAAGCGGCGAAGGTGCTGGAGCTGTCCTTCGCCAAGGACGGCGTTCATCTGATGAAGGAGTGCTCGATTCAACGCATAGAGAAGAGGGGATCTGAAAAAGTCGTTCATTTCGAGCAGGGGGGGCGGCAGAGCAGCATCGTGGTGGATGAGATCCTGGTTGGGATCGGCAGAGCCCCGAATGTCGAAGGCCTGAACCTGGAGACGGTGGGTGTGGAGTACGATCGATCTCGCATCAAGGTCAACGAGTACCTCCAGACCACCAATCCCCGGATCTACGCCGCCGGGGACGTTTGCTTCCCCTACAAGTTCACCCACGCTGCGGCGGCCATGGGTTCGATCGTGGTGCAGAACGCCCTGTTTATTCGCAGTCGCAAGACCAGCAGCCTGACCATCCCCTGGTGCACCTACACGGATCCGGAGGTAGCCCACGTAGGGTTGTATGAGCGGGAAGCGGAGGAGGGAGGAATCCCCGTAGATACCTATGCCCAGTCTCTAGAGCACGTGGATCGGGCTGTCCTGGATGGAGAAGAGCAGGGTTTCGTCAAGGTAATAACCCGAAAGGGAACGTCCCGGATCCTGGGAGCCACGATCGTTGCCCGCCACGCCGGAGAGATGATCAGCGAGATCACTCTGGCCATGAAATCGAAAACGGGCTTGAGCGATCTGGCCTACACCATTCACCCCTATCCCACCCAGGCGGAGAGCATCAGCAGGGTCGGTTTTGCCTACCTGAAGAC
>CAZSBH010000124.1:0-8203 GCA_964604845.1 uncultured Spirochaetaceae bacterium
GATTATTGCCGACGAGCCCACCACGGCCCTCGACGTGACCATCCAGGCTCAGATCCTCGATTTGATGAAGGAGCTGCAGCGGGAACTCGAGATGTCGGTGCTGTTCATCACTCACGATCTGGGAATCGTCCGGCGCATCGCCGACCGGGTGGCGGTGATGCACGACGGCCGCATCGTGGAAACCAACGACACCCGGAGCATCTTCGCCGCCCCCGTCGATCCCTACACAAAAGAGCTCCTGGCTGCGGAGCCGAAGGGGGAGCCCCCCGCCTCGGACCCGGAACGGGAAGCGGTTGTAACGGCTCAGGACTTGAAGGTGTGGTTCCCCATTCAGCGGGGCGTCCTTCGCCGGACCAGGGGTCATGTGAAAGCTGTGGACGGCGTCACCCTCAAGGTGCGAAAGGGCCAGACTCTGGGGGTAGTCGGAGAGAGCGGATCCGGAAAAACAACTCTCGGCAAAGCCCTGCTTCGTCTGGAAAAGAGCGAAGGGGAGATCTGGTTCGAGGGCAAGCCCCTCCATGAAATCGATTCCAAGGCGCTGCGGCCGCTGCGCCGGCGGATGCAGGTCATCTTTCAGGATCCCTTCGGCTCTCTCAGTCCGCGGATGTCGGTGGAGCAGATCATCGGCGAGGGTTTGCTCATCAACAAGATAGGAGATTCCCGGAGCAGGGAGCGGCGGATCGTCGAAGTTATGAAGGAGGTAGGCCTGGATCCGGAGAACCGCCATCGCTTTCCCCACGAGTTTTCAGGAGGTCAGCGGCAGCGCATCGCCCTGGCCAGGGCTCTGGTGCTCCAACCGGATATCCTCATTTTGGACGAGCCCACCTCCTCACTGGACAGAACGATCCAATTCCAGGTCATCGAGCTGCTGAAGAGCCTGCAGGCCAGGCATGAGCTGAGCTACATCTTCATCAGCCACGACCTCAAGGTGGTCAAGAGCCTCTGCCACGACATCGTGATCATGAAGAACGGCAAGATCGTGGAGGAGGGTGAGGCCCGGCACATCTTCAGCAATCCCAATCATCCCTACACAAAAGAACTGCTCGCTACGGCTTTCGAGAACTAACACGATTGGGCGATCCGGCAGATTTCTGAGAGGCCGAATATATGGGCATTGACGTGAACCAAATCATGGTATATAATTGAACCATGAAATCAATCACTATACACAAGCTGGACGAGACTCTTGCCAGGGTTCTGGAAGAACGTGCCAGGAGAGAGGGCGTATCGATCAACCAGATGGTGAAGCGGCTGCTTCGCTCGGCTCTGGGCTTGGAGAAGACGCCTGAGCCGGAACATAGGGAAGATTTCCTCGATCTGTTCGGAACCTGGTCCGATCGGGAGACCGGAGATTTCCACGGAAGGATCGAAGAGCTGGAGCGGATCGAACCCCAAGACTGGGAGGAAGGATCTTGAGATCCATACTTCTCGATACGAGTGCCTACGCCGCCTACCGCAATGGGAATAGGCTGGTTTTGGACAGCCTCGCCGGTGTGCATAGGGTGTACATGTCTGTTTTTGTTTTGGGGGAACTGTTCTTCGGTTTCGAGGGCGGCGATAGATCGATCGAAAACCGCCAGGAGCTCGACGAATTCCTGCGAAAGCCGACGGTTCGCTTTGTGGGTGCCACCCGGGAGACAGCCGAGGTATTCGGCTCGGTCAAGAACGATCTGAAGCGCAAAGGTACGCCGCTGCCCATCAACGACGTCTGGATCGCATCCCACTGTATCGAGCTCGGCACAGTCCTGGTTGCCTTGGATCGGCACTTTCTTGAAGTTCCCGGATTGCGGGCCTGGCCCTATCTAGAGGCATAACCGCATGGTCCTCTCGCTGCTGTACTATTGCGACATGGAAGAGAGCCACGGCCTGGCCACGAATCCTTGATTTATTGACACATATATGTTAACTTATATGTGCCGTTGTGTAATATTGAAAATCGGGAGGCATCGTATGGCTCAGCTGACAATTTATCTTGATACAGAGACACTTCGTAAAATAGAGAATGCGGCGGCCGAGAGCAGCGTATCGATCTCCAAATGGGTGCGTGAGAAAATAGAAATTGCCTTGAGAGATGAATGGCCGGAAGCTTTCTTTCATCTTTTTGGAGCATTGAGAGAAGTGGATTTGGTAGAACCAAAGGAGCTTGATTTCACCAACGATGTTGCGCGGGCTAAACTATGACCTACTTCCTCGACACCAATATCTGCATCTATGCGTTGAAAGGGTTGTATCCGAAGATACAGGCACACATCGAATCTCATGTACCCTCTGAAATCGGCATTCCATCGATCGTATTAGCCGAGCTGTATTATGGTGCAGCGAAGAGCACCGTTCGGGAGAAGGTTAATCTGAGCTTGCAGGAGTTTATCGCACCTCTCCATATTGTTGCTTTTGACAGCAGATCAGCGATGGCCTATGGCACTATCCGAGCCGAATTGGAATCTGTGGGGAGAGTAATTGGACCCAACGATCTGATCGTTGCGGCCACAGCACTCGGCAATGGGGGTACCCTCGTAACTCATAATGTTAAAGAATTCAGTTCGGTCCCTGGTCTGCGCATTGAGGATTGGACCGAGTAGGTGATTCCCCCTTGTATCAACATCGGAGGAGGCAATAAATGGATGGAGTACTGCGGCACGTTGTGATGTTTTGTTTTAAAACGGGTACCGGGAAAGAGACCATCCGGGAGATAGAAGCGACCTTCGCCGGTCTTCCGGAAAAGATTGAGGAGATCCGGGATTTTGAGTGGGGCACCGATGTCAGTGTGGAAGGCAAAGCTACTGGCTTCAGCCACTGCTTCCTGGTAACTTTCGGCAGTGAGAAAGACCGGGACACCTACCTGCCTCATCCGGCGCATCAGGAGTTTGTCGCTCTGGTCAGACCCCACGTAGAGAAGTCGTTGGTCCTGGACTACTGGGCGCGCTAGTTGCCGGAACCGTGGAACTTCTTCCGTACCGCATCTTTGGAATCCCGGCCGGCCCTGTTCATTTCGGTTAGGGTTTCCTTGAAGGATTTTCCCGCACTCCCGCGAGCCGCAGGGATCACGGTAGTGCATTCGTTCTCGTCCATGAACCGGACCGCTTCCAACAGCCCGGCCTGGTCTTCCTCAGGGACAACCAGAAACCCGTGTTTGTCCGCGTGAATGAGCTGACCCGGCTGGATCGAACATCCGAACACCTCCACCTGGCAGTTCCAGCGCACAGGATGGTTGTAGGCATGGCCTACGCAGAGCCTGCGGGCGAGTGCCTTGAATCCGGCATTGCACATTTCATCCACATCCCGGATAGCTCCGTCAACGATGGTGCCGACACAACCAAGGGCCCTGTGAACGTTGCTGTTCACCTCCCCCCAAAAGGACCCGATAACTTTTGGTTTATCCAAGTCCTGGATCACGACGATCTTCGGTCCGGGCACCGACGCCACATACTCGCGATACTCGCTCCATCCGGCCGGATTTTTCTTGGGATGTTCGGGATTGCCCGGTTCGATCACTACGGTGACGGCATAACCCACCATAGGACCCATTTGGGGCATAAAATCCCGGGTCTCTTCGAGGTTCCAATGAGTTCTGCGGTCTTGCTTGGTGATGGCTTCCCAGCCGTTGTACACGGATGGGGTGTTCCAGCGTTTGAGCTGCAGCAGCTCTGCGTAGGATAGCAGAGGGGTGTTTTGCTCTTTCATAAATTTCGGCTCCTTGCAAGATCCGGGTGAACATCCGCTACTTCGCGGTCATGGATATGGCCCCGGTCCAGTCCGGAGCGGGCGGGCTGGCGATATTGGATCTGGAGCGTTCGAGGTACATCGCGCTCGAGCGATCTCCCGGCAGCAGCTCCTGGACCTTCTGGAACAGCCGGGCGGCGTCTTCAAAGCTTCGCTCGTAGAAAAGCCGTGCGGCTTCCTCGTGCAGCTGCCAGGCGTGCTGATCCTCCGGGCTGAGCTCTTTCCGGGAGGTGTAGATCCCGATGCCGGCGGTTTTCCCCTTCACGATCACCCTGTCGACCAACCGGCAGGGAAACTGCTCCTGTACCTTTTTGGCCACGGATTCGGAGATGATAAGGGGCTGATCGTACACCTTGGTGAGTCCCTCCAGTCGGGAGCCTATGTTCACCATATCCCCGATGACCGTGTAGTCCATCTTCTTCTCCGAGCCGATATTGCCAACCGTGACGACACCGTAGTTGATGCCGATCCCGATACGGAACCCCGGTCGGCCTTTTTCGGATTGCCACTTGTTGAAATCCTGCAAAGCCTCGAGCATCTCGAAGGCGGATTGGACCGCTTCGGAAGCCTCGTAGCGGGTTCGCTCGGGAGCTCCATAGATAGCCATAATGGCATCCCCCATGTACTTGTCCACAACGCCGTGGTTTCGCATGATGATGTCGACCATCAACTCGAAGTAAGCGTTGAGGGACTCCACCACCTCGTCCGGCCGCAACTGCTCGGAGATGGTCGTGAAACCGCGGATATCGGAGAACAACAGAGCCAGGATGCGGTCCTCTCCCTTCAGCATCTCCTCGGGGCTGGCGAAGAACTGATCGATCACCGCCTTAGGCACGTACTTCTGGAACATCGTCCGGATCTGCTGCTCCTTGTGCTGGGCCACTACCGCCTGCAAGGCATATCCTTTTACCAGGTCGTTGAACTTGTCCAGCTCGCTGGTCATGAGGTTGAAGGTGTGACCCAGCTCTCCTGTCTCGTCTTTGTAAAGGACCTCTACGCGTTTTGACAGATCGCTTGTGGAGATGATCTCCCGCATAGCCCCAACCACGTTTTTCAACGGCTGGGTCAACAGGTAGGAAAAGACCAGCAGCAGAACCACTGCCAGCGCCGAGGAGACCGAGAGGATGATGCCTGTCTGCAGGTACATCTGGTTGATCGTCTGATAGAATGCCTCCCGCTGCTCCGTGACCAGGATGAACCAGTCGAAAGCCTCGAAAGGCGCCACCTGGGCGACCCGTTCGCTGCCCCCCAGGGTGAGCTGCTGCCAGCCGAAGGCCTTCTCCGCCAGCAGCGCCTGCAAGTTTTCGGTCTCATCGGCGGCCGGCTCCATCTTACCGGTAGTCATAACCACCTTGCCGCCGGCATCAACAGCCAGGATCACTTCCGTGCTGCTGCGTACCATGTTGCGAGCAAAGGACTGTACAGCATCTTTGCTCGCTTCAACGAACTCCTCGTTCCCTACGAGGTTGTTTGAGACCAACAGAGACCACTGGCTGCTCGCGTAGGAGAGGAGCTCCTCCTGTTTGAAGCGCAGTAGGCTGGTCGCTACCCTGGTGATGCCGTTTCTCGCCGACAGGGAGGATACATACCCCGTGACCAAGAGGGGCGCGATGATCAGAGGGAGCACGATCAGTACGATTTTAGCCCGAATGCTCATTCACTTCTCCATCTGAAAAGGCAAATCATAATCAACAGGAGCGCTGTGTTTCAGCACACCCCGGGAGCACGCGGATGTGTAGTTGGGGATGCCCACTAGCTCCTACCTAAAAAAATCGGTTTTTCGCGACAAAACTGGATTGGAAAATATGCCATTTCCCGCCGATGATCAGAGTGTTGGTGCACCATATATGAGCGGTCTATATCAGCGAGCCCTCCAGATATACCGCCAGACGGTCGGACTGCGTCTGGTAGGCAAGGGTGAGGAGGGTTTGGACATTGAAGATGTCTCACCGGAAGATCGGGCCAAGATCATGCGCCAGATCAATGAGGTGATCGCCAGCAACCGGATCAAAGTCGAGCCGGACACCTTCACCATCACCGCCAAACACAGTGGAACCGGTCTGCCCATCCTCATCAACGGGGCGATCGTGGCCGTCGTCGCCGCCACGATCCTCATCTTTTCCTTTTTCTTCAACAGGGAGGAGGACGTTCTGGCCAGCGGGGCGGGAACGATCCTCAGCGCCGAAAGCAAGGTGATCGAAACCCTGCGCGAGGAATCCCAGGAGCAGCTTCAGCTAAAGGACAGGGAGATCTTGTCCTTCCAGCAGCAGCTGCAGGATACCCTCGAGCGGCAGATGCGCCTGCAGGCGGAAACAGACCAAACCATCCGCCAACGGGAAGAGCAGCTGGAGGAGGAGTTTCAAAGAACTCTGGAGGAGGAGAGGCAGCGTCTGCTCGGGCAAGGGCTGGCCGCCGCGGCTATCGAGGAGAGATTACAAACCTTCGAGGCGGAACAACGCTCCGAGCTGGAAGCCGAGTTCGAGACGTTCCGCCGCCGGACCGAAGAAGCTTCGGCTCAGCGGGAGGAGGCGATCGCCGGCCTGGTGCGGGAGTATGAGCAGAACCTCCAGTCAGCCCAAGCGGAGCGCAGCACACTGGAGAAACAGCTGCAGGAGCGGGAAACGGAGCTGCAGAAACAGTACGAGGAGCGGGCCCAGGCCTTGGAAAGCGACAGAGCCCGGGTGGCGGCGCAGCTCAACCGCCTGCAGGAAGAGCAGCGTCAGGAGCAGCTGGTGCGGGACCAGATCCTCAGCGCGTACGAAACTGTAAACATCAACATCGCTGCCGGGGAGTATGCCATGGCTCTGCGGCAGCTCGAGTCGATTCGTTCCTACCTCGATCAGGACCCTGCCCGCTCGCTGGCCGGGATCCAGCGGCGGCGACCGGTGGAGCGGTTCATTATTGCATCCCTGGAGGATCTTATCCGCAGCCGCTCCGCTCAGGAGGAGCAGGACTTGGATTCCCTGATCGCCGCCGGAAGCCGGATCAATGCCCTGAACCAAGGCATCAGCAGAGCAAACCAGCTACTCGAGCAGGGGGATACCGCAGCAGCCCGGCAGCAGTACCTCTCCGCTCTCGGGGAGATCCCCTCCGCCCGCCGGGGCTATGAGGGACTGGCGGAAATCGATGAGCGGGCAGATGCGAGAGTCCGGCAGGCCGCGGATACGGCAATATCCAGGGGTAACACCCTCTACAGGAACGAGCAGTTCCAGGCTTCTCTGGACCGATACCGCGAAGCTTTGACGATCCTTCTCGAGGATTCTAACGCAGCCGGACGCATCGTGGATCAAATCGCCGAGATAAGCCTCCGTCTGAGTCCCGCGATCGCTGCAACCCCGGAGCAGCCCCAACCAGTCGCGCAGCCTGATGAGGAGCAGCTTAGGTTGGTCGGGCAGTATCAGGAACGGATTGAGACGCTGGAGGATGAAAACGCCCGACTGGCGGAGCAGCTGAAGCGGCTCCAGGAACGTGAACAATCGCTGCAGAATGAGAATGACAGGATGACCGCGGTGCTGGAGCGTTTGGAAGCGCAGGAAAGCTTTCTTAAGAGCGAAAACGTCCGGCTGGCGGAGCAGCTGGAGCGGCTCCAGGCGCAGCAGCAGCTGCTGCAGGGGGATCAAACCCAGGTGGCCGCCCAGGTACAGCGTCTTCAGGACGAGAAAGAAGCCCTGAGCGCTCAGGCACAACAGCTCCGGGATGAGAAGGATAAACTTGCCGAGCAGGTGAAGCAGCTACAAGCTGAGAAAGACGGGCTGATCTCGATGCGGGATCGGATCCAGGTGGAAAGAGACGGCCTGGAAGCGGAACAGAATCGGCTGGCCCAAGAGCAGAAGCTCGCAGCGGAAGTGGAGGCGGAGCGGGAGAAGCTTCGGGAACGACTGGACGCGTTGGAGACACGCTTCCGGACCCAGCGCCGGAGCGCGGACCTGAGGGGCTACACCTCACCTGAGACCCTGGCAAATTTGCTCGAGGCCAAACTCCTGACCTGGCAGATCATCGGCTCCGATCCGATCGCCGGACAGCACCCGGAGCTCTACGACACCATGGAGCGTTATCTCGATACGCTGGCGGAGCAGAGCCTGCTCGAAGGCCGGTATACTGCGGTTCAGGATATGATCACCGTTGTGGATGCCCTGCTGAGCACGCCCGCAGCCCAGGTACCCGCCGATCTGTGGCGCCGCTACAGCTACACGGATCGGGAAGATCTGCTGACAAGGCTGATCAACAAGATCGATCTGCTGCTCGAATGAGTCCGGGGGAAGTGCAGAGCTGCCCTGAGGGACGTAGGGCGCTCTGCACGTATTCCCGGATTTTTTTCTGTAAAGCCGGTCTCCCTTTCCTAATGACCGGTAACCACGCAGGTATAGGTATCGTTGTAGGCCTGCGGGAGTTCGTTCCGGTTATCCAGGTTCAGATAGCGCGGTGCGCCGGGTGCATCGACCATCCAGTTCAGGGAAATGGCGTCGGGCGTACCGGATACTCC
>CAZSBH010000125.1:0-8101 GCA_964604845.1 uncultured Spirochaetaceae bacterium
GGCTTTTATGGGCGGGTAGACCATCCCATATCAGGATAACGTATTGCCGCCGGAAATTTTTCTTCAGTTCCTTGAGAAACACAATCAGACTCTCATCAGTAAGTTGTGAGCACCATCCCGTCCGATCAGCGGAGAATCCCTTTTAGACGCTCCTCGATCTTAGCGCCAATTGACAATTCATTTAACCAAGGACTAGACTAAAATCCCAACATATTTTAAAAGGGGAATTGCCGTGACACTAATACCAGCGTTTGGAATAGGCGTGTGGAATGCCTGGATTCCCACAACTTTCTTGTTCCTTTTTATTATGCTGTCGGGACTACTCCCTAAGGGCGTAGGTAAGAGAATAGCACCCGCCAAAGAAGTTAAACAAACCAGAAATATAATGTTAATAGTATTTTTCGCCATGATCATATACTCCATTTTATTGCCAATTAAACTGGGGACGTTATGGTTCTATTCAGGACTTGTTGTTTATCTTTTAGGATTTATCATCTCTACTGCGGCTCTGTTAAGCATTGCAGCCACAAAGCCCGGTGAGCCATTTACCACTGGGATGTATCGTTACTCAAGGCATCCGATAGCTCTTGGCACGTTATTGCCGTTCATAGGCACTGGGTTAGCTTCCGCTTCATGGCTTTTCCTGTTACTTTCAGCAATTCTGACGGTTATTTCACATTTCTCGGCAATTACCGAAGAGAGTGTAACTGCCAAGAAATTTGGCGATGCCTACCGTGAATATATGGCACGAACCCCCAGATGGATAGGAATACCAAAGAAATTCGAACACAGACAGTAGGTACCGAGGAGGGGATTCCGGCAGAAACTGGATAGCGCAATCAATTATCCTCCCGCAACTTCAAGCGAGTACACTCGAACACTACTACTCAGCCTATCCGTTAACTTTTTTTACCAAGGATGTAGTGAAGCTTATTGCCGTAATAAGCGGCCAGATGAGGATTGTGGATGAACACCTCGTTCCTGTCGTGCTCCAAAGTAATGTAGGACTTCAAGGGCACCACCGGTCTTTCGCGAAAGTTAAAAAGGTCCTCAACTCGCTTCAGCATGGCGTCGACCGACGAGAATGGATCGGCAGTTGGGTGCAGTGGAGAATAATCTATGTTCAGGCTTTGCAACTTTCTAATGTTGTTTACAACGTTGCGTTTCAATTCACGTTTCGGAAGGGTAAACCTGTTGTCGATGGAGTGAAAGATCAGGGTGGTCTCGTATACCCGGGTAAGCTTGGCGATTTCATTACGCACGGTTTCCGCGAACTCTCTGGCGCGGCTGCTGAAATCGGTGGGGATCCCTTCACCGAACTTTATACACACTCTCGATTTTTCTTGATGAAGCTCCTTCGAAAAGGGGGCTTTGAAAAAGGTATAGTAGTGGTCGTAGATGTATTTGGCCATCTTGGGTCTGTGGGTCTTGGCTCGAAACTCCCGAAACAACACGTCTTCGGGAACCCTCTCGTAGGATATGGACACCGGTACGTATTCGGCATCCTTGATTCCCAGCTCCCGCAGCACCCTTGAAACTGTAATGAAAACGTAAGGAGACAAGGGATTGAACATCCCGCTGTATGAACGACCGTACTTTACCTCCCCGGAATACGGGTCTGTCTCATACCCCGGAAACACAAGAAGGTTGTATCCCTCCCTGCCAAGGATACGTGCCAGCTGTTTCAAGTACAACCTGCTGTAGAGACCCCGATCGATCACAACCGGTCTTTTCCCAAGGTACTTTGCAGAAAGATTGTACAGCCAGTGGCTGGAGTAAAAGGACCGAGACCCCCGGATGCTCATGAACGCGCCGCAGCCACGCAATATCGGATCCAGGGGTCCGATAAACAAGTTGTCCCCCGCTTGGATAACAGTCTTGATGTCGGCCAAAAACAACTGGCTCTGCAGGAGAAGCCAGTCATACTCGCTCTGGTGGTCGGGGATAAATATCAACCTTTTTCCCGAATCTGCCTTCCTCTTTACATTGTCCAGACCGATTACGCCCACGTCGCTGAAGCAGCCCTTGAACAAGAAGTGCTCGCAAATATAGGAAACAGAGGTGAGAGTCTTTCGATTCCAGTTGTGATGGAGGAGACGTAGTAGGGTTCGATCTGGTGGTGTTTTCATAGACCGCTGTCCGGACACAAAGTATATGTACTGGGCGGCAGTCTGTAAACTATGAGATGCTCTCACAGCGCACTCTTGCATCATAACCCAGACGCCGGACAACCTCGGCGATCCGTTCCAGCGAGCCGGGATTCCCGGAGTATTGGACGCGAATTTCCTGCTGCGCAGCATCTACCTGAACATCCGAAACACCCTGAATCTTTCTCCCGAGGTGTTCAATAGCATATGCACAAGAGGCACAATTGGCCCCGGTGACATCGAGAATTGCTGTTTTTCCCTTCATGATTCCATATTAAGAACAGATCCACCCAGCAGCAACCCCGCACAGGGTACAATCTGATCAATAGTTCAGTACAAGTTCTTCTGAAATCTTGCGGTGCGTCAGTTTGACAAAAAGGGTTTGAGTGCTTTCATCGTAGGCCCAACCGTCGGTATAGCGGAAGTACTCCGGATCGGATTTCCAGGGAATTTCGTGGATAATCATCGAGGTCATCGGTCGAAGCCCCTGTATCAGCAGGTAGTGAGTCTCTCCGGTCGGGAAGGAGAAGAAGAATCGATACTGTTGATCATCAATCTTAACATCCGTAAGCTGGGAAGCTGTCCATATCCAGCTCCCCGGATATAAATAGGAATACAGGGGATACTCTGCGGGTGTATAGTGTACACTCGGCACAAACCTGTAGATAGATTCCGGAGACAGAAGATCCCCCGTGGGTTCAGCCTCCCCACCTTGGATCCGTATCCGGCTGGGCACAAACCCTTCAGTGTCAGCAAGATCTAACACTGAATAGATGAGAGTTCGGCCCGCGGCAGTATATGAATCTTCAGCCAAGGCATCCCCCGCTCGCATCAATGCGTCGCCGATCAGGATCGACTCATACAGGCTGGCTTCTGAGGTCTGGGTTGACGATGTCAAAAAAATCCCCTTGGAGGTCTTCTTAATCGCCGGTAGAACAAAACGATTTATAATATCCGAAACTCTACCTATAGTCGCCTCACCTATATCGAGATACTCAACCGCTTCCAGATAAACATTGACGAGATAGAGCAGCGTATCACCCTCAACTGTTTCCAGCTGAACACTGTCAGCCAGACGCAGAACCTCCTCCGCCAAAGAAAAAGGAGCATGATTGAGGATGAAGCGGAGTAGGTGGGGCATCCTGAATACCGAAAACTCTGCTCGCTTTATCAAATCCGTGATCCGCTCAATTTCGACCGTCGCACTTTGCTGTCGGGCGGACAGAAACGCCGGGAGATTCCCCAGATAAGCCGCACTATTGTATATGGACAGATTGTCGGCGTTGTCTCTCAGCAGTTGACGCAGATTTCTCGATATAACAGCCAGGGTCCGCCGATATTCACCCCTTTTGATTGCTTCCGAGATCAAGCATATCCCAAGATCGCCGATCAATTCCTGACTGCTCGGGTTGCTGAGGAAAACACCATTCCAGTACTGATAGGATCTGCTCAGATATGATTCAATCTTCTCACTAAATTCTTTCTGATCGACCAAAGTAAAATTGCGGGATAGCCAATACAGGTAGGGCTCTTGTTCCTCCAATAGCCGCTCGAAAACAATGGAGTTCTCAAGCCTGTCACTCTCCATCTGCAGAACGAATCGTCCCTTTTCTGTATCGATCTGTGATCCACTGCCAAGGGATACGTACACGATTCCCGCCGGGCCCTTGTGCGACAGCAGAGGAATGCCTTTTACCGCCACCCCTGCTCCCTCCACGAACGAGAAGGGCAATGACAGCGTTCTCATTCCTTCAAGTTGCCGTGGAATTATCGGATTGATCACCACCCGATCGCCCGTAGCGCCTTCGACTACAAATCGCAGTGCAGTATCATCACTGAAAACAATTTCAAAACCATCGGGAAACTGGCTGAAGGACTCCAAGGGAAGCTTTTTCTCCCGCAGCGAACCGAAACCGGCGATCGCGCTCGATACTTGAGATAAATCCATTTGGAGATCATGGAACCGTACCTCGATATGTCTCATGCGCTGCCCGCCCCCCAGGGTTTTGGCGTACACCCCCGAGACGGAAAGACCCCCGACATTTTCCTCGAACTCTTCTCTGGCCTGAAACTGCATCAGGACGAAAAAAAGGATGACGCCGATATAGAGTACCGGGATTATATAGTATATTGGAGAGAGCTTTCGTTTCATGGGGGATTAATTCTATCATCGGGTATCCAAAGATTCAATAATGCTCGAATCCGCAAAGGGACCGCCGGGAGTTGAACGCACGCCGGTGGCGGTTGTACCGTCCAATTGGTGCGGGAAAAACAGGGAAAGAAGAAAAGAGCAGGTGAACAATCTTCGTTTGAATATTTTCCTGTCCCCGGCAACCGGAATATTCATGCTGTCTCTGTATCTTGCCGGGTGCAGCGGCGTTCCCGAAAGAGGAATAAAGGAAGAAGGCCCTCCAGAGTTTCCCTATGAAAAGATAAAAGAGTACGTAGAGGCGGGGGATCCGGATGCCGCCCTTGAGGAGTATCGCGGTTACCTGGAGAAACACTCCGCCTCTTCTGAGAATCGACTTCTTCTTGCCAGGCTGCTCATGGCTGCCGGCTACCTGCAGGAGGCCCGTCTGGAACTTGACAAGCTGATCGGAGAAACGGGTCCCACGGCAGATGTATTACTCGCCTTCAGTTATCTGGAAAGACTGACGGGAAACCCGGGCAGCGAGAGACGGTACCTCGAAGATGCTTTGGAGATCGACGGAACCAATCCCGCCGCGCTGGCGGCGCTGGGGAACCTGCAACTGGCGGCTGAGGAGTACGAACCGGCGGAAATTTCCTTTAAGGCTGCCCTCGAGGCAGATCCTCTAGAAGCAACGGCCCTGCGCGGGTTGGCTATCGTATACCTCAACCAGGAAGAATTCGAGCAGGCGGTCGGCATCTTCGGTAGAGCTATAGCTGCTGATCCCGGCAACGGAATGAACTACACCGATCGGGCACGAGCCAGGGCTGCACTGAAAGACCGGCAGGGAGCAGTGCGGGATCTGAGCCGAGCAATAGAACTGGATCCGGGCTTCTACTGGAACTACATAGATCGCGGGAGACACTACCTGCAGCTACGCATGTGGGAGGAAGCCGATCGGGATCTTACACGGGCAATCGCGATCGACGGGGATATCTTTCTCCCCTACGTCTACAGGGCGGGCCTCTATGACCGGCTCGACCGAAGGGCCGAGGCCATCGCCGATTACAGCCGGGTTCTCGAGCTCAATTCCGGGTACTACTTCGCCTACGCCCCCTTGGCGATCCTCCATTATATGGAAGAGCACTGGGAACCTGCGGCTGAGGAGTTTCGGCTGGCCTATATTCACGGACGGGAGGAACCTGCCTATGCTCTTCTATCGGCTCTCAGCCTATTCCAGCTCGGCGAAAACGCAGGGGCGAAGGGGTATCTCAGTGAAGAGCTTGAAAACTTCCCGCGGGACTCCTGGTACGGCGTGATCGCCCGTTATCTGATAGATCCGGCTCTGGAGATCCGTACGATCGACCTCGCCAACAAGGAGCAGAATAAGCTCAACCAGGGGCGGATGCTTTTTTTCATCGCCTCTCGACTATTGCTCGAGAACAGGGTAGAGACGGCGCTTCGATATCTGTTTCTGGTAGCGGAGACTGATCGCCGAGACCTTCCGGAGAAGAGAATCGCCGAGTCTCTGCTCAAACGATTTGGTTACGAGGACTGACGCCTTGCTCTTTTTCAAGGAAACTGACACATTCTACTACAAAGATTCGACAGGGTAGAGAAAAGTGAAAGACCAGGACAATCCAATGAGCACCGAACATCAAGAGAACCGCTTCCAGAACCACGAAACCGTTACCCGCCT
Organism: uncultured Spirochaetaceae bacterium; assembly: GCA_964604845.1. GTDB lineage: Bacteria > Spirochaetota > Spirochaetia > SZUA-6 > DRHE01 > JAFGQJ01. Next base: position 5,975 of record CAZSBH010000125.1, read on the forward strand.
GAATTTGGGAGACAGGGAGTTTATCCTGGTCGGTACAGCCCACGTATCCAGCCGAAGTGTAGAGGAAGTTCGAGAGGTCATCCTTGCCGAGGAACCGGACCGGGTGTGCGTCGAAATTGATGAAACCCGTTTCAACTCCCTTATGAAAAAGCAGTCCTGGCAAAATCTGAACATCGGACAGGTACTGAGAGAGCGAAAAGGTTTCCTTCTGCTCGCCAATCTGGTGCTCTCTTCATTTCAGCGTCGTCTGGGTTTGGAAATGGGAGTATCCCCCGGAGAGGAGATGCTCACAGCGGTCAAGATTTGCAAAGAACAGGGAATCGCTTTCAGCCTTTGCGATCGGGATATTCAGGTAACCCTTCGCCGAGCTTGGTCACTCTCCAGTTTCTGGGGGAAAAACAAGATGCTCGCCGCCATGCTCAGCTCCATCTTTACACGGGAAAAACTCGACGCCGATGAAATCGAAAGGCTGAAGGCCAAAAGTACGTTTCAAAACATGATGGACGAGCTTGCTTCGTTTCTGCCGTCGGTCAAAGAAGTGCTGATCGATGAACGGGACCGTTATCTCGCAACCCGAATTTATAACGCGGCGGGGAGCAAGATCGTTGCTGTAATCGGAGCAGGTCACGTTGAAGGGATCATAGAGAGCCTCAAAAGGCTGGATGCAGGTACTCTTGAAAACGATACTTCCTCCCTAGAAACAATTCCGCCCCGTAAAAAAATTTCTCGGATTCTTCCATACCTGGTTCCGGCAATCATCGCCGGACTGATCGTTGCGGGCTTTTTCCGCTCCGGCTGGCAACTGAGTCTCTCGATGATGTGGAAGTGGATATTGGTGAATGGCACGTTGTCTGCGATCGGATCGCTCCTGGCCTTGGCACATCCGATCACCATCGCTGCCGCATTCATAGGTGCTCCAATTACTTCGCTGAATCCAACCATCGGAGTTGGCTTTCTTACCGGGATTGTGGAAGCCGCGTTGCGCAAACCCCGGGTCACGGATTTCGAAAATCTCCCCGAAGATCTCCTGAGTTTTCGGGGGTTCTTCCGAAACAGGATCACCCACATCCTATTGGTATTTCTGTTCTCCAGTATCGGCAGCTCATTGGGTACCTTCATCGGCATCCCCTACCTCACTTCCCTTCTGCGCTAATTTCGGAAGCCGAGAAAGCTGCGCCGGCCCCCCGAGCTGGCGGAAAGACGACCGGCAGCGCCTTGTGTTTCTATTCGGCTGCCGGTAGAATGACAGCATGGTTACAGAGGAAATGATCAGGCGGCTACCCAAGGTCGAGCTTCACGACCACCTGGATGGAGGTGTGCGACCCCAGACCATTGTCGAGCTGGCCAGAAAATACAATGTGGAGCTCCCCGAAAACGAGCCGGATAAGCTGGCCGATTGGTTTCACCGAGGTGCGGATCGCAAGAACCTCGGCCTGTATCTGGAGGGATTTGGCATGGTGCTCTCGGTGGTGCAGACCCAGGAAGCCCTGGAGCGGGTTGCCCGGGAGACCATCGAAGACCTGGCCAAAGACAACGTAGCCTATGCGGAGATCCGTTTCGCTCCGGTACTTCACCTGCAGGGCAAGCTTAATCTCGAGAAGGTGGTTCAGTCGGTCCTGCGCGGTTTGGAAGACGGTAGGGAGAAGACCGGCGTGCAGTTCGGTCTGATCCTCTGCGCCATGAGGGACCAGACGGTCAGTCTGGAAACGGCGGAGCTGGCCGTTGCATTTCGGGAAAAAGGGGTGGTGGGTTTTGACCTGGCCGGAGATGAACACGGTCACCCGCCGAAAAAGCATCTCGATGCCTTCGAGTTTATCCGTCGGATGAACTTCAACATCACCATCCACGCCGGAGAAGCTTTCGGTATGGAGTCGATCTGGCAGGCAATTCAGTACTGCGGAGCCCATCGAATTGGACATGCTACCCGCTTGCTGGAGGATATGTCGATCCAGGGAACTCGAATCGAGAAGATGGGCTCCCTGGCGCACTTCATCCGGGACAAGCGTATTCCCATGGAGATGTGCCTGTCCTCCAACATCCACACCGGGGCGGCCGGGACGCTGGACGAACATCCCTTCCCCATCTACTTCAGGAACGACTTCCGGGTGTTGCTCTGCACCGACAACC
>CAZSBH010000126.1:0-3202 GCA_964604845.1 uncultured Spirochaetaceae bacterium
CCCAAAGTATGGTTTTGGTACGAGCTTCACGGACCGGAGATGAGCCCTAAAGCTCTGGCCTTGGTCACCGCTTCGGTTCTATTCTGCACCCCCAGCTTCCCGTAGATATTGCTCGTGTGCCATTTTACGGTCGGTAAACTGATGAAAAGCCGTCTCGCCGCCTCTTTGTTGGATGCACCTTCGGCGAGGAGCTGAAGAACCTCGATTTCCCGCCGGCTCAGTGGTTCGATCAGATCATCCGTGGGGGATCCGGCTTTCCGGAGTTCCCGATGCAGCGGGAAGTTGGAGAGAATACGACCCGTGTACTCCTTTCGTATTCCCCGGTTCGCCGCCTCGTAGAGCAGCTGCGCCATTGGTGAACCTTCGTCGAGGAAAATCCGCATATAGCCTTCCGGTTCGGCGAGGGCGAGGGCCTGATCCAGAGCCTTCAGAGCCTCTTCGTCGTTGTTCTGATGCCGGTAAGCGAGGCACTTTAGCACGAGAGTTTCGATAACGACACCGTCTCGGCCCAGTTTCTCCGCGCTCTTTTGCAGACGTCCGGCTGTGCTCAAACAATCTCCTGATTTCCCCTGGGCCAGCAGTATCCGAGCCCGTAGGATCTGTTCGAGCTCGCCGAGGACATAGGGCATCTGCTTGTTTGTCTGTGCTCTCCGATCCGTCCACTCGCTGTGCCAGCGCGCGGCCGCTTCTATCTTACCTTGGGCGATCCATAGGCGGGCCCGCTGCAGCTCGACCTGCAGATCGTCGAGCTCGCTGGCGTCGAAGCGGATGGCGATTTTCTGGATCGCGTCCAATATCTGTTCCGCCTCCACGAGGTGTCCTTGTGATTGTTTGACTCTAGCCAGAGCGTTGTGTCCATCCAAGGTGCCGATTACGCCTAGTCTTTTTACCAGGTCGATACCGTCGCGCAGCATACTTTCGGCGGATTCCAGATCGTTCCACTGTCTTAGTAGGTTCCCAAGCCCGATCTTGGCCAAACCGGCGACCGGAAGCGGAGCCCCCGCTGAATCCGTGCTCAGCTCGAGGGCCCGCTCGTAGGTCGCCTGGGCCTGATGGAGCTGGCCTTGGATGACGAAAAGCTCGCCGAGCTCCGACAGCAGAGCGCCGGCAACGGTGATGTTCCCCGCTTGCCTGCTGACGCGAATACTGTCTTCGAACATTGGAATAGACTCAGGGATATTCCCGCTGTTCGCGTAGGTGACGTTCACCAGGACACGGTTGACGGTACTGCGAAAAAAGTGATCCTTCTCCGGCAGGAGCTTCAATGCTCGTTTGCTCTGGATCCGGCTTTCTTCGATGTCTCCCTGAATGGCTGCCAGAAAAGCCCGGAAGGCCGCCAGCTGTCCGGAAACCTGCTCTGGGGATTCTCCCTGCAGAGCAGCATCTATCCGAGCCTGAATATCGTTCATGGGGGCCCCGGCCATCAGCAAACTCAGGGCGTAATACACGCACAGAAGGGAACGTTTGCACACCAGTGATTCAGGTAACGCTTCAATCCACTTGAGAAAGGTGGCGAATTCACTGCGCATCAGAGAACTTTCAGCATGTTCCTCGATCAGCTCTATCGCCCTCTCGAAATCTTGCCCCGCCAAGGTTTGCTCGATAGCGTCGGTGACCATGTCGTTCTGCTCATACCATTCACCGGCCCGGCGATGAAGCTCGGCCACCCGGTCCGCATCTTGTTGCTTCAAACGCCGCCGCAGTAGATCGGCGAATAGTCGATGGTAACGGTACCAGCGGTGTTCCGTATCGATCGAGAAAATAAACAGATTGTCCCTCTCCAACTGTTGCAGGATTTCTTGACCGTCCTTCTGACCGGACAGGACTTCGCAGAGCGGACCGCTCAGGCGCTCCAAAATCGATGTTTTCAATAGGAAGGTTTGGACGCTTTCCGGTTGATGCTGAAGCACTTCCTCCAGGAGGTAATCGAGAATGTAGCGGTTGCTGCTGGTAAGGGCACGTATAAACTCAGGAATGTCCTCCCGCCCTCGAATGGAAACCGCTGCCATCTGGAGACCCGCAATCCATCCTTCGGTACGAGCTGCCAGGGCTGTTATATCCTCCACGGAAAGATTCAATCCCATCAACTTGTTCAGAAACTCTGCCGTCTCTTCGGCGGTAAAGCGCAGATCGCTGGAACGCAGCTCCATCATCTGTCCCCGCGCCCGCAGCAGGGTGAGGGAAAAAGGCGGATCCGCTCGAGTGGAGAGGACGAGGTGAAGTTGGGCGGGCAGATGTTCCAGGAGAAAGCTCACGTAACCGTGGATCGAGTTGTCCTGAATCAGGTGGTAGTCATCGAGTACGAGAACAAAGGGCCTATCGATTTCGGTGATTTCATTCAACAGTCCGGTCAGGACAGACTCCACAGCCGCAGGTTTCAGGGGCTGAAAATTTGCCAGAAGACCTTCCGCGAGCCTTGGTTTGATCGTCTGCAGAGCGGCTATGAAGTAGGACAGAAAGCGGACAGGATCGTTGTCGCTGTCTTCGAGGGACAGCCAGGCTGCCGGGTGCTCACTCCGATTGACCCACTCACTTATCAGCGTTGTTTTACCGAATCCCGCCGGTGCGGATACCAGGGTCAGCCGGCGATGGATCCCCGCCTCTAGAAGCTCAACAAGATGGGGCCTGCGTACCAGTCCCGGGCGAAGAGATGGAATGTAGAGTTTTGTCTTCAATACGGGAGGTAACACGTTTCGGTTCCGTTTATAACCGTTCGAGCGAAGCGGGCACAATCTGCTTGACGTTTTCTAAAATGTAATGATCTTGTAGCCCTGTTCTGTGAAATTCGCCATACCGGGATGCCCGGACATATCCTCCAGCAGCCGCAGACCTTGATCTTCAGCCGCCTTCAGAGTCCCCATTTTCTGGGCACAGGCCTTGCAGACACCCATCAGCAGCACCTTTTCCTTCACCTTCTCATACAGGTTGTGCAGGGGGTGATCGTCTCGAGCAAGCTCCGCGATGAGCTTGGTAGCCGAGCCTTCGATAACGACCTTTATCTCGAAATTCTTCTCGCTGAAGTCCAGGGCGTTGAGCAGCACATGGATGAAACACATCGGATCACCGTTAAAGGCGAAAAGAGCAATCTTTTCCACGGACAGCACCTCCTGATTTCCATCCTATCCGAATCCGCGGGTTGTGGAAAGGAATCGATTAAATGTTCAGAGAAAGCGTACGAAATCTCGAGCCTCTCGCCGCTTGA
>CAZSBH010000126.1:3302-8065 GCA_964604845.1 uncultured Spirochaetaceae bacterium
CTGAGAGCTGCGAAAAAAAACGATACCTGACATGGTTATGTCCTCCCCGTTCCAACTTGCTTTTTTTATAGGAAACTGTTAGAAAAGGTTCAATTCCCTGAAGAGAAAAAAAGCAAGGACGAGGAAAAATGTTAATTCAGGCGGTAATCAATGGAATCCTCTTTGGTGCCGTTTATGCCACCATTGGGATCGGTTTTTCCCTGGTCTGGGGTGTGATGAATATCATCAACGTGGCTCACGGTTCCTTCATCATGATTGGCGCCTACCTGTCCTATACGTTATATGCTGTTCTGGGAGTCGATCCCTTTCTCTCGATCCCGGTCGTAATGGCTGTGCTGTTTGGTCTTGCCTACGTAATCCAGAAGTTCGTCCTCAATCGGGTCGTTCGGGGCAGCGTGTTCATCACCCTGACCTTTACCTTCGGTCTGCAAATTTTAATCGCGAATATCTGTCTTCTAATATGGAGTGCGGATTATCGCAGTGTGAAGCTGCCCTACTCCTCGGCAGGGTTTCAGATCGGCGGGGTGGTCGTTCCTCTGGTACGGCTGGGGATTTTTGCCGCAGCTCTGGTGCTAACCGGTCTGTTCTATCTCTTTATTAGAAGAACCAAAACGGGAATCGCGATCAATGCAACGGCGTTGAATTTCGAAGGGGCCAAAACGGTGGGCATCGATGTTTTCAATATCTACGCCATTACATTCGGAGTGAGTGCAGCCCTGGCCGGTGCAGCGGGCTGTCTGATCTCTCCCATAATGAGCGTGAATCCCTTCGTTGGCGGACCTTTGGTAGGCAAAGCCTTTGTAATCTCGATCCTGGGCGGCCTCGGGTCGACGATCGGTGCTTTGGCAGGCGGTATGGTGCTCGGTTTGGTGGAAACCGTAGGAACGGTTTTCATCCCGTCCTCGTATCAGGAGCTCCTCGGATTCTCGGTTCTGGTCCTGGTTCTGGTGTTCCGGCCTCAGGGGCTGCTTGGCAAGAGGTTTTACTGATGAAAACCAAACTGGTCGTTCTTGCCGTCCTCGCGGTGCTGTTTATTGCCGCACCCTTTCTGCTCACAGGATTCTGGGTACGGTTGATTACCTTTACCTTCATGTTCGCCGTTCTGGCCTCGGCTCTGAACATCATCGCCGGATACACCGGCTATGCCGCTTTTGGAAATATGATCTTCTTCGGCCTGGGCGCCTATACCACTGCGGTGCTGATGACCAGAGTGGGCTTTTCCTTTCCGCCGGCTCTGGCGTGCTCCGCTGCTGTTGCAGTGGCGGTAGCGATCGTTCTCGGCATGCTCCTGTTGCGCCTGAAAGGCCACTACTTCGCGCTCGGGACCCTCGGGGCCGCAGAAGCTATGAAGTACATCATGGAGAATATGACGAAGATCACAGGGGGAGGGCAGGGCATCACAGTGCCTTCGCTTCGAGGAAATCCGGCGATGATCAATACCTTCTTTTACTTCATGATGTTCGGTCTCCTGGTCATCATCATCATAGTGGTGTGGCAGCTTTCCAAGAATCGGCTCGGATACGCCTTCAAGGCAATCAGAGCGAACGAGGAAGCCGCCGAAGTCATGGGAATCGACACAACCCGCTACAAGATCTCCGCCTGGGCGCTGAGCGCCCTGTTTACAGGGATCACCGGATCGGTATACGCCTACTGGTTCACCTATATAGACGCTCCGACAGTGTTCGATGTGATGTGGGTGGTGAAGATGTTCGTTATCATCCTGATCGGAGGAGCCGGCACCGTATTCGGCCCGGTGATCGGCGCCTTCATCCTCGAGACCATTTCCGAGCTGGTTTGGTCTCGCTTCATCAATCTCCATCTCGGGATTCTTGGTCTGATTATCATCCTGGTCGTACTGTTCATGCCGAGGGGGATCATCAGCCTGGTTACCCAGGGCAAAGGAATCAAGGATCTCATTCCCATGCGGAGGAAGGTAAAGGGGGCCGATCGATGAACGAGTTGATGCTGAGCGGCAAGGGAGTCTCAAAAACTTTCGGCGCTCTTAAAGCCGTCTGGGACGTTGACTTTGAAGTAAGAAAGGGCGAAATCCTCGGGATTATCGGTCCAAACGGAGCGGGAAAGACTACTCTGCTGTCCATGATAAACGGGACCCTGGCTCTAACCAAGGGGATGATTACCTTCAAGGATCGTATCATTTCCGGTCTCAAGCCCTATAGAATCGCCGAATTGGGAATCTCCCGCACGTTTCAGGTCGTGAAACCCTTTCCCGGTATGACTCTTCTGGAAAATGTTTCGATCGGCGCACTGTTCGGTAAGGATAAGATCCGTGATGCTCGGGCAGCGCGGGAAAAGACTCGGGCAATACTTTCCACGGTGAATTTAAGCGGCCAGGAAAACGTGGCCGTGGAGAATCTCAACATATCGGAGCGCAAGCGCTTGGAGTTGGCTCGGGCTTTGGCCATGGACCCGGAACTGCTGCTCCTCGACGAGGTCATGGCCGGACTCAACACGACGGAGATCAACTGGATCATGGGATTGATCCGAAGGCTGAATGAGCAGGAGGGACGGACGATCCTGGTTATCGAGCATGTGATGAAAGCGATCATGGGTATTTCCCACAGGATAATGGTTCTGCATCACGGACAGAAAATCGCCGAAGGTACGCCGGAGGAGATCAGCAACGACGAGAAGGTTATTTCCGCCTACCTCGGAGAGCGATATGCCAAGAGGAGGGGAGGATAATGCTTAAGGTTGAAGGGTTGAACGCCGGCTACGGTGACGTGCAGATCCTCTGGGATCTCTCGGTGGAAATCGAAACCGGCAGCATCACCGCCCTGATCGGGGCAAACGGGGTGGGGAAGACCACCTTTCTCCGAACACTGGCCGGCGCTATACAGCCCTATAGCGGGAAGATACTATTCGGTGGTCGGGATATCACCCGCCTGCCGCAGAGCTGGAGGGCGAGAAACGGAATCATGATGGTTCCGGAGGGGCGACAGCTGTACAGTGGGTTGACGGTTGACGACAACCTGAAGATGGGAGCCTATACCCGTAGGGACCGGAAGGGAATCCGGCGGGACCTGGATTGGGTATACAGCATCCTGCCGGCGCTCAAAGACAGACGTAAGCAGCTTGCCGGGACCCTTTCAGGAGGGGAAGCGCAAATGTGTGCCGTGGCTCGGGGTTTGATGGCCTATCCGAAGGTGTTACTCCTTGATGAGCTTTCCCTTGGTCTGGCGCCGGTCATCGTGGACGGGTTGATCGAGGTCCTCAGAGAGATACATGAGAGCCGGGGGATTACAATTCTGCTCGTCGATCAGGACGTCCAGATCGCTCTGGAACTGGCCAGCAGTGGATACGTTTTCGTGAATGGTCGGGTAGAGATATCGGGAGAATCGGAAAAGCTGTTGAAGAATACGGAGATTCAGAAGGCTTATTTGGGAATCTGACCTTGGCTTTCAGCTGGTAGAATCAGTATATTTAAAAAAAAGAAAGGGAGGAACTCATGAAAAACAGGTTCTTCACAACTGTAGCGGTCCTAATAACGTTCCTGCTCACTGCAGGAACTCTCTTCGCCGCTGGTCAAACGGAAACGAAAGCACCGGATGTAGTCAAGATCGGGGCTTCTGTGTCACTGAGCGGCAACCTGGCCCGATTCGGCAACATGGTGAAAAGCGGCTATGAGCTGTGGGCCGATCAGGTAAACGCCCAAGGCGGCATCGATGTCGGCGGCAAAAAGTTGCCGGTGGAGATCATCTACTACGACGATCAATCCGACAACCAGACCTCGGCTAAGCTCACCGAGAAGCTGATCACCGAGGATAAGGTCCAGTTCCTGCTGGGCCCCTTCGGTTCCGGGCCGACCTTCGCCACCACGGCGATTGCGGAGAAGTACAATATCATTACGATGGCCACCTTGGCCAACGCTACCAACATCTACGACCGAGGTTATCAGAACGTGTACGCGGTCCTGGCTCCGGCCACCCGTATCTTTTCCAGTTTCATCGACATGCTGGCCGCCCAGAGCCCCAAGCCCACCAAGGTGGCGATCATCTATCCGAATGACAACTTCCCCGCCGCCGTAGCCAAGGGGGCGAACGACTATGCCAAGCAGAAGGGTTTCGACGTTGTCTACATCGAGGAGTACACCAAAGGCGTAAAGGACCTGTCATCAACGATTCTGAAGATCAAAAACTCCGGTGCCGAGGTCCTGATGGGTTCCGGTTACCTGGAGGAAGCCGTTCTGACGGTCCGCCAGCTCAACGAGCAGAGAGTAAGCCTAAAAGCCATCGGTTTTACCACAGGTCCCGAGCTGAAGGATTTCACGGACAACCTGGGAAGCGATGCCGACAATATCTTCGGCGTTTCCTGGTGGATGCCCCAGATGAACTACTCTGATCCGCTGTTCGGCAGCGCTTCGGACTATGCCGAGCTGTACACGCAGAGGTTCGGCGAGGGCTTGAGCTATCAGGCGGCAGGCGCCAGCCAGGGAGGCCTTCTACTGCAGATGGCTATCGAGAAGGCGGGAAGCCTGGAAACCGACAAGGTGCGGGAAGCCCTGCGATCCTACAGCGGCTCCACCTTCTGGGGACCGACCAAGTGGGACTCCACGGGTCAGAACACGGCCGGCGCCACGGTTACCTTCCAGATCCAGAACGGCGTGATCAAGACCGTCTGGCCTCCGGAGGCCGGCCAGGTCAAGCCGATCTACCCGATGCCGTGACGGCACTTATTTAGTCGATAGAACAGTGATGAAAAGAGGATCGTCTCTCGTTGGGAGACGGTCCTCTTGCATTTATGGC
>CAZSBH010000127.1:0-8039 GCA_964604845.1 uncultured Spirochaetaceae bacterium
TGTGGGAGCCGGGACACTCTCGCAGTCGGTTCGGCACTATTTGAAGTGGGACAGTCGTACCTCGGGTACGCTTTGGATACGAAGGGTCTGTGGAGCACTTGTCGCCGTCGGTGGCGTGTACCTAATCGCCATGTAGGTTCGCTCGACAACGGGAGCCCGACGACATAGGGGGACGACAACAGATCAACGGAAGAGATTTTATATACGAAAGCGGTGGTGTACTCGCTGGTAGTAGCCACCCAACCTATAGGATTTCAGCGGAGGAAGAAGACATGAAAGAACCGAATACGACGCCCAGAGTGAAGGGCATCAGCTTTTTCGAGAAGTATCTCACCCTGTGGGTGGCACTGTGCATCGGCGTGGGCATCGTGCTGGGCAAGGTGGCACCCACGGTGGCGCGTACTCTGGACGGCATGGCGATCTACGTGGGTGACGCTCCCGTGGTGTCGATCCCCATTGCGGTCTGCCTGTTCTTCATGATGTACCCGATCATGGTGAAGATCGACTTCGCCGAGGTCATCCAGGCGGGCAAAAGCGGCAAGCCGGTGGGATTGACGCTGTTCGTGAACTGGGCGATCAAACCCTTCACCATGTACGCCATCGCTTTGTTTTTCCTCGGTACCGCTTTCTACACGTTCATCGGTCCGGAGGCGATGGATCTTGCCAAAATGCCCTTTGGGCTGGACCTACCGGTGGGGGCGCCGCACGGAGCCGGCACGGTCGTGTTGGTTGATGGGGTGAAAATGCTCGAGGTGCCGCTGTGGCGAAGCTACCTGGCCGGCTGCATCCTGCTGGGTATCGCTCCATGCACGGCCATGGTGCTGGTGTGGGGGTATCTGGCCCGGGGCAATGACGGCCTGACCCTGGTGATGGTGGCCATCAACTCCCTGACTATGCTGGTGTTGTATGGAGTGTTGGGTGGATTTTTGCTGGGCGTGGGTCGGCTGCCGGTGCCCTGGCAGGCTTTGGTGTTGTCGATCGCGATCTACGTGGCTCTGCCCCTGGTGGCGGGGTACCTGTCCCGGCGCTGGATCATCCGGGCCAAGGGTGCGCAGTGGTTCCGGGAGAAGTTCCTGCACGTGCTCACCCCGGTCACGATCATCGCCCTGCTGGTCACCCTGGTGCTTCTCTTTTCTTTCAAGGGGGAGGTCATCCTCGGCAATCCGCTGACCATCCTGTGGATCGCCATTCCTCTGTTCATTCAGACCAACCTGATCTTCTGGTTGGGCTACGGGCTTGCCAGGCTCCTGAAGCTCAACTACCGGGACGCGGCACCGGCGGCCATGATCGGAGCCTCCAACCACTTCGAGGTGGCCATTGCCACCTCCACGATGCTCTTCGGCCTTTCTTCGGGTGCGTCCCTGGCCACAGTAGTGGGAGTGCTGATCGAGGTGCCGGTTATGCTGATGCTGGTGGGCATCTGCAAGCGAACCTGTCACTGGTTCCCGGGCTGCGATCTGGATCTACCGCACTGTCGAACGGAGAAAGGGGTACAAGAAGCGTAGCACGACTTGTCGGCATGGGATCAAAGCTACGATCGAGATATCCAATAAATTGGGTGCTGCCGAGACCCTCAGATCACCGCAAGGGCGATATCGAACAGCTGTAGGAGCGGATGGATCACTTGGGCAGGTGAGCATTGACGGATATAGTATTATTGGTTATATTGCCAAATAGAAAATAATGACAACAGGAGGAATCGATGAAGATACAGATCCTCGGCACCGGCTGCCCCAAGTGCCGGCAGATAGAGGCTAACGCCCGGGAAGCCTTGGCGGGCACGAGCCTGGAGGCAAGTGTGGAAAAGGTCACGGATCTCGATGAGATCATGAACATGGGTGTAATGATGACCCCAGCCCTGGCCGTCGATGGGGTGGTCAAGAGCGCCGGCAAGGTGCTTAGCAAGGACGAGATCGTCAACATCCTGCAAGGAGGGAAGTAGAATGGCCGAATGCTGTTGTGGTTCTGATGTCCCGGTAAAGCTGATGTATGCCTGTTCGGGAGCAGCCAATACCGGATATCTAGCTGACAATGCGACACGCCGGCTGGCCAAGCTCGGCATCGGTAAGATGACCTGCCTGGCGGCTGTGGGCGCCAGTCTGTCGGGATTCGTGGAATCGGCCAAGGCAGCCGGGGGAAACCTTGTGTTCGACGGTTGTTCTGTGGCTTGTGGGAAAAAAATCTTCGAAAACCTCGGCATCCCCTATAACCACTTTGTGATGACCGACTACGGAGTGGAAAAGGGAAAGACCGAGATCACCCCGGAGCTGATCGCGAAGACCTCCTTTGCGCTGGCTGAGAAAATCGCCGATGAGTGAAGCCGCGCAGGCAACCAAATCGAGGCCAGGGTTGTTCCATTTCCTGAAGAACAAGCAGAATCAAGCCTTGCTGATCCTTTTTGGAGTGTTCCTGTTCGCCTATTTCGTACCCTTCTCCTCCGAGAGGGTGTCGGCGGCGGTGCAGGAGTCCGTCCTCATGCTGACCGAGTACGCCCGACAGCATGTGCTTCTATGTCTGGTGCCGGCCTTTTTCATCGCCGGGGCCATCACCGTGTTCCTCAACCAGCAGGCGGTGATCCGCTATCTCGGTCCCCAGGCCAAAAAGATCGTGGCCTACAGCGTCGCCTCGGTGTCCGGGACGATCCTGGCGGTCTGCTCGTGCACCGTGCTGCCGCTGTTCAAGGGTATCTACCGCAAAGGGGCGGGCATCGGCCCGGCCGTATCCTTCCTCTACTCGGGGCCGGCCATCAACGTCCTGGCCATCGTGCTCACGGCCAAGGTGCTGGGCTTCCAGCTTGGAGTGGCCCGGGCGGTGGGGGCGGTGGCCTTCGCCTTCGTGATCGGGCTAATGATGCACCTGTTCTTCCGCAAGGAGGACGAAGCGCGGGCCACCGATGCGGGCATGTTCGCCGGCTCGCAGTCCGACGAGGAGCGCACCCTGGGACAGACGGCCCTGTACATGGCCAGCATGACCGGCATCCTGGTGTTCGTTAACTGGGCGCCTTCCCGGGGCTCCCTGGCGACCTGGGACTTAATCTACCGCTGGAAATACGCCATCACGGGGGCCTTCGGCCTGGTACTGGTGTATTCCCTGGTGCGTTGGTTCCGAAAAGACGAGCTGGCCTCCTGGGTTACCTCGACACGGGATTTCGCCGTTCAGATCCTGCCGCTCCTGTTCGGCGGGGTGCTGGTGGCGGGATTCCTACTGGGGCGGCCCGGGCACATGGCGTTGATTCCGGAGCGCTGGATCGCCTCGCTGGTGGGCGGGAACTCTCTGGGGGCCAACCTAATCGCCTCGGTGGCCGGGGCGTTGATGTACTTCGCCACCCTGACCGAGGTGCCCATCATGCAGGGCCTGCTCGGCGCGGGCATGGGGCAGGGTCCGGCGCTGGCGCTGCTCCTGGCCGGCCCTTCCCTTTCCCTTCCCTCGATCCTGGTGATCGCCGGGGAGCTGGGCTGGAAGAAGACCGGAACCTACATCGCCCTGGTCGTGGTGCTCTCGACCATTGCGGGATTGCTGTATGGAGGGGTGGTCGCGTAGAATAGCAGGGCGGGGTGCGAAACGCGAGGGAGGCGCGGAACACAGGAGGGGGGCAAGACGATGATTGGCGGCGGAGACTGCCTGTGCAATCGCCCGGCGGGGGTGAGCTTTCTCGAGGCTATGGGCCAGCGCGTCGGGATTTCCGGGGCCCAGGAGCTGTTCAGGCGCTGGCTGCAGGCCGGGCGGGAGCCGGCGGAGCTGCAGGCCGCGGAGGTTTTGGCCGGCGTGCGGGAGAGGAATTACGTGAGCTCGGCTGCGGGAGGCGTCTACGTGGAGGCGGTGTGCGGCGCCTACGGGAGCTGGCGGGCGCATACACAGCGAGCCCCGGCGGAAGACTCCGATGCTCAAGGTTGATCCCCACCCCGACTATCCGCCCGAAGACGGCCGCTATCTGCGGGGCAACGACCGCTCCCCGGTGGTGGTGGTCGTGGTGCTCAATCACGCGGAAGACAAGATCCCGCAGGAGATCGAGCAGCTGGTGCGGGTGGGCCTGGAGGCCGGGGCGGCCTTGTCGGGGACCGTCCAGACCGAGAATATCGGCTTCGAAAAAATCATTTGCAATGTCATCGCCAATCCCAACATCCGCTGGGCGGTACTCACCGGGCCGGAGTCCGAGGGGCACCTGACCGGGGAAGCCCTCAAGGCCCTGCTGGCCAACGGGGTGGATGAGAAGAAGCGCATCATCGGCACCGACGCGCCGCATCCCCTCCTGTTTAACCTGCCTATGGAGTTAATCGAGCGGTTCCGCGCCCAAGTGTCGCTTATCGACCTGCAGTTCAAGGGTACGCCGGAGTCGATACGCCGGGCGGTGTGGTCCTGCTACCAGGAGGAGCCGGTGGAGCTCGAGGGGCAGCAGGTGTACGATATCGGCGCCTACCCCGAAGCACCGCTTTCCGGTAAGATCACCAGCCGGGTCATGGAGCCCTGGAAACAACCGCAGAGCGAGCAGGAGAGACAGGCGGTGCGTAAGATCTGGGACTGGGTAGAGCGGGTGAGGAAGAAACAGGATAACCGTTAACGGAGGTGCTGTGTTTGTCTGCACGTGAGGTACGAAAGAGAATCGTCATAGTCGTCCTGGCGCTGATCGGTTTGGTCTCCTGCAGCCGGGTGGTGGATTCGGTTCTCACTCCCACGGAATGGGATTTCGGCACGATCGAGGCAACCGACCCTGTACAACGGGTTGTCACGGTGGAGAATCCGGGCCGTCAAGCCATCCGGGCAACGTTCATCAGCACCTGCGACTGCCTGGTCGTCGAGCCGGACCGGCTGGAGATACCTGGAGGTGGGCAAGAGAGAATCACCCTCCGCTACGATCCGATGGAAGACGAGGGGGAGGTCCGCATGCGGGTTATTGTCCAAACCCGGCAAGGCAGGACTACCGCCCGGCAGATGCTGGAGGTTTTCGGACGGGTGCTGCCGGGCGAATCAGAGGCACAGGGAGTGGAGCGGCCGGAGCCGCCCCATGCGGCTGAGCAGCCAGAACTCTCTTTCGAATACTACTACGATCCAGGCTGCAAAGGATGCGAGATCTTTCTGGTGCGCCAGATGATGCGCGTGCAGCAGGAGCTTGGGATTCGACTGCGAGTAATACAGAACGACATCAGAGAAGCTGAGGTACAAGGATCCTATATACGTTTACTCGAAGCGCTCGGAGAGGAGGAACGGGCTTACCCCGCCGTTGTGTTCGAAGGAACCGTCCTGCAGGGGGAAGAGGAAATCGAAGGGGGGTTCGAAAACGTGCTACGGAAGTACATGAGCAGCAACCCCGGCAAGTGGGATCCGTGAGCACGTCACGGCAGACCTTAGCGGTATTGCTGCTGCTGGCCTGGGGCATAACCGAGCCTGCCCACTCCGAAGACCGGCTGTTCATCGAGCCGGACCAGTGGAGCTTCGACGTCATCCCCGACAACGAAACGATTCATCAAGAGGTGACAGTCCGAAACATGAGCGCTGCGAGCGTTCGTGTTTCCTTCATCCCCACCTGCGACTGCCTTTTCGTCCAACCGGCGCAGGCAGAGCTTCCGCCCCGAAGCGAGCGCGTTTTTCTGCTGACCTTCGATCCTGCGGGCTACGATGGACCCATCGACATGGACTACATCGTTCGCACTTCCCTGCCGGGATCGGAAAAGGCACTGTTTCGTTTGCTTGGACAGGTACGTTCAACGGCTGCAAACGGCGGACACCGCCTCGAAGAGACTGAAGAGGTTAGCGAAGGCTCTGTGCTGACCCTGTCGTACTACTTTTCGCCGGGATGCGGAAACTGTGAACGGTTTCTGAGCCGCGAAATCCCCAGGCTGGAGGAGCAGCTTGGGATATCCCTGAAGATCGAACGAAACGATATTTTCGATGCCGAGTATTACGAGCGATATCTGGATCTGCTTCAGGATCTCGGCGAACAGGAACGTGCTTACCCGGCGATTGTGGCTGGAGACCGTGTTCTGCAGGGCGATAAAGAGATCGAGGCCAAGCTACACGAGGTGCTCGCCGAACTCGCCGGAACAGCCCGCCTTCAGGCGACCGGACAAGGGCGGGCGCCCCCTGAAGACAGCTCTGGCCGCGGCCGGGTGCTGGCGGACCTGGCGGTGATACCTGTGGCCGCCGCCGGACTACTGGATGGGATCAACCCCTGCGCCTTCACCACCCTGATCTTTCTTATGTCCGCTCTGGCGGTAGCCGGAAGAAGACGGCGGGAGGTGTTGATCCTCGGGCTGTTCTACACCGCGAGCGTCTTCATGACCTACTACCTCATCGGCCTGGGTTTTTTGGGAGCGATCCGCTACGCCCAGTCTTTTTTCCTCGTAGCGACAATCATCCGCTGGACACTCGTAACGGTTCTGGCGACATTCGCCGCTCTGAGCTTTTACGACTTTCTGCTGATCCGAGGAGGCAATACAAGCAAGATCGTGCTGCAGCTACCCGGAACCATGAAGCGGCGTATCCACGAAACGATCAAATCCAGATCCCGCTCCGCAGCCCTGGTTGGCAGCGCGATGGTCCTTGGATTTCTGGTTTCGGTGTTCGAGCTGGCTTGCACCGGACAGGTCTATCTGCCGACGATCGTGTACACCGTACGCTCGGGCCAGGCTCTGCGCGGCTACATGTACCTGCTGATCTACAACCTCGGCTTTGTCGTGCCTCTGCTGGTGGTGTTCGCTTTGAGCTTCGCCGGACTGAGCCTGAAGAGCCTGACCGCCATCTTTCAGAAGAGGATGGGTTCGGTAAAGCTCGCCCTGGCTGCGCTGTTCGCCGCACTGGCGGTCCTTACGATTTTAATGTGATGGTGTGCACTTACAGTACCTGAGCGCGCTGAAGGATGAATCAGGAGGATGTTTCTTCCGGGAACCGGAAGATCTGTACTTTTTCCAGCCCTATGATAAAACTTCGCCGTCATGGGTATCCTAGCGACTTACTGTATGTAATTGTCGAACCGCGTACAACAGTCCAGTAACACCCCGCCGCTAAGATCCCGCAGGATCTATTCTCATTCCGAGTGCAACTACGCTCTCGCTGAAACCCTTTGCTCGCGTTTTCTTCTGAATCCAAACCAATTCAACCCCGTGCACTGGGTTCCCGTCCTTGCCGCCGGCAATATTCCGTCTGGCTCAATCCGGTTCCATGCCACCTATCAACCTACGCTTGCCAGTACGGCCTCCTTTCCCTGCTTTTATAATCCGTCGTTGCTATAACAGTCCTTCTCTTTCAATCAGATTGACGTGATCAAGGCTCAAACCTCTGACGAAGTGCATTAGGGTTCGCAACCTTTCGCCTGATTAGCCATTGTAAATAAATAGAGTTTCCTTCTTTCACGCAGCCTATTGATATTAGACATCTTTGAAGTGGATATAGCTTCTGCTTTTCACCTAACCATAATAACTGTTCACTAATCAAAATTGGATTCCCGTTTTTAAAACATGAACAGAACTCCCCTTATGTGTATAGAAGAAAGATTGCTCTTTCTGCTGGTTTACCTCCGTCTTATCCCCAGGACAACGTTAAACCCATTACCAACAAGAACCCCCAGCCTTGTCTTTGGATAGCCTCCATCGTTGTTTTTTCTGAGGCGGGAGCAAAGCCGAAAACTGGATTCCGTTAACATGCGTTACCCTCTCTATTTCCCGTTCTCCCTTTATTGCAGTGTGATCGGACTGCTGCTTTGTTGATAGCGGCCCGTTTAAACCGGCGAGGACTCGACCCGGGAGAGGAATAGGTGACCATAGCAACATTCCCCTATTGCATTTCTGCCATACATCGTCCAATATTCTGCGCATTTCTTCAAAAGCATTGTTGCTGTCTTCCACTTTGAGATAACTAGCGATTTCGGCAATTTGCTTGAAATAAATCATCCCTTAGAAGAACGGTCGCCCATAGAGCTTGAGCCAAGGGCTATGTCGTAACAGTGGCGGCGTTCCGGCTTGTCTGCCCTGTGGAGCAGCCCGAGAGATACTTCCCGGTTTACGGATTGTAGAATTGGCAGTAGAAGATTTTGCCTCGGCAGTACA
>CAZSBH010000128.1:0-7966 GCA_964604845.1 uncultured Spirochaetaceae bacterium
GAGCATCACGAAGCTTCTATGAGGCATGATGAATCGGAAATATTCTGGAGAGATCCCTATCATCAAACCGCCGGATCGTGGTACAAGGGGGATCTGCACGTTCACACCGTCTTGAGCAGAGACGGGGAGATCTCCGAAGATGTTCTTCTCCGGCACTTTGAAGCGATGGGCTATCGCTTCGTTGCCATAACGGATCACAACCTCGTCAGTACCGGCGTTCATCCCCGATCCCGGCTGGTTGTTTTTGAAGGTCTTGAAGTGGACTTCAACTATCGTTTCCACACGAATGTCATCCATTTTGACAGAGAAAGGATTCGCAATAATCCAAACTGGAACCACAGGACTCTTTTGGCGGAGAATGCCGATAGCGGCTGTCTGGTGATCCTCAATCATCCCAATTGGGGACCGTTGGGTCACTATTCGGTCGACTATTTGCATCGTGCCAATTCCTATGACGGCATCGAAATCTACAATGTCGGAACAGAAGATGATCCCGGATCACCCCTGGCGACGGATGTATGGGACCAGCTGTTGAGCTCGGGAAAAAGAGTGCTCGGTTTCGCCAATCAGGATGTACACAAACTGAAGCACTTGAAGAATTGTGGCAATATTGTCCGGGCGGCAACCGGAGAAAGCAGAGAGATTTTTCGTGCCTTGAAACAAGGGAATTTCTACTGTTACTACGGGGTTGAACTCGTTGAGATCGGCAGAGAAAGAAAAACCATTCGGGTGGCTACAAAGAATGCTGACAGAATTCGCTTTGTCGGCTTGAACGGGCGAGTCATAACAGAGGTGTTCGACAAGAAGGCCGAGTTGAAATTCCGCGATGACGAGCTCTACTCCTACGTGCGGATAGAATGTCTGGGGCGAGACGGGCGAAAGTCTTGGACACAGCCCTTTTTTCGTGAGTAAACGGGTTGATGATGTGATTGTCTGTTGAAAAATATGA
The DNA here is from genome assembly GCA_964604845.1 of uncultured Spirochaetaceae bacterium. Classification (GTDB taxonomy): domain Bacteria; phylum Spirochaetota; class Spirochaetia; order SZUA-6; family DRHE01; genus JAFGQJ01. The sequence continues at coordinate 950 of CAZSBH010000128.1, forward strand.
ACGTTAATATAAAATATATGCTCTTGTCACTTCAATTTTACCTTATTTTACCCATAATTTTTTGAAAATTCCTTTGACATCTAATAAAAGCTAGTTCATAATATGAACGTTCATATTATGAAAATAACGATTAGGGAAATTGCAGAGAAAACCGGTTATTCCATCAACACTGTTTCCAGGGCGCTCCAAGACAAACCCGATGTCAAATCGAGCACAAAAGATCTCATCAGGGCGGCCGCCCGGGAGCTCGGCTATATTCCTAATACTCTGGCAGGAAGCCTGCGCTCCAGGAAAACGAATATCATCGGCGTGATTTCCGATGATTCTTCGAATCCTTATTTCGCCGAGGTGATACTTGGAATCGAAGACGGAGCCCGCCGCCATGGCTACCATATGTTGTTGATCAACGCAGAGGAAGATACCAAACAGCAGCGGGAAGCGCTTGAGGTGCTTCTCAGTCGACAGGTGGATGGGCTGCTGATCGTGCCTGCTCCGGGTTCGGATCCGCAAGTTTTCACTCAGCTTCCCAAGCCATTCATTATCGTCGGCCGTTGGCTTCCCGGATTGAAGGATCATTCGGTAATGACCGATGACAGTGCAGCTTCCCAGAGGGTCGTGGAGTACCTCTTGCAGAAACAGCACGCAGATATTCTATTTCTGACGGGCCCCCCTTCCATCAGCAGCTCAATCGACCGGATCGAAGGTTGCAAGTGGGCATTGAATGCCATCGGTTCGGATATAGAACGACAGCTGATGGTTGAAACCGATGGGCACCTGTACGGGGGATACATGGCGATAAGCAAGGTCTTGCAGAAAAGCACACACTTCACCGCGATCGTTGCCTTTAACGATCTGGTTGCCATCGGGGCCATGCGTGCGCTTAAAGAGCATGGCATCAAGATCCCGTCGGAGGTTGAGATCATCGGCTACGACAACTTGAATGTTTCCCAGTTCACCTACTACAGCCTGAGCACAGTGGATATCCCGAAGCACAAGCTCGGCGTCGTTTCCATAGAGGAGTTGTTGAAGCATATCCGGGATCCGGAGATTCCCTACAGGCAGGTTCTGTTGGAGTCCCGGCTCGTGCTCCGTGAGACCACGAATAAAGAAAACTACCCCGTTGGGGTATAGATAAAATCTCTGCAAGGAGGATTGAAATGAAAAAGCTGGCAATGCTGAGCGTGGTATTGCTCGCGGTTTCTGCGTTGGCACTTGCCACAGGCGCGCAGGAATCCAAGGAAGAAGGACCGATCCACATAAATTTCTGGTCCCTCTTCACCGGCGGCGACGGTGAGTTCTTCGATGCCATGGTTCAGGAATTCAATCAAGCCCATCCGGACATCGTGATGCAGACCGATACGGTCAAGCACACGGACTACTACACCAAGCTGATCACGGCCCTGACCGCAAAGACGGCACCGGATGTTGTCGTGGTGCACCGGAATCGTCTCTTCGAGTTTGTTCCGAAGGGTGTCTTGTACGAGTTGGACCCTTACTTGAAGCAACTGAATGCGGATCTGGACGATTTCTATCCGGCGGCACTTGAGCCCTGCAAGTTCGCTGGAAAGATCTACAGCCTGCCTTTGGACGTACACGCCTTGATCATGTACTACAACAAGGATCTGACCGCAAAGGCCGGTTTGGGTACGATTCCCGAAGCCCGGGATGACTTCGTGGCCGCGGCGCAGAAGATACAAACAGCCACCGGCGCGGTCGGGGTGGCGGCGGACAACACCACAGCCAAGTACAAGGCCTACACGTTGACCAGGATGTTCATGTCGCTGTTGGAGCAGCAGGACAGCTCGCTTCTGACCAGGGATGTGAAAAAAGCCAACTTCAATGATGCCAAAGGTGAAGAGGCGCTGAATTGCCTGATCGCTATGGTCCAGGATTACAAGATCACCCCAAGCGGCTACGACTATGATTCCTCGGTCGCCGATTTCAAGCTGGGGAATGCCGGTGTGCATATCAACGGGGTATGGGCTACCGGACTCTTTGAACAACAGCAGGGCTTGAACTTCGGGACCGGCCAGTTCCCGGCTATATTCGGCAAACACGCCGCCTGGTCCGGTTCTCACACCCTGGCTCTGGCTGTTCAGAAGGAGAAGAACGAGGAGCGGCTGATGGCTGCCACCGAATTCATTCTTTGGATGACTGCCCATGGAGAGCTGTGGGCCAAAGCCGGTCATATCCCGACCCGCAAATCCGTGACCCAAAAGGCGGAGTTCAAGGCCCTTCCCCACAGGAAGGACTACGCTGAAGCTGCCGCCTATTCTTTCCCTGCGCCCAGGAGCGCACAGTGGGGCCAGGTCTACGCAGACATGTCGGACATGTTGGAGTTCGCCGTAGCCAAGGATCAGAATACTAAAGAAGCCCTAGCCGAAATGGAGAAAAAGGTCAACGACATTCTGAGCGCCCAATAGCTGCCAAATCAAGGTTAGAGGCTGGGGCATTATTGTTGCTATTCAGCCTCTGACCTGTATAATAAGTGATCCAGTATGTACACCAGGAGACAAAACCTAAAGCATGGACTGCTTTTCTCTCTGCCTTTTCTCCTGGTGTATGTATGGTTCCTGATATTCCCTATCATCTTCGGTTTTATTATCAGCTTTCACAGGTGGGACATCCTATCCGAACGCGTATTTGTCGGATTCCGTAATTATCTGCGGCTCTTTCAGGACGAAAAATTCTTCAACTCTCTGTGGCATACGATCGAGTTCGTTTTACTGACAACACCGACAATCATTGTTGTCGGTTTTCTCATGGCCCTCATCGTCACCTCCAGGGTCCCGCTGCGCAAGACAGCGGAGAACTTTTTCTTTCTTCCCTACATATTCTCCATTACCGTGGTTGCTTCTCTGTGGGCCTGGTTGTTCCAGAAGAACTACGGGCTGTTCAATCAGCTCTGGTCCCTGCTTGGGGGAGAACCCATAGGCTGGCTCACAGACGAGAGGTTTGCCATGAAATCCATCGCCCTGGCGACTCTCTGGTGGACAGCCGGATTCAACATGATTCTCTTCTCTGCCGGGATCAAGCAGATCCCCGATCCCTTGCATGAATCGGCTTATATCGACGGGGCGAACAAGGTGCAGGTCCTGTTTCGGATTACCATCCCACTCCTGCGTCCCACCATCATCCTCGTCTTTGTTCTTCAGGTCATCGCCTCGTTTAAAGTCTTTGGACAGGTGTACGTGATGACCGGTGGTGGGCCGTACGGTTCCACCCGGGTACTGATCCAGTACATCTATGAGTCGGGATTCAGCTATTACACAATGGGCTACGCTTCGGCCATGGCCTATGTTTTATTCATCATTATTTTGCTGGTTTCCTTGATTCAGTTTCGGGTATTGTCAGGGAAGGGAAAGTGAAAAAGATCCTGCTCTACTTCTTCATTACCTTGATTATCGTGACGTGGGTCTTTCCTTTGTTCTGGCTCATCGTCACTTCCTTGAAGCTTGAACAGGATGTCGTCACCCGTACGCTATCGATTTTCAACAAGCCCCCCACAATCGAGAATTACATCAATGCGCTCAGCAGCACCAGAATCGGAAACTGGATGCTCAATTCCATTATTGTTTCCCTGGCAACGATGATGTTCACCGTTTTAGTGGACGCCACAATTGCCTACGCGCTGGCCCGGATCCGCTTCCCAGGAAGAAACGTGATCTTTTGGGTTGTCCTGTCGGGAATGATGGTTCCTTTCCAGGTGCTGGTCATCCCTCTCTATCTTCATTTCAATACTCTTGGATTGATTAACACCCTGACGGCCATGATTCTGCCGCGTCTCGCCCTGCCGATCGGTGTATTTGTTCTAAAACAGTTCTTTGAAGGCATTCCGTATGAGCTGGAAGAGGCTGCGGTCATCGATGGTGCCGGACGATTTGTCCAGTTCTGGAGTATCATCCTGCCCCTCGGTAAGGCCGCGCTGGTGACCGTTTTGATCCTTTCATTCATCCAGGCCTGGAATGACTTTCTGTGGCCTTTGATCGTAGCTTCAGAAACCGTCAAATATACAATAACCGTGGGTATTGCGAATTTCCAGGGAGTATACGGCACGGAGTACTCCCTGATCATGGCAGGAGCGGTGATTGCTTCCCTCCCCCAGATCATTGCCTTCCTGGTGTTTCGGGAGCATATCGTGAAGGGCATCGCCATGACCGGTCTAAAAGGGTGAGTACTTGGAATCCCGATATCTGGTAGATCCCTTCATCTATGCCGAGCATCCTCGCCCTGACTGGGCTCGCAGGCAGTGGACTTCCCTGGATGGGGAGTGGCTGTTGGAGCACAAGGGTCATCGTAGCGATGTTGTGGTTCCTTTTCCCATCGGAAGCACCGCGTCACGGACTCCGTGGTCTCCAAACGGAACCTTTACCTATCGAAAACGCTTCGCTCTAAGCAGGAGAGCCGGGAAACGCTATTTCCTCCACATAGGTGCCTGCGATTATCGGGCGGAGGTAGCCCTCAACGGCAAACATCTCGGAACGCATACAGGCGGTTATACCTCCTTTTCATATGAGATTACCGAACTAGCACAGCATACGGGCAACGAGTTGGTGATTCGGGTGGTCGATTCCCGCAAAAAAACTCAAATCCGGGGCAAGCAGACATACAGGAGATCCCCTTTCTCCGTTTGGTACAGCGGGATTGCTGGACTGTGGCAATCGGTTTGGATCGAAGAGACCGGTCAACTCTATATTCAGTTCTGTCGAATAACCCCGGTTTTTCACGAACGAGTGCTTCGCTTTTCCTTTCAGATAGCGGGGGCTTCAGCGGGGAATTCTGCCGGGAAGCGCGAAGGAGTGGTCACGCTGGAAGCAAATATCCGCAGTGAAAGGGGAGGGCAATACAGTCTTGAAGTGGTCCGTAAACCAAACGAAGGGGTAATAAATAAGAGCCTGCCTTTTACGGAAATCGAGATACACCCGTGGAGCCCCGATGATCCGGCTTTGTATGCCGTGACTTACACCTTGCGGGATGATGCAGGCAAGATCCTGGACACAGTGGAGAGTTACTTCGGCGTGCGCGAGATCACTTGTAACCGCAGCGGTCTGTTCATCAACGGAAAAGCAATCTACCTCAGGTTCGTGTTGGTACAGGGGTACTACCCGGACGGTATTTATACACCGCTGCGCTACGAGGTCATGGAACAGGATATTCGCCGGGTATTGAATTCGGGATACAATGGAATACGAATCCATCAAAAGATCGAAGATCCCTACTTCCACTATCTTTGCGATCGCCATGGCTTGCTCGCATCGTACGAGATTCCTTCGTTCTACAACTACAGGAAAACAGTAGAAACACAGTTTATGCAGGAGTTGCGGGAGGTGTACGAGCGGGACGGGCAGCACCCATCTGGTATCTTCTGGGTACTGTTCAACGAATCCTGGGGCATGCACAAGATGTTTTTAAAGCGAAGCCGGGCAAGGACTTTCTTGCTGGACATGGTGGCTTTCCTCAAAAACCTGGACGGAACCCGTCCGGTGATCGACAACAGCGGCTGGGAGCACGTGCGCACCGACATCGTCGATGTTCATCACTATTTGAGATCTGCGGAAAAGGCCCGGGCCTTCTATCGAAAGCTCGAGGCTCGGGATCATCAAATTCTCTACCGTTTTTCTATCATAGGTGTAAAATTCTTCTATCTATTCAAGCAAATCGGCCACAAAACCCGCACCGTTTTCTTGACGAACAACGCCCATGACGGAGCTCCCTGGTTGGTAACGGAATATGGTGGATTTGGCTGGTACCGGGCTAGCTCTGATAAGTCCCAATTGGAGCTGATTCAGGAGTACACCCGAGATATCGTTGAAAGCGACATATTCCGCGGCTATTGTTATACCCAACTCTACGATGTAGAGGAGGAAACCAACGGACTGTTTACCTTCGACCGGACCCCTAAACTATCAGTGGAGGCACTTCGCGCGGTCAACGCATTGGGAAAAAGGCGGCAGTAAATAAAAAAAAGGAGCATCGAGGAAAGGACAGTGAAGCTAATAGGCGTCAGGACGGTCGAGGCGTACGATTTGGCTGGCCGGCACACCGACAACATCAGCGCGCTGGCTGCTGAGTGGGAGGCCTACCGGCTGCGCGTAGGTCTGGAGGAATTTGAGCTCTGGAACATCCAGAAGATCGAAGGCGTCATTGGTCAGGATGTTGGCCGCCGCCTCGAGGTACTGGAAGGTCATGAACACCGTGCCCGGCCGGGAGCCCTCGGCGACCACGGTCTTGGCCGTCACCGTTCCCCGCCGTGAGGTCACCCGGGCCACCTCCCCGAGGATGAGCTTCAGCGCCGCCGTATCGTCGGGCTGGATCTCCACGAACCCGTTTGGGCGGATGGCGTCGAGCCGTCCACCCTCCGGCTCATGGTGCCGGTTTGGAAGTGATAGAGGATCCGTCCCGTGGTCAGCAGCAGGGGGTACTCCTCGTCAGGCTCCTCCGCTGGCGGGATGTATTCCACCGCGTTGAACAGGCCCTTGCCGTGGGAGAACATGCCCCCGTGCAGGAATGGGGTTCCCGGATGATCCTTGTTTTATCCCGGCGAATCGAGCACCTTGCGCAGCAGCTGGACCCGGCGTTCTGTGTTGCTGAAAGTGATAATAATTTAGTGATAGTATTGGCCGGTACAGGCCAATGCCAACAGACGACTTCGGAAGTTTGTTATGAAGAAGAAACACAGTAGGAAGAACGGGTACCGGGAAGTACCCGATGAGAAGCTCCATAAAGTATATGGACTGGTGAACGTTGGAGCAAATCGTGTGTGTTATCGATGGACCGTACAGTAGCCGAAAGAAAGCGATTCCTGTGCGACGTGTGGGGAAAACTTCATGCACGGTGCGACGAGCGGCGGTTGGAGACGGGATTATGGTATGGACTGAGACACAGGTACATGGCGAAAGCCGCCGGCAAACAGCTTCTCCCCAATACCTACGATTACCGCGCCAACCGTCGACTCTACCGAAGAATATGTCGAAAGCGCTGTGGGTGTATATGGTCACTGGAGAGTTTGGACTTCCG
>CAZSBH010000129.1:0-7946 GCA_964604845.1 uncultured Spirochaetaceae bacterium
TTGTCAAGCGACTCGCTTATCACGCCCGATTCATTAGGGGAAAGACCGATTTCCTTGATAAAGCCGCGACGGACGGATATCTTCCGTACGCCGCTCGAATGGACCGGGAATTGGACGAAATCAACAGCTTTCCCGGGCAGCCCTAGTGCACCGGTAGGAGGGCGTTCAGCCCAGCGGCACCCCCAAGGTGATCAGCTCTTCCTTGAGCTTGTCGTACAGGGCCTGGTGCTCCGCCGTGGGCCGCAGGGTCTGAAGGTCGTAAAGCTCCTCGAAAGCCTTGCCCCTGGGAGCCCGCTCCAGGTCGATCCTGTCCTTGTACTTCTCATAAAGCCCGGCTACCAGCTCGGCTGCGGTTTCCCTCTTCATGCCGGCTGCGGCGTGGGAGACCTCGGCGAACAGACGAGCCATCAGGGGGCTGACGTTGTTGAAGCCCAGAGGCTCCGCCGGGCGGGGGCCTGATACATTGCTGCCGCTGGTCACTACGGTCAATGCCAGGGCGGAGAACTCGTGAGCGTACTGGGCGCTCCCCGGCCTGCCCGAGGTGGTGTGGCTGGTGGTGGCGATGATGCCGCTGTTGCGGGCCACCGCCTGATTGGCCAGACCGGCCAGGAACAGGGAGTGCTGGTTGGTCTGCTGTTTAAACTTGATATGCTGCGGTCCGATGTGCACCACCTCCCCGCCAAGAACCACCGCGGCGATGAACGAGGCCACCGCAGTGATCGCTGTTCCGGCGGGTCCGCCGCCGTATCCCCCGATCAGGGGGGTGAAGGCCATGTAGATCGGACAGCCGTAGGCCAGGTAGTAGGCCAGCCGGGTCATGGTTACGTCGTCCACCTGAAGCTCAGAGATCAGAACCATGGCCCGGGGGTCGGTGGAGCGCAAGCCCCACTGTTCGTTGGTGCAGGCGATTTCGTTCAAGGCCATCACCGCATGTCCGGTGATCGGCATGCCCGGTCTTCCGGCGCGGCGCACCGCCTCCCGGGACCACTGACCGTAGAGCATCGCCGCCCGGCTGGCCAGAGCGGAGGTGGGCCGGATCATCTGACCGTCGAGCTTCTTCAGGTAGCCCGGGAACAGCAGGCTGTCGATCAGCCGTTCCTGGGCGAAAGCCTCGTTGAGCTTGACGAAGTGCTCCTCGCCGGCATCGGCGTTGAAGGGACCGCTGAATACGAAGGGTTTTCGGGAATCCTCCACCTCCCGGTGATGAACCCGCACCGCGTCCTTGCCCTGACCCATGGGAAGTTCGGTAGGAGCGAAGCGCAGCGCCTCCTCCATCTCTTCGAGGCTGAGCTCGATGATCCGCTTGGAGCTCATGCTGAAGATCCCGGCGGCGAGCAGCAGCTCCTTTCCTGCCTGCCAGCAGCGGTCGGCCATCTCGTCGTCCAGGTTGACCAGGGTCCTGCCGTCCCAAGTGATTTCGTACTTCTTCTCCAGCTCGAGTACATTTGCCGAGACCCGTTTCATGAGAAAGTCGTTGGCCTCGCTCAGAGGCCCGGTTTCTCCTCGCTTGGCGATCTCCTTGAAGTTCATTTGTCTTAAGTCCCCTTCTTGGCATCGAGCAGCTGTACCGCTTCATAGGCACCGCGGGCGTAGCCGTCGGCTGCGATCTCATCGGCCCAGGCTTGGGTGACCGGAGCTCCTCCAACCACCACGAAGTACTTGTCCCTCAAGCCTTTGTTTCCGAGAATCTCGACCACATCCCGTTGATAGAGCATGGTGGTGGAAAGCAGTGCCGACATGGCGATGATGTCCGCCTTCCGGTTCCCCGCCGCTTCGATGAATCGGGAGGACGGAACCTCGACACCCAAGTCATGCACGGAGTAGCCGTTGGCCTGAAGCAGTGCAGCCACGACGGTCTTGCCGATATCGTGGATGTCCCCCTCCACGGTGCCGATCACAACTGTACCCTTACTCTCGATCTTGCCGCCTCCGGCGGTGATCGCCTCCTCCATGACGGCCATCCCGGCTTTCATCGCATCGGAGCCCAGCATCAGCTGGGGGAGAAAGACCTCCATCCTGTCAAAGGCCTCTCCGAGATTTCTGATCGGTCCGGCAAATCCCTTTTCCACGGCTTCGAGCAGGTCGATGCCTGACTCCACCGCCTGTTTCGCTGCAACCACGGCTGCTTCACTGTCGTAGTTTTCGATGCTCTCCCGCATTGCGGTGAATATGCCATCTTTACTCATGCCAGTAGCCACAACGATCCTCCTCTATCTGTCTCTTGCCTTTCATTCCTCCCGCCCCAGCAACTCCAGTTTTGTTCCCACACCTTTTCCTTGGGCCAGCTTATACACCTTATGGCAGAGACAGACGTCTTCGATGGCCATGCCGATTGGGCTGAAGAATATCCGTTCCTGAGGATCTGTACGTCCCGGTTTATCACCGCAGAGGACCGCTCCCAATTCCAGGATGTCCTCCCGGTTGATCTTGCCCTGTTGAATCATCAGCGCGACGACAGGAGTCTCCCTGTGCAGGACATGTTCGATTCCGTCTACAACCACCTTGTCCGAATTGGTGACGACCTCGAACTCCTCTTCCTGGTAGGAACCCACCGCGGCGAAAAAGCTGCCCCGCTTCATCCAACGGTCCTTGACAATGGGCTCGTCCGCTACGGTTACGGTAACAACGATATCAGCGTCCCTCACTGCCGTTTCCGGGCTGTTTACAGCTCTGGCGTTGAGCCCTTTCGAGCCGTATCTGCTGTTCACCTCTTGGGCGAAACTTTCCGCCGTTTCCCGGCGAATGTCGTAGGCACGCACCTCTGTCAAGCCGGGAAGTACGATCGTAAGAGCCTCCAACTGGGTCCTCGCCTGTACGCCGGCTCCGATCATGGCCACGCTCTGCGAATCCGCACGGGCCAGGTATTTGGCCCCCACACCGGTGACCGCTCCGGTGCGCATGGCACTGAGGAGAGTGCAGTCCATGACAGCCAGAGGCACCCCGTTCCATGAATCGTTGAGGATGAACAAACCCGTTCCCCGGGGAAGGCCGAACTTGGTGGGATTTTGGGGAAAACCGGCGATCCATTTGATCCCGAACACGTCGTAGTCCCCGCCCACGTAGGCGGGCATGGCGTTGCCCCGCCCGCGCTCCCGTTCGCCTAAGTCCAGCACCGTCTTATAGGGCAGGTTCACCATGCCTTGGTGGTGGAGCCGGAAGGCGTCCTCAACCGCCTCCAGGGCTGCTGCCATCGTCACCCCCGTGGCGCGCACATCCTGTTGATTCAAATACAGAAACTCGATATCTGCCATATTGCTGCTAAGTCCTTTCGTTGCTCTATTGATTTGGGCGGGTCTTGCTCTATAGGAGAAGTCCCTCACTTCACCTTAGCTTCCCGCTGCTCCACTTCCTTGACGATACGCTCCAACTCCGCCTCGGCGTTGGCCGGCAGGGCCTCGACCTGATGCTCCGCCAGCAATTTCTCCACTCTGGCCTGTGCTTGATCCGCCATGGTCCGGCAGCCGGCCTTTTCCCAGCGCTCCCGGGTCTGCCTGCTGGCCAGGAGAGGCAGGAAATGCTCCGCCTGCAGGAACTGCATCGTGTGACGCTGTTTGAGAAAGTGGCCCCCGGGGCCGACCTCGGCGATCACATCTTTCGCCAGGGTAAGCTCATCTACCTGGACTCCCCGGAGAACCCGGTAGACGCTTTCCAGGATTTCCGCATCCAGAACCAATCCCTCCTTGCTGACGGTCAGAGCCCCTTCCATGGTACCGGGGTAGAAGATCTTGTTCACTCCTCCCAGAGCAGCCATCGTAAGCACCAGTGTTTTTTCGTATCCCGCCTGGAAATCGAGGAGCTTGGAGTCGGTCGCCGAGGCGGTCCCGCGACAGGGGATCCCGTAGAAGTGGGCGATCTGGGCGCTGGCTACGTTGATCAACCCCATCTCCACGGCACCGATGGCGATCCGGCCTACCCGCATATCCATGATCGAACCGCAGGTACCGTACCAGACGGGGTTCCCCGGGTTGGCGAGCTGTATGATTGTTATTCCACTGATTATATCCGCCGTCTGCTGGGCGAGCAGCCCGGCGAGAGTTACCGGGGAAGTTGCGCCGGCCTGGGGTTCGGAGGTCACGTCGATGGGCAGACCGTAGCGGGTGTACTCCAGGGCACCTTCCATCTGCTCCTTGTCATGACGCAGGGGAGCCACCGGATTGTCCGTGGTGAAGGTGTATGGTTTTTTCCGGAGCTCCTCTTCACCTCCGGCAATCACCGCCACCATCCTCAGGCAGTCTTTGGCCATGAGTCGCTCCCGGGAGGTCGCCTTGATCGGTTTGGAGGAGTTACGGACAGACTCCAGGTAGCCGTACACATGGGTCGCCCGGATCGGTACCCCTTCTATCTGAGGCATGATGGAGCCGGAGTGGAGAAGATGGTAGCACGGTAGGGCGTCGGCTAATTTAACTAACTCACCTACATCTTTGAGGGTGGTGCGGTGGGTCTTCCCGGTTGCGTAGTCGAAGCAGTTGAGTCGGCCGATCATCGGTTCGATGTGAAGTGCCTCTGTAGAGACTTCGACGTTGAATCTGGGATCGCGGGCGTAAATCGTGAAGGAGGAGGGAGCCTGTCGTAGGGCCTGCTCCACAACTGCGGAGGGGATCCTGCAGATCATCGTGTCTTCATCCACGCCGGCTCCGGCTTTGCGCAGCAGCTCCAGAGCCGGCGGTGCTTTAACCTGCACCCCCGTGTCCCGCAGGATAGACAGCGCGGTGTTGTGGATTTCGTTGATCTGCTCTTCAGAAAGTACTTTGAGCTGCGGCTGAAAGTTCAAGGTGAAAACCCTCCGTGAAAAGCTGCTGCCCCATACTATTTATAATGCCGGAGTTCTTCAAGGGAGTCGGTTCTGGATGGACGTGCAGGATCAGGACCCCTTGAAAGTCCCTTTCCCTGGAAGTATTGTTATTGGTAACCGACGGTGGGTCTTGATGGTCGGTATTGAGGTCTATGTGAAAACCAAGCTTCCATTAGCTCTGGACTCGGAAATGCAGGCTCTTGCGCGGCTCGCGGAAGCCGCTGCCGATCAACCGGACATTGTCAGGATCGTCGCTTTCGGTTCCCGGGTTCGCGGCGATTTCCATGGGGCTTCTGATCTTGATCTGCTGGTTATCGTTAAAAACCTGAAGCACAAAGACAGGGTGATTCACCTGATCCACGAACTGGAGTTAAGTTACGACGTGCCGCTGTCCCCGACTTTGTATACCCGTAGCGAGGTAGAAGAAAACGAACGCCTGGGAAGCGCTTTCTTCAGGAATATTGAATCTGAAGGGATCATCATCTATGACGCTGAACAAGGATGATAAGAAGGATCTTGCAGCATATCGCCTGGAGAAGGCAGATATCTTTCTGAACGACGCGAAAACTCTCCTCGATGCTTCCTCCTGCGGATCCTCGGCCAACCGCAGCTACTATGCCATGTTGTCGGCGGCTCGATCTTTGCTCATCCTGCGCGGGATCAGTGCGGATACTCACGAAGGGGTCAAAACCATGATTTCCCGTGAGTTCATAAAAACCGGTTTGTTTCCAAAAGAGATGGGGGAGATCTTCAGAAACCTCCAGGCCCGCCGGGTAGATTCCGACTACGGCGACTACGTTGAGATTACCGGGGAGGAAGCGCGGGACTCTCTGGCTAAAGCAAAACGTTTCGTTTCCGAGGTTATACGGGTATCCCGTTCCATCCTGGAAGAATAATAAGAGGCCGGGTCCACCTCCTGACGGTGGTCCCGGCCCCTTGGCTGTCCGGGTGATTGCTGTCCACCCGGATCCCCGGAGAGATTGAATCGTCGGACTAGAACAGTCCCTGCACCTTCCCGGACTTGGTGTCCACGTCGATGTTGCGGAAGGCAGGATCCGATGCCGTACCCGGCATCAGTTTGATCGCCCCGGCTACAGGAACCACGAATCCGGCGCCGCCGTAAACCAGAATATCTCTAACGGGCAGGGTCCAGCCTTTCGGCCGTCCCTTTATGCTTGGATCGTGGGTCAGGCTGAGGTGGGTCTTCACCATACAGGTTCCCAGCTTGGAAAGCCCGGCGTCCGCCTCGATCGCCTTGGCTTTGGCTTCGGCTTCCGGGGTATAAGAGACTCCATCGGCCCCGTATACGTTCCGGGCGATCAGCTCCACCCGTTTGCGCAGAGGAGTGTCGTCGCTGTAGAGAAAATCAAGCTTCGGTTCATGCTCGCAGGCCTCCACGACCGTCTGGGCCAGCTCTTGAGCGCCGTCGCCGCCCAACCCCCAATGCCTGCTCACAGCGACTCGGGCTCCGATAGCCTCGGCCTGCTTGCGGATCAGCGCCACCTCTTCATCGGTATCCGTGTAGAAGTGATTGATGCACACAACCGGAGAAATTCCGCTCATCTTCACGGTTTCGATATGGGCTAGGAGGTTTTCCACACCCTTGTCGACCAGCTCCATGTTCTTCTCCGTATAGGCCTTGTCCAGAGGGTGACCCGGAACGACCTTGGGGCCGCCGCCGTGCATTTTAAGAGCGCGAACCGTGGCTACGATCACCGAACAGTGTGGTTTCAATCCACTGAAGCGACACTTCAGGTTCCAGAACTTCTCGAAGCCGATATCGGCGCCGAAGCCGCTTTCGGTCACATGGTAGTCGGCCAGCTTCAATCCGACCCTGTCGGCGATGATCGAGCTCTGTCCGATAGCGATGTTGGCAAAGGGACCGGCATGCACCAGCACGGGTTGGCCTTCGACGGTCTGCATCAGGTTGGGATTGATGGCCTTGGTCATCAGGGCGGTCATCGCCCCGTCCACTTCAAGATCGCCGGCGGTAATCGGTTTTCCCGCCTTGTCGTAAGCCACCACGATACTGCCCATGCGCTGCCGCATGTCCTTCAGGTCGCGAGCCACAGCCAGGATCGCCATGATCTCCGAGGAGACCGTGATCTGAAAGCCGCTCTTCATCATGAATCCGTCCATCTTACCGCCGATGCCGACGATGATTTCGCGTAGCGCCTGAGCGCAGAAGTCCATCGCCCAGCCCATGGCGACGTTGCGGGGATCGATATTCAGGCGCTTCAGATTTTTCTTGGCGAGCATATCGTCGCCGTAGTTGAACTCGTGCTGGATGCGGCTGGTCAATGCCACCATAGCCAGGTTGTGGGCGTTGGTGATGGCGTCAATGTCGCCGGTAAGACCCAGGCTGAAATCCGTCAGCGGGATACACTGGGCCAGGCCGCCCCCGGCGGCAGAACCTTTGATGTTGAAGGTCGGACCACCCGAAGGCTGACGGATCGCTCCAATCACCTTTTTCCCGATCTTTCCGAGCCCCTCAACCAGTCCCATAGAGGTGGTGGTTTTTCCCTCTCCCAATGGGGTAGGTGTGATCGCAGTCACCTCGATGTATTTTCCATCGGGCCTATCTTTTAACCGATTCAGAATACTCATGTAATCGATTTTAGCTACATAGTGCCCGTAGGGAAGGAGTTCCAACTTTTCCAGCTGCATCTCTTCTGCCAGCTGGTAAACGGTCTTCATGTTCGCTTCAGCAGCTTCGGCGATTTCCCAGTCCTTCATCTTTGTGGGATCCAGTTTTGACATAAAATCCTCCACGGTGTTAGAAATTCTAAAAAGTAGCACCAGAATAGAGGTTGCAATTTTCTGTGTCAAGTTGTGTGAATAATTTCGCGGTATGGAAAGACGCAGAAAAACCAGACATCAAGAATTTCCATCCGATTTAAGGAGAACCAACGACTCGAAGTTGGTAGTACTGTCAGCGCGACGGAGCTGGATAGACCGCCCCGGTCCTGGTTTTGTATTCCTTTGGGGTCGCCCCCGTATAGCGGCGAAAGACCTTGGTGAAGTAGCTCTGATCATTGAACCCGCAATCCAGAGCGATCTGATTGATGTTCAGGTTGCTTTCATCCATCAGGGCGCAGGCCCTTTCGATCCGGAAGTGATTCAACAGGTCCGTGAATGTATGCCCTGTTCTGAG
>CAZSBH010000130.1:0-7491 GCA_964604845.1 uncultured Spirochaetaceae bacterium
TCAGGACCGGGAGGAGGCGCAAAGGCTCGTCGATCGCGCGGTTGCCCTGGCCAACAAGGCCTGGAGCGAGCGGGAGCACTGCGAACCTCTCTACGAGAAACGCACCGCGGCCAACCTGATGCAGATCTACCGTCTGTTGCCTCGCACCAATTGCGGAGAGTGCGGCTGTGGAACCTGCATGGCCTTTGCAGCCGGCTTGAGGGAGGGGGACACCGAGCTTGCCTGCTGCCCGGTATTGGAGCAGCCGACTTATGAGGAGAATCGCAGAAGACTGCTGGTGATGCTCGGATCCGCCGGGCAATAGCCGGCAGCGAACACACACGGCGCAGGCAGGGTTCGTCCCGCGGAGATCCAAAATTGCTTCAGGAATCCATTCCGGTGCGCATTTGCGCTTCCCCCCTGTGCACCGTGTAGATACCGTCGCCGGCCAGCTGGTAGTACTCCTGATCCGCGCAGGCCAGGCACACCGCTTCGCCACCGCTCATTCGCACGCGGGGCTCCATCACGCTCTCACCGCACACGGAGCATTTAACGCTGGTAAAAATCCTGGCGTAAGAGGGTACCTCGACGACCACTCTCGCGATATCGAAAACTTCCTCGTCGGGAATCTCGAGCAGCTGGAAGGACAGATCTTTCCACAGGGAAGACAGCCGCCTCTGCTCCTCTTCGTTGCCCTCTCGCCGAACCACGACCTTCTCGAATAACTTTGTGGTTTCCTCGGATCGCTGTTCCATGACGCGATCCGACTTTACCGCTACTCTGATGCCTTCTCCGTCCCGATGGGCCAGAGTGAAGACGGTCTTGCCGAAATCGCGGTATATAAGGGCGTTGTTCCCGAAGGTGCAACCCGTGACGATCTGGATGCCGTCGCTGAAACAGTTGTTGGTTTCCACGATGGCAATCAGCTCCTCCATCCCCGTGGAAGTTGCATTGAGATCCCTCACGGCACGGGCTCCCCCCTTAACGCCCAGGGCGGAGAACGGGCAGTAGTGCCCGTGGAGCATGCCGCTGATTACCAGCAGTCTTCGAAGGTCTCCATAGGCCACCGCTTTTTCGATATCTTCCCTGGGATGTTCCAGATCCATCTGCTATCTCCTCACCGGCGCCCAACCTGGGTGTCGTTTCGAGTTAGTGCCACGATCAATATTTGCGTGTTACTATGCGGCGAATGGAGAGCTCTGTCAACTACCGAGAATTTCTGATTACGTCCGGGCCTGCTTAAAGCCTCGATCGGGAGTCAGTAATATAATAATCAACGCAATGCGGCTGCATCTTTTTCAGGCCAACGATCCGACCGACTCGATCACGGTGGCGTTGATCGTCAAATCAGGGTGAGCAGACCCCTCATGTAGCCGAGGGCATGGGCCATGCCTGCATGCCAGGGGGCGTCACAGCTCATCTCCGGCGTATGGTCGGGAATCAGCACCCCATCGAAGTTGTTATTCTCCAGGATCCTGAGGGCTTTGAGCATATCGATATCCCCTTCGTCTACGAAGACCTCGGTGTAGCGGGGAACTTTTCCCTTCACGTTTCGGAAATGGCCGTAGAAGATCTTCTTCTGCCTGCTGTAGGTATCGAGGGCTTCGTACAAATCCCCCTCACTCATCTCCTGGACCGAGCCCATGCAGAAGTCGATTCCGTTTGCGGAGCTTGGTGCCAGGTCGAGGAGCCGTTGGTATTTATGAGGCTGATTCACCAACCGAGCCGTTCCTCTGAGGCTGGGAGCCGGCGGATCATCCGGGTGGGCGGCCATGCGCACACCGTTCTCCTCCGCAACGGGCAGGATTTCTCTCAGGAAGAACTCTACCCGCTGCCAGAGCTCTTCGCTGCTGACCGGTCGAACGGTGCCCTCGGCTGCCTCGGTGTCGTAGATCATGTTCCACACCATGCCCGCCGGGATAGGCTGGTCGACATCGATCATGTCCACGTCGAAACGAACGGCCATGGCTCCACCTCGGGCGATGGGCGCCTTTGTCCATCCCCACACGCCGGCGAGGCTGAAGTTGTACCCTATGATCGGGATCCCGGCCTTTCCCACGTTGCGAATGACCTGTTTGAGATCCTCGATCTGTCGTTTTTTCTCAGGCCCGTCGAGGAGCACGTCGTACCAGAAAGCGGGATCGAAGTTCTCGATAGCCTCCCAGACCAGACCATGGGCGTTCATGGCCTTCTTCATGCCCACAAGCTCCTCTGTGCTCCAGAGCCGGCCCTTCCCTGTTGTAACGCCCCATCCCTCGGTGTCCGATCCACTGGAGAGTTTGGGATCCTTTCCCCGGTGATAATTGGTCATATGCACCACCAGGTGGGTAGCTCCGGCCTGACGGGCGAACTTGAAATTCTCCTCCGTCACCGATTCGCGAAACAGACCCAATCCTAGCTTCATGAACTACTCCTAGAAATATCCCGTGTTGTTTGATCGAGCTCATCAGAAAGCGCCCGAAACGCCCCCGTCCACCGGAAGACAGATCCCCGTGATGAACCGTGCGGCCGGGGAACTGAGATAGACGGCCGTCCATCCCACATCTTCTGCCTGGCCGAACTTACCCAGGGGGGTTCTATCGATGATTTGCTTCCGTCTCTCCGGATCGGGCATACGACCCATGCCGGCATCGATCCAGCCGGGGGCTATGGCATTGACTCTTATCCCCGACGGTGCCAGCTCCGAGGAAAGGACCCGCACGACACCGATCAGGCTCGTCTTGGCGGTCGAGTATGCGGTGGTGTAGGGGATTCCAAACAAAGAGGCCATGGAAGCCATGAAGAGGATGCTTCCCCTGCCGGCCTCTTTCATCCGCGGCGCCAGGGCACGACTCAGTGCCAGCCCTCCCATGACGTGGACCTCCCAAACGCGGCGGAACTCTTCCGTGGTGGTCTCCTCCAGGGATTTCCTGTGGTGAATCCCGGCGTTGTTGACGAGGATCGTGATCGGCCCCAAATCCTTTTCCAGGGAAGAAATAAAGTGCTCAGCCTCATCTTCGGCCGTCACGTCGTAGACCCTGTAGTGAGCAGAGGGCCCGAGTATGTCGACCGCTTCCCGCAGAACCGCCTCCCTGCGGCCGGCCACTACAACCAGGGCTCCGGCGGCCAAAAAGCAGCGGGCCATACCGAAGCCGAGCCCCGTACCTCCGCCTGTGATCAGAACCCGTTCGCCTGTAAGATCGAATGCCTCTTGCAACGAATAACTCATCCGTTTCATCCCTTGATGCCTGAGAGGGTCATCCCCTCGATGACATATCGTCGGAAGATGAGAAAAACGACGACTACGGGCAGGATGGCCAGGGTGGCACCGGCCATGATCATTCCGTAATCCACCGAGAACTCTCCGATAAACCTGGACAGGCCCAGCTCCAGAACAAACATCTTCCGGGAATTGGTGATCACCAGGGGCCAAATGAAATCTCCCCAGGCCGTCATGAATTGAAAGATAGCCAGAATAACAATGGCGGAAACCGAAAGGGGTGTAATGATGCGGAGGAACGTCCCCCAAACGCCGGCACCGTCGATCTTGGCGGCCTCCAGCAGGGAATCGGGTATGGACTGGATGTTCTGCCGCATGAAGAAGATCCCAAAGCTGCTGACGATGATAGGAAAGATGAGGCCCGCATAGGTGTCGACCAAACTGGCGCGAACGGCCAGGACATACAGGGGGATCATGTAGCACTGAAAGGGCACCATGATTGTTACCAGGATCAGGAAGAACAGGACGTTCCTGCCCCGGAACCGGAACTTGGCAAAGACAAAACCTGCTATCAGGGAATTAAACGTGCTGATGACGGTGCCCGTGGAAGCCACGATCAGGCTGTTGAGGAAGAAGCGGAGGAACACAGTGTCGTGGAGAAGCTCCCGGTAGAAACCCCTGTTCCACTGGATCGGAAGCAGGGTGGGTGGGATGCGCAGGATCTCGGCATCCGGCTTCAGCGAGGTGCTGATCATCCAGAAAAAGGGGAAGATGATAACCACCGCAGAGACGGCGAGGATAAGCTGAGTTACGATTTTGGAGAGCCTCTGCTCCAGTCGAAAGTTCAGCATCTTCAGCGTTCCCTCCCCATCCTGAATTGTACGAGGGTGAACAACAGCACTACTAACAGAAGAACAATGGACTCGGCGGCACCGGCCCCCATCTTGAAGTAGAGGAAACCCCTGGAGTAGATATCCGAGACCAGCACCTCGACCTGGGCGCCCCCTCCCTGGGCTCCGTGGGTCATTACATACACCTGGGTGAAAACCTTGAGGTTGTTGATCACCGAGATCACCATCACGAAGAGGGTTATGGGTCGCAGGAGGGGAAGGGTGATGCGTCTGAAGGTAGTCCAGCGGGAGGCGCCGTCGATCATACTGGCCTCGTAGTACATACTCGGAATGTTTTTCAGCCCCACGGAGAAGATGACCATATTGTATCCGATCACCTTCCATATGCTCACGATGATCACCGAGACAAGGGACATCCGCGGTGTAGACAGCCAGGCCACCCGGGGGAGTCCAGCGCCCCTCAACAGAAGGTTTATAAAGCCGTTATCCCACTCAAAGAGCCACATCCAAATGAGGCAGACGGGAACGAAGGTCAGGACAACGGGTATGAAGATAATGGTTTCATAGACACTCTTGAATCGGATCTTTTGGTTGATGAGGTAGGCGAAGCCGAGCCCCAACACGACGGAGAAGAGGCTGGTGAAGACGGTGAAGCTGATGGTGTTTACAAAGGCGTTGTAGAAGATTTCATCCTTGAACAGGCTCAGGTAGTTCTTGATCCCCACAAATGCGCCGACGCCGTCGATCAGATTCCAGTTGAAAAAGCTGAAGACCAGCGTCTGGCCTATGGGTATGATGCGGATGATAAGAAATGCCAGGAGTGTGGGGATGAGAACCATGAGGATGAACCGGGTCTCTTCACCCACGCTGAAAATGAATCTTCTCTTGTTCGTTTGTGTCGGCTCCCGAACCGGTTTTTCCTACGATAGTAACGGCGGAGGGAGAGTGTGAAAACCCTCCCTCCGCCTCGAGTTCTACATTCCGTAGAGATTTGCTTCCTTGAGAATCCCGTCGACCGTGTCGGCGATCTTTTTGATCTCAGTCTTGATCTTGGCATCGTTTCCGAGCAGCGAGCTGTCCCTGTAAGCGTTGGGAAGCTGCTCGCCCATCTTGCCCATGATCTCGTTCTCGACGGTAAGGCGTTTCTGCCATACGAATTCCAGGTCCCGCGGATTCTCGACACCTGCCAGAAGCTGGGCCTGATTTTTGAGCAGGCTCTTGTAGTCCAGGTCCTGGCGAGTCGAGAGCCAACCCGTATCCGCCACCATCTTTTCCATCACCGGTTTCCTATAGAAGTAGTTGATGAACTCCCAGCCTGCACTCTGGCTCTTGGAAAACTCGGGGACGAACATGTTGCGGGTAATGGCGAAGGTGGCTCTTCGCTTGCTCTTGGGCAGCGGAGCCGCGTCGTACTTGAGGTTGGGGCTGTTGTTCTCCAGGTAGGCGACGACCCACTGCTCCCTCTCGAACATGGACGACTTTTCCGTGGCGAAGGAATCTGCATCCTGGATTATATTGAAATCTGTCACCTTGTGCTTGTACAGCAGATCGATGTAGAGCTTCAGGGCCTTATAGCCGGAATCGTCGTTGAAGCCATTGTGGTACTTTCCGCCGCCGCCGGCTTCCAGGATATCCCCGCCTTCCGGAAGCAGACCCAGTGCCCAGAATTTTTCACAGGTGCCCGCGGGGTGTCCGGCGAACCGAAGGGAAATCCCCGAGCGGGTTACGTTGCCCTGAGAGTCGTACTTGGTAAGCTTTGCGGCGTAGTCGGTCAATTGCTGCATGGTATCCGGAGCGGCCCTCAGGCCGGCCTCTGCAAAATGGTCCTTGTTGTAGTAAAGCACTTCGCTGTAGAAGCAGAAGGGCACCCCCAGCATCTTGCCGTTATAGGTGACGTCGTGGAGATACTCCTTGTTGATACCCTTCATGATCTCGGCCTGGACGTTCTGGGGAACCTCGACAAAGAATTTCTCAGCATAGGGAAAGGAGTGCACGCTGATCAGCTCGATAACGTCGGCCGCCGTCTTCGAAGGAATGGCGACTCCCAGCTTCTGGTTCAGATCGGCGAGGGCGAAGGTCTGCACCTCGATCTGAATGTTTGGATATTCCTCCTGGAAGTCCGCAACCACTCCCTCGTAGTATTCCTGAAGATCAGGATATCCGCTCCAGAGTGTTATTTGGGCTTCCTCCGCCTCTCCCTGCCCACCGGCAAAGGCTATACCGGCTGAGAGAAGCAGGCAGAACAGAACCGTGAGTTTTGGAAGGATCTTCATTTCCTCCTCCTTGTAAAAATTTTGGTATTTTAGTAAGAACCCTCAATAACAGGGCTCTTAACTCCTCTATTCGCCGGATGATTTCGTGAGACCGACCGGGGATCGCGCTGTCGTTTCACGAAATACTCCGGATGCTTCACGGTCAGCTTGTCGAACAGAGACCGGGTCAAGTGCTTTTCCACGGCCTCGGCCACCCCCGACTCATCCCCGTTTCTTATAAGCTCTGCGATGTGATTGTGATCTTCGATGATCTCGTCCCATGGGAAGGGAGATAGCAACCGAATGGCCCTTAAACGATCATGGTTGTAGTCAAGCTTATTCTGATGGTCCCACAAACCTTCCTTACGGCAACCACTGTAGATGATGCGGTGAAAGTCATTGTCCAGATCGAGCATCCTCTCATAGGTTCTCTCCCGCATGCAGAGTTTCTGCATTTCCAAATTGGCCTTGAGATCGAAGTGGCAATCCTCGAGGAAAGAGCGACAGGCCTCTTTGATGACGGCTTTATCGAGGACCCGTCTGGCAAAACGAGCCTCTTCCGCTTGATCGATGTCGATGAGAGAAACTCTCGAGCCCCTCTGGGAGAAGACTTCGATGAGTCCGTCCTCAGCGAGCTTGATGAAGGATTCTCGGACCGGAGTCCGACTGGTATCCAGCAGTTCGGCAATCATCGACTCACTCAAAGACAGACCGGGTTCGAGGTGAAGGTTGATGATGTTCCTCCTGAGGACCGTGTAGATCCAGTGACGGAAGGACTCGTTCTGTTTTTTCTCGATAATAAGGAGTTGCATCAACCCTTGACTGCCATACAACAATACTAGTATACAATTATTCATACAAGATACTGTCTTGTCAAGCCTTCATCTCGGACGAACACACCGGACGGCTCGGACCATCTGTGATGCCCTCACGGGGAAGAGGAAAACTATGAAAGAAGATCAATGGAGAGAACTGCTTGCCCTACTCGGCGGAGAGAAATTGGAAAGTGTTCCCTGCGGTTTCATCATCGACAGTCCCTGGCTCCCCAACTGGGCGGGGATGTCGAGGCTGGACTACATGGCCTCCGAAGAGCTGTGGTTTCAGGCCAACCTGAAAGCCAACAGGGAGTTCCCGGAATGCTGGTTCTTCCCGGGTTTCTGGAGCGAGTTCGGAATGTGCTCGGAGACCTCCGCCTTCGGCGTGAAGCTCC
>CAZSBH010000131.1:0-7280 GCA_964604845.1 uncultured Spirochaetaceae bacterium
CAGAACAACATCGAGCTCTACGATGTGCCCCCCCATTTCTATCCCCCCCAATCGACTCTGGACAATTTCAGGAGCGTTCTGTTCGAAGAGCGCGGCTTGATGAAGTTTTACGAAGCCGTGTTCAATACCCTGTCCGTTGCGGGGATCACCATGGTGGTCTGCGTGATGCTGGGAAGCATCACCGGTTATGCCCTGGCCCGGCTGAATTTCAAATGGGGCATCTACTTCCTCTTCGCCCTGATCGGCACCCAGATGATCCCTCCCCTGATCGACCTGATCCCCCTGTACATCATCTTCAGCAGGTGGCTGAAGATCATCGACACTAAGAGAGCCCTGGTTCTGGGCTACACCGGGTGGCTGTTGCCCATATCGGTGTGGATCCTGTACGGCTACTTCCAGACCATTCCCAAGGATCTGGAGAGTGCCGCCCGCATCGACGGCTGCACCCGGATGCAGGCCCTGTTTCGGGTGGTCATGCCCCTCTCCGCACCGGGGATCGCGGCCACGGCTATCTTCGTGTTCATCTCTTCCACCAATGAGTTTCTCTTTGCCATGATTTTTTCCAGCACCCGGCGATCGAAAACCGTGCCCGTGGCCCTGTCCGACATGATCGGGAAATATTCCATCCGCTACGGCGATATGACCGCCGGCGCTGTAATCGCCGCCCTGTTCCCCGTGGTCCTGGCCCTGATCTTTCAGAAGTACCTGGTCAAGAGCCTGACCGCGGGAGGAATCAAAGGATAGAACCGCAGGCGGTGAGAAAATCAATCCGAGAACGGCATGACATCCTTGCAACGAGTCCAATGTGTTTTGAACGGTGAGGTGCCCGATCGCGTTCCAATCAGCATCCTGAGCTTCCAGAATGCCGCCCGCTTCGCCGGCCTGAGCGTCGGAGCGTATTGCCGGAGCGGCGAAGGTATGGCTGAAGCCCAGACGGCCTATTGGGAGGAGTTCCGGCACGACGTTATCGATATCGAGAACGGCATCGCCGCCATGGCCGAAGCCGTGGGCTGCCGGGTTGAATACCCCGACAATGAACCACCGTGGGTAGTGGAACCGGCTCTCCGGAGTCTGGAGCAGGTGGACAGGCTTCCCGAAATCGATCCCCGGAGTTCGCCGAGCCTGGCCGAGTTGGTCAAGGCTACACGCATCCTGGCCGACCGTTTCGGGCAGGAGGTATGCATCCGGGGAGAATCCGATCAGGGCCCTTTCAGCCTGGCCGCGGAGATCCTGGGGCCTGAGGCCTTCCTGACCGCTCTGCTCGATCCGCACAGCCAGGGGGGAGTGAAGAGACTGTTGAGCTACGCCGAGAAGCAGATCTTCAAGCTGGCCTGCGCTCAGGCCGCCGCAGGTTCCCATATCACGTTGATCGGGGACAGCATAGCCGGCCCGGATGTCTGTTCCCCGCAGCTGTACCGCCGCTTCGCTCTGCCCTACGAACGGAAGCTGGTGCGGCGTCTGCAGAAAAAAAAGATCGGTCTGGGCATCCACATCTGTGGAAACGCTACGGCGATCGTTGCCGATATGATCCGTTCCGGAGCCCTGTATCTCGAGCTGGATCATAAGATTCAGGCGGGCAAAGTGCGGGAACTGACCGCCGGTCGGATCACCCTCTTCGGCACCCTGGATCCTGTAGAGCTTCTCTGCCGGGGTACGCAGGAAGAGATCCGGGAACAGGTCCGCAGAGAGATCGGGCTGTTCGCTCCTGGTGGAGGGTACGTGCTCAGCCCGGGCTGTACCCTGGCCTACGAAACACCGTTTGAGAATGTTCGCGCCCTGGTGGATGCCGGCCGGCAATTCGGTGTATACGATGGGCGGGAGCTGTCGAAACGACTCGGAGGCTGAAGGACAGGGTACAGGACATAGACAGCCGAAGCGGTCGTGAAGAAATAAAATCCGAATCGGGAGGAACAGATAGTGGCGGAAAAACTGGCGATAGACGGGGGAAAACCGGCGCTCGACGCGGGGACGATCAAGCCCTGGCCCGTGCTCGATGAGCGGGACAAACAGGCGGTGCTGCGGGTTATGGACGGGGAGTACCTCTGCGGGGGCGAGGCGCCCGAGGCTCAGGCCCTCGAGCGGGAGTGGGCCGGCTATGTGGGCAGGAAACACTGCCTGGCCACCTCCAGCGGCACCGCGGCCCTGCATATGGCCCTGGCCGCCCTCAATATCGGTCCCGGGGATGAGGTGATCGCTCCCGCCTATACCTTTCTGGCTTCCGCTTCCTGCATCCTGCATGCCGGCGCGATCCCGGTGTTCGCGGACATCGACCGAAGAACCTACACGATAGACCCGGCACTGATCGAGGAGAAGATCAGCGAGCGGACCAAGGCGATCATCCCGGTTCACCTTCACGGACTGCCGGCGGATATGGACCGGATTATGGAGATTGCCAAGAGCCACGACCTCTACGTCATCGAGGATGCCTGCCAGGCCCACGGCGCTGAATACCGAGGCAAAAAGGTGGGCCGATTCGGCGATCTGGCGGCCTTCAGTCTCAACAGCTCAAAAAACCTCGCCTGTGGTGAAGGGGGTCTGCTGGTCACCGACGACCGGGAGCTCTACATGCGGGCCGGTATGCTTCGGATGTTCGGGGACGAGGTCGATGACGAGACCAAGTTGCGGGTCTACAACTCCTCGATCCTTGGCTACATGTACCGGACCCAGGAACTGCCCGCCGCCCTGACCCGGGCGCAGCTCCGACGGCTCGATGAGTACAACGAGATCCGTATCCGGCATTGTAACTATCTGACCGAACAGCTGGAAGGTTTACCAGGTCTCCACACGCCCTATGTGCCCGTAGAATGCAAGAGCGTGTACTGGATGTATATCCTGGAGTTTTACCCCGAGGAGGCCGGGGTGACGGATCTGAGCCCCGAACAGTTCCGCATCGGCATGGAGAAAGCCCTGTTCGCGGAGGGCGTTCAGTTGGGACAGTGGCAGACCATGCCCGTTCCGGCTCAGGATCTGTTTCAGACGAAGCTGGGATTCTCCGGCAGCGGTTATCCCTGGAACTTCACTCAAGCGGGGCGGGATATGGTGTATCGTGGAGAAGACTATCCCAACGCCCTGGACCTGTGCCGGCGCTATACCGCGGTGGTGGGCTACCATCCCCCCAACGGAATGGAGGTGGCCGAACTTTATGCGCAGGCCTTCCGCAAGGTGTTTTCCGACCTCGATGCGGTGCGCCGGCACTGGCAGGACGACCTAGTGGCTCATTACCGCGGTTCGCTGTTTCGGGCCAAGTAGGGATGACCCGAGGAGGCTGACATGAAAGCTGCTTTTGCGCGTTCCCCCTTCGACATCGAGATTCGTGATATCCAGCCCCGCAAACCGGGCCTGGATGAGGTGCTGGTTCGGGTTCGGGCCTGCGGGTTGTGCGGCACGGATCTGCACTTCGCCCGGGACTGGCAGGGCGAGCACCAGCCGCTGGGCCACGAGATCGCCGCGGAGGTGGTAGAGGTGGGCGCCGGAAAGGTGCCGTACAAACCCGGCGATAGAGTGATCGTGGAAGATGTGGCCCAATGCGGCATCTGCGGGCAATGCAAATCCGGAAGGCCTTTCCTCTGCCGGAACATGTACGATCTGAACGGCCAACCGGGAATGGCGGAGATGATGACTGTGAACTACCATCTCCTGGAGCCTTTCGAGGGGATCGATTGGGCTCAGGCCAGTCTGGTGGAGCCTATGGCCGTGGCTTACAACACGGTGCTCAACGGCCGGATTCCCCTCGGGGGCAGGGTGGTGGTCGTGGGTCCCGGACCGATCGGCCTGATGTGCGTCTTTCTGGCCAAGATGCGGGGCGCGGAGAAGGTGCTGCTGATCGGCTCCACCCGCAAGCGAGTGCGGGGCAGGGCCCGGCTGGAAGCCGGATTGAAGATGGGCGCGGACGCGGTGGTGGAGGCCCTGGAGGTGGATGCGGTCGAGGAGGTGAAGAGGGTGTTCCCGGAGGGAGCGGACAGCGTGCTGGTTACCTCTTCTCCAAAGACGCTTTCCCAGAGCCTGGATATGGTTCGCTTCGGAGGAACCGTGTCCTTCATCGGGATCGACCTCGGTGGGAGAAGCACGGTTCAGATCGATGTCAACAAGCTCGTCTTCGGAAAGATTTCCCTGATCCCGACCTTTGCCGAGCCGGCTCAGAATTTCCCCGATACGATCCGCATCTTGAAAAGCGGGCTCTTCGATTCAAAGCTGATGGTGAACAAGACCTTCTCCTTTGCAGAGCTCCGGGATGTGTTTGTGGCCAGCGATTCAGGGCAGGCGCCGATCCTCAAAGCTGTGCTGGTCCCATGATGAGTTCGGTTAGGAGAAAACCATGAACATAGGCGGAAGATCCGTATCAAAGCGTGAGCTGGAACGGCGAGTCGGGAACCTGCAGCAGATCGGAGGAACCAGGCACTTCGAGTATTCTACAGGCCGGGCAAAAGGAGTCCAGGCCGTGGAAGTCAACACCGGGAGCGGCCTGATATTTACACTGCTGCCCGGTAGGGGTCTGGACATCGTGAACTGCACCTTCAGGGGGACCAACCTGGTATATCTCACGCCCAATGGCATCAGCCATCCCGCGTTTTACAACCCCACGGGTCTTGAGTGGCTGAACACCTTTTTCGGCGGCCTGTTGACCACCTGCGGCTTGACCTACTTCGGGGATCCCGAGCGGGACGGGGACCAAGAGTTGGGGCTGCACGGGCGCTACGCGGGTCTGGCCGCGGCGGTGTTCAGAGACAATTCCCACTGGGAAGGGGATGAGTATCTTATGGAGATCAGCGGTACTGTGGAAGAGTCGGCCCTGTTCGGCGACAAGCTGCGGCTTCACCGCAGCATATCCACCCGTCTGGGGTGGAAGCGACTCATCATCCGGGATCGAGTGGAAAACTTCGGCTTCCGCAGCTCGCCGCTGAACATTCTCTACCATATCAACTGCGGATTTCCTCTGTTGGACGAGTCCAGCGAATTGCACCTGAGCTCCACGGATATCGAGCCCTACGACGGGAATGCCGAACAGCACCTGAGCGAGGTCCGACGATTCGGTGCGCCCCAACCGGGGTTCAAGGGACAGGACTTCCTGCACACGATGCTTTCGGATTCCGAGGGCTACGCCCTGGCGGGGATGATCAATCCCAAATTGGACGGTGGCTTGGGTCTTTACCTGAGGTTTCGCACCGACAGCCTTCCCTATCTGAATGAGTGGAAGATGCTCGACGAGGGGGATTACGTAACCGGCATCGAGCCGGCGAACACGAAGATAGTGGGGCGGGGTACGCTCAAGAAGGAAGATCGTCTGCCCTGGATCGAAGCCGGAGAGACCAGGGATATGGAGGTGGAAATCGGCGTTCTGGAAGGGATGCCGGAGATAGAGGGCTTTTCCGCCCGGATTCGGAAGGTACTCGAGCAGGAGGAAAGCAGGCATGGCTGACAAAAAGGTGGTCGCTATAGCAGGAGCGTCGTCT
Organism: uncultured Spirochaetaceae bacterium; assembly: GCA_964604845.1. GTDB lineage: Bacteria > Spirochaetota > Spirochaetia > SZUA-6 > DRHE01 > JAFGQJ01. The sequence continues at coordinate 5,451 of CAZSBH010000131.1, forward strand.
GGAACCGGGAGGGCGATGGCCGAGATTCTGGCAGAGCAGGGCTATCCGGTTGCTCTCGCCGCCCGCCGGGAAGATCTTCTGAAAGAGATCGCCGTTTCCATTACCGCGGCCGGGGGCAGGGCTCTTCCCGTTCAGGCGGACATGGGGGTATGGGAACAGGCCCGGGCATTCATCGAACGCACGGTTTCCGAATACGGGCGCGTCGACGTGTTGATAAACAACGCCGGCTGGGGGATCCGCTCTACCGAGTTCGACGAGCTGAGCATCGGGGAGGTAGAGGAGGGTCTGGCCGTCAACCTGACCTCCGTCCTTTACGGCTGCAAAGCGGTACTCCCGGCTATGAAACGGCAGAAAGGCGGGCATATCATCAATGTCTCCTCGATTCTCGGGAAGAGATCCCGCTCGGGATTGGCCGTGTACACCGCCTGCAAGCACGGGGTGGAGGGCTTCTCCAGGTCTCTGATGAACGAGGTGAGCAAGTATGGGATCAAGGTGAGCATTTTCGCTCCTGCGGCGATCCGCACCCCATGGGCGGAAAAAGCAGGGATAAGCCTTTCCAAGGACATCCGCTTTTTGGAGGCGGAGGATGTTGCCCGGGTGGTACAGCTACTCATCGAGACGGCGGAGCACGTCAATGTGTGGAACCTGGATGTGATCTCTCGGGACCAGACCATCGATCCGATATAAACAGGAGGAAGTAATGATCAAACCCACGGCAGGATTCATCGTTTTCGGGGTGCATAAGGACGGTCTGCAAGACCCGATGGGCACCCCCTTCATCGATCAGTCGATCATCGACCGCTCCAAGGCCGCTGTGAAGCAGCGGGGAGTGAACCTGGTCGAGCACGACACGGTAATAGCCGGCAAGGATGAAGCCGTGAGTGCTCTTGGGGTGATGAAAAAAGACGATCGGGTGGACTGCGTCATCCTGTTTTCCGGAACCTGGGTCTGGGCGGCCCATCTGATCGCAGCGGTTCGGGACTTCTCCTTGTCCGGCAAAGGGATCATCCTTTGGACCCATCCGGGCTCTCAGGGCTGGCGGCCGGTCGGCGGTCTGGTGATGCACGGGGCATTGATGGAGGTGGGGATTGCCCACCGCTTCGTATACGCCGACGCCGAAGAGGCCGAAGGGATCGACAGGATCTACAGCTACTGCCGGGCGGCCCATCTGAAGAACCTGCTCAACATGTCTACGATCGGGACCTTCGGCGGGCGCGGGATGGGCCAAACCTGCGGGGTGGCCGATCCGTCCCAATGGATGCGCATGTTCGGAGTGGACATCGATTCGCGGGACACCACCCAGCTGATCCGTCGAGCTGAAAGATTTCCCTCCTCCGAGGTCGAAGCTCTGGAACCACGGCTGGTCGAACTGTTCGGGAAAAAACCGCCCCGGAGCCTCGCCAACGAACGATCGATCCGCCTGTACCTGGCTTTGAAGGCGATGGTAGAAGAGGAGGGCTTTGATTTTTACACCATCCAGTCCTTTCCCGGTCCCGGGGACGACTACTCGGCCACCTGCTTCGCCCAGAGCATGATGCTGGAAGACGGTCATCCTACTTCCACCCTCGGAGATTTCAACACAGCCCTCAGCGTGTTCCTGCTCACCAAGTTGAGCAGGGAACCGGTGTACTACGGAGACCTGCAGCACATCGACAAGAGCACACGGGAGATCAAGATCATCGGTGACGGCGCTGTTCCCCCCTCTTTGGCCGGGAAACTCGGGCCCGCCGGTTTTGCCGAACACGGCATCCCCACCGAGGGGGAGGCCGGCGGCCTGGCTGTAAAACTGATCTGCAAGGTCGGAGAGGGTGTGCTGGCCCGGCTCGGCAG
>CAZSBH010000132.1:0-7155 GCA_964604845.1 uncultured Spirochaetaceae bacterium
ACCTTGACTTTGCCGGGTATTTAGGCCAGTAATAAACATACACCAACCATACAAGAGAGGACGTGCCTATGAACACTACCCTTGGGGTCATCATTGGAAACCGCGGCTTTTTTCCCTCCAAGTTGTGCGAAGAGGGCCGTACTACCCTCCTGAAAGTACTCAAAGAGGAAGGCATCGAGGCCATCACTCTATCCCCGGAAGATACCCCGTACGGCTCTGTAGAGACTTATGCGCAAGCCAAGCAGTGTGCAACGCTCTTCAAGAAACATCGGGAAAAGATCGACGGTATCCTGGTGAGCCTGCCCAATTTCGGGGATGAGCGGGGTGTAGCCGACACAATCCGGACGGCCGGCCTGAACGTACCCGTTCTGGTCCAGGCCTTCCCCGACGACATGAAGCACATGACCATCGAACACCGCCGGGACAGCTTCTGCGGCAAGATGTCCGCCTGCAACAATCTCTGGCAGTACGGCATCCCCTACAGCTTAACCACGACACATACGGTAGACCCTGAATCCAAAGAGTTTCGCAAAGACCTAGCCGACTTCACGGCGACCTGCCGGGTCGTCAGGGGATTGCGGGGTGCCCGCTTCGGTCAAGTCGGGGCGCGTCCCGCCGCCTTCCTGACGGTGCGCTACAGCGAAAAGATCCTGGACAACTACGGCATCAGCGTGGAGAGTCTGGACCTTTCCGAAGCCTTCGGACGGGCCGAGAGACTCAAGAGCGGCGACGTGGAGGTGAAGACCAAGCTCGAGGCCATCAAGGGATACACCAAGACGCAGGGGATCCCGGCTCAGGCACTGGACAAGATGGCCCGATTCGCCGTTGTCATGGACCACTTTATGGAGGAAAACGAATTGGTCGGGACCGCTGTACAGTGCTGGACCTCGATGGAGGAGTACTTCGGCGTCGTGCCCTGTACCGTTATGAGTATGCTCAGCAATACCCTGCAGCCCAGCGCCTGTGAAACCGATATCACGGGTCTGATCGGAATGTATGCCATGGTCCTGGCTTCCGGGCGGCCCAGTGCGCTGTTGGACTGGAACAACAACTACGGGGATGACCCGGACAAGGCCGTGGTCTTTCACTGCAGCAACCTGCCTCAAGACATATTCGGGGCAGAGGCGGTAATGGACTACCAGGAGATCATTGCCGGCAGCGTGGGCAAAGAAAACACCTACGGCACGGTGGTCGGGAAGATCAAACCCACTCCCCTGACCTACTGCCGGGTATCCACCGACGACAACTACGGCACGATCCGGGTGTATCTGGGGGAAGGTCGCATCACCGAAGACCAGATCGATACCTTTGGCGGCTACGGGGTCGTGCAGATTCAGGATTTTCAGAAGCTCCTGCGCTTCATCTGCGAGAATGGTTTTGAGCACCACGTGGCGGTCAACCCGACCCTGGTGGCGGATGCGGTCTGCGAGGCGATGGACAAGTACCTCGAGTGGGAAGTGTACTATCATCAGGGATGAGAGGAAGGCAGTAGCATGGCGTACATCCTTGGTTTAGATTTCGGAACAGATTCGGTCCGGGCAGTGGTTGTGAACGTCCAAAGCGGCAAGGAAGAGGCCAACCAAGTAGCCTACTTCAAACGCTGGATGAAGGGTCAGTACTGCGATCCGGCGAAGAATCAGTTCCGGCAGCATCCCCAAGACTACATCGACTCCATGGAAGAGGCTGTAAAAGGAGCACTGGCTCAGCTTTCCGCCGACTCGGGGAAACAGGTCGCCGGTATCGGCATCGACACGACCGGCTCTACCCCCTGCGCCGTGGACAAGGAAGGCACGCCGTTGGCTCTTAAGCCTGAGTTCCAAGACAATCCTAATGCCATGTTCGTGCTCTGGAAGGATCACACATCGGTCAAAGAAGCGCAACAGATCAACGACCTGGCCCGCAGCTGGGGCGGTGTGGACTATACGAAGTACGAAGGTGGCATCTACTCCTCGGAATGGTTCTGGGCCAAGATCCTGCACGTTCTCCGTGAGGATCCCCAGGTGGCTGCGGATGCCTATTCCTGGGTCGAGCACGCAGACTGGATGCCCGCCCTGCTGACGGGGGATACCGACCCGCTGACCCTGAAGCGCAGCCGCTGTGCCGCCGGGCACAAGGCGATGTGGCATCCCGAGTGGAATGGCTTGCCTTCCGAGGAATTCCTGGTCAAGCTCGATCCATCGCTGAAAGGCTTGCGGGACCGGCTGTATCGCGACACCTACACCTCGGATACGAAAGCGGGTGAATTGTCGGATGAGTGGGCCGGTCACCTGGGAGTACCTGCGGGGATCGCCGTTGCCGTTGCCGCCTTCGACGCTCACATTGGGGCCGTGGGAGGGGGTATCGGGGAGGCGACCCTCGCCAAGATCATGGGAACCTCGACCTGCGACATGATCGTGGCACCGGAAGGTGAAGTGGCAGGGAAACAGGTCGCCGGGATCTGCGGACAGGTGGATGGATCGATCGTCCCCGGAATGATCGGTTTGGAGGCAGGCCAATCCGCCTTCGGTGATGTCTACGCCTGGCTGGTCAACCTGCTGTACTGGCCGCTTCAGTATGCCGAGTCTTCCCCGGAGGATCCCGAGGAGAAGGAAAGGCTGCGTCAGGATATCAAGGACACGCTTCTCCAGAACCTCACCGAAGAGGCGGCCCGGATTCCTCCCGGACAATCGGGGCTCCTCGCCCTGGATTGGCTAAACGGCCGCCGAACACCTGATGCGGATCAGAGCTTGAAAGGGGCGATCATCGGACTGAACCTGGGAACGGACGCCCCAAGGATCTTTCGTGCTCTGGTGGAAGCTACGGCCTACGGCTCCCGGGCGATCGTCGAACGCTTTCGGGACGAGGGAGTAACCATCAAGGAGGTTGTGGCCCTGGGAGGGATTTCCCAAAAATCCCCTTTCGTCATGCAGGTCACGGCGGACGTCCTGAATATGCCCATCAAGGTGGCGACGTCGGAACAAACCTGTGCCCTTGGTGCGGCCATGTTCGCTGCTGTCGCCGCCGGCATCTACGATTCCGTTGTCGCCGCTCAAGACAAGATGAGCAGCGGCTTCAGCAGGACCTACACGCCGAACGATGCGAACGCAAAGGTGTACGACGGGCTTTACATGAAGTATCTGAAGTTGGGCCAGACCCTCGAGCAGCAACTTCGAGGACTGTGATATCGATGGACCGCGCTGCAATTAAAACCTTGCAAAAAGAGGTCTACAGAGCCAACCTGGAGCTGAAGGAGAGCGGTCTGGTGCTGGCCACGTTCGGGAATGTTTCCGGGATCGACAGGGCCGGCGGGATCGTGGCCATCAAACCGAGCGGAGTGCCCTACGAAGAGTTGTCTCCCGATAAAATGGTCCTTGTAGATCTGGAGTACAACGTGGTCGAGGGGGAGCTGAATCCTTCCTCTGATACGCGAACCCACGTGATGCTGTACAAGGCATTCCACGAGATCGGCGGAGTCGTTCACACCCATTCAAAGTACGCCACAGCCTGGGCACAGGGGATGAAACCCCTACCCTGTTTCGGAACCACCCACGCCGATATCTTTTACGGACAGGTTCCCTGCACATCAATCATGCGGGACGAACAGATCGATCGGGATTACGAGGAGGAGACGGCGGTCCAAATCCTGGAAACCTTCGAAGGATTCGACTATCGACAGATCCCGGGAGTACTCGTCGCCGGCCACGGCCCGTTTACTTGGGGTCAAACACCGGCGAAGGCTGTGTACCACAGCTTGATGCTTGAATACATCGCAGAAATGAATATCATGTCTCTAACCATCAACCCCGGTTTGAGAGAAATCAAGCAGAAACTGCTGGATAAACATTTCCTACGCAAACATGGTGAAAACGCTTACTACGGACAACCGGGAAAGGACGAAGGATGATCTATAAACCGTACGGTAAAACAGGAAAACAATGCTCTGTCCTTGGATTCGGTGGAATGCGCTTCAAGAGCATCGACGACCAGGACGCCTGTGTGGAGATGATGATAGAAGCCGCCAAGGGAGGAGTGAACTACTTCGACACCGCTCCCGGCTACTTTGGGGTCAAGAGCGAGGCCGTCTTTGGAGCAGGATTCAAAGAGCTGCGCAAGCTGAATCTGCCCTTCTACTGCGCCACCAAGACCTCCGCCTCCACAGAGAAGGCGATCCGGAAAGAAATCGAGGCCCAGCTTAAGCGTCTCGGACTCGATTCGATCGATTTCTATCACGTGTGGTGCATCATTGATTTGAAAACGTGGGAGGAACGCAAGAACAATGGTGTGGTCACGACGTTTCGGAAGCTGAAAGAAGAAGGGCTGATCAAACACATCTGCGTGTCCAGTCATCTGATCGGAGACCAGATCAAGGAGCTTCTCAAAGAAGAGGTATTCGAAGGGGTTCTGTTCGGCTACTCGGCGTACAACTTCTCGATCCGCGAGAAGGCTTTTGAAACGATCAGCCGGCGGAACCTGGGCTGCGTGGTCATGAATCCGCTGGGCGGAGGAATCATCCCCCAAAATCCGGAGATCTTCGACTTCATCAAGACCCGCATGGATCAAAGCGTGGTGGAGGCGGCCCTTCACTTCCTCTTCTCCCATCGGCGGATCACCACCGCTCTGGTGGGTTTCGGCAATCTCGATGAGGTGAAACAAGCCCTGCATGCGGTACAGACATACACCGGTGTTGATGAATCACACATCAGCAAGATCAGAGACTCTTTCAAAGAAGCCTTCCTCGATCTTTGCACCGGCTGTCAGTACTGCGATCACTGTCCGGAGAAAATCCCTGTTCCGAAGCTGATGGACGCCTACAACCATCTGAAGCTTCACGGGAAAAAAGAAGCAGCTCTGGATCGCCTGAAATGGCACTGGAACATTCCCCCCAGCGAGGCAGCCCGGTGCACCGAGTGCGGACAGTGCGAAGAAGCCTGCACCCAGCACCTTCCCATTATCAAGCGGCTCAAAGAAATCGCCGCACTAGGAGGATGACTATGAAATATCGAGATTTAGGAACAACGGGGATGAAGATCTCCGAGGTGAGCTTTGGCGCCTGGGCCATCGGCGCCGGTTGGGGCACTGTGGATGACAAGGATTCTCTTTCTGCCCTTCACAAGGCGGTGGATCTGGGGATCAATTTTATCGATACGGCGGATGTCTACGGCATGGGCCACAGCGAACAGCTGATCGCTCGGCTGCGAAAAGAGCGTTCGGAACAGCTCTACGTTGCCACCAAGGCGGGGCGCAAATTGGATCCTCATGTGGCGGATAAGTACACTCCCCAAAATATCCGCAGGTTTATCCAGGAAAGCCTGAAAAACCTCAAGGTCGACGCCTTGGATCTACTCCAGCTGCACTGCCCGCCTCGAGAGGTGTACTACACTCCCGAACTTTTTGATGCCCTCGACGGCATGGTCAAGGAAGGATTGATCAAAAATTATGGAGTCAGTGTGGAGAAGGTGGAGGAAGCGTTAAAGGCGATCGAATACCCCGGCGTCAGGACGGTGCAGATCATCTTCAACATGTTCCGTCAACGCCCGGCAGAGTTGTTCTTCCGTGAAGCCAAAGCCCGGAAGATCGGGGTAATCGTGCGGGTGCCTCTGGCCAGCGGACTTCTTACCGGTAAGATGACACGGGACACGAGTTTCGAGAAAGACGATCACCGCAACTACAATCGAGAAGGACAGGCTTTCGACAGAGGGGAAACCTTCGCCGGAGTAGAGTATGAAAAGGGTCTACAAGCCGTGGAAGAGCTGAAACGCATCAAACCCAAGGACTTCACCATGGCCCAATTCGCCCTGAAATGGATCCTGATGCACGATGCCGTGTCCTGCACGATCCCCGGGGCAAAGCGGCCTTCCCAGGTGGAGGATAACTGCCGAGCCTCCGATTTGCCCGATCTGTCCAAACAGGTGCTGGACGGAGTGCGGCACGTCTACGAGACCTACGTGAAAGCCGAGGTTCACCAGCGCTGGTAGGGCGGGCACGACGGGGTTCCCGCGGCGGAGGCGGTGGGCCCTTGAGCCCACGCAGCGGAATTGCGCGCAGCAGGGCGTTTCTGCTTAAAAACCGGTAATAATACGACGTCTTATCCGATAGTATAATGAGAGTTCCGATTGAAATTTGAGCAATTGGAGATACATTAATATACAGCGGGTGAAACAGATGAAAAAACTACCATATTTGCTGCTGGTCCTGGTCTTCTTCGCCTCCTGCGCATCGATTCAGCGCTCCAAGGACGAGGGAAATATCGAACGAATCTCGGAACTGATCAATACCGGTCAAGCGGACAAACTCTACACCATGACCGAGCTCCCCTTCCTTCTCGACCAGGAAATCGTACTCTTGGACAAGGATGTCCAAACCTTTTGGAGCACGATTGTCGAAGTCGGTTTCAAAGTCGAGGAGCCGGTGCTGGAGCGGGGCGTGAAGGTAGGCCCTGACAGCTACAAGGAGTTCTATGACTCCATGGAGGTGAGAACGTTTTTCAACAAGTACTTGAAGAAACAATCCCGCCTGCTGGAGTTGAAAACCAACACAAACCAGCGGATCCTGCTTCTGGTAACCGACACCCTGTTCACCCGTACCATTCACGGCTTCAAAGGACCGTACTAACATGAAAAAACCGATTTTTATTGCGATTCTATTGGTTGCCGTTATTCTTTGCGGATTTGCGGTTCCGAACGATGTCATCTACACCGAGGGAAAGTCCGCGGTCAAGTACCAGGGGGGCTATGTCGAGGACGTCTTTATTGGTGATGTCTACGACACCGGAGATACCGTCACCACGGGATTCGACGGCTTCGTCGAGCTGGACCAGGCGGGGTTGGTGCTCAAGATCAACCCGGATACCGTTTTCACCCTACAGGAGAAGGAGGAACAAGGCGAGAAAACCGGGGTTTTCTCCCTTGCCCTTGGGTCGATCAAGTTCCGCTACGACAAGATCACCGGTAAGGAGCCGATGATCCAGACGGCCAGCTGTGCTGCCGGTGTCCGGGGCACGGAGTTCTCCGTTTACGCCGGTGCCGATGGTTCGGCCCTGATCGTGGTGGACTCAGGCCTCGTAGAGGTGGAGTCCGAGGGCAAGTCCGTCCAGCTCACCGCCGAGGAGGGTGTGGAAGTTCAACCCGGCGAGCCGCCGGGGGAGAAGTTCGTGGTGCAGCGCGACCAGATAGACTA
>CAZSBH010000133.1:0-7062 GCA_964604845.1 uncultured Spirochaetaceae bacterium
CATGGAAATGACCGTTGTCAAGGTTTTTCTGCAATAATTTTGAACAGGGAAAAGGTGACTCAGACGAAGGGGGGGGAGGGATCGCGCTTCACATGTTAGAGTCGGCCTTCTCCGAGAAGTGTCCGGAAGAGATTCGCAGTCCGCTTTGCCCCTTCCTCATAACTCAGCGGATGAAAGGGTCCGAAGATCCGAGCACACTCCTCATTCGTCCCCTTGAACACGCCATAGAGAGTGCCAGGGATTCGAGGAGCATCATCCTCGATAGGGTGAGTGCCGTAGTCCTCATCCGTACCCAGAACCGCTCCTGAGGAGGCGTAGACCACACATTTTACCTGATCCTTGTATGCCTTTATCGCTTCAAAGATCGTAACTGTGCCGACCACATTGATCGCGGCTCCGAGGATCGGTTTTGCCCTGCATTCAGGTGTTTGAAGTCCCGCCAGATGTATCACATGAGTAACACCACAGTCCTCGACCAACTTCTTGATTTGCCCAAGTTCGTTGATATCCCCACGGACGAAACGGATATCTTTCAGCTTTTCCGGATGTACCAGAAGGGAAAGTCGCACCGGCCTAACATGGACATCAAGAGCGATCGCGGCTTTCGTCGAGAGAGAAAGCGACCTCTACCGGCTTCGGTAGCCCATGCACTGGGAGATGTCCCGGGCCGCCTTTACAACGTAAGCGGCGATCTCTTCGACCCGCTCGCGGGTTATGACGGAGGTATAGCCGGAAGTGCTGACTGCGGCGATCACCTCAGCTCTGTAGTCTCGGATCGGAGCCCCGATGCAGCGAAGCCCCTCTTCATACTCCTCGTCATCCAGACTCCAGCCTCTCCGTCGGGTCGTTGCGATTTCTTCGACAAGATCATCCAGGGTCGTGATGGTTTTGGCGGTGAAGGCTTTCATGTCCACATCCTGATACAGTCGCCGGATCTGGTCGCCCGTTTTTCCCGTCAGCATCGATTTTCCAAGAGCTGTACAGTACAATGGCGCCCTCTGCCCGATGATCGAGTACTTCCGCAGGCTGTTGAAGGTCTCCATCTTGTCGATGTACACCACCTCACTCTCCTGGAGGGTGGCCAAAAAAGCGGTGTTGCCGGACAGGGAGGAAAGCTCCCGCAGAACGGGCTGGGCTTCGGTCTTCAGCTCCAGATTGTTCAGATACCAGCTGCTGAGCTCGATGAACTCCATCCCCAAACGGTAGTTTCCCCGAGCGCTCTTTTCGATGTATCCCCGCTGCTTCAGCGCCTGCAGCAGCCGGTATACGGTGCTCTTGTGCAGGTCCAGGCAGTTGCCGATCTCCGTCAAGGTCAATCCGTGCTGCTCCCGCGACAGGAGCTCGAGGATGTCAAAAGCACGGTCGAGGGACTGGACCTTCATAGCAAGCAAACATACCTCTTCGACCCTGAAAAATCAATGGGTGTCTCGGTGACGGGGCGGAGAGCCGATACGGCGCGAACCGCACCTTCAGCGTCCCAGCCAGCCTCCATCAACGGCCAGCGTAAATCCGTTCACGTAGTTCGAAGCATTCGAAGCCAGGAAGACCACCGCTCCCTTCAAGTCCTCCGGAGTACCCCAGCGGCCGGCGGGGATACGCTCCAGGATCGCCGGGCCGCGTTTTGGATCCTTACGCAGCGGTTCGGTATTGCTGGTGGCCATGTATCCGGGGGCGATGGCGTTCACGTTGATGTTGTGCTGCGCCCACTCATTCGCAAGGAGTTGGGTCAATCCGCGTACTCCGCTCTTGCTGGCCGTGTAGGGGGGAATCAGTATACCCCCCTGAAAAGAGAGCAGGGAGGCGATATTGATGATCTTGCCGCCTGTCTCTTGTTTGACAAACTGCTTGGCCGCAGCCTGGCAGAGGAAAAAGAGGGACTTCAGGTTGATATTCATCACATCGTCCCAATCCTTCTCGCTGTACTCCAGGGAAGGAGCGCGGCGGATGATCCCCGCATCGTTGACCAGGATATCGAGCCTGCCGAATTGAGACACGGCGCTTTCGACGATCTTCGATATCGGTTCTATGCTGATCAAGTCCGCCTGAACCGGAAGAAAACGTCTGCCCAGCTTCTCGACCTCGGATTTCGCCCTTTCCGGGGCATGAGTGTTGTACACCCCGACGATGTCTGCCCCCGCTTCCGCCAGTCCTACGGCCATGCCTTCTCCCAGGCCGGTACCGGAACCGGTGATCACGGCCACCTTACCATCCAATCGGAACTGTTCGAGTATCATTGGCTGCTCCTATAGAAGACTTGCCATCGGCACATCGTCCATGTCTGAAAAGGTCTGATTCTCCCCGGCCATTCCCCAGATAAAGGTGTAGTTACGGGTGCCCACCCCCGAATGAATTGACCAACTGGGGGAGAGCACCGCCTCCTCGCAGCGGAGGATGAGATGGCGGGTCTCCGAGGGCGGGCCCATGAAATGCACGACCACGTCGTCTTTCGGGAAATCGAAGTAGAAGTAGGCCTCGATGCGTCGTTCGTGGGTATGGGTGGGCATCGTGTTCCAGACATTCTTCGGCTCCAGAATCGTCAGACCCATCACCAACTGGCAGCTGCGTACACCCTCAGGATGGATATACTTGTAGATCGTCCGCCTGTTGCTCTGCTCATCGGAACCCAGACGAAGCGGCTCGGACTCCTGAATCGAGATCTTCGTGGTCGGATAGTTCTGATGGGCCGGAGCACAGAGCAGATAGTACTTTGCAGGTTGATTCTTGTTTGCCGAGGCGAAGCCCAAGTTCTGGGCACCCATTCCGATGTACAGGGCGTCCTTGTTGCCCAAGGCGTGCTTGCTTCCGTCTACCGTAACCGTCCCTTTGGATCCCACGTTGATGACCCCCATCTCCCGGCGCTCCAGGAGGTATTTCGAACCGATTATCCGTTTGTCGACCTCCAGCTTCAGGGGCGAGGCCGGTTGAATCCCGCCGACGATGAGACGATCATAGTAGCTGTACACCAATTTGATTTTACCCGCCGTAAAGAGCTCCCGGATGAGGAAACTCTCCCGAAGCTTCTCCGTATCGAATCCTTTCGCCTGTTCGGGGTGTACCGCATGTCTGATTTCCATGATATCCGCCTTTCTTTCCAAGAAGTTTATTTCATCAATAATCCCGGCAGCCACATGCTCAAGGAGGGAAGCATCGTGATCAACACCAGTGTGATGGCGTTGGCAAGGAGAAAAGGAACCGCAGCTTTGAATATTTTCCCGATTCCGAGCCGGGAGATCGCTGAAGCCACGTTTAGACACATCCCCACAGGTGGTGTGACCAGACCGACGGCCAATCCCGAAATCAGGATCACGCCGAACTGTACGGCCGTCATACCTAGAGCCTGTACTGCCGGCAAAAAAACCGGGGTCAACAGAAGAATGGCCGGACTGACATCCACGAAAGTTCCAGTCAGCAGGATAATAACGTCGATACAGAGAAGGATCACGATCGCCGGCAGGTTCAACCCGGTCACGAACGCCGCAACCAGCTCCGGGACTCTTTCGATCGCCAGAATCCAGACGTACAGCTGTGACAAAGCGATGATGATCATGACCGTGGCGCTGGTCATGATTGCCGACTTGAGAATCGGCGGGATGTCCTTCAGCTTCAGCCCGCGGATGACAAAAATTCCGATAATGAATGAATAGAGCACACCGATGCCCGCAGATTCGGTGGCCGTAGCAATACCAAGCACAACCGAACCGATAACGAACACGGGCATGATAATAGCCAGGATCGACTGGCGGATCCGAACGAACTGTTCCTTCTTGCTGAGCCGGATCTCTTCCCTGGGGTACTTCTTCCAGTAGGAAATTCCCAGTGTGATCACCAGCATGATCAGGCCGATCATGATGCCGGGGATAGCACTGCCGAGAAAGAGCTTGCCCACCGATTCCTCCGCAACCAGAGCATAGATCACCATGGGGACACTCGGTGGGATGATCATCCCCATCGTGGATGAGGCTACCGTGATCCCGCTGGCAAACTCCGCGGTGTACCCCCGATCCTTCATCTCCGGTATCAACACGGCGCCGATCGAAGCCGTATCCGAAACCGACGATCCGGAGATCCCGCCGAAGATCATGCTGGCCAGAACGTTCACCGCCCCCAGTCCGCCGCGCATTCTGCCGACGAAGAGCAGGCTGAAATCGATCAAGCGGGTGGTAATACCCCCGGCGTTCATCAACAACCCCATGGCCACGAAGAGGGGAAGGGCGATCATGGCGTAGGAGTTCATGCCGGCGAACAGACGTTGAGGTAAAACGGGGAGCAAGTCCGGATGGATGACCAGAAAGTAACAGAATCCGGACAGTCCTAAAGAGTAGGCTATCGGGATTCCCATAACAAGGAACACGATCAGGCTGATGATCAGAACAATCATCCCTCAGCCCCCTCTGTTCCCCCGGTATCCCCTGCGCCGAGAATGAGCACCAGGATGTGATAGAGGCAGTAGAGAATCACCAGTCCGCAGCCGATGGGGATGATGATCTGGATCGTACGATTTGGCAGGCGTAGCACCGGCGATTCGAACCCCCCTACAATTCGAATCCAGGGAAAGCTGTAATAGATCATTACCAGGTTGATCAGCGCGATGAACAGAAATGCCAGGATATCGATGATCTTTCGATAAACGGGAGAAAGCTTATCGACGAACCAGGTGATCTTGATGTGTTCCCGGCGTCCCAGGGCTACCGATGCACCGATAGCCGTGGTGTAGATGAACAGGTACTCCATCAGCTCATTTCCCCCGATGATGGATTCGTTGAAACCGTAGCGCAGCACAACCAGGATAATCGTCAGCATCAGGATTATGAAAAAACAGAATGTGATCACCCATTCCAGGAATTTGGACAGAATCGCGACCGCCGCTATTAACCCTTTCATCTGCTCGGATACTCCCCCAAAATCTAAGTAAATGAAAGGGTGCCGACCCAAAAGCCTGCAAAATCTTCCGGGTCCAGCACCCTTGTTGGACTCGCTGCCAGAAGCTATAGATCAGCTCTTGGCGATACTCATTGCGTCGTTGATGTCCTTCCAGGTGAAGAAGCCGTCGTCAACGTAGGACTGCCAAACAGGTTTCACCGCCTCTCGGAACTTTGCCGTAGCATCGGGGGTGAGCTCGTTGGCCTGCAATTTCTCTCGAAGGAAGTAGTAGTAGTCCTTCTCGGAGTTCAACCAGATCGTGTCGCTGTAGATCATGGTAGATTCGGCAACCGAATCGAAGATGGCTTTGAGATCGTCGGGCAGGCTGTTGTACCAGGCCGGATTGACGTAGAAGGGGTCCGGATGGAGCTGCCAGTTGACCACCGAGAGGTACTTCTGCACTTCGTAGAACTTCATGTCTACAGTGTTGGAGAAGGGATTCTCCTGGGCATCCACGACCCCGGATTTTAAGGCCATGTAGGTCTCGGTGTAGGCGACCTGCTGCGGATTCGCCGCCAAGGCTTTGAAGGTCTTGATCGTCATATCGATCGGGGGCGTACGCATCTTCAACCCACGCAGATCTTCCGGGCTCCGGATCGGCTTCACGTTGGAAGTGATATTACGGAAGCCACCGGCTACGCCACAGGCGGGAACATAAATCCCGTTCTTCATCGCGTCCGCATTGACCTTGTCGCCGAACTCGCTTCTCATCAATTTAACGACCTGGTCGGTGTTCTCGAACATAAACGGCAGTGTGTAGAGCAGGTACATCTTGTTGGCTCTCTCGAACAACCCGCCCCGGCACCCCTGAACCGAACCGGTGACCACCATATCGAGGACCTCCGCCTCCTTGCCCAACACACCGGAAAAGAAAAGCTCGACCTTGATCCGACCGTTGCTGGCCTTTTCCAACTGCTCTTTGAACAGCTCCATAGATTTGCTGCGGGGATGGTTGGGAGACTGGGTGTTGGCGTACTTAAATGTGTACACCTTCCCCGCCGCTGCGCCCCCTTCCGACTGCCCCTCGGCGATGAGCAGGCAGACGGAGAGAATCAGCAGAGCAAGCACAAGCATCAGCTTTTTCATTTCGAACCTCCTGTTTCGTTTTTCTCGAGTAGAATCAGGAATTCCACTCAATTTTTGGGCTTCATTTTGTTTTACATTATGAAACCGAGTTTTATTATACAGCAAATCGAGGATCTGTCAAGTTTGATTTTCCCAGTTTTTTCAATTTTTCTGCTCTCACAATCGATGGAACAGTGGTTTAACCTGAAGGTTGCAGCTACAAATGCTGAAGCCGGCCTTCGCCGAGAAGTGTCCGGAAGAAATCCGGCTTCAGATCATAGCGAGGACCGGCAGGACCACGGCTCGAAGTCCGGTGAAGGGGAAATCATCCTGGAGCTTGCGGATCCTATCGAGAATCTCCTCTTTTCGGTCTCCCGGCACGACAGTCATCATCACGTTGTTCAACGCCGGCCAGACATGATCCCCCAGATGGGGACCGGTGGTCCCTACCCCACTGACATCTTGCCAGCAGGTGTAGTTTTCCACACAGCAGGAGGTCAGGACATCGAGCACCTCTTCATCGATCGCTCGATCATAGAAGATGAAAACCGCTACGTTATCCACGGACCACCTCCCTCTCGGTTGCCTGTTCGACCGACAGCACTTCCGATCGCCCGTCTCCGTTCTCTGCAATCCGGCGCAGACGCCGCTTCTCCCGCCGGCCTTCGAACATATGATAGATCACGGGGATCAGAATCAGGGTAAACACCGTGGAAACGAGCAATCCGCCCACAACGGTCAGAGCCATAGGCGTGCGCAGCTCCGAGCCGGAACCCCCGAAGAAGGCAAGGGGCAGAAGAGCCAGGACCGTGGTCAGCATGGTCATGAGGATCGGGCGCAGGCGGATTCGCCCGGCTGCTACCACCGCACGGGTCAGTTCGTAGTCCCGTTTGCGCAGAAGGTTGGTATAATCCACCAGGATAATCCCGTTGTTTACTACGATCCCCACCAGCATGAGGAGCCCGATTCCCGAAAAGGCACTGAAAATCGTTCCTGTCAGCAGGTGGATCCAGATCACACCCACGAAGGTCATGGGCAGGGTAAACATGATGATGAAGGGATCCCGGAAGCTCTCGA
>CAZSBH010000134.1:0-6859 GCA_964604845.1 uncultured Spirochaetaceae bacterium
AAATCCCAATCCGCCGCCGAAAAAGACGTTTCCGATGTGCTCCTGAGCCGCCACCACAGGAGGTGCGACCGACGTGTCGGTATCCGTGTACGTGAAGGATTCATAATCAACGAGCACATTCATCCGCAGCAGGAAATAAGAGGTCAGCCTGAAATTCCTCGAAAGATCCACCCCAATGGTGTACCCGGTTGCCCGGCGGATCAAGTTGTTGGCCTCAAGATAATCGCTGCTGACATTGACAAGTCCGTATGAACCCATGATCTGCAGCGACAGAGGGATTCGAGTGGATTGCTTCACAACATTCACCTTGTAGGCAAAGCCGATTCCCAACTCAGAGGCGCTGGATCCCCCGATCTCCCCCGGGGTGTAGCCGAGGTCGAAACCGATGTCCAGTATCCCCGCGATCGAGTACCCGGTGACGACCCCAATCCCTTCGAACCCGTCTTGGCCCCACATAGCCCGGACCTCGCCTCCGAAGCCATTCACTCCCTTTTCCAGGTAGGTTCCCTGCGCATAGGCGACGAAGGAGCAAACAAGAAAAATAACGATGCAGATCAGGCGGACGATCTTCATATATTAAACATACCCCTTAGTCAAAAAACTCTCAAGAAGGCGGATATTTGCGCCAATTATTCGAAAATATCGTTCTCTGTGTGCTATATTATGAATGAGGTTTAACAGCATGAAAGGCATCATCTTGGCCGGAGGGCAGGGAACGCGCCTGTATCCGGCCACGCAGGTCATCTGCAAACAGCTTCTCCCGATCTACGACAAACCGATGATCTACTACCCGCTGTCCGTGCTCATGCTTGCGGGGATCAGGGAGATCTTGATCATTTCAACCCCTCAGGATCTCCCCCGTTTCCAAGCCCTGTTTGGCAACGGACATCATCTGGGCCTGTCCTTTTCCTACAAAGAGCAGCAGGCACCGAAAGGAATCGCCGAAGCGTTCATTATCGGTGAAGAGTTCATCGCCGACAACCCGGTGTCACTGGTTTTGGGGGACAATATCTTCTACGGCCATAGCCTGCCGGAAATGCTCACCGACGCTGCAGGAATCGAGAAGGGAGCCGTGGTATTCGGGTATTACGTGCGGGATCCGGAACGCTATGGCGTAATAGAGTTTGAAGACTCAGGAACGGTCTTGTCCCTCGAGGAAAAGCCGAAAAAGCCCAAATCAAATTACGCCGTGGTGGGGCTGTATTTCTACGACGACCGTGTCGTGGAGCTGGCAAAATCCCTCAAACCTTCATGGCGGGACGAGCTGGAAATCACCGACCTGAACAACCTCTACTTGAAGGAGGGGAGTTTATCGGTGAAGCTGATGGGACGAGGGTACGCCTGGTTGGATACCGGCACCCACGACTCCCTGGTCGACGCAACCCTCTATGTGAAAACAATCGAAGAGCGGCAGGGACAGAGTATAGCCTGTATCGAAGAGATCGCCTATACTATGGGATATATCGATAGAGACGGTCTGCGCGCCCTAGCCAAACCCCTTGAGAAATCAGGATACGGCCAATATCTGCTCAATCTGATTGCGGAGTAACAAGCAGTCCTATGAACTTCGAAAACGGAACGATCGCAGGGGTTCATGTATACCCCTTGGTCAAGCGAGTCGACGAGCGGGGATTTCTAGTAGAAACTTTTCGGAGCGATTCTCTTCCCGAAGGGTTATCTCCGGTCATGTCGTATGTATCCTACACTGAACCGGGAACTGGCCGGGGACCCCATGAACATCAGAGCCAAACCGACATTTTTGCTTTCCTGGGTCCCGGCAACTTCAAAGTGTATCTGTGGGACAACCGCCGGCAATCCTCCACATTCTGCAGGAAAATGATCGTATTCGCCGGCGCCGACAATCCAGCGACCGTCGTGGTACCGCCCGGAGTCGTTCATGCCTACCGGAACATCTCCAAAACCGAACGGGGTATGGTCATCAACTACCCGGACAAACTGTACGCCGGATGGCAGAAAAAAGATCCTGTGGATGAGATCCGCCATGAAGATGATAAAGATACTTTTTTTCAGGATTTTTTGAGTTGAGCGTCTGGTTAATCGGCAACCGGGGCATGTTGGGCGAAGAAGTGGAATCTCTGCTGAAAAAGAACAACGTGTCCTACCTTTTCAGTGACCAAGAGGTGGATATCGGCGATAAAGCCGCGCTTCAGGAGTTTGTGCAGGAACATCACCGCAACAAACTGGAGTGGATCGTCAACTGCTCGGGATATACGGCGGTGGATCGAGCGGAGGATGAACCCGAGACCGCCTTCCGGATCAATGCGGAGGGAGTGCGCAACATCGCGGAAACCGCGAAAAGCCTAAATGCCGCACTGATTCATATCTCTACGGACTACGTGTTTGCCGGAGACAAGGGCTCCCCTTACAGCGAAGACGATCCGACATCCCCGATCGGAGTGTACGCCAGGAGCAAACTGGAGGGGGAGCAGCTTGTTCAACAGACATTGGCTCGGTACTACATCCTTCGTACCGCCTGGCTGTATGGAAACCGTGGGAACAACTTCGTCCGGACTATGCTTCGGCTGTTTCAGGAACGAGACACTGTGCGGGTGGTCTCGGATCAATGGGGAAGCCCGACCTATTCCAGGGATCTCGGCGGCATGATCCTCCATGTCACCCGCACGGGCAGTGAGAAGTTCGGCATCTATCACTACACCAACGAGGGAAAAACGAGTTGGTATGAGTTCGCCCAAGAGATCTATATACAAGCGAGGCAAACCGGATTGGTGAACCGGGAAGTTGGCATTGTCCCCGTCACCACCGAAGCCTATCCGACCCGGGCCAAACGGCCGAAATACTCCTACCTCTCGAAGGAAAAGATACAGAAAACATTCGGGATTTCGATAAGAAGCTGGCAGGACGCGCTTCAGGAATGTATCGAGGAACTGGGAAAAAACGCATGAGAACACTGTCCAACGTGCTGATAACAGGAGGAGCCGGCTTTATCGGCTCGAACTTCATCCGCCATCTTTTTTCGCTCCCTGATTTTACAGGCAAGGTGATCAACGTCGACAAGCTTACCTACGCGGGAAATCCGGACAATCTCGAAGACATTGAAGAACTCTTTGGCGGCAATCGGTATTTTTTCGAGAAAGTCGACATCTGCGACTTTGAAAAAATCAACCAACTATTTCCGAGATACTCGATCGATACGGTGGTTCACTTTGCGGCGGAATCTCACGTGGACCGGTCGATATTCGGTCCCAAAGATTTCATCCGGACCAACATCGTGGGCACCTTTACCTTGCTCGAATCCGCCCGTTTGTCCTGGCGGGACAGAAAAGATGTGCTCTTTCACCATGTGAGCACCGACGAGGTGTTCGGTTCCCTCGGAAGCACCGGCTTGTTTACCGAAACGACACCCTACGACCCCAAAAGCCCCTACTCCGCCTCCAAGGCCTCCTCGGATCACCTGGTCCGGGCGTACCACCATACCTACGGCCTACCCACCACCATTTCCAATTGCTCCAATAACTTCGGACCCCGTCAGTTTCCGGAAAAGATGATTCCTTTGATGATCTTGAATCTCCTGGAGGAAAAACCCTTACCCGTGTACGGCGATGGACAAAACATCCGGGATTGGCTGTACGTGGGTGATCACAGCATCGCCCTCTGGTTGATTCTCACTAACGGCAAGGAAGGCCAGACCTACAACATCGGTGGGGACAACGAGTGGAAAAACATCGATCTTGTCCACATACTGTGCGAAAAGATCGCCGAGCTCCGGAAAAAGGACAAGCAAAGCACCTACGATCTGATCACCTTCGTAAAAGACCGTCCGGGACACGACCGCCGCTATGCAATCGACTGCAATAAGATCAAGCAGGAGCTGCGCTGGAAGCAGCAACACGATTTCGCCGAGAACATCGATAGCACGATCCTCTGGTACCGGGACAACATGCCCTGGGTGGAGAAGATACGCAGCGGGGAATACAAAAACTGGATCGCAAAAAACTATCTGAACCGCTGATGAACTTACGAGAAGTCAAGGAACGCATCGAAGAATATCACCGCATCCGCGAAAATCCGGGATCCGATGGACCCGCTTTGGCCGAAACAGCCCTGTTCGTGGAAGAGGTGTTCTCGGTCGTGCTTTCGGATCAGGAGATCTGTGCGGAAAATCTGGGCAGCAGCGAATCCATGGAACGATTCGTGCTAAACAAACTGGGACTTCGTTCATAATGTGTGGGATCTGCGGTATCGTAAACATCCGGGAAGGGTCGCCCCCGTCGACGGATCTTCTTACCCGTATGATGGGCTGCCTGTACCACAGGGGACCGGACTCCAGCGGATACTATCGGGACGAACAGGCCGCCCTCGGTCACACTCGCCTGGCTATCATCGATCTGGAAAGCGGCAGTCAGCCGCTGTCGAATGAAGACGAGTCGGTGTGGATAACCTTCAACGGAGAGATCTTCAATTACCTCGAATTAGCTACCGAGCTCAAGTCATTAGGACATGTGTTTCAGACGAAAAGCGACACGGAAGTCATCGTCCACGCTTATGAACAGTGGCATACCTCCTGTTTCGAACGGTTCAACGGGCAGTGGGCTCTGGCTCTCTGGGATCGGCGTACAAATACGCTGATTCTCTCCCGTGACCGCTTGGGCATACGGCCCCTGTACTACACCGTCTGCAACGACAGGCTGCTGTTCGCCTCGGAAATTAAAGCGATCTTCGCGGACGGTACGGTGCACAGGGGAATGGATCCGGCCGGACTAGCCGAGATCTTCACCTTCTGGTGCCCCGTGGCTCCGCGCACAGCCTTTCAAGGTATCCAGGAGCTGAAACCGGGGCACTATGCAGTCCTGGATGACGGAAGGCTGAAGAACCAGGCGTACTGGTCTATCTCCTTTCCCGCAGCCGGAGAAGAACAGTCGCAAAATGAAGGAGAAAATGCCGACCTGCTGCGCCGGCACCTCATCGACTCCGCCCGGATGCGCTTCTTGAGAAGCGACGTGCCGGTGGGAGCCTATCTTTCCGGCGGTCTTGATTCCTCGGTCACTTCGGCGATCGTTTCTCAGTACACCGAAGCACCGCTACGCACCTTCTCCATCCGTTTTCAAGACAATGAGTTCGATGAAGGAGGCTATCAGCAGGAAATGGTGGACAGACTTGGTACATTGCATCGGGATGTTTTAGTAAAGCACGAAGATATCGGCCAGATCTTCCCCGAGGTGATCTGGCATGCGGAGCGCCCGATCCTGCGAACGGCTCCCGCGCCTCTGTTCCTGCTTTCCAAACTGGTCAGGGAATCGGGCTACAAAGTGGTAGTCACCGGAGAGGGGGCCGACGAGGTTCTGGCCGGCTACGACATCTTCCGAGAAGCCAAGGCCCGTTTGTTTCTTTCCAGAGAACCATCTTCCGAGAAGCGGGCCCAAATACTTCTGCAGTTGTATCCCTGGATGGCCCGATCCCCGGGACGCACGCCGGCTTTCGCCAAAGCTTTCTTTGGCCGGTCTTTGAATCCACTGGACCCAGCCTTCTCCCACAATCCCCGTTGGACCGCCACCTCTTCAATCAAGAGCATGCTCACAACCGACCTGCAGAACGAAGTCAAGAGAACCGACATTGCCGGAGAACTCCTTTCGGCAGCACCGAACGGTTTTTCCGATTGGGACCCTCTGGCCAAAGCACAGTGGTTGGAAATGACCACATTACTTTCTGGCTATATTCTTTCAGCCCAAGGAGATCGAATGCTTATGGCACATTCAGTGGAAGGACGATTTCCCTTTCTGGATTGCCAGCTGGTCGATTTTGCCAATGCTTTGCCGGCCCGGCACAAGCTGCTGGGGTTGGAGGAAAAACATCTCTTGAAAATAGCCTGTCGAGATCTTATTCCTCAATCCATCCAGAAAAGACCGAAACAGCCGTACCGCGCCCCTGATGCGGCCAGCTTCTTCGCTAAGAACACACCGGACTGGCTGGATGAACTGACAAGCGAATCCTATCTAAACAGTGCCAGGCTGTTTAATCCGACCGCAGTGTCAACCCTGATCGCCAAGTGCCGCAAAGTCAAAGGACAAGGAATGAGCAATACCGACAACATGAGAATAGTAGGAGTTTTGTCCTCCTTGATCCTACACCACCAGTACATCGAAACAGATGACAGTTGGAAAGATGTCGATCCACCGCCGAAGCCGATGAAGATCATCGATCGATTATAAACCGAAGAAAGCGCATATCGGATACTATATCTCGTGGCTGCCGGCCTCTTGCTTCAGCTTCGATTTGAGAATTTTTCCGGAAGCATTTTTAGGTAGGCTCCGGCAGATTTCTATATATTGCGGTATTTTATAAGGCGGTAAGTTCGTAGCTATGTGCCGGCGCATACTATCCTTCGTAACTGTACTGTTTTCTTTCGGAACAACATACGCCTTCACGGCCTCTCCAAGAATCTCGTCCTCTACTCCGATTACCGCAGCTTCGTGAATACCTTCCATCTCCAGAAGTATCTCCTCGATCTCCTTCGCACTCACTCTAAAACCTTTGACCTTGATGATGTCCTTCTTCCTGCCTACCACGTAGAAAAAACCTTCATCATCGGTCATTCCCAAATCGCCCGTGAAATACATGCCGTTTCTTAAAACATCGGCCGTCTCATCCGGTTCTTTCCAATACCCCTGCATGATATTGGAACCTCTGGCGGCGATCTCCCCTGTTTCGCCTGGAGGCAATTTTCGACCCTCCTCGTCTACGATGAAAAGCTCTACGTTTGGGATCGGCTTTCCGATCGAACCCACTTTCTGCGACAGCAGAGTCGGATCAAGATAGGAGAGCCTTGGAGCGGCTTCCGTGGCGCCATACATAATATAGAGCTGGGCTGGTGCAAAGGCTT
>CAZSBH010000135.1:0-6835 GCA_964604845.1 uncultured Spirochaetaceae bacterium
CTTTTCACACTCTCTCGGCGGCATTTCGGCGGCAGGTGGCCATGGAAAACGGTGCCGGTACCTACAGCATACTCTACGTCGACGACGAGTCTCAGAATCTGTACCTTTTCAGATCTTTTTTCGAACAAGAATACACGGTGTATACAGCTGAATCCGGATCCGAGGCACTGAGGATCCTCGGCGAATGCGATATCCAGGTACTGCTTGCAGACCAACGCATGCCGGGAATCACTGGGATCCAACTTCTTGAAACGGTCACCAAGGAGTATCCAGAAACGGTGCGGGTGCTGGTGACCGGCTATACCGATATCGATGTGGTGATCGACGCCATTAACAGGGGATCGGTTTACCGCTACCTGAGCAAACCCTGGGATGTCGACGAGGTCCAGGCCACCATCCGAAACGCCCTGGAACTGTACGAGCTTCGGCGGAAAAATCAGACACTGATCACTTCCCTGGACAGACAGAATCGGCTTCTGCGGAAGAAGGTCGCAGAGCTGAACTTCCTGAACAAACTGCAACTGGAGCTGAAGGGGCTCCCCGACTCCGAGAGCATTACCGACAAGGCGATCCTCCGCCTACGGAAGGAGATCGAAGCCGATATCGGCTGTCACTGTGAGAGCCGCTCCGGAACCGTTCAGATACGCTTCCCCCGTTTCAGAAGCGATAGGGAAGATGAACTGCGCAAGCTGATCGAGCAATTAGATCTCCCGCTGATAGAGACTCCGCTGTCTCCCTCTATGCCGGAGGGCCGGAGTCTGTGCGTCCTGCCCCTTGTGTTTCAGGGCACCTCCTTCGGTTATCTCGTTTTTCTATTCCCGAAGCGAACACCCTTCGACATCGAAGAGCTACCTTTCGCCGAGGCCGTCTCCCACGTCGTGTCCTCCGTTCTGTACAGTGATCATGTCCACAGGCAGGAGATGAGCAAAGGGCAGCTGCTTCTAGTTGGTCAGATGGCCAGCATGATCGTCCATGATCTGAAGGGCCCCCTGGCGACGATCATGGGTTTTGTGTCGCTGCTGCAGTCGGATCTAAGCAGTTCTCAAAGGGAGGAGTTCGCCGGAATCATCAACCGGGAGGTGCGGCGTCTGATCGATATGGTTGAAGAGCTTCTCTCCTTCTCAAAGGGAGAAACCCACCTGAATATCACTGCGATCGAGTTCCACACTTTCATTGAGGAGATCATGGAGCTGTTCAACATCAGTTTGCACAAAGAGAACATCCGGACCGAGGTCTCCCTGGACGGGCTGCACAGCTTCCCCGGAGATCGAAAGAAATTAAAAAAGGTCTTCATCAATCTGTTCCAAAACGCCCGGGAGTACCTGCAGCAAATAGACAGCCAGAGGAATATATGGATTTCCTCAAGTATGGGAAAAGACGCCGTGCTGATCCGTTTTATCAACAACGGTCCCCGAATTCCGGGGGAGCTCCTGCCAAGGCTTTTTGATCCCTTTTTCTCCCACGAGAAGGATCAGGGCACCGGCCTGGGTCTGACGATCTGCAAGAAAATAATCGAGGAGCATCACGGCTCGATAGAGGTGTTTTCAGAACCCGGTAGAAATGAGTTCAGGATATCCCTTCCCGTAAGATCACATCCCTATCAAGATTCGTAAAATCACATCCCAGGACGGTAACGATCGAGGCGGCCAGGCGGTTGGCCAGTTTCGCCGCCTGCACACTGCTATGGCCCCGCAGTATTGCATAGATAAAGGCGGCGGAAAAACAGTCTCCGGCGGCAGTCGTATCCAAGGGATCCACACAAAACCCCTCTACGTGATGATTGGCTCCGTGGTCACTGACGTAGCACCCGTCGCAGCCCACTTTCATCAGCACGACAGGACTAACCCTTGCCGCTTCCTCGAGCAGCTTTCGATCGTCGAGGTTCTGACCGAACATAATGCGGAATTCCTCCCGATTTCCAAAAAGCACATCGATCCGGGAGGGTAACCAGGAACGGAACTCCCCGTGGTACCTGTGAACGACAAAAGGATCGGCCAGATCGAAGCAGATCTGTCCTCCCTCCTTCCTGCACTGTTCTATCGCCCGCAGGACCGCCTGCTTCTGATTTGCCGTGTCCCACATGTAACCTGTGGTGTAGAAGACCTTGGTTTTGCCCAGAGCACCGCAATCCAGATCCTTGAGGCTGTACTCTCGACAGGCGCCCAGATAGGTAAACATGGTGCGCTCGTGATCCGGAGTTACCAATATCACCGAACAGCCTGTCGGAAGAGTCTTCACCACAACCTGTACGGTGATTCCCGCGGTTTCCAGGATCTGATTGTAGTTCCTGCCCCTTTGATCGGGTCCCACCGCCCCACAGTATAGAAGGGGATCGAGCGTCTCGCCCTGATCCAGCCAGGAAATTCCCCTCAAAGTATTGGCGGCACTCCCACCGGGTATGTTGGTATAGCCACCCAATTTCGACAGCACTCTCTCCATACCATCCCGATCCACGAGATTCATCGTACCCTTCTTCGCCGAGATAGCATCGAGAATGCCTGAGTCAATGGGAGCGATAAAGTCGAGCAGCGGATTACCGAGTCCAATTACCGAATACATACACAGTACCTCGTTCATTGACAGGGGACACGGGATTGTACTATAGTACTTCCGGTTAAGTACACACCTGCATGCTATTTCCAAGGATCGATCGATGGGCTTAGTCACAAGCCAGCAGCTTCTGCAGTATTACGGAGAGTATAAAGAAAGGGAGATCACCTTCAACCGGCAGGTCATCGACGTGCTGAAGCTCCTGCCCCGCGAGGTATACCTCAAATGCCACGGCGATCAGATTCCCTGTGTCGTCTACTCCGCCTCGATGACAGGAGCAAAAATAGTGGCGAGTCTAAGGGCCGCGGCGATGCAGAAGCTTCGCCTGGCCAATAATTCCGTGTCCCTGCGCTTTGCTTTCCGGCGAACGGATCGACTCGAACCTCTGTTCTTCTTTGTCCCAGCCAAGATTTCCAACTACACTTTCTACAATACTGAGAAGCCGGATCTGTATTTTCTCAACCTTGAGTACACCTCCAAACCCCCGGACGACCTGATCGAGATGCTGGGTCAACTATTCGACGCCAACACCAATTTCCAAAGGAGAAAAGAAGAGCGTATCGACCTGAATCCAACAACGATCAAAGCCTTAGGCGTCGAGGGTAAAGAAGCGGCACTGGTCGTCGATGAGCAGCCAAAGAAGTGCATCATTCGGGATCTCTCATTCTCAGGAGCAAAGGTACTGCTCTTCGGTGCGGCCGCCGAGGATGTCCAGAAAACGGCGGTCCTTCAGTTCTCCCTTACCAGTCAGAAACAAATGATCCTGCTTCCCGGCAGAATCGTCCGTTTCGAGGAAGTGGTCGGCCGGGAAGATATCGGCGCCCTTGGGATCAGTTTCGTCGAAGTGAAGACGCCGATGAGTTACAAGATGGCGATCAGCAACTACCTCACAACCCAGCGGCAGGTTCACAAGTAGCAAGATCCCTTGACCGTCGAGCGATCCCTTCCTACATTGCAGATATGCCCGAAGCAGATCCGTTAGCAGGAATTCGCTACATTTCGATAGACTCTTTGGCACCCCGCTCTATAGGGGGGTTCACCGTGGATCCATCGATCCTCCTCCCGATCGAATCGCCCGAAGGGCACGAGCAGTGGTCCGTCAACAATATCAGTTGGGAGGCGATCATCTCGGCGATGCTCAAACTGCTCGCCTACAAACCGGATCACGAGCACGCGGAGTACTACCGTGGCTTCGTTCTTTCGGTCAATCCCCACCTCAAAGAAGAGTTCACCGGCGCAGGGATCGCCAAAAGCAGGCAGGGAGAGCTTGATCTCGGAATCGAGATTTTCAGGGCTTTGGTCGGAATGTTCCCCCAATGCACATCCTCGAGAAACAATCTGGCTTTGGTCTACGAGCAGAAGGCGGAGGTACTGAAAAGCCAAGGGAAACAGGAGCAAAGCGAGGCCTTGGAGGAACTCGCTTTCCATCAGTACAAGCGAGCTCTGGAACAAGATCCGGATTCGGCCGACTCTCATTTCAATTTCTGTCATTTCTATCTGCGGCGCCGCAACTTTCAGAAAGCGAAGGAGCACCTGGACCGATTTCTGGATCTGAACACGGATCCTGAAAAGTCTGAAGTTTCTTCGGTCTTGCAGCGGGAGCTGGAGAATTTGAACCGTATTGATACCGTTTGCGCGGAGGCATTCGATGCGATAAAAATGGGTAGGGAGGCGGAAGCCATATCCGGCCTCCAGTCGCTCCTCCGGTCACATCCGGGAATCTGGAATCTATGGTTCCTGCTGGGCTGGGCCCAGCGCCGGTCCGGACTGTACGCTGAAGGCAGGAGTTCCCTCGAAAAAGCCCTCGAATTAGATCGGCGGAATCCCGACACGTTGAACGAACTTGCCATCTGTCTGATGGAGTTGGGGGAATACCAACAGAGCAGGAACCGCCTCTCCCGGGCTCTTGAACTCGAACCTGAGAATGTGAAACTTCTCTCGAATCTGGGAATCCTGTCCATGAAAATCGGAAAAAACGCCGAGGCCGCCCGCTGCTTCACCCAGGTTCTGGAACACGAACCGGCGGACACGCTGGCTCACCACTACCTCGATCTTCTGGCAATGCACTAACCGCCAATCAATAAACACCCACAGTGGGTCACGTCTCATCAAATTTTCCAATAAAAATAAATAAATTTTAAAGGGGGGTATGACGATCAAAAGAATGAGGGATTTTCTAGCTTCGGCTTCCCGGGGAAGAAGCTCGGTTTCCCTCTAATCTACATATCGTCGTTTTTGGAGGGAGGTTTAGAAAAAAGAAACGAAACTTTTCAGAGAAACGAAGGGCAGGGATGCCCGAACAAATCTAATGTTTCACGGAGGAAACAATGATAATCAACCACAACATGAGCGCGCTGTTCGCGGCGCGACAAGAAAAGATGAACACCTGGGTCCTGGACAAGAACATGGAGAAGCTGTCCTCGGGCCTGCGTATCACCCGGGCCGGGGATGATGCCTCCGGGTTGGCCGTATCCGAAAAGATGCGCAGCCAGATACGCGGCCTGCTCCGGGCGGAAAAAAACACCATGGACGGGATCTCCTTCATCCAGACAACCGAAGGGTATCTCCAAGAGAGCCAGGACATCATCCAGAGGCTGCGTGAACTTTCGGTACAGGCAGCCAACGGCATCTATTCCGACGAAGACCGCATGCAGATCCAGGTCGAGGTATCTGCCCTGGTCGACGAGGTCGACCGCATCGCTTCTCACGCCCAATTCAATGGTATGAACATGCTTACCGGCCGCTTTGCCCGGGAAATCGGAGAGAACATCGTCACCGCTTCCATGTGGTTTCATATTGGGGCCAATATGGACCAGCG
Source organism: uncultured Spirochaetaceae bacterium (assembly GCA_964604845.1). Lineage (GTDB taxonomy): Bacteria > Spirochaetota > Spirochaetia > SZUA-6 > DRHE01 > JAFGQJ01. Next base: position 5,369 of record CAZSBH010000135.1, read on the forward strand.
GGAGCGGGTGTTCATCGGCACGATGACCGCCGAGGGCCTCGGGATCAAGCAGATGGGCAGCGGGGACATCATTTCCGTGTCTACGCCGGATGAGGCCAACCGGGCCATCGGCGTGTTGGATGAAGCACTCAAAGTGGTCAACCGGCAGCGGGCGGACCTGGGAGCGTATCAGAACCGTCTCGAACACACGATGAAAGGTCTGGCTGTCGGAGCCGAAAACATGCAGGCGGCGGAATCCCGAATCCGGGACGCTGACATGGCTTCGGAGGTCGTAGAGTTCACCAAGAATTCGATTCTCCTTCAGGCATCCATGGCGATGCTTGCCCAGGCGAACTTGAAACCTCAGACCATATTGCAGCTGCTGGGGTAAGGGACTATACTTAGATTAGTAACTAAACCGTTTTATGATCTTTGAAAACCTTATCACCCTCCTGACGGTGCCAAGGTATAGAGATTATCCGATCTAATGTCCCGAGCGTTACGCGCTCGGGGCAAGGATCGGAACAGATCTCCATACCAGACAGGAGAACAAATGGGAACGGATTCGGAGAAGTGCGCGAATGACTCCGGAGTTCCTGTCGGTATCGTAAAAGTTAGGCCAAGGAGGCCTTTCTCGTCAATTCAAGGAGGGTAAGATGATAATTAACCATAACATGAGCGCGGAGTACGCCAACCGCGTCCTCAAGTTCCAGAACTGGGAAGTGAACAAGAATATTGAAAAGCTTTCCTCCGGACTGAGGATTAACAGGGCTGGCGACGACGCCTCCGGCCTGGCCGTATCCGAGAAGCTTAGATCCCAGATCCGAGGTCTGAACCAGGCAGAACGCAATATTGAAAATGCGGTCTCCTTTATACAGGCAACGGAGGGATACCTCGGAGAAACGCATGAGATATTACACCGCCTCCGAGAGCTCGCTGTGCAATCCGCCAATGGCATCTACTCCGATGAGGACAGGATGCAGATCCAGGTTGAAGTATCTCAGCTCGTAGACGAGATCAACCGGATCGCCTCCCACGCCCAGTTCAACGGCATGAACACCCTGACCGGGGCCTTTGCCGATCCTACACGAGGGGGCACCGAAATTCGGAGTATGTACTTTCAGGTAGGTGCAAATATGGATCAAAGAGAGCGGGTATTTATCGGAACCATGACAGCCCAGGCCCTGGGACTTCAGAGCGGACAGGTGGGGGATTCGATATCGATTTCGACCCCCGATCAGGCCAACCGGGCGATCGGCTTGGTGGATGCCGCCCTGACAGTCGTATCCAGGCAGAGGGCAGATCTGGGAGCGTACCAAAATCGTTTCGAAATAGCGGCCAAGGGCGTAGCGGTAGCAGCAGAAAATATGCAGGCTGCCGAATCGCTCATCCGGGACACGGATATGGCTGCCGAAACCGTGCAGTTCGTGAAAAACCAGATCCTATCGCAGGCCGGAACAGCAATGTTGGCTCAGGCCAACCTGCAGG
>CAZSBH010000136.1:0-391 GCA_964604845.1 uncultured Spirochaetaceae bacterium
TCGATGTGAGAGATATCCTGAGCTGCGCTGAAGTTTTTGCAGGCCTTTTGCAGCAAATCCACTCGGGAGAGTTCCCGATCGGGGCACATTGATGCACGAACTCGATATCAAAGCGGTCCGGGTGTACGCCGTCGGGCCGTCGGTGACTCCCCGATTTCGCTTCAGCGGAGAGGTCTCCGATCGCTACATGACCTGCACGATCGTCCGTGTGACGGCGATCGGCGGTATAGAGGGTGCCGGCGGGACCGACAGCGAAGGAATCGGAGCCTTTGACAGTACTTTGGCCGAAGCACTGCAGCCCCTGATCGATCGCCTGATCGGCAGATCGGCCCTGGAGCGTAATGCGATTTCCCGGGAGCTGCTTGGATTGCAGACTGAGGCGGTTCCCTAC
>CAZSBH010000136.1:401-6798 GCA_964604845.1 uncultured Spirochaetaceae bacterium
ATAGCGCTCTGGGATCTGGCAGCTCAGCGAGCGGGTCTGCCCCTCTACCAAATGCTGGGCGGCAACAGATCAGAGATCCCGAGCTATGCCAGCTCTCCCGTTTTTGATGACCCGAAGGACTATGTGGAGTACGTCGAAAGGGTTCGAGCCATGGGCTACCAGGCGGTCAAGTTTCACACCCGGGGGGAATTGGACTGGGACCTGGCCGTGGTTCGGGCTGTCGACGCTCGTTTCGGGAGCTCTTCCACTTGCTTCATGCTCGATTTGGAGGAGGCATACGATCTGGAGAAGGCACTGATCATGGCGGGAGAGTTGTCCAAGTTGGGTTATTCCTGGCTGGAAGCCCCGCTTCCCGACGAAGACCTGGAAGGTTACCGCCGCCTGCGAGCTCGGACTACGGTACCCATCCTATGTTCCGGAAACGTCATTACGGACCTACGCGCCATTCGGAACGCTATCGAGATGGGCTGCTGGACTGCCGTGCGAACAGACCCCTGTGTGGTTGGCGGCATCACCATGGCCGGTCAGGTGATGGCCCTGGCTGAAGCCAGCGGCATGACCTCGGAGCTCCAGAGCTATGGCTATCCGTTGAGCCAGGCTGCTAACCTGCATCTCATGCTGGCTTACGGGAACTGCAGCTACTTCGAGCAGCCCGTCCCCGTGGAACATTTTGATTATGCGGCAAAATCACCCATATGGGTCGACGAACGGGGCTATGCCCATGCTCCCGCCGGTCCAGGCCTGGGTATTGAGGTGGATTGGGAACGGATCGAAGCCGACGCTTTCTTGACCTTCGAGGCACGGTGAGACTGTTTTATCTCTTGACTACAGCATCGAAAGAGCAACAGGAGCGTTCCATGAAAATCTTTTTAATCGGTATAGATCAAGCAATTCTTCCTTTGACGCGCAAACTTGTGGAAGAGGGAGGATTCCCCGCCCTGAAGCGACTGCTCGAGGAGGGCGCGGCGAATCAAGTGCTTCCTTCCTTTCCGGCTTGGACACCAACGAATTGGGCGACCCTCGCCACAGGCGCCGACACCGGGGCCCACGGCGTGTTCGGCTGGCAGGTTGCCATGCCTACTGGACAACTGCTGCCGGCGTTTCACTCCTACAGCGTCAATGCTGAAACTATTTGGGAAGTTGCTGAACGAGCTGGGTTGAAGAGCGCAGCAATTCATTTTCCAGCATCGATGCCGTCGCGGGTGGAAAACGGGATCGTTGTGGACGGTGATGGCGCGCCGGGTTACGGAGAAAGTCGATTTGAAATAACACCGAGTAAATGCTACACGAACCTCGATCTCCCCGGTGCGGAGAAGGTAGAGCTGACCAAGGCAAGGGCTTGGAAAAATCTTCCCAAAGATTCTGCAGCGGCGCTGGAAGCGGAGCTTGTCGCAGTCCCGAAATTCAAGGGAAAAGAAAAACGATGGCATCTGTTGGTTACACGCTCATCGGAACATGGGTTCGATAGGGTTTTTATCTGCAGGAAGCGAGACCTGCTGTCCGTGGTCGCAGAAATCGGTGTAGGGGAATGGAGTGAGTGGCTTTTTGAGCCATATGTAGTTGAAAATCGCAAATGTGCAGGCTCCGTACGGTTCAAGCTGATAGAGTTATCCCGTGATGCCGCCCGATTTCGACTATACCGGTCGCAAATCATGCCTATCCAAGGACTTAGTTATCCGGACGGGATAGGTCGGGAGCTGATTGATAAAATCGGACCCTACCAGGAGCATGTTTCGGAATACTCCTATATCTTGGGCTGGACCGACTATGACACGTGTCTGGAGGAAGCTGAGTACCAGGCCCGATGGTTCGCTCGAGCTGCTGCCTACTTGGCGGAACATAAGGGGATCTCGCTGTTCTATTCCCACTGGCACTTCTTAGACGATGTCAATCACCACCACCTCGCTCACATCGATCCTGCTTGGTCCGGATACGATCCGAAGGACGCTGATATCCATTGGCAGACCATTCGAAAATCTTACGGAATCATAGACAGATATGTGCAAAACATCCTGGGCTGCCTTACGGATCAGGACTATCTAATCTTGGTTTCCGATCACGGCAATCTCCCTATCAACAGGCAGCTCTACCTGGAAAAATTCTTGGAGGATAAAAAATATCTGGTGCGCAGGGATGGATCTCTACCTCTTTCTGTAATGGATCCAGGGTGGGACAAGAACATCGACTGGGCTCGAACCAAGGCCTATCTCAAAGGCGGTACACGCATCGATTTCAGCATTTACGTCAATGCAAAAGGGGAAGATAAAAAACAAATAGAAGATGAACTGTTGTGTGACCTGCGTACATGGGTGGATTCAGACACGGGTAAAACGCCTGTTGCGATGGCGTTGAAAAAGAGAGATGCGGCCCTATTGGGTTGTTGGGGTGAGAATATCGGAGATATCGTGATTGTTCTGGAACCGGAGTACACCATTTCCTTCCTGATAAGCTCGGCGGCGCCCGAATGCCAAGAATGGATTTTCCCAAACAGCGGGATTACCAATTCTGCTCACGGGACACAGCTGCCAACGTATCAAACCGAGGTATCCTCCCACCTGGCAATGTTCGTAATCTATGGCCCCGGCATTAAAAAGGGATACAGTCGGGATCCCGATCAGCTGGGCTATATCAAGATGAACCAAATCGTTCCCACTATCTGTCACATTCTGTCAATCCCTCCTCCAGCCCAAAGCCAGGGAGCCGTGATTTACGATCTCTTTGTCGGACATGAAACTGACAGGCATCTGCCCGCGATAATGGTTGAAGACCGGGAGCTGGATGATCGAGTGATCATCCAACAGGGGATGCACGATTATTCCGTGCTTGAAGGCAGGAGCAAAGATGAGGAAAATTACATGCAGCGTTTGGGCAGGATGAGCTGGAGCGACGGTCCACGCGATCGATGAGTGATGATACAAGGAGAAAAAAGATGAAATTGGTGTGCCTGGGCGGTGCCGGTGCCATGGCTTCCTCTGCGCTGTACGATCTGCATAAAACAAGCAACTTCGATAATATCGTGGTCGCAGATGCAGACGAGGTGAAAGCCGGGAGAATAATGGCTCTGATGGACGGTGACAGGAGATTTTCTTTTGTCCATTTGGATGCCGGTAACCCAGGCTTCTCCCCGGTCTGGTGGATGCCGCGATCGTGCAATTCGATCCCCGGTCCCGGGATAGGGTCTACTGGGAACGAGGAGAATACCTCAGAGGACTGCCTCCGTTTGTCCTGTTGAAGGAATGGGAGTTCCCGCAGCCGATCGGCAAGCAGCTCACCTACATGTTTGGAGCACAAGGAACCGGTGATACCATTGATTCCCATTGTTCGGCAGAAGGGAGCAAAGCGAGTCGTCGTGAGAGGGGCCTTCCATCCGCAGTGGACCAGATTGGGGACGGTTCTCGTGGAAAATGGTATCTTCGAAGCGGAGCCCATAGAGGTCCAGGGAGGACGGGTCTCTCCATACGAGGTAATCATGAAACACATCGAACGCCATGCTGAAGAGAAATGGGAAGATTCCAATGTGATCGCCAAAGAGCTGGGATTCGCCCCCCGGGACATCCTGTCGACCGAGGTCATAGGTTCAAAAGGTGGAATCGGGAGGAGAATCGTATACCACTGTATCCCGCCTTTTCCCTTTTTTGAAGGCAAGCCGGTGACCGCGTCTATGGAATATGGAACATTCGTAGGGGTTACTTGCTCGATCGAGCTTCAAATGTTGGCCCGAGGGGAGATCACGGGGAAAGGGGCCTTTATTATTCAAACATCCGATATATCAGCCTCCGAGATGCTCAAAGAGTACGAGAAAAGGGGATTCACTTTCCAACAGGAACCTTCTTTCCCGGACTGAATAAAGTCAAATACGGATTTTCTCAGCCTTCTTCAGTCAGGTTACGAACCCATTTTTTTGACAAAAGCCGGAAAATGCCCACGGCGAACTTGACGATCTCCTCCGACCGAACCAGGAAAAAAACCACCGCTACCGGTTGGTGTAATAACAGACCGGCGACAAACGCGAGGGGCACACCATAGCCCCACATGGTTCCTATTTCCATCAACATGCTGAAGCGCGTATCACCGCCGCTTCTCAGGATACCCACGATCAGCTGCCAGTTGAACACATCGAAAGGAGTAAACAGGGCGTGGAGAATCAGGATCATGCGGGTAGTATCTCTCACTGATTGGGAAACACGGAATATCAGAGGCACCCAGCCGGAGACAATAATGAGAAGTACTCCAACCACGACACCTAATGAAGGCCCTATAACGGAAAATCTGATGGCGTAGTTGTAGGCTTTATCATCTTCTCCAGCCCCCAGCAGGTTCCCGATCATTACGGCGCAGGCATTGCTGGTGCCGTGGAAAACCACGAGTAGGAGGTTGGTTACGGTTTCTGCGATGTTGACAGCCGCAATAACCTCGGTTCCCATTCGGGCAAATACTACCTTATACATGGTGAAACCCAACGCCCAGCCCACCTCGTTGAGAACCACGGGGAGAGTGATCCTGAAGTACTGGCGGGCAAACGCCGCGGAGATGTCGAGGAACTCGCCGAAGCGGCCGGCCAGCGGGGTTTTCCTCCGATACACGATGGCGAGCAGTACGGAGAATTCCACGAACCTAGAGATAGCGGTGGCGAGGGCCGCTCCTTTCACCCCCATTGCGGGGAATCCCAGTTTGCCGAATATGAGCAGGTAATTCAGAGCCGTGTTCAACACCAGCGAGATGAATGTGACCAGAAGTGGAATTTTCGGCCTCTCCACGCTGCGGAGAACCATGGCGAAGGACATGCTTACCGCTGTCAGGACATAGCTCAGGCAGACGATTCGAAGGTAGTCGCTGCCCAGTCGAATAACTGCAGGGTCTTTCGAAAATACGACCAAAATCCACTCGGGTTTGAGAAATGAGAACAAGGTGACCAGGACGGCCCCGCCGGAAGCGGTGATGATACACAATCCCATGGCTCGCCGTATCCCCGGAATGTCTTTTTTCCCCCAGTACTGGGCGGTGAACACGGCGGTACCGGTGGTGATCCCGTAAAAAAAGAGCAGCAGCACAAAGAAGACTTGGTTCCCCAAAGCGACAGATGCGATTTCGGTTTCTCCCAGCTGTCCGATCATTACCGTGTCGATCATGTTGAGGGAGAACATCAGGAGGCTCTGCAGCGCCATAGGAACCGCAAACCGGAACAGATTCCTGTAGAAGAGACGGTTTTCCGAGGGACTAAGCCTGAAAGCGGCAAGAGGATACTTCACGATGAGATCCAGTGCAGATCATAATGCGCGATCGGAGAGGCTGCTGCAAGGGGGTGGGGAATATTCGCCAAAGATACAGTTTTGTCGAGGAATCTTGTTTTCTGCCGCTTCATATCATACCATGGGGCTCGAGCGGAGCATTCTGCCTCAAAAGGAGAACAACGATGTATGCGGTCAGCGGGTATCTATTGAATGTGAACTTGAGTGAACGAACGCTTCAGAAAGAGCCGCTGCCCGAGGAGATGTACAGGAATTATCTTGGCGGCTACGGTCTTGGAGTCTCCCTGCTTATGGATCGAATGGATCCCGGAACCGATCCGCTTGGGCCGGAAAACATTCTAGGATTTGCCACCGGCTATCTAACGGGAACGGGGGCATTTATTGCCTCCCGGTACATGGCCTTCGCAAAATCTCCTTCCACAAAAGGCTTCGGCGACGCCAATTGCGGTGGATATTTCGGTAAAAAGATGAAACGGGCCGGTTTCGACGTTCTTCTGATTTCCGGTGCAGCCTCGGCTCCGGCATACCTGCTGATAGATGATGGGGAAGCCCGGCTCATGAATGCGGACCAGCTGTGGGGCAAGGACTGCCATGAAACAGAAGATCTACTGAAGCTCCGGCACGGCGAAGACTGCGAAGTAGCCTGCATCGGACCGGCCGGGGAGATGCTGTCGGTGATTTCCGGGATATCGACGGATAAAGGGCGCTTTGCCGCCCGTTCCGGGCTAGGCGCGGTGATGGGCTCGAAGAAACTGAAGGCCGTGGTGCTCAAAGGAAAACAGCCGATTGTCCTGGCCGACCCGGAAGGCATGAAAGCCCTCAGGAAAAAGTATCGGGGGGTCTTCAAAGATGATTTTCCTGCAGATCTGTCACGATACGGGACTCCCAGCTTCTATGAGGGATCGCTGCAACTGGGGGATGCTCCGGTGAAGAACTGGGCCGGGTCGGTTGAGGATCTGCCTGAGCCCAATCGAGTGGCTGCTGAAGGCGTCCTGAAGTACCAGCTCAAGCGCTATGCCTGCAGCGGATGTCCGCTTGGATGCGGGGGTCATGTGGAAGTAAAGCAGGGACCCTTCAGGACGGCAGGGCCTGTACACAAGGCGGAGTACGAAACGCTGGCGATGTTCGGCTCCAACCTGCTCAACGAC
>CAZSBH010000137.1:0-6578 GCA_964604845.1 uncultured Spirochaetaceae bacterium
GCTTGCCCTTCTCTATCAGCTGTTCCGCCAAGGTCATATATGCCTCCCTCGCTTCCCCCGAACCAATCGACAGAAACGCCTGTTCCACGTCCTGTTCGTCTACGTCCTTACATCCTTCGATTATATACTCCAACACCTTGCTCAGAAAAGCCCTGTGCTTCTCATCCATGGGCAGCTTCGATACGCTGCCAAGGATCTCCACCAGGTACGGGCGCAGGTTTCCGAGAGAATACTTCAGGGTTTTCAGTGCAATCTGAACCATCACACTTCCCTGCAGGCTTTGGTCCTCCATCTGCTGGAGATCAACCATCACGGGGTGAAACTTCGGGATGTACTGTTCCAATAAATCCTCAGGAACAAAATAGGAGGAAAAGTTCAAAGGCAGCCTCCATCGTCTTGTTCCGTGATAGAAGATCACAGGGATAATCGGAGGTAGTGTTTTTCTCTTTCCATGGTGACTACGCTCCCTCTCCCAGATCCGGACCATGTACTTCAGTAGCTGAAACAAAGTCCATCTATCCGGATAGGATTTGTGCTCGACCAGGATATAGATAAGGACCGGAGAACCGCGCAGGTTGGTCCGAATGAGGAGATCAGACTGGCGCTCGGCAAGCTTGCTGTCGATTACGATGGTGTCCTCTACCTTGATCGACCGCAAATCGAGCAGTCCGAGGATCTCTTGCGGCAATGTGCTCAGCAGGAGATCCCGGGCGTTGTCCTTCTGGGTGAACACCGCACGAAAGAATTTGTCATGAGGTTTGTGAAGCTCCTCCATACACCGAACAACGGGTATAACGGGACCGATGCTTCAAAAAGTGAAAAAAAAGTTAGGGGGAGTTGTTCGTACCGCAAGGAATGCTCTCGATCAGTTCACGTATTGAAAATACGCAGTTAAATTGCGGGATTTTTAATAAAATTCGCACTATAGTTGCGGAATTCACTTGCCTGTGGTATGATTGATCATGATTGTATTCGATCGTCTTTTCAATCCGCTTGAAGAATGCGAGAAACGCTCTTTTTTCCTTTTCGGGCCCCGTCAAACTGGAAAGACATTTCTGCTGGAGAGACTTTTTCCCGAAGCGCCATACTACAATCTTCTTCTTTCGGATGTTTTTTTCCAGTTGAGCCAAAGACCCATGCGTATGCGGGAAGAAGTAGTGGCGTACCGAGGGCGGAGTACTTTGCACCAGCCGGTGATTATAGACGAGGTCCAAAAACTGCCGTTGCTGCTGGACGAAGTACAGTATCTGATTGACTCATTTGGGATTCGTTTCATACTGACCGGCAGCAGCGCTCGGAAACTAAAACGGGGGGGAGCCAACCTGCTCGCCGGCCGTGCCAGAACCCATCACTTGTTTCCGCTTGTCACGAAAGAAATCCCGGACTTCGATCTAAACAGAGCGTTGAATTTTGGAATGCTGCCATCGATCTATCTGTCCGAAGAGCCATGGGAAGATCTGACGGCCTACTGTGGAACATATCTTCAAGAAGAGATTCAGTCGGAAGGAGCGGTTCGACGAATCGAGAACTTTTCCCGCTTCCTGGAAACTGCTGCTCTGAGCAACGGTGAACTCCTGAACTTTGAAAACGTGGCCAGGGATTGTGCCGTACCGCCTCGTACGGTTCGCGAGTACTTTTATATCTTGGAAGACACCCTCGTAGGGACTCTGCTTAGACCGTTTCGTCGGACACGAAAGAGAAAAACGGTGAGCTCTGCCAAGTTCTATTTTTTCGATGTCGGTGTTGGCAATGTGCTTGCGAAGCGTAGAAACGTGGCGCCTAAGACCGGGAGTTATGGAAAAGTGCTCGAACATTTCATTTTTACCGAACTTCGAGCCTACCTCTCCTATACGAATGACCAGCGGGAACTTTCCTTTTTTCGCACGAGCAGTGGGCTTGAAGTTGACTTCCTTGTAGGTGATGAATTGGCAGTAGATGTAAAAGCGAGCGACAATGTCACAGAAAGAGACTTCCGGTCGTTACAGCTGCTCGGTGAAGAAATGCCATTAAGAAAAAAGGTCGTAGTTTCTACAGAACGCACCACCAGACGTGTCCGGGCTGTTGAAATCATCCCTGTACGGACCTTCCTGGACAGACTGTGGCTGGGTGAATACAACACTGTCTAAAGAAGGCAAGGAGACGCCGTCACAATTATCGATTGATTAGTCTAGGGGCCGTAAAACCGCGGCGATGGTTTCAGTCTTGAGAATGAGTCCAATGGCCTGGTCCAGCCTGTTCAGGTCTCGGGTCCCAGTGATCTTTCTCTTATCCGTATCGGCAACGGCACCGAATTTCTGGGTAAGCAACTTGAGCAGAACCTCTTGCTTTTCCAGGAGTTTTCCTTGCAGCTCCCCTTCCCGCTTGCCCTCCTCTATCAGCCGTTCCGCCAAGGTCATGTATACCTCCCTCGCTTCCCTTGATTTGATCGACAGAAACGCCTGTTCCACGTCCTGTTCGTCTACGTCCTTACATCCTTCGATTATATACTCCAACACCTTGCTCAGAAAAGCCCTGTGCTTCTCATCCATGGGCAGCTTCGATACGCTGCCAAGGATCTCCACCAGGTACGGGCGCAGGTTTCCGAGAGAATACTTCAGGGTTTTCAGTGCAATCTGAACCATCACACTTCCCTGCAGGCTTTGGTCCTCCATCTGCTGGAGATCAACCATCACGGGGTGAAACTTCGGGATGTACTGTTCCAATAAATCCTCAGGAACAAAATAGGAGGAAAAGTTCAAAGGCAGCCTCCATCGTCTTGTTCCGTGATAGAAGATCACAGGGATAATCGGAGGTAGTGTTTTTCTCTTTCCATGGTGACTACGCTCCCTCTCCCAGATCCGGACCATGTACTTCAGTAGCTGAAACAAAGTCCATCTATCCGGATAGGATTTGTGCTCGACCAGGATATAGATAAGGACCGGAGAACCGCGCAGGTTGGTCCGAATGAGGAGATCAGACTGGCGCTCGGCAAGCTTGCTGTCGATTACGATGGTGTCCTCTACCTTGATCGACCGCAAATCGAGCAGTCCGAGGATCTCTTGCGGCAATGTGCTCAGCAGGAGATCCCGGGCGTTGTCCTTCTGGGTGAACACCGCACGAAAGAATTTGTCATGAGGTTTGTGAAGCTCCTCCATACACCGAACAACGGGTATAACGGGACCGATGCTTCAAACAGCGATAAGAAAAATCGGAAGGGAGTCCCGCAGCAGTAATGAGGGTTATGGATCAGGCGGAAGGAGCGGCCAGATCGCCGGATTTCACCAGCTTGAGGAATGCTTTGACCACCTCCGGGTCGTACTGTTTGCCCGCCCCTTTCTTGATCAAGGCCACGGCATCGTCGAAGCTCAGCCGCTTGCGGTGGGGTCTGTCGCTGGTCAGGGCGTCGAAGACATCCGCCACGGCGATGATTCGGACGGGCAGAGGGATATCCGCTCCGGACAGGTGTTCCGGATACCCCGACCCGTCAAACCGTTCGTGGTGATACAGGACGTGGGGGATGGCCTGCTTCAGGTAGGAGATATCCTGGATCATCCGCTTTCCCTTCAGCGGATGTTCCCGGACCACCTTCAGCTCGCTCTTTTTCAACGGTTCGGGCTTCTGCAGGATCGAATCGGGGATACCGATCTTCCCGATATCGTGGAGCAACGCCCCGATCTCCAGGTTGAACATATCCTCTTCTTCCAGTCCCATCTCTCTGCCGATCAGTATCGAAACCTTGGCCACCCGGTCCGTGTGTCCCTTGAAGAAGGCGTCCCTGTCTTCGATGGCATGCACCACCGTGTTCACCGTGTCGAGGTAGGCCTTGGCCAGCTGGCGGTTCTTGCGCTGCAGATAGGAGATCAACAAGCCCCCGGTTTCCCGCAGGCGCGAGCTCAGCGCTTTCATGATCGTGAAAGCAAGCACCGGGGCGGTGTACAGCAGAGCCTCGAAATCGGTGCGGGATATCTCCATGATCGTGGTCGATTCCAAGGCCCTGGCGGTGGCGGAGCGGGGTCCCTCGTCCAGCAACGCCATTTCCCCGAAGAACTCTCCGTCGCTGTGAACCCCCAAAACGAACTGCTCCCCGTCCTCGAACTTCTTGGTGATCTCGATCTTGCCGCGAAAGATGATGCAGAAACGCTCCGCTTCGGTGTTCTCTTCGATGATCACCGCGCCCTTCTCGTAGCGGTGCTCCGCGGTGATCTCGTCGATCTGGTGGAGGTCGTACTCCGACATCTCCGCGAACAGAGGAATTCTTTTAAGCTTGTGTATTTTCGAACGTTTCGTCACCTGCCCTCCGCAGACATCGAGCGGCGGACAGGAGTCCCGATTACCGGATCTACCCCTGGTCCGCTAATTACCAGCTTCACACCACTATAGTATAAGAGCGGGTATCCGAGCTTGCAAGTGGGCACCTTCTAATATGCTCACTGTTATGTTTACTTATCATACCTGTTGAAAAACCCGTGTGAATCGATTATGATGACAGTACCACCGCTTACGGCCGCTTGCCGCCGGGCGGCTGCAGGAAACTTCAAAGATCGAACGGAGAAAAAGATGAAGCCGAACTTCACTGTGCACAAAACCCCCACCTTCCGGGTCCTCGGGGATGACCAGCTGTACGAAATCCACCTGTCCGTTTTGGAGGTACTCGAGCGTACGGGGATTGTGGTCCAGCACGAGGAGGCAAGACAGCTGTTGAAAAAAGCCGGCTGCCGCTTCGACGGCAACCGCGCCCGCTACCCGGGCCGACTGGTCGAGCGCTGCATCGAAAGCGCTCCTTCCCGGGTGGTCGTGTTTGACAGAAACAAAGGTGCGGCCATGCACCTGGAAAGCACCAAGATTCACTTCGGCATGGGCTCCGATACGGTATACGCCTACGATCCGAGCACGGGGAATCTCAAAAAATCCGAAGCCGCGGATGTGGCCAACGCCGCCAGGGTCGCCGATGCCTGCGAAAACATCGACTATCTCATGTCCCTGGGGATCGTGCACGACGTTTCCCAGTCGGTGAACGATCTGGTCCAGTTTCAGCAGATGGCGGAGAACTCCACCAAGCCGATCTGCTTCACCGCTCACCACAGGAAGAATCTCAAAGCTATCATCGACATGGCCGCTGCAGTTGCAGGGGGTCTGGAAGCCCTGCAGGCCAGCCCTTTCATCATCCACTACTCCGAGCCCAACAGTCCGCTGATGCTCACCGAGACCGCTTTGGACAAGGTGCTGCTCTGCTCCGAACTGAAGATCCCCCTGCTGTTCACCCCCGGAAGCATGACCGGCGGAACCGCCCCCGCGACGCGGGCCGGAGCGCTGGTCATTTCCGTGGCCGAATCCCTGGCCGGGCTGGTGGTTCACCAGTTGAAAAACGAAGGCTCTCCGATCATCTCCGGGGGCAACAGCATGGTCATGGATCTGATGACCACGATCTGCTCCTACGGCGCACCGGAGTTCCACCTGGTGATTGCCGGCTACTCCGAGCTGTTTCACTACTACAAACTTCCGGTGTGGGGCTTCGCCGGTTGTTCCGATTCCCACGTTCTGGATGAGCAGGCGGCTATCGAGGCGACCTTTTCGATCATGATGAACGCCATGGCCGGGACCAATCTGATCCACGACGTCGGCTACCTGAGCAGCGGTTTGACCGGCTCCTGCGAGATGATCGTGATGTCCGATGAGATCATCGGCATGGTCAAGCGTATGCTCCGGGGCATGCCGGTGGACCGGGAATCCTTGGCCACGGAGGTAATCGACAGGGTCGGGCCGGGAGGTCATTTCCTGATGGACGACCATACCCTCCGGCATATGCGCTCCGAGTTTTGGCGGCCCGGGGTTCTGAACCGGGATCCTCTGGAGACCTGGCAGAACAAGGGAGCCAAGCCCCTCCGGGAGCGTCTGAACGAGCGGGTGCGGGAGATCCTTTCGGAGCATGGGGCCGAGCCGCTGCCGGAGGAAACAAGGCAGCGGTTTGCTGAGATCATCGCGGGGGCTCAGAAGGGCGACCATTAGGCGTACTCAGGCCTGTAGCCGTGCTTGGCCTTTGGCCGTGCTTGGCCCTCGGCCGTCCTCAGCCTTTGGCCGTCCTCAAGGTTCAGCGGCACTTAAACGTAGATAAAGGGGATCAGATCTTTCTCGGTTGTTCGCAGCTTCTTCGCATCGAAGCTCAGCTTGAGCACCTGAGCCTTCCGCTTGGCTTCCTCGAGGTATCCGTCGTACAGAGCCTTGAGGGCCTGCTGATTCTGCGGTGCGGCTGCGGGTTTGGAATCCGGTTTCAGCGACTGTCGGGTTGGGTGCAGCAGGGCCTGCTCCAGACCGAACTCGATGTCAGGCTTGTCGTAATCGCGGCACCGCCAGGCGCCGGTGTGGATGTCGAACTCGTAGAGGGGAAGAAAGTACTTCCCGAATTCACAGACGAAGCAGATCGCGGCCATGATGAACTCGTACTCCGTGTCGCTCATCAGGTAGTGGAAGTTTATCCGGATCCAACCCGGTTTCAGCCCGACGAGTCCATGCATCAGACGGTCCTTGAATCTGAGGGATTTCTTCCCGTCGATGTGCAGCACCCTATGGCCGTAGGGACCGGCGCAGGAGCAGCCAGCCCG
>CAZSBH010000138.1:0-3993 GCA_964604845.1 uncultured Spirochaetaceae bacterium
AGCTTTATGCCTGGTGTTTGCGACCGCATCGAACCTCCTATAATCACGTTGAGCGAGGATGCGGATGTTCGCTGTCTTCTTTATGGCGGTACGGAGCGCAGCCGGAAAGTCGGTTCAGGCGTACGGGAGGAGGGGTAATGGCAGCTAGTGGAACCCGGGGCTCCCAATCGTCATTCTCCTCGAGCGGCACACCGCTTCTTGAGATCAAGAACCTGAAAATGCACTTTCCGATCACCCGTGGTCTGTTGCGCAAGGTTGTTGGACACGTGAAGGCCGTAGACGGTACAAGCCTCACCATTCGGGCAGGGGAAACCTTCGCACTGGTTGGAGAATCCGGTTGCGGCAAGACGACTCTGGGTCGTTGCGTCATCCGCATTTACGAGCCCACCGCCGGGGTGATCAACTTCGTAGAAAAAAACGGAACGGTGGCGGACCTGGCGACCCTGGACGGACATAGCTTGAAGCCCTACCGGCGGGCTATCCGCATGATCTTTCAGGACCCCTACTCCTCCCTCAATCCGCGCCGGACCGTGCTCCAGATCGTAGGCGAGTCACTGATCAGGCACAATGTCGCAAGCGGTACCGAGCTCAAAGATCGGGTTGCGGATCTTCTGCGCAAAGTGGGCCTGAGGCCCGAATACCTCCTCCGCTATCCCCACGCCTTCAGCGGCGGCGAGAGGCAGCGGATCGGCATCGCCAGGGCCCTGGCCCTGCATCCCCGGCTGGTAATCGCCGACGAAGCGGTTTCCGCCCTGGACGTATCGGTGCAGGCACAGATTCTCAACCTGCTGCAGGATCTGCAGGCGGAGTTCGACCTGACCTATCTGTTCATCGCCCACGATCTCAGTGTGGTGGAACACATCGGCGACCGCGTAGCGGTCATGTACGTCGGGAAACTGGTCGAGCTGGGCGCCCGCAATCAGATCTTTACCGAGCCCAAACACCCCTACACCGAGGCGCTCATGTCCGCCGTACCGAAGCCCGACCCCAGATTGAGAGATTCAGGCGCCCGCATCCGCCTGGAGGGTGAGGTAGCCGATCCCGCCAATCCGCCGAGCGGCTGTTACTTCCACCCCCGCTGTCGCTACACTCAGGACAGGTGCAAGCTCGAGGAGCCGGTGCTTCGTGACGTCGGCCAGAGCCATCATGCGGCCTGTCATTTCGCGGAACAGCTGCAGCTAAAAGGTGTAGAGGGGATGTAAATGCCTCAGGCAATTCTGTAGGTGTTTAATCAAAACTTTTCTGGAATCACAACGTCGTGATAAGTGGATCGACAGACCTGAAAATAACTACGTCATAACAGAGAGAGAAAAATGGATCTAGGATTGAGCGGAAAAACAGCGATCGTTACGGGGGGCAGTGCCGGTATTGGACTGGCCTGCGCCAAGGCCCTGTCCAGAGAGGGCGTGCATACAGCGATCGCCGCCCGGGATCAGAGGCGGCTGGAGCAAGCGGTACGAGAGATTGGATCTGTTTCGATAAATCCAGGTGATGCAGAGGTTGTGGCAATCAGCGCCGACCTGACCCAGGCTGAAGACATAACAAAGGTCGTTCAAACGGCATACGAACGGTTCGGCCGAATCGACATTCTCATCAACAACGCCGGGTCTGCCCGGGCCGGTGCCTTTTCCGATCTGGAGGATGAAGCCTTTCTCGACGCCTGGAGTCTGAAGCTGCTCGGCTACATTCGCATGGTCAGAGCCGTCTTGCCCTACATGAGCGAACAAAAGGGCGGACGGATCGTGAACATCATCGGGGGTGCAGCCCGCACCCCTTCGCCCACGTTCCTACCCGGAAGCACCGCCAACGCCGCGCTCTTGAACTTCACCAAGGGCATTTCCAAAGAGCTCATTCGTCACAATATAAGGATTAATGCCATCTCTCCCGGTTCAACCGCAACGGAGCGAGCAAAGCGCTTGAACAAGCAGATCGCTGAGGCTAAAGGCCTCGGCGAACAGGAAGCATGGCGGCAGTCGATCGGCGGGATTCCGCTGGGCCGGAGGGTCGAACCTGATGAGATCGCTGCCATGGCCGTGTTCCTTGTCTCTGACCGGGCAGCCTCGATCGTCGGAGCTGAGATTATCATCGATGGTGGATCTACCCCTGGTGTTTGATCTGCTAGACGGGACTGTCGATCGAGCAGAATCTGCATCAGGCGCAAGGGAAGCCTTGACCATGTCGGTTCTTGATCTCTAAAATCCCGTATACCATTGGTTGGGAAACAGATAATGATCAGTGTTCAGAATCTGAGTAAGTTCTACGGCTCATTCCGGGCTTTGGATCGCATCAGCTTCGAGGTGGGCAAAGGGGAGATCTTCGGGCTGCTGGGACCCAACGGCGCGGGCAAAACCACTACCATGCGCATCCTCACCTGCTACTTTCCCCCCACTTCGGGGACGGTTCGGATCGGAGACCTCGATATACTGGAGAATCCCCTTGCCGTCAAAAAATTGATCGGCTATCTTCCCGAGTTCGCCCCCCTTTACACAGACATGTTGGTTTACGACTATCTGAGCTTTGTGGCTTCCATCAGGACACTGTCCCCGAAGGGGAAGGAAAAAAGGATAGCGGAAATTGCGGGAATCTGTGGTCTTAACGAGGTCATGCATCGGCCCTTCCGGGAACTGTCCCGGGGATACAAACAGAGGGTGGGCCTGGCCCACGCCCTGATGGGGGATCCGGAGATCCTCGTTCTGGATGAGCCGACCAGCGGATTGGATCCCAACCAGATCGTGGAGATTCGTGCCATCATCAGGGAAATAGGCCGGGAGAAAACGATCATCTTTTCCACCCACATTCTCAGCGAGGCCGAGGCGACCTGCGACAGGATCATCATCATTGACAGGGGAAGGATAGTAGCGGATGGAACGGCGGAGAGCATCAAGTCCTCAGGCCGCATCCAGTTCCGTCTCTCTGTTGTCGGTGTGCGCTATTCCGATATCAGGACACACCTGGCGGCCCTTCCGGGAGTAGAGGATATCAGGCGGCTGTCAGCAGACGCTTCCGAGGAACTTCAGGTTCAGCTTTCCTGCAGCCGGGACAACCGTACGGAGATATCCCGGAAGGCTCAAGAACGGGACTGGATGGTGGTCGAGTTCACCAGGGAAAAGGGATCGCTGGAGAGTATCTTCCGGGAACTCACGATGCCTGATGAAAGCGACACAGCCGGTAAGAAACCGCGCCGGAAGAGGATAAAGCGATGACGGTGAAAGCTTCGATCCGCATCATGAGACGAGAGCTGGCATTCTACTTCGTCTCCCCCATCGCTTATATCGTCATCGTGGTGTTTCTGATCGCTACCGGTTGGTCCTTCTTCTCCGTGTTCTTTTTAAACGGGCGGGTGGACCTGCGCGATTTCTTCTCGCTGCTGCCTCTCATCCTTGCCTTGGTCGTGCCCGCGGTCACCATGAGGTTGTTCTCAGAGGAATTCAGCAGCGGCTCCTACGAGATCCTGCTCACCTTTCCGGTAAGCACACTGGATATACTGGCAGGCAAATTTCTGGCGGCCTTGAGCTTAGTGTTGCTCATGCTCATTCCCACCCTCTCCTACCCCTTCTTTGTCGCTTCTCTGGGGGAACTGGACTGGGGCCCGGTGGCAGGGGGCTATCTGGGAACGATATTCCTGATCGGCCTGTTGTGCGCTGTGGGTCTGTTCGCCTCATCCCTGACAAAGAACCAGATCGTGGCCTTCATCATCGGAGCGGCCATGTGCTTATTTCTGACACAGGTGCACAGGATCCTTTTCCTCCTTCCCGTCTTCCTGACCGGAATCTTCCAGTTCCTGGGGGCGAGTACCCATTTCAACAATATCGGAAAAGGAGTGGTGGATTCCCGTGACCTGCTGTACTTCGTTTCCTCGAGCTTCGTCGCCCTGTACATCACAAACATCGTGATCGAAAACAAGAGGTAGGGGCTCATGAAAAAAAACCTGGACAGAGTCGTGCGTACCCTCCACTACCAGGCTGTAGTGGTTCTGCTGAACGTGGCGGCCAC
>CAZSBH010000138.1:4003-5553 GCA_964604845.1 uncultured Spirochaetaceae bacterium
TCTTCTTTCGCTTCGATCTTACCCGGAACAAGATCTACACTCTCTCCGATGCCAGCAAAAACGCCGTGGCCACCCTGCAGGAGCCTCTGACCATCAAGGTCTTCTTTTCGAAGAACCTGCCGGCTCCCTACAACAGCATCGAGCAGCAGGTTAGGGATCTGCTCGAGGAGTACGCTCATTGGGGAAATGAGTTCTTCAATTACGCCTTCTATTCTATGAACACCGGCGAGGGGATCGACCCGGACAGGGCGAGCGAAAACGAGGAGATGGCGCGCAGCTATTCCATTCCTCCAATCCAAATCGAGAAGGTGGAGAAGGACGAAGTCAAACTGGTCCGCGCTTATATGGGCCTGGCGTTCCAGCACGGGGACCTGCTGGAAACCATACCGGCGGTCACCTCCGTGGATCGACTGGAGTTCACGATCACCCAAACCATTCAGACCCTGAACGATAGGGTGAGCTCGCTCATGAACCTGCAGGAGGACATCCAGGTCAAGCTGTATCTCTCCTCCTCCCTCTATGATTTCGCAGATGTTCTCGCCGGCATCCCCGAAGAGGTGGAGCAGATCGTCGATCGGCTAAACAGGGTCTATTTCAACCGGCTGCGCTTCAGCCATCTGGACCCGGTGGTGGATCCGACTGTGATCGCTGAAGCGGAGCGTTACGGAATTCCCCCCATTCTGATGGGAGAGCAGCATGCCTACGCCGGCTTCATCATCAGCCACGGGCAGGAGGCCTTCGGAGCCTCCCTCATTCACGAAGATGCTTCCGGTTATCAGGCGGCTACGATGGAGAGCATGACCGCCATGATCGAGGATTCGACAAAAGCGATCCTGGGAATCCACGAGGAGATCGGTTATATGGCCGGCTTCGGTACACCACCATATCGGGGCAGCAGCGGGCAGACGGATGCGGTGGAGACCGATCTTAGCAGCTTCTATCCCGTGGTTTCAAAGAACTACACGATAAAAGGTCTGCTGATCGAACGACGGGAAATTCCCGAAAGCCTGAAGAGCCTGCTGATCGTATCTCCCAGGGAGAAACTCAGCGACTGGGCCCTGTTTCAGATCGACCAATTTTTAATGAGGGGCGGTTCGGTCATCCTGTTTTTGGACCCGTTTGACGTGTTTATCGAGCGGCTGCCAGGAAGCGGAGAGCTATCCGGTCTACCTTTCTACCTGCCAAGAGAAACCGGTCTCGAGCGGATGATCGAGCACTACGGTGTGGCCCTGTCTCCGTCGTATGTGCTCGATGAGAACTGTTTCATATCCCGGGAACGGAATCAGCAGGGGGGCATAGACGAGGTTCCCATCTACTTCGCGCCCGTGATCGAAAAGAAGAGCTTCAACCAAAACTTGGATTTTCTCAAAAACTTGAACGGGCTCATCACCGTAAGCACAGCACCCCTGAAGCTATCGGGGGCGGGGGAAGAAGGATCCAAGGCTCGTCTGCTGTTCGGTTCTTCGGATCAGGCCTGGGATCTACGCTACGAGGAAATCCTCCGTGTAAATCCGATCAATGCTCATCCTCCCCGATTGGGCAAAAGGAGC
>CAZSBH010000138.1:5563-6570 GCA_964604845.1 uncultured Spirochaetaceae bacterium
CTCATAGAGGGGGAGTTCAGCAGTTATTTTGCCGGAAAGCCGATTCCCGCCAGACCTGAGCTGATCGAGACGGGCCGGAGAAATGAGAGAGATACGATTCTCAGCCAGGCCGTGTCCGTTGAAGAGAAGTTTCTTCCGCAGGGCAAGGGGAAGCTGTTCGTGATGGGCAGCTCTACCATGCTCGAGGCTTCACTGCTCGATCCGGAGGGCAGCAGCCCCAATTCCCTCTTCCTCCTCAACATCCTCGACGTCATGAATGACCAGGAGGAGCGGGCGGTGATGCGGGTAAAGGGGGGAGGCATAACACCCATCGAGGAAACGACGGCCCGGCGGCGAACCTTTATCAAGACCTTCAATATCGCTGTGCTGCCGGCGCTTGTAGCTGCAGTAGGGGCGCTGGTGTGGTTGTACCGGATCGGCAGAAAGAGGCGGATCCAGCGCCGGTTTCAAAGCGCAACTGCCGCAGCGGGATCGCTGAATCCGGAACCGCGGGCGCGGAGGAAACCATGACCAGGGCCGCCCGCAACCGCATCACGTATATCGTTCTCGGCATCATCATCGTTGTCCTTTCTCTCTACCTGGCGCTGCGACAGCGGGACAGGATGCAGTACACCCTGCCCAGGCTCGAGCCTCTGAGCGCGCTGGAGATAGAGACGCTGGAGATAGAACAGGCGGGAAGGATTTTAAAAATAGTGCGTTCCGAAGAGACCTGGCAGATCCAGCCTGAGGGCTATAGAGCCGACCGGGCGGCGATCGAGGAGATGATAAAAACCGTCGCCGAACTGCAGCTTACCGAGCTCGTTTCGGTAACCGGCAATTACAGCCGCTACGATCTGGACGAGCAGTCCCGCATCCGGGTGACCGCCTTCAAAAAAGAAAAAGTGCTGCGCAGATTCGATCTTGGCAAGAGGTCTCCAAACTACAATCACACCTTTATCCGGATTGACGGGGACGACCGTGTGTTTCAGACCCCGGGCAACCCGGGAGCCGTATTCGGCCTGTCCAAG
>CAZSBH010000139.1:0-6378 GCA_964604845.1 uncultured Spirochaetaceae bacterium
AATACCTGCAATCCCTTGCCCAAGTTGCAGAAGGCCAGATGGTGCCCGGGCAAATCGTAGAGGTCGACAGCGAGTTTGTCTACGTCGATGTAGGCCTCAAATCGGAAGGCAAGATCCCGGTCGATGAATTCGAGCAATCCCCGAACATTGGGGATACCGTATATGTGATTCTTCTCAGTCGCGAGAGCCGCCGCGGAGAAGTCATTGTATCCAAGAAGAAAGCGGACGAGAAAATTTTCTGGAAAAACCTTCGGATCGCCTTTGATCAGCACGAACCGGTCCCGGGCTCGATTGCCAGACGGATCAAAGGAGGATTTGAAGCGGATCTGGGAAACGGTGTCACCGCGTTTTTACCGTTGTCCAAGACCGATATGACACGGGTAACGGATCCTGCCGAGTATGTCGGCTTGAAGACCTCGTTTTACATCGAACGGCTCTATCATCACAGCAAAGTTAATATCGTTGTGAACAGACGGGATTGGCTGGAGGACGAGAACAACAGAAAGCGAGAAGAATTCTTCCAAAAAACCGAAATTGGTGACGAGGTGGAGGGTGTCGTCAAAACATTCACCTCTTTCGGGGCTTTTATTGATTTGGGAGGTTTCGACGGCCTCCTGCATATCAATGACATGAGTTGGGGGCATATCAACTCCCCCAAGGAAATTGTGTCGATCGGGGATACCATACAGGTGAAGGTGATCCGTCTCGATCCCGAAGAGCGGAAGATCAACTTAAGTCTGAAGCATTTTTCAGAGGATCCTTGGACGCATTTCGAGGATCACTACAGATCAGGGGATGTGGTCAAAGGCAAAGTCACGAAACTGACAGATTTCGGCGCGTTCATCGAGATCGAAGCTGGTATTGAAGGCCTGGCTCACATTTCCGAGATGTCTTGGGTCAAAAAAATTAGACATCCCAAGGAATTGCTTCAAGTAAATGATAACGTAGAAACCAAAATACTGTCATATGACATCCAACAGGGCAAGCTTTCCCTCGGCCTGAAGCAGGTATTGCCCAATCCCTGGGATGATATCGACAATCGTTACCCGGTGGGCATGCGTCTGAAACGGCGGATAAAGAACATCACAAATTTCGGGGCCTTTCTTGAGGTGGAAGAAGGGATCGACGGCCTGCTGCACCTGGACGATATGTCTTGGACCAAGAGGCCAAAACATCCCTCCGCTCTGTACAACGAGGGAGACGAGATCGAAGTCATGGTCATCGATCTGGACAAAGAAAACCAACGGATCAAGCTCGGTGTTAAACAGCTTACAGAAGATCCCTGGCGGTCTCTGGCAAAAGCCTTTCGGAGGGGAAGTGTCATCGAAGGGGAGATCACCGGTATTACGGATTTCGGATTATTTATGAAAGTTCAGGGAGACATCGAAGGACTGGTGAATAAGTCGAATCTTTTCGAACCGAGCACCGAGTCGATCGACGACGTTTCCGAACGCTACAAAGTCGGGGATACCGTAAAGGCTGTTGTTGTGGATATCAACGTCGACAAGCAAAAACTCGCCCTGTCCATTCGGGAATACACAAAGCGGATACAGCAGGAAGCAATGGTGCACTACATCCACGACGATTCCGTGGAGGAGAAAACAACCCTCGCTGATTTCATAAAAAGCAAGAGCAAGGACTGATCGCGGCCTCTCCGCCCATGTTGAAATCTGCAATCGATCGCAATAAATTTGAAACCCTCATAGAAATAAACGCGCTGATCAATTCTGAGTATTCCGACGGCAAGGAGTTGCTCAGGAGGATCATTGAATCGGCCACCCGTCTGATGGAAGCGGACGCCTCCTCTCTGCTGCTCGTCAACCCGGAGAACAACAAACTGTACTTTGAAATCGCCTTAGGTACTAAAGGTCCAGAGATGCAGCGCTTCTCTCTGAATATGGGCGAAGGAATCGCCGGTTGGGTGGCTGCCAACAACAGATCTCTGGTCGTGAATGACGTCGAATCGGACACACGTTTTTTCTCCGACATCAGCAAGAAGATCAATTTCCCGACCAAATCCATCCTCGCCGTTCCCATGCGGGTGAAAGAGCGCTGCGTCGGCGTTATTGAAATCATAAACAAATTCGATGGCGGCAGCTTTACTGAAGAGGATTTGGAATGGCTGGAAGTTTTTGCCACCCAGGCCGCAATCGCGATTCAGAACTCCCGCTCTCTGCAAAAGGTGCAGGAAGAAATTACACTCCTGCAGGACGAGATCCAGACGGATAGGGGATATCACACCTTTCTTGGGGAAAGCAAGGCGATCAAGGAAAAATTGGATATCGCGCTGCGAGCCGCCAAGACCGATTCTTCGGTGTTGCTTTTGGGAGAGAGTGGGGTAGGGAAGGAACTTTTTGCCGAACAGATTCATCTGCACAGCCTGCGCAGCAACAACCCTTTGATTCGGGTGAACTGTGCCGCCCTGCCGGAGAATCTTCTGGAAAGCGAGCTCTTCGGGCACGTGAAGGGAGCCTTCACCGGCGCCAGCAGCGATCGCCGCGGCAGGTTCGAACTTGCCGATACAGGCACCATATTTCTCGATGAAATCGGGGACCTCCCGCTGAAACTGCAGGTCAAGCTGCTCAGGGTGATTCAGCACAGGATGTTTGAACGTGTGGGAGGAACCGAGCCTGTCAAGGTCGATGTCCGGATCATAGCCGCCACCAACAAAGACATTGAAAAGGAGGTGGAGAGCGGTAGATTCAGGGCCGACCTCTACTACCGGCTGAACGTCCTCCCGATCTACATACCCCCGTTGCGGGAACGGCGAGAAGATATACCGGTACTGGCGGAGTTTTTTTTGAAACGCTTCAACAGGGAGATCAAGAAGCAGATCAACGGCTTCGCGCCGGAAGCGATGGAGGTGCTTCTCTCCTATTCCTGGCCGGGAAATGTGCGGGAACTGGAAAACGCGGTAGAACGGGCCGTGGTAATCACTCAGGCCGATACGATTACCCCGGATGTGTTTGTTCTAGATAAAATATCCGAACGTGCCGAAGACGAGTATAGCGGAAGATCTCTGAAAGAAGCCATCAATATATTTAAGAAACATTATATTCGACAGATCCTCGAAATGAATCGGTGGAATCAGACGAAAACATCGAAGCTGCTGGGAATCCAGCGCACCTACCTGTCTAGATTGATCAAGGAGCTGAAAATCAATCGCTGAGGGACACGCCGCTGTTCTGCTCGTACACCCTGATAGAAGGAGACGCCTATGCTGAGCTCGGAGAGTGAAGGTAAAATAAGAAGTACGGAAGCCAAGCCAAAGTTTATTGAACGGCTGGCTGTATTTCTTCAAAAGTACCGTATTGTGTTATTGGTCTTGTTGATCGCACTGGTCCTTTTTGTGGTCGTATACTTCGGCTGGTCGGAATGGAGCAAGCGAGCCCTGGAGCGGTCCGCTCTGATGGCTGAACGAGCCGAAAGTATGTACGAAGAATGGCTGGGTGAAGCTGACGAAGCGGCGCAAAGCTCGATCCAGCAAGAACTGGATAATCTGATCGATCAGATATTGAAACGATATCCCAGACAGTACGCGGCCCAAAGAGCCCGCTTTATTAGGGCGAATTTGGCCTTCGAAACGGAGCAGTGGCAGGAAGCGGCGGAGAGCTACTCAGCGGTAGCGGATTCCTTTCCAAAATCCTACCTGGCACCCCTAAGTCTGTTCAACGCCGGGGTTGCCTACGAGCAGATGGATGATCCGGATCAGGCTATTGCGGCCTATCAGATCTTGGTAGACGAGCATGAGGATGGCTTCTTGGTACCCCACGGGCTGTTCTCTCTGGGGCGGCTCTACGAGTCTCAGGAGGACTTTGAGAGGGCATTTCAGCTGTATGACCGCCTGGAGGATGAGTATCCTTTGAGTAATTGGACAAAGCTGGGGCGAAATCGTATAATCGAGCTCAAAGTCCAGGGTAAGATAGCCCAGTAGGGAGGAGGTCTTCCGTGGCGAAGAAAAGCTCCAGATTCTTTGAGACCAAGTATTTTGGCCTGATCATAGGCGTACTCGTATTCGCTCTGCTTCTGATCCTATCCACTCAGACCGTCTTGATCTCGAACTTGGAGCTGAACGTATTGGATTTCAACTTTCGCTTGAAAAACTTCGCCCGGCGCACGCGGGTCCAGGAGGGAGTAACCCTCGAACAACGGAATCCAAAGATATCCTCCGACATCCTCATTATAGGAATCGACGATAAGAGCCTGGACACCTTCGGGCGCTGGCCTTTTCCCCGCTATACGGAAGCAAATCTGATCAATACGTTCGCCAAGATCAGAAACCAGAATGAACGAGAACGGGCCTTGTTTCTCGATATTTTCTTCATCGAGCCTTCGGTACCGGTACATGACGTGCTAATGGTCCAGAGTATTGCTGCAAACGATCGGGTATTCCTCGAGTCGGTTTTGACCAGAGTACCGAATCCGGCGGGAACGGAGCAGGAGTACTTCGAGCGGCAGGATATTTTATACGAACGCTTCGGAAAGATCACCAATATCGAAGGTGACTGGACGCTGGTGGAAACCCTGTACGGTGTTTACCCGCCGTTGAAGCCGTACGCCCGGGTTGCCTCTGGATACGGACACCCCAATTTCGTCGAGGATGACGATCAGGTCTACCGAAAACAGCCGATGGTGGTGAAATCCGCGGTTCTCCTGGCGGAAATCCCCTTGAACGATCTTACCCCCGGGAGCCTCACCGAAGAGGAGCGTAAGAACTTCACCCGGCTGGCCTGGATCGACACCGAAGAGGTATTTCACGATGTTCCTTATCCTCTCTCGGAACAGGTACTAGAGAATTTGCGCAGGACCATGGAGAAGAAAGCACCGCTGAAGGCGGAGGATACGAATAACGACAAGCAGCCGGACCGCTACTACCACGTGGTGCGAAAGTACCGGGACAGCTTTCTTCCGGCGATCACCCTGGCCTTGGCCCTGGATTATTTCAACAAGGATTTGTCGGATATCGAGGTTATTTTAGGCAAGCACGTTCGGATTTCGTCCCCTCAACAGTTCAACATCGAGACCCAGAGTTGGGAGCCGTACCAGCTGCTGGTAAAGCCAGCGGTTCTGGATGATGCGGGCAACGTCGTACGACCCGCGGTTTCAAAACCGGTGGATGAGATCAAGATCCCGATCAACGACAAAGCTCAGCTGCTAATCAACTACATGGGAATTGCCTCCAGTGCTTCGCCTCAGGGACACCAGACCTTTCCCGTACGCTCGTTCGCCGGGTACTCCGCCAGGGTGCCAAATCCGGATCCGGCGCGTTGGCCGCGGACCATGGCGGTGGGCAACAAGATCCTTATGGTAGGACCGTTTTCCAAGGGCATAGCGGAGGACGAGAAGACGACCCCCTACGGGCTGATGTTTGGTGTAGAGATCCACGCCAATGCACTGAACACCATCCTGATGAACAACTTTCTCTACCACATACCCGAATGGGCAAACGCTCTCATTCTGTTTGCGTTGATTCTCTTGACCGCGTATATGGCTTCGCGACTTCCCACGGTATGGTCGCTGGTGCTCTCCATAGTATTGGCGGTCGTCTTCTTCTTCGCGGTCATGCTGATCTTCGACCTGCACAATCGGATTATCACCCTGTCTACACCGATACTGGGAGTGTTCCTGTCCTTCCTGTCTGTCATCGTATACAGGATCATGACCGAGGAGAAGGACAAGCGTCGTATTCGGGACATGTTCGGCACCTACGTCAGCCCGCGGGTTGTCGATCAGATTATCAACAATCCTCCGGAGCTCGGCGGTCAGGACAAGGATCTGACAGTCCTGTTTTCCGATATCCGCGGTTTCACGACGATGTCGGAGAGTATGAGTCCCCAAGCGCTCGTGAACCACCTGAACGAATACCTCACCGCCATGACAGGGATCATCCTGGAGTACGAAGGAACCCTCGACAAGTACGTCGGGGATGAGATCATGTGCTTCTGGGGTGCGCCGCTGCCTCAAGAGGATCATGCCTTGTTGGCCTGCCAGTGCGCCCTCAAGCAGATGGAAGTACTGGGCCAGCTCAACGAGAGATGGCCGCCGGAACGGCAGATCAATATCGGAATCGGTATCAACTCAGGCATTATGACGGTGGGCAACATGGGGTCGCTGCAGCGGATGGACTACACCCTGACAGGAGACAATGTAAACCTAGGCGCCCGTCTCGAGGGAACCAATAAGTCATACTTCACCAATATCATCATGAGCGAGTATACCTACGGCTTGGTCAAGGACAAGGTCATGGCCCGAGAGTTGGACAATATCCGAGTGAAAGGCAAGAACCAGCCGGTCCTGATATACGAGCTGATCGACGCAATAGATGGGCTGGAGCCGCCGCTACGTGGGGATGACAGGAAAACCAGGCGAGGGTAGGGG
>CAZSBH010000140.1:0-6329 GCA_964604845.1 uncultured Spirochaetaceae bacterium
CGTGACCTTGCTGTTTACTACCGGCCTCCGGATCGGCGAGGCCCGGGCGCTACGGTGGGGCTCGATCGATCTCGATACCGGTCGCTGTCTGATCCGAGAGGCCTTCAAAGATCAGAAAGAAATTGGCCTACCGAAATGGAACAAATCCAGAGAGATCGTCCTCCCCCTGGTGCTCCTCAAGCGCCTGCAGGGAGGCGATCCGGATGCGTTCGTGCTCTCCGAGGGCGGGGGCCCCCCGGCTGGGATTACCTGGCTACGCAACGCCTTCAAGCGCGTGTTGGCAGCGGCCGAGCTCAGGGAGAATATCGCCTTCACCGCCGGCGATCGCTGGCTCACCCCGCACGCAGCGAGGCACACCCTCAACACCGCTTTACTAGCCGCAGAAGTCTCCCCCCTCCTCGTCCAGACTTACCTGGGCTGGAGCTCGGCGGAGGCCCGGGCTCTTACCAACGTACAGAAGCAATATTCCCATCTCGAGCTCCTCCGTCTCGAGGACGTGGCGGCCAAGATCGACGAGCTCTACGGCCCCGTCAAAGAACAAGCACAAGCCGAAGCATAACCCGCTAAAATGACGGAAAAAAAATCCGCAGATCCCCTTGACAAATTTTTCTCAACGGTATACTATAAGGTATACCAGGAGGATATACCTATGGATAAACTTACCACGATCAGTTTCAAACTGCCCGAAAGCATCAAAGAAGAGGTTGAGCGCAGATTCTGTTCCGGTGATATCAGCCTGTCGGAGTTTCTCCGTGATCTCTGCTTCGGCGTAATCGCTTTAGAAGAGAAGGAGTTACGTGCGCTTTTACGGGAGGGCCACATGGCGCAGATCGAACGGGACAAACAGGCCACGATCGCGGCAGCGCAACGTGCTGACATAGAAGCCCGCCGGAGGATTTTGGACTTCGACGCCCGCACTGGAGGCCTGTCCCGGGCTGTTCGGGAAAGTTTGCTACCCACTACCACAAATACGAGTATCGCAGATTTCAACCGTGCCGCACAGCTGCGCTTTGAGGGCTTCGATCGCGGAGAGATTACCCAAGAACAACTTGAGGCATTTTTCGATGCACTCAAGGCGGCTGCTCCTCGATTCGGTGAGCTGGGGCCCTTCGACCGGCAAGGATTCTGCAATCTTTGGGTTGAACTCGGATTCACACCAGAAGAGGCGAACGTGATCGAGGACTAATGAACAAAAAGCCGATGGCGGAGCTGACAGACGAAGAATTCCAGGCTGTCAGTAAACAGATCAAAGAAGAACAGAAGATCCACCCGTTAACCTTTGTCGCTCGACATAAAGCCCAGGTAGCTGCCGCCGGCATAGAGACGCCTGGCGGTAATGGCTCCTCCACCTCCACCGTGGTGATGCAGTGTGCGGCGGATATTGAACCGAAGCCGCTCCGCTGGCTCTGGGCCGGGAAGATCCCCGCCGGCAAGCTCACTCTCCTGGTCGGGGATCCCGGCCTCGGAAAATCCGTCATTACCCTCGATATCGCAGCACGGGTGTCGATGGGCGCCCCCTGGCCGGGGGAGGCGGGGAGCACGGATCCTGGGGAGACGATTATCCTATCTGCCGAGGACGATCCGGCAGATACGATCATTCCCAGGCTGAAAGCGATCGGGGCAAAGCTCGAAAGGATCTTCATCATCAAGGGGGTGAAACGCGGAAAAGGCGGGGATGCTTACTTTTCGCTCACAGAGGATCTCCAGCTCCTCGAGGCGGTGATCAACGACAGAGTACGGCTGATCATCATCGATCCGATCTCCGCTTATCTCGGGGAGGTCGACTCCCACATCAACACCTCCGTCCGGGCCGTCCTTGCCCCCCTGGCCAGCCTGGCGGGCCGCACTGGAGCCGCGGTCTTCGGTGTTTCCCACTTGAACAAAGGCGCCGGCGTGGCGATCTATCGCGTTCAGGGATCAATAGCTTTCACCGCGGCCGCCCGGGCAGTCTGGGCGGTCTGCAAGGACCTACGGGATGAAACGGGCAAGAGGCGGCTGCTGCTGCCCGTGAAATGCAACCTTGCAGCTGATACGGAAGGCCTGTCCTACGAGCTCACAGACGCCGAAGGAAACGCCTCGGTCTCTTGGGGCGATAGCGTTTTCACTGATACGGCCGAAGCTTTGGCACATGAAGCGGCTGAGGAGCTCGGCGGAATCCAGGAGGCGGTTTTATTCCTGGAAGAGCTGCTCGCCGATGCTCCCGTTGCAGCTTCCGAAGTATACAAATCTGCAAGAGCATGCGCTATCTCAGAGAAAACCCTTAAACGTGCAAAGAAACGGCTCGGAGTGATTTCAGAAAAAGCCGATTTTAGCGGCGGGTGGATCTGGAGGTTGTCGACGACCCCTTCCACGAAGGGGGTCAAAAACGCCGAAGGGGGGCAAGAAGTAAGGCCTGACCCCCTTGGCCCTCTTGGGGAAAATTGGCCCCCTTCGGGGAAGGATCAAGCCGAGTTTGCAGAGTTCGAGGTAGTAGAGAATGACGAAGCTTGACGAGTTGACGGCGGAGGAAAGACAGGTCTATTGGGTGCTGGAGTTTCACAGCCCCAAGGACGAATGCTACCTCCAGAATTGGGAGATCGCCAAGCTGTCCGGGATCAAGCGGAGAACCCGCGTTGTTGCTCCACCGCCCTGGAATCAGGAACAGATCAGAGCAGAACGAACGATTGAACTGAGGAAAGTATCAGGATGAGCCTGCCGAGATTGTTATTGCCGAAAGAAGTCTGTGCCTATCTGAACATCACAAGAAACACCCTTTATCATTGGGTTCATCAACAGCGCATTCCCTTCGTTAAGAGCGGCGGTGTGCTCCGATTCCGGGAAGATGATATTCTTACCTGGCTGCAGGAGCACTCACCGTACAACCTTGAGTCCGATCGGAAAAGGTAGGGGGGATGAACATCTCTGGACGGATTGTTTTCGGGACCGTGTGCGCAGCTTCCCTCTCGTATTGTCAGTTTAGGCCAAGGGGGTAGAAACCTGCATAAAAATACAGTATAATTGCATAAAATTACAAAATCGTTGTTTTTAGCGAAAAAGCAGCGATTTTTGAAGGTTTTTCGGCCGTTTTTCAAGCCTGTACAACGGGTCGCCGTTTGGGCTTGAATTCGGTGACGTTGCCGCCGGCAAGCGGCAACTATTACCTGCCCTGGATTCAGGGGATGATTGCCGTCGTCCCCCGGATCTCAGGCGAGTTTCAAAACGCTTCAGGTCCCCCGAAGGACGTGGAGGCGGGGCCGCCCGGGCGCGGGTCAGCGCAGCGAATACTCTACACAAATATTTTTTCTCAAGGGGTATCGCTTATGGGCGATGTAAACAAGGACGAGGACAGCCTTCCGCAGGATCTCGAGATCCGCAACATTCCCATGCAGGAGATGGAAGCTCGCAAGAGCGAAGACGGGAATATGATCATCGAAGGCTATGCGATTGTCTACAACCG
Organism: uncultured Spirochaetaceae bacterium; assembly: GCA_964604845.1. GTDB lineage: Bacteria > Spirochaetota > Spirochaetia > SZUA-6 > DRHE01 > JAFGQJ01. The sequence continues at coordinate 3,437 of CAZSBH010000140.1, forward strand.
GGAGGCGGAAATCTGGGGAGATATCGAGATCATCCTACCCGGCGCTGCGACAGAAGCCCTCAAGGAAAACGATCAGTACTACCTGTGGCAGCATGATCCGGCGAATCCTCTCGCTCGAAAGAAGATCGGGACCTTGACGGCGAAGGAGGACGAGGCCGGTGTGTTCATTCGCGCCCAGGTGATCGACACCCAATTCGGCCGGGACTGCCATGCGAGCGTGGCGACCGGCTTGGTGGATAAACAGTCTTTCGCGTTCCGGGTGGCTGAAGACGAATGGAAATCGAAAACGATCGACGGCACGACCATCTGGACCCGATACATCCAAAAGTTCGCAATCATTCCTGAATTCTCGGCCGTGACATTTCCGGCCTATGAAGACACGACTCTGCAGGCGCGGTGCAGGCAGCTGGCTTTTCGGAACAAGCCGAATCCGGGGACGCCCGGTAGGGCAGGCGCGACGGTGCTGGAGGTTCTGAAGGAAGCCAGGGCGAACATCGAGATGCAGAGAAAATCAATCGACGAGAGGAAGTAATATGAAAAAAATCGACATAAAACTGCTTATGCGCAAAAAGGACGAAACGCTCGCACAGAAAGGGGAGGTCCTCGACAAAGCCGTGAACGAATCTCGGGACCTTACCGCCGACGAGCGAGGCAAATTGAACACTCTCCAGCGCGAAGTAGATCAATACGATGAGCAGATCCGGGAGGCTCAGGAGATCGAGCGGCAGCGGGCGGGGATCCCGGCCGGCCAGGATCTCTCCGGGCTACACGGCGGGCAGATGGGTGAGCTCCGGCCGGGTGTTTCTATGAGCTTGCCGGCTCGGCGCGATCGGTTTTTCGACACGAAAACCGGCCTGGAGGTCCGGACCTTTTTGCCGGGTGAAGACTGGTGCGAGGGCAGGGAATACCAGCTGCCGGATGGGATAAAGCCCGATGAGCTCTCTATCGCCCGCGTGGTGCGGGGCCTGGTGAGCGGAAACTGGAAAGGCGCTGAGGCGGAGAAGCGGACCATGGCCGAAGGAACCGGATATCTCGGCGGCTGGTTGGTGCCTGCCCCGGTTGCCGACCGCATCATCCAGGAGACCCGCAATCAGCTGAGAGTTTCGCAAGCCGGAGCGCTTTCCCTCCAGATGGAAGCCCCCGAGCTCATCCTGGCAAAGGTGACCGAAACACCGACCGCACACTGGACGCCGGAGAACGTAGCCGGAACCTTCTCGGACATGAACTTCGTGCCGGTGAAGCTGTCGGCAAAAAAACTGACGGCGATGACAAAACTCAGCGAAGAGCTCGTCGCGGACGCTTCAAATCTCGAGCGGGTCCTGACCGACTCCCTGGCCTTCGTTCTGGCTAAAGAATTCGACCTGAAAGCCCTGACCGGAAGCGGCGTAGGGGAACCTTTGGGCCTGTTGAACACATCCGGAATCGGGTTGACGGATATGTCCAGCGTCGGCTTCGATTACGACTATTTCCTGGACGCGATCTTCGGCCTGGTCGGGAAGAACGTACCCATCGAGCGGATCGCGGCGATCTACAACGCCGATGTGGCGAAGGCGCTCGCGAAGCTGAAGGAAGCCACCACGAACGCCTACCTGGCCGCTCCGGAGGCCTTCAAAACACTTCGCAAGCTGTTGACCGCCCAGGTGGTGACCGATGAGGCCACGTCTGTAACGAACGCCTATCTAGGCGATTTCGCGGACCTGGTGCTCGGGCTGCGGACCGAGCTCAGCCTGGCTATCAGTCGGGAAGCGGCCGACGCCTCGGGAAGCGCCTTTACCCAAACCCAGGTGTGGTTCAAGGTCTATACTCGGGTAGACAGCCTGGTGGTGAAGCCGGCCAGTTTCCACGTGCTCAAGGATGGAGGAATATAAGATGAACCGAATTTATGAAAGTGAAAAACTTGATATTGCCCTGGTCCCCCAGGCGCTGAACGACACCAACGTCACCGGGAAATACCATCCGGTAAAGAACTACGGCAGGATCCTGGCCCTGCTCGCCGGCGGGGCCATGGCCGCTACCAAGACAACCAAGGTCGAGCTCCTGCAGGCTGTAGACAATGACGGGACCGATGCCAAAGGGATCCCTACTACCGCGGCACAGGCGGCGACGGCCACGATCACGGCAAACGCCTTGGTTACCGAGTGCACGGTCACGCTGGCGACCTTCCTGGCCGGCGGGACGATCACCATCAACGGCTTGGTGTTCACGGCCCATGCAACGGTCACCACGCCGGCGAATCGGGAATTTTCGATCGCAGGATCCGACACGCAGGATGCAGTGGAGTTGTGCTTATGCATCAACGATGCAACCTACGGGGTGCCTGGCGTGAAGGCTTCCAACGCTGCCGGTGTAGTGACACTCGTGTCGAAGAAACCCGGTGAGGTGGTAATCACCATGTCCAGCAATCCGGATGATGGAACCTGCGTGAAGGCAACGATCAAGGCGCAGTCTTTTGTGGAGATCTCCACGGATAAGATGGACTTCGAGAACGTATTTAACCACGTGGCCGCGAAAGTGACCACGACCGCCAACACCACCGTGTCGGTGGCGCTGATTCGTGGAGCCTTCCGACTCGCTCCGGTACAGAAGGTCGGAGCCTCGGCGATTTATTAGGGCATGAGCAACCGGCCGTGCAGCCGTCGGCGGCGGCCGGTAACGTCAATCTTTTCTTTGCCCCTCTTCGGATTGAGCCGCCGGGGAGGGGCTCTTTGATCTCTGGTAAGATTGTTTTCAAGACCGTGTGCGCAGCCATGCGTAGGAAAACGCTAATTAGAAATTCATTTTTTACAAACGTCTGCAATCCCCAGATCCAGGGGGCATCCAATGTGTATCACTAGGTCCTGGAAAATCGATCCTGGAGGCCTCCAGCTGCGAAATTCGCAGCATTTTATTTGAA
>CAZSBH010000141.1:0-6158 GCA_964604845.1 uncultured Spirochaetaceae bacterium
TGGATGAAAGCGTGGAAATTATCCGCACGATGGACAAAATCCGTGCCCAGTGGGGCCTGAAATACCCGATGGAGCGATAAACGACCAAAAAATTATGAAGGTTCAGGAAGGAGTAGCGTCAGGATGAAGCTGGAAGGACACGTCGCGATCGTGACCGGCGGCATTCCTCGCCTCGGATGACGCTGAGTTTATCACCGGCAGTACGTTGAACGTCTCCGGAGGCAGGGAGATGCACTAACCGATCTCTACAAGCGTCGTCAACCCGGCACCCTGGCTGTGGAGCCACGCACAACCAGGCTGGTTGGAACGATAACCTTGATAAAAGGATCCTGCTTCCCATTAAACGACTTCAACAACCTCTGGACCGCCGTCCTACCCATCGTTTTTTTTGGAACATGGACGGTGGTCAGCGAAGGGACGACCTCATGGGACAACGCAATATCGTCAAAACCGACTACACTGATTTCTTCCGGAATCCGTAGTCCCGATTGTTTCAGTGCATCCATCACGCCTATGGCCCTCACATCGTTGTGTGCAAGGACTGCGGTAGGCTTCAATCTCTTTTCCAGAATCCGATTCATCGCCTGGTGTGCTTCATCCATTCGACCGCCACAGAACTCGACCAGGCTCGGATCGTCGTCGAATCCGAATATTTCAACTGCCCGGCGATATCCGAAAAGTCTCTCGTGCCCGTTCGTTACAGGAGGATCGCAGGCGATAAAGGCAATTCGACTATGGCCTAAATCGAACAAATGTTTACATGCTTGCACCACTCCGTCGGTGTTGTCTATTAGTACGGCGGATATGTCTGCCGTGGGGATATGATGGTCCACCAATACGACCGGCACACCCATCTCGTTAAGTTTCTCTGACAATCGGTCATGGTACCCGCCAACATCAATCACTCCGGCGAGGTCGGGAAAGTTGAGATTCAGCCGATCCAGCTGTTCGGTGTCCCGCTCAACCAAATGGAACTGAAAAAAATACCGATTTTTTATGAGCTGATGCTCGACCCCTTCGATAATCATGTTGTAGAACATCGAGGATACATTGAAGAGCTGCCGGTCTATAATAAACGCCACACTCTTGCCCACAGTTCGGCGTTTCTGATATCCGTAGCGCTGAGCGAACTCTTGGATTTCCCGACGCACTTTCGGTGAGACCGCCTGAGGTCGCCCCGAGAGGGCTCGGGAGACTGTTGCCACACTGACATTCAGTTTCCTGGCGATTTCATCCATTGTAATTGCCATGAAAAAATCCTTACCTGATGAGAATTGCTTGACAGCAAATTACATAAATGTTATTCTAATTTGCATAAGCTGTCAATGTAATATGCAGTTTCAAGGGGGATCAGTTTGCCAATTCCGATCGGTGTAATCGGCTGCGGCGCGATCGCTCAGATCAGCCATATTCCCACTCTGCTCTCCAATAATGATCGTTTCCGCCTATTGGCTCTCTCCGACAAAAACCGAGAGCTCCTCGAAGACGTAGCCGATCACTTTCACATTCAAGACCGTTATACCGACTACGCTGAGCTGCTCGAGCGCAGGGACATCGAAGCGGTTTTGATCTGTCACAGCGGATCTCACCGGGATACGGTACTGGCTGCTTTGGACCACAACAAGGACGTTTTTGTGGAAAAGCCGCTTGCCTGGAACCTGCGGGAGGCGGAGGACATTGCCGACGCCGCGAAAACGAGTGATCGAATCGTCCAGGTGGGGTATCACAAGCTCTACGATCCTGCATTTCCGGTAGCAAAACAATACGTTGATCAGCTCGAAGACCTTGGTTTTGTCCGGATCACGGTTCTGCATCCGACCAACGAGCTTGGATTCTCGCCGCATCGGATTCGCAGGGGACGAGGAGAGGTCCTGGAGGGCCATGTCGACCCGGGTACCTGGGATCAGCAGTTAAAGATGCAGAGGGAAGGCCTCACCGGGGGGAGTCTGTCCCCCCTCGTCGATGAAGCCTTGGGAGGACGTAAGGACGATCCGCAGCTCCGGCAGTGCTACGGAAACGTCGTGATCAGCCTGATACATAACGTCTACATGATGTATGGATTTCTCGGTCCACCCAAGAGGCTGAGGAACGCGGAATACTGGCGCGAGGGGATGTCCATCCACCTGCTGGTGGAGTACTCAAACGATTTGTGCTGTACCGTGGATTGGCACTACCTCTCCCATCTCAAGGACTACCGAGAGGAGTATAGTTTTTACGGAAATCGGCAGAGAGTCACTCTCCAGTTTCCCTCTCCCTACTTTCTTCATTTCCCCAGCCCGGTGATTTTGCAGGGTGGCGAAAGGGATCTCGCCTGGGAGAAACGGATCGTTGTCTCCCATAATGAAGCTTTTCACTGTGAGCTGCGCGCTTTCCATGAAAATGTAACGCAGCGTCGTCCGCCCCGCACCGGAGTGGTTGTTGCGGTGGAGCACATGCGCTTTCTTCAGGAAATCATAAGAACGATTGGTGGTAGCCAGAAATAAGGATGGATACGGATCTAGGTTTGACCGCGGCGATAAACCTGCGCTACAATATTTAGCGAGAGATTGACTTGCTTTTCAAACAGCGAAGAGCTGCAAGGAGGTGCAAAATGGGATTAAAGATACCCCCATAGGAAAGTTCGAGGAGATCCTAGTCGTGAACCTTTGCATGTACAATTGATAGGAGAAAAAAATGAAAAAGATTGTGCTATTTCTGATGATCTGCAGTCTGCTGCTCGTTTCGTTTGCGGTGTTCGCCGGGGGAGAGGGTGAAAAACCCGCGGCGACGGGAAAACCTTTCGAAGGGGTTACGGTCACGGTAGTTGCCCACAGCGGTCATCATGCCACCCCCTGGCACGATGAAAAGGCCAACATCAAGGAGCAGTACGGCATCGACCTGAACGTAATCGAGGTAACCTCGGACGAGCTCTATTCCCGGGAGATGCTGGATCTCACCCAGCGCACCGGCGCCTTCGACATCGTTCAGTACAACTCCGCCTGGATCGGGGACTACGAATCCTATCTGCTGCCCCTGGACGATTACGTGGCCAAGGACAACGATGCCATCGGTTTCTCGGATATCCTCCCCGCCTTCAACAAGGCGCAGAATCTCTGGGGCGGGAAAAAGTACTCCGTAACCTTGGACGGTGACACTTTCCTGTTCTACTACCGCAAAGATCTCTTCCAGGACGCGGGGGAGAAAGCCGCCTTCAAAGCCAAGTACGGCTATGACCTGCCGGATCCGCCGAAGACCTGGAAGCAGGTAGAGGACATTGCCCAATTCTTCACCCGAAAGAAGGGAGAGAAACTTGCAGGGAAGACCCTGACCAAAGACTTTTACGGATACGCCGACCAGGCCAAACGAGGCCGAGTCTACTACTGGTACACCTTCCGCTATGTTCCCTTCAGCGCTCCGAATCCCCACTACTTCGATCCCGCTACCATGAAGCCGTTGATCAACTCGCCGGCTGCCGTCGAAGCTCTCGAAGCTATGAAGCGGATTATGAAATCTTCACCTCCCGGTGTACTTGCCTGGGAGTGGGACGAGCTGTTCGCCGCGGCAATGAATGATGGGACGGTTTGTATGTGGATCCACTGGACCGATGAAGGCCGGGGCTTCAACAAGGTGGCTCCGCTTCCCGTGGAGAATCCGCCGAAACCTGTCCTGGGTATATCTGCGACTCCCGGGGTGGAGAAGGCCGGTAAGCTATATCAGTTCACCATCGTCGACCCCGCCTGGGTAGCCTCTGTGGTAAAGGACAGCAAGAACCCCGACGCCGCCTATGCGGTGTTGAAACACATGTTTGCTCCCAGCCCGAGCAACCTCAAGTACATCATGGACGCCGCAGTCGGTTGGGACCCCTCCCGATACAGTCATTTCAACTCCACCGAATGGCGGAAGGCGATTCCGGGGATCGAGAGCTACCTGGAGCTGGAGCTCAAAGCGCTCGAAAACGGCTTCCCGATGATCAAGATTCCCGGAGCCTTCGAGTACAACGATGTGCTGGATTTGAACGTCTCCAAGTTCCTGGCCGGTGAAATCCCCACGGCCAAAGCGGCGCTGGATGTGGTAGCAGCGAAGTGGAACGAGCTGAACAACAAGTTCGGTGTCGATAAACAGAAGGGTTTTTACGCCAAGATCTGGCAATAAACTTCGTTTAAACGCGTCTTCGCGGCCGAGTGCCGCGAGGACGCTGTATTTTCTCGCTAGGAGTGAGGATGACTCTAAAAAGCAGAGCGCGGTTTCTGGTTTTGCCCACCGTGTTGGTACTGGCGCTTATCGTGATCTTTCCAATGGTATTCTCGATCACCGTAAGCCTGCAGGACTACGATATCCGCCGGCCCGAACACCCCTTCACCGGCCTGAAGAACTTCGGCGACGTTCTCACCGACGGAGAGTTCTACAACGCCGCTGCGATTACCGGAACCATGATGGCGGCGGAGCTGATTCTTGAATTTTTAATTGGTTTGGGGTTAGCCCTGGCTCTGGTGAATCTGCCGGGTGCCCGAAAGATCTTTCAGCCGATCCTCCTCGTTCCCATGATGGTGATGCCGGTGGTCATCGGCTACATGGGGCGCCTGGTCTTCGAGGTGAGGTCCGGGCCGATCAATTATTTTCTGAACCTGCTCGGCCTGGAGAGTTTGTCCTGGCACGCTTCTCCGCAGCTGGCATTAGTTACGATCCTGATCCTGCGCATCTGGCAATGGACGCCTTTTGTTATGGCCGTATTGGTGGCAGGGCTTCTGTCACTACCGATCGAACCTTTTAACAGCGCCCAGGTGGACGGGGCCACTACCTGGCAGATCTTCACGCGCATAACCCTGCCCATGCTGCGACCGATCATCATGTTGATCATCATCATGCGGGCCCTGGAAATCCTGCAGACCTTCGACCTGATCTACGTTATAACCCTCGGCGGACCGGGATCCAGAACCATGACCCTCAGCCTTCTTACCTATCTGATCGGGTTTCGCTACTGGAACGTGGGCAAGGCTTCGGCCGTGGCCTGGCTGCTGATGATACCTCTGTCAATCCTGGTTACTGTGTTTGTCCGTGTTATGGAAAGGGGGGAGCACGTTGAAAAGTCAAAATAGAGCCGTCATAAAGAAAAGCCTTCTCGCCGTGGTGATGATTCTCGTGGTGGTCGTCACCCTGTTCCCCTTCTACTGGCTCCTCCTCACCTCCTTCCAACCCAAAGAGGATTTGATGAACAGCCCGCCGAAATTCGCCACCAAGCACCCCACCATCCAGCCCTACAAATACGCCTTTCGGGAAGCTCTGAAGGAGTTCATGAACAGTCTGGCAATCGCCTTCTTTGCAACAGTTGTAGCCGTGCTCTTCGGAGCCACCAGCGCTTATGGCTTTGCCCGCTACAGAATCGGCGGTAACTCTCTGCCGTTTTGGATCCTGTCACTGAAGTTTTTTCCACCCGTCGTAGCAATCGTGCCGTATTTCTTGATGATGAAGACACTGCGTCTGATCGATACCCGCCTGGGAGTCGTCATTCCGCACCTGATTCTTACGGTTCCCTTCGCCGTGTGGATGATCAAAGGCTTCATCCAGGAGGTACCGAGGGAACTGGAAGAAGCAGCTATGATCGACGGCTGCTCTCAACTGAATGTTATCCGGATTGTCACCCTTCCCCTCATTGCACCGGGATTGGTGGTGACGGCGCTGTTCTGCTTCATCTGGTCGTGGAACGACTTCATGTTCGCCCTCATTCTCACTCGAAATCAGGCCATGACTATTCCAGTGGCAATCGCGGGGATGCGTGATCCTCACGGACTGATGTGGAATGAGGTGTCGGCTACCGCAGCACTCGGAACATTGCCGATCGTCGCACTGGCGATTCTCCTTCAAAAATATCTTGTGCGAGGACTGTCCTTGGGGTCGCTTAAATAAACAGGGTATTTCGCAGGATCTTTAAACGCCCGCAATCGCCATGTGGGATTGTTGAAGACATTCGATGAGATCCGGAAACAGTGGGGCCTGAAATACCCGATGGACACACGTTCTCGAATTGACAAACTACACGTAGAAAGACAGCTGCTGGCTGCAGATCCTACAAAAACGCGTCCCCCAACGGCAGCACTAGATGGAGCCTGCGCAGGATTCCGAGGATCCGCCCCTCCACTTCCCTCAGGTCCTGAGCGGTGGGACGGTCGGTGATGATGCCG
>CAZSBH010000142.1:0-3743 GCA_964604845.1 uncultured Spirochaetaceae bacterium
TAAGGGGCGGAGCGATAGACCGTTGAATATCAACAATAAGTCGCAGCTCCCCTCACACTGAAAGATCGTCATCCTATGCCTCCCGCCTCATCATGGATGAACGAATGGTCGTATTGGCACTGTATCTCTTGGGACCTCCGCGATTCAAGCTTAACGACACAACGATCTCGATACATAGTAGGAAATGCATCGCCACGCTGGCATACCTGGCGGTTACGGCCAAGGTACACAGCCGGGAGATGCTCACTGACCTCCTATTCCCCAGACAATCCCGAGGCCGAGCCCGGGCGGATTTTCGGCAGACCCTTTCCATCCTTAAGAACACGATCGACGAAGACTGGTTGAGGGTCGACGGCCCTACCATCCGTCTTAACTCCGGTAATAATTTGTGGACCCACGTCCACGAGTTCAGAGCATTGTTAAGGGATGAACACGAAATAGACTACCGCGGCGCCGGGTTGGAGAGGATAAACCGACTCATCGCTGCAGCCGGTCTCTATCACGGCGATTTTCTTTCCGGCTTTTATCTAAAAGATAGTCCGAAGTTCGACGATTGGCAGTTCTTCGAGCAGGAGAGCCTGCGTAGAGACTTTACATCCGTCTTGGAACAATTAGTAAAAATGCTCGGGAAGAGGAACCAGATCGAGGCCGCGGTTGAGTACGGTCGCTAGTGGCTTGCCTTGGATCCACTTGAGGAGAAAGTACATCGGGAGCTGATGCATCTCTATGCGACAGCAGGACAACGCACCGCTGCGCTTCGCCAGTATGAGCAGTGCGGATCGCTGCTGAAAAAAGAAATGGGAGAAGATCCGGAGGAAGAGACAGAGGATCTGTTCGAGACGATCCGTTGCAAAAGGAATATATCCAACCGGAACACGCCGCAGACCTCACGTCCCAACAACCTCCCTGAACAGCTGAAGGAGTTCATCGGAAGGGAAACGGAGATAGCGGCGTTGACAGATGCACTGGAGGACGAGAAGGTGCGTGTCCTGACCCTGACCGGTACCGGCGGTACGGGTAAGACGAGGCTGGCCGTTGAAGCGGCATCTCGAATGATCGGCAATTATGAGGAAGGGAGAGCGGGAATTACACGTCCCTCCTTTGAAAGTAGCCGATCCGAGGACAATTCAAACGGTTCAACCTCTGTTGCAGGTAGAAGCCGTAGAACATATTTTCGGAGCCCCAGAGCTCGAATCGGAACTCGACATTCTCGACGGCCTGTCCTTCCTGATCGACAAAAGCCTCGTCAAACAGAAAGTTATAGACGGAGAGAGCCGCTTCTCAATGCTCGAAACGATCGTCGAGTATGCCCGAATCCGCTTCGAGGAACGGCCCGAGGCGGGGATGGTACGGGAGCACCACGCCCGGTACTACCTGGAATTGGCGGTTGAAGCGGAATCGGAGTTGCACGGTCCCGAGCAACTCCGATGAATCGACAGGCTGGAAAGGGAGACCAACAACCTGCAGTCAGCTCTATCCTGGTTTCTGCAAAGTCGGCGGGTCAGGGATGCTCTGCAGCTGGCAATTTCGCTGGAATGGTTCTGGTACAGGTATGGGCATTTCAGCGACGGGCAAAAAAGGATCGGTAAAGAAGCGGTCGGACAGGAGATCTATGCCGAAGATTTGGGCACTTCGTTCTACGAATACCAAACTGAACTTCCGCCGGAATGGTGCGAGGGTCAGGTAATGTCCCTCGAACGGACCGTTGAATACGCCTTCGCCGAGCTGTGACCCGATTGAATCCGGTCGCGGCCGCTATTGTTGCACACAATTGTAGCTCGCCGTCAATCCACAAACGGGGCCGAGGCCACCAAGCCGTTTTTCACGCCTGTTTTGAAGCCGGCCACCTGGTAAAACTCGACCACTCCTTCGCGATGTACATCCGTGAGAACCATCAGTTTGTAGCAACCCCGGCGCTCTGCCTCCTGCAGGATATGTCGCAGCACCTCCCTCCCTATCCCCCGGCGACGATAGTCCTTATCCGTAACCACGTTTTCTATCACGCCGTACGGCCGACCGCCCCGGGTTAAATTGGGAAGTACCGCCAAAGTAGCGGTAGCTACAATCCTGCCTTCGAGCTCCGCAACAAAACAGTGCACCACAGGACTGGAGAATATATGGGTCCAGATTCTTGATAGCTCTCTTTCTGGGGGAGAAGGTAGGTCCCGAGGGTGGAGCTGCTTGTACAGTTCGAGCAGCGCTTGCAGATCCTTCTTCTCCGCTTCATGCACAAAAATATCCATACAGACATAGTATGTGCGGGAATGCTGAAATAATGAATACCCCCGGCCTGCGGTTGCTTGGAGCCCCGCTGCCGGGCTAGTTTGTTCCCTGATTCCGGAGCTTGGAAAGACTCTCCCCGATTTTATCGGCCTCGATCACCATCTCAAAAATGGCCAGATGTTTCCGATAGACTTCTTCGGGGATATGTTTTTTCATCTCCGGCTCGAGAATATGATACACCTGGAGTCCCAACTGGACTCCGGCCAAAGGACCTGCGAAGCTGGGATCGCCGCTGATCAAGGTTTCGGCGCTGATCTCAACACCTTCAGCATCAGCAGCTCCCAGAACGACGATCAAGCGGTCTTTGCCGTATTCCTCGGCCAGCCGCAGGATGTTCGTCTGGTTTTCCGCATCCATGGCTCCCGCTGCAGTTCAGACAAAGCATTCGGTAACTTGGGATACTACATTGGCTCCTGCGCTTCTAAGAACTTCGGTGATAGTCGGCCCGGGTACCCCGTCTCTCTCGCCCAGAGCCACTACATACTTGTCTTCGAACATCTCTACTCACCTCCTGTCTTTTTTTTCTTCGCCAGTGGATTTCTTTCCAAGATGAAGGACATTCCGTCAAACAACTGAGTCATTCTCCCGAGAAATAAGCTGCCTTTTGCCACGAATTGGGCTCGCTTCATTGATCCTTTGGCCATGGCTTCGCCGGCGTGGCCGAGATAGGGCACCGCAGCCGGGATATGGCCTTGGGTGGGAGCAAATCCGGGCATCCCCTTTTTTTCTACGAACTCAGGGATCTCCGATCTTTCCAACTCCCCCCGCATGACCCCCAAAGCAGCGATCATTTTATAATTGTTCAAGGGTACATTTCCACTGCCCTGGGGCAGGGTGATCTCCGGATTTTGCAGCTCCGTAGCTATTTTGTCTATTTCCGAGACTCTGAGTCCCACCCTCTCCAATGGCCTGTATATCAACGACGAGAGGATCTCCTGCTGGCTGGAGCCGTCTCCGATGTTGTGCTTGCCCACCGAATCCAGGCGCACCAGCGGGCTCTGCCCGTCATCGCCGGTGATCAAGAAGGCGACGCCGGCAAGCTGATCCTCCAGAATCGGCATATCGTGCTTTAGATGACCGGCGAACTTCATGCCAAGTTTGGCCAGGCAGCCGCCGCCGAATACGAGCACGTTATCGAATACCCCCGCCTGCACCATGCTGGCCGCCTGTACGATTGCGTAGATCGGGGCGGCACAGAAGGCCTTGATGTCGCATCCCGTCGCGTTGCTCAGTCCGCACATCTCGCCTACCGCCTTCGCCATGCTGCCGCCACCGCGGTTGTAGCGATCCCCGACCGCCTCCTCGGAGCAGGACAGCAGGAAATCCACGCTCGCCGGGTCGACCTCAAATCGGGCCAGAAGCTCGCGCACAACCAGAGCCCCCGATGCTTTTGTAGCGATGTTTTCCAGCAGGATATGCGCCTGCAGGGATTCATCCTCCTCGTGGTGGCGTTGGATGGA
>CAZSBH010000142.1:3753-6102 GCA_964604845.1 uncultured Spirochaetaceae bacterium
GATACAGACCGAGAGAGCCTTCGTTCTCTATCTTCTCTTCGATCGCCTCTACCGATTTTCCTTCCCCCAGCCCCTGGAGATCTTCGTATGACGCCAGAGGATCGTTCTGCAAACGAAGCTTCAACCCCTCGGTGAACCCTTCGCTAAACCAGAGCAGGTCGAATTGATCGGCAACTTTCAGGTACCCATAGAAAAGCTGTTGGTCCACCAGCCTTCCATACGAACCTTCGCTCGAAGCTCCCGTGCAAGGATTTTGCCACCACGGCTGCGGGTGAGACGCGAGATCTTCGGGATGAAGAGTACCTAGAAACACCTGATTGGGCGGGTATTCAATCGCTTCCTGATAGCTTCGCAAGTGCGCGGCGATTCTTCGTTCCAGTCCGGGATCCTTGCACACTTCCCTGCGAGGCTTGGAACCGTGGTGCACCAAATCGGGAGTGTGAATCAGCTCATACGCACAGGCTTTTATGACCGGAGTATTGCTCATCAAGATTGATTCGAACCCGAAAGCAGGCTGTCGACACCTCGCTTCAAGTCTTTTTCCGTGACCTCGTTGCCGGCGAGCCGCATTATTTCCTTTCCGTCCCTGTAGAACAGAAAGCTCGGCAAGCTGAGAAGCCTGAGATTCAGGCAGAGCCTGCGGTTCTTGGAAGCGTCGATCTTGATCAGGCGCAGCCGATCCTTGTTTTCCTCGGCCACCTTTTCGACGGCGGGCATCAAAGCAAAACAGCGGGCGCATTGGGGTCCCCAGAAATCCACCAACGTCGGTGTACCTGGCTGCACGACTACCTGTTCGTAGTTATCCTTGTTTACGTCCACGTCCATCTCTGATGCCTCGGCCGAAAATTATGCTTATTGGTGCACACAGCATTGATGTGATTATCCCCATGTATCTGACCTAAATCAAGATTAAAGACAGAGATGATATTCACATAACAGCGGGATTTTATTGTCATGCAATAACTACAGAATAAATAGAAGAATGAGGAGGACTATATGAAAAAGAGAAGGATGTCGATCGTCACGGCGGCAGTGCTGCTGCTCGTGGTCTCTGCAATCGGCTTCGCAGGTGGAGCTAAGCAAAAGGAAGAGAAGGCGGTATTCGCTGTGGGCTTGAATGTAGGTCAGGCTGTGGAGACCATGAAACCCGACGGTGCTTGGGACTATACGGCCATGGGAACGACATTGTTTCCACTGCTCTACGATCAATTGTGGATTCTGGGCCCGGCTCCGGATTACAAGGTGATTCCCAGGCTGGCAACCAGTTGGGAAACCGAGGATGGCTACACCTGGACGTTTCATCTACGTGAGGACAGCAAGTTTCACGACGGCAAGCCCGTGACCGCGGAAGATGTAGCTTTCACGATCGAATATCTGCCGCAGGCTGATGAAAACTGGGCATACGCGGATATCGTCAGCGTCCCCGATTCGATCAAGGTCCTCGACAAGTACACGGTACAGTTTACCCTGGAGGTGGGGATGAACGGCATGTATCCGCCCATGGGCTTCAAGCCCATCCTGCCCAAGCACATCTGGGAGCAATACGCGGATGATATGATGGTCTACGACAACATCCCGGCTATCGGCTCGGGTCCTTTCAAGTTCAAAGACTTCAAAGTGGAACAGTATCTGTGGATGGAGGCAAATGACGATTACTACGCCGGCCGGCCGGCAGCAGACGAGGTCATTTTCCGCATGTACGGCAGCAATGACGCCATGTACATGGCTCTGCGTAAAGGGGAGATCCATATGACTATCCGCTCCTTGCCCGCATTGGTCTCCGAAGATCTTGCCAAGGACCCCGAAATAGACATCATCCAGACCAGGGGAGAGGACAGCTGGACCTTGGGTTTCAACCTTCACAACGATCTGGCCATCCAGGATGTGAGGGTGCGCCGGGCAATCCTGCACGGTATCGACAGGCAGCGGATCCTCGATATGGTATACGGTGGATACGGGGAAATCGTGGATACCACGGTTACTTATCCAGAGATGCCCGAGTACAACAAGAACCTGCCCCAGTATCCCTTCGATCCGGCCAAAGCCCGAAAAATTCTAGATAATGCCGGATACATCGACAACGATGGAGATGGAATTCGCAACGATCCGAAACGTGGGGGAAACCTGGCGTTCGAGCTGCTGGTTCCGTCCGATTGGTCAGAAGAGGTGAAGGCCGGAACAATTATAAGCGAGTCGATGCCTGATATCGGCGTACAGATCGACTTGAAAACCGTGGATGAGAACACCTTCTACTCTTTCACCGAAGAAGGCATCACCGAAGACAAATATCAGCTGGCC
Organism: uncultured Spirochaetaceae bacterium; assembly: GCA_964604845.1. GTDB lineage: Bacteria > Spirochaetota > Spirochaetia > SZUA-6 > DRHE01 > JAFGQJ01. Next base: position 6,052 of record CAZSBH010000142.1, read on the forward strand.
TTCATCAACCAGGGACCGAGCCCCTATGGTGACTGGATCTGGGAGAACTTC
>CAZSBH010000143.1:0-6032 GCA_964604845.1 uncultured Spirochaetaceae bacterium
AAGTGGGAAAGATCCCGGACGGCAAGGGGGGGTATATATATACCTTCTCCGATTCCGCCAGCAAGGTGGGATCGGACAAGAGTCTGGTGGAGGATTTCCGCAGGGGCTTCATCTCGATCGAGTTCTCGGGCAGCCAGGGCGTGGTGAAGACTCTGCCCGGGCACGCTTCCACAGTGGCTTTTGCCATCGACAATCTAAACATCCGGGAAGTGCTGGGAACCATCGCCGGAGATGACACCATCCTGCTTATCCCTCGGGACGGGGTATCCCGCAGCCGGCTCTTTCAAGCCCTGCAGGAGCGTATTCCCGGGCTGGAGGAGGAGGCGGAATGAAGGCAGCCATCCTAGGGACAACCGGCTACACGGGGTTGCTTTTGGCCAGGCTGCTCGCCGATCATCCCGGAGTCGATCAGATCCTGCCGGTCTCCTCCTCGAAAGCGGGTCGGAAACTCTCCGAAGTCGATCCCGGATTTCAGGATCCGAAAGCAAAGATCCCCGATGGGGGAAATCTCCAGAGCCTCGAAGCAGCACGGGTTCAGAACCCGGATGTGGTGTTTTCGGCTCTCCCTCACCTCGAATCGGCCCGTCTCTGTGCCCCATTTCTGGGAAAATCGGTGATCATCGATCTGTCCGCCGATTTTCGCTTGAAGAACATCGAAACCTTTCAGGCCGCCTATGGTTCGCCGCCGCCACGGGCCGATCTGCTCGACCAGGCGGTCTACGGGCTGACGGAGTGGTGTCGTGAAGCTGTTCGCTCCAGCGATCTGATCGCCAATCCCGGCTGTTATCCCACCTCGGTGCTGCTGCCCCTGCTTCCCGTGGCCCGGGCGGGCTTGATCGGTGGGGAGATTCATGTGAGCTCGATCTCCGGGATCTCCGGAGCCGGGCGAAAGGTCAAGGCGGAGTATCTGTTTTGCGAACGCAGTGAAAATGCCTGTGCCTACGCGCCGGGCAAGCGGCACCGTCATGTCTCGGAGATGGAGGAACAGCTTCGTGCCGAGGCTCCGGAAGCCTCGATCCTCTTCGTTCCTCACCTGGCGCCCCTGAGAAAGGGGATGAGCTCCACGATCATGGTTCCCTGTTCCCGAAGAATTACAGAGGAGGAGGTTGCTGCGCTCTTTGACTCCGCCTACGGCGCTGCGCCCTTTGTCGGCCTCCGGGGTAGTGCAATTCCTCAGACCGCCGAGGTGCGTGGTTCCAACCGCTGCGATATCGGCTGGCAGGTCGAGGGGGGCACCCTGATTCTCTTCTCGGTTCTCGACAATCTGATGAAAGGCGCTTCCGGGCAGGCTGTTCAGAACATGAATGTCCGGATGGGATTCCCCGAAACCAGCGGCTTGTCCCTGGCCGGGGAGATCTGAAGGGCGGAGCCGAAGGCGACCATGGATACCCTGGGACTTACAAAGAAGGTGATCACCGTGAAGATCGGCGGCAGGACCGCTGAAGACGCAGAGCAGCTGCGTCCCTTTGCCGCGGACCTGAAAGACCTGATGCCGGATTGCCATCCGCTGATCGTGCACGGCGGGGGAGCGGAAGTCACCCGCATCAGCAGGCAGCTCGGTTTCGAACCCCGCTTCCACGAAGGGATACGGATCACCTTGAGCGGGGAGATGGATGTGGTAGAGATGATCCTGTCGGGGAAGGTAAACAAACACCTGGTTCGCTTCTTTCAATCCTGCGGTCTGCCCGCGGTGGGGTTGTGCGGCGCCGACGGGGCAACCTTCCGCGGCCGAACCCTGGGAAGGGTGGAGGGCAGGGAGACCCGAACGGGAAACGTAGCCGAGGTCGATCCCCGCCTGTTGACGGCGCTGTTCACAGCCGGCTTTCTTCCGGTTCTATCCTCGACCTCCATGGACAAAAAAGGATTGGGGGTGAACATCAACGCCGACTCTGTAGCCTTCGAAGTGGCCTGCAGATTGAACAGTGAGAGCCTGGTCTTCATCTCCGACATCCCGGGAGTGCTGAAGGACGATCGGCTTCTGAAGAGTCTGAACCGGGAGGAGGTGCGCCGGGAGATCGCCGACGGAACCATCACCGGCGGCATGATCCCCAAGGCGACCTCGGCGGTGGAGGCGCTCGAGCATGGAGTGGGGAAGGTCATCATCGGACAGTACCGCGGCCGGGGATCCCTTCGGGCTCTGCTGGAGGGCGGAACGGGTACCTGTTTTCATCTATAAGAAGAGTGGAGGAGCAATCGATATGAGTAGAGATACGGCACTGATTAAGGAGCATCCGCTTCCCAAATGTTTCTCCCCGGAGCTGCTGATGATCAGCAAGGGCGACGGGGTCTGGCTGGAGGACGCTTCAGGTCGACGGTATCTGGATTTCACAGGTGGGATTGCGGTGAACGCCCTGGGATACGGAAGGGAGGACCTGGCACAGATCGTCTACCAGCAGATGAAGAAGCTGGTTCACATCTCCAACCTCTTTATCACCGAGCCGGTCCTAGAACTGGCAACCAAGATGATAGCAAGCGGCGATTTCCAGACCGTGCAGTTTCTAAACAGCGGTTCGGAAGCCAACGAGACGGCTCTGAAGTATGCCCGCCTGTACGCCCTGCGCAAGAAAGGGGAGGGGCACCACAAGCTGCTCTGCTTCACCGGGAGCTTCCACGGCCGCACCATGGGCGCCCTATCGGTAACCCCGAATCCGAAGTACCAGACTCCCTTCCTCCCCCTGGTTCCCGGAGTGGAGGTGGCGGAGTATAACGATACGGCGGGTCTGGAAAAGACTCTGGACGCTAGCTTTGCCGGGGTCATCGTGGAGGTGATCCAGGGCGAGGGAGGCCTGGCCGGGATGAGCCGGGAGTTCGCCTCCGAACTGAACCGGCTGTGCCGGAAGCACGATCTGATCCTCATCGCCGATGAGGTCCAAACGGGTCTGAGCCGGACGGGGAGTTTCTACGCCTCAACCGAGGTCGGGCTCGAGCCGGATATCATCACCCTGGCCAAACCCCTGGCCGCCGGTCTTCCTCTATCGGCGGTGCTGATCCCGGAAAAGATCAATACCTTGATTCACGTGGGAGATCACGGGACCACCTTCGGGGGCGGCCCGGTCACCACGGCGGTAGCCTCCAAGGTCTGGGATATCCTGTCCAATCCTCAATTCATCGCCCAGATCCGGGACAAGGGAGCATATCTGGCGGAGAGGCTGGAGGTTCTTGCCGAGAAGTATTCTTTTCTAGGGGGCCTGCGGGGCCGTGGACTCCTCCTGGGGATCGAGGTCTTGCCGGAGCGGTTGCCCCAACGAGAGGAGAATGCCGACGCCATGCCGGCGCTGCTGAACGCTTTCCGGGAGGAGGGTCTGCTGATTCTTCGTTCCGGACAGAACGTCCTGCGCATCGCCCCGCCTCTGATCATCGGTACCGAGGAGATCGATACGGGGATCACCATCATGGCCCGGGTGTTCGATGGTGTCGAATCCGGGTCGCTCAAACTCGGTACATAGCTGCCTGGTTGCTTGGAGGAAATATTATGGATGAGATAAAAAAAATCGTGCTGGCCTATTCGGGAGGCCTCGATACCTCGATCATTATCCCCTGGCTGCGGGAGCACTACCCCGACGCCGAGGTGATCGCCATGTGCACCAATGTCGGCCAGGAGGATGATTTGACCGGCCTGGAGAAAAAGGCCAAGGCTTCGGGAGCATCCAAGCTCTACGTTCTCGATGTCAGGGAAGAGTTCTTAAAAGACTATCTGTTTCCGGTTCTCCGGGCCGGGGCGATCTACGAGGAGAAGTATCTTCTGGGCACCTCCATCGCCCGGCCCCTTCAGGCCAAGCATCAAGTGGAAGTGGCTCTGAAAGAGGGAGCCGATGCGGTGGCCCACGGCTGTACCGGCAAGGGCAACGACCAGGTCCGTTTCGAGCTGACCTACAAAGCGCTGGCGCCCCACTTGAAGGTGATCGCTCCCTGGCGCATGTGGGACATCCGCTCCCGGGAGGAGGCCATCGACTACGCCAAGGACCACAAGATCGATCTGGGACAGATCACCAAGGAGAAGATCTACTCGCGGGATGAGAACCTCTGGCACTTGAGCCACGAAGGGGGGGATCTTGAGGATCCCTGGAACCGGCCCAAGGAGGATATGTTCCAGCGCACCAGGAGTCCCCAGGACGCTCCCGACCGGGAGACCGAGATCACCGTGCAGTTCGAAAAGGGCTTTCCCGTGGCCTTGAACGGAAAGACGATGCCCCCGCTCACCCTGGTGGAGGAACTGAACCGGGTCGGAGCCGAGAACGGCATCGGCCGGGTGGACATGGTGGAGACCCGGCAGGTGGGCATGAAGAGCCGCGGCGTCTACGAGACACCCGGCGGAACGATTCTTCACGCCGGCATCCGGGAGCTGGAGCAGATCACCCTGGATGCGGATGCGCTTCACTTCAAACGCATGCTGGCCATGCGCTACTCCGAATTGGTATATTCGGGCAAATGGTTCACCCCCCTGCGGGAGAGCCTGGAAGCCTTTATGGCCAAGATCTCCGAGTACACCAGCGGCACTGTACGCCTGGTCCTGTACAAGGGCAACGTGATCGTGGCGGGCCGCAAATCCCCGTATTCCCTGTACCTGCAGGATCTGGCCTCTTTCGGCGCCAGCTCATACGATCACGGGGATGCCACCGGCTTCATCAATCTTTTCGGTCTGGCCACGGGCGTGGCTGCGATCGTGCACCGGGGTATCGAAGAGGATACGGGCCAAGCCCCCGAGATAAAGGGCATGGCGGGATTCCACGAGAAGTAGGCTTGCGGTCTAGCGGTCTTTCAGCTGGTAGGTGCCGCGGATAGCGAGAAACAATCCCTCGATAATAGGGCTTCCGGGCCCGCTGATCTTGGCGTCGGCCAGGACATCTCCCCGCTCGCGGGCGAAAATTGTGTACAGCTGCTTCAGGGCGTCCGTCTTGGTTTCGGCGGAGTAGCAGATCCGTACCAAGCGGCGCATCTCTTCCAGATCCATTATCTTCCGGGTGCCCCCTAGGGTCAGGAAAAAAGCCTTCCCGTTGTCCGCCTCATCGATGGTGACCGCGGAGGCTGCGGGGGTTTTCCGAGGTGCGGTCTCGGCTTTCCCGCCTTTCGACTTCTTCTGCTCCAGCTCCACGATCTCTCGATTGAGCTTATCCACGCGAGCGTTGTGGATCAGGACCTGAGTCTGTTGAAGCAGGAAGATCAGCCCCTCCTCGTCGATCTGCTTGATCGCCTGGGTCAGCTCTTTTTCGAGCCTGGTTCTCTGGTTTTCCGTTTTCTTTTTTGCCACCTTCAAACCTCTCTATCCGATTGCTGATGCACGCCAATGCACAGTATAGACCATCCGGGGAATTCTTCAAAACAGGAATATGAGGCAACTCGGAAAATTGACTTTATCCGCGCTCTTCAGTACCATAATTGTAATGGACCAATACGACGAGGCGGAGGACGAAATCCAACGCAGGTACCATAGAAGAAGAAAACCCGCCGAAGCTTCTCTGACATCCGGCATCATCTTTACGATCGCCTTCGGCATCGCCTGGTCGGTCACCGGACTTTGGTTCTTTATCTTTCCTTTGTTATTCGCCGGAGTCATGCCCATTGTTGAAGGAATCCGCCGCTTGGCCGCGGCGCGATATTCCAGACCGGTTGTGTCTGAATCCAAGAAGAAGAGCGTCGCCTCCGGTGAGAAGCAGATCCTTCTAGCCGCCAAAGAAGAAAACGGGATCGTTACTCCCGCCTTGATAGCCCTGAAGACCGAGCTTTCGATCCAAGAGGCGGAAAAGATCCTCGATGATATGGCTCAGAACGGCTATACGGTGATGCAGGTCAGAGAAAGCGGCCGCATCGAGTACGAATTCCCCGAGTTTATGCCCCGGCTGGGCAACGGAGCGGGGGAGTCGGTTTAGCGGCTAGTCAATCCGGAATCCTGCGAGCATTCGCAGGGGGTTGCGCACCCGAGGGTCTTGTTGACACGGGCTTTGGGCCCGTGATAGACTCCACAACTTGCAGTTTTATGCAGCGGGCTGTAGCGCAGTTGGTTAGCGTACACGTCTGGGGGGCGTGGGGTCGGC
>CAZSBH010000144.1:0-5917 GCA_964604845.1 uncultured Spirochaetaceae bacterium
ACCGAGATCGACTTTATCAACGGCGCAGTCGTAAAATGGGGCGAGCAGCACGGGGCTTTTGTTCGTACTCGCCATACCTCCTCCTCCGTTCCCTCTCTGTTTGCCCGATCCACCCGGGTATCCGCCCGGTTCGTTGTAGAGGCTGGAGCGGGGCAATATCCCCACCCCTACTTGTCCGGATTCGGCAGCATAAAGTCCCGGATCAGGACAGCCAGGTCGTGGCATCCCTGACTGAACCCACGGATCGTACGGACGGTGGCGCCATAGCCGTCGAACTCCTCCGGTTTCAACCCGTCTTCTTCGTAGGCTTTGCGGAACTCGACAAACTTCTTCAACAATTCTTCCACGATTTTGGGCTCCACCGGCTTGTCGATCCGCGGGATCACTTCCACGTCGCTGGCATTGTATCGAAGCTGCCACTTGTAGGGCGGCGAGATCACGACATCCCCGCCGATGAACTCACTCCAGTGCATGTGGTTGCGGAAGGCCGCCGACAGCAGTCGTATCCGGTAGCCCCGCTCCTTGAAGATTTTGTAGGTTTTTTTGAACACCGCCACCCCGGCCCACTCGAGATAGCCCGGGTTGGTGATGATGCCTTCCTTGTTGGCTACGACTTTGAGCCAGTCGTCGGTCCGGCCGACCATGATCGTGCACACCGGTCCCATGGTGGAGATGTCCTTCCCTTCTTTTTCCCGCCGCCGCAGTCCCCGTTCCACCGCTTCGGCCACGGCGAGGCACTGGGGCACGGTGAAGCACACGGTGGCGTTGACACTTACACCCCTGTAGGTGGCTTCTTCAAAAGCAGGTACACCGGCCTTGGTAACCGGAATCTTCACGATCATGTTGGGGGCAAGCTGAGAAAAGTGGACCGCCTGCTCCACGATGGCTTCCGTGTTTCTGTAGAAACGGGGATCTGTCTGAATGGAGAGTCTGCCGTTTTTCCCCTTCTGCTTGTCGAAGACAGGTTTTAAAAGCTCAGCGCCCTTGATCGAGATCTCTTCCACCAGCCGCAAACCGATCTCGTCCTCCGTGGCCGTGGGCATCTCCTTGATCAGCTCATGAATTCGGTCCTTCCAGAGATGCATCTCTTTGTTCAACACGTACAACACGATCAAGGGGTTGCAGGTGGCCCCTACGGCTCCATGCTCGATCGAGTAGATCAGCTCCTCGATCGAGGCGGAATCGTTCCACAGACAGGTAGGGGTGGTCTGGGTCATCTTGTGCAACGGACTCTTGTATTGTTCAGTCATTGTGCTTCCTCCTCTGTTATTGCTTTGTTATTCCCCCGGTTCAAGGATGATTTTGATGCCCTTTCCCTGCCGCAGCAGATCGAGGCCTTCCCGGATCTTGCTCAGGGGCAGGCGGTGGGAGACGATCGTTTCCAGGGGCAGGATGCCGCTTTCCATGATCGCCGCGGTCCGCTCGAAGCTGTGCCTGCCGATGAAAGCACCGTAGATCACAACTTCCTTCTTCAGCATGGTTCCCACCGGAACCGCCGGTTCCACGGATTCATCGTGGCCGAACTGCAGCACCCTGCCGTGACCCCCGACCAGCTCGATCGCCTGGGGCAGCAGAGGCCCGACCGCCTCGACTACGATATTCGGCCCGTCGGGAAGCTCTTTGCGAACAGCTGCCTCCAGGTCCTCCTTGCTCGGATCGATCACCGTGGTGGCTCCGCATTTCCGCGCCGCCTTCCTGCGGAACTCCGCGGGTTCGGATACGATCAGCTTGGATGCCCCTGCGGCCTTGAAAAGCGATGTAAACAGCAATCCGATCGGTCCGGCTCCCAGCACGACCACCGACTCTCCGGGCTGCATCTTCAGTTTGTCGAAGGCGTTCACCACACAGGACAGCGGCTCGGCCAGAGCGGCGATGTGGGAGGGGACCTTTGGGCTAACCTTGTACAGAGATTGACGGGGAACGATCACATAGCTGGTCATGGCACCGTCGGAGAAGATCCCGATGGTGTCCGGGTGCCCCGGCTCGGCCGTTGTGTACAGAGGGATACAGCGGTCCGGCTCGCCGCGCTTGCAGGCGGCGCACTGGCCGCACCCCGGATGGGGGTCGATCAGCACGGACTCTCCGGGCTCGAAATCGGGAATCCCGCTTCCCACCTCCACGATCTGTCCGGTGAACTCGTGTCCCAGGATGATCCCCTTCTTAGCAGGATGAGCCGGAGGGACCTGTAGGATGTGAAGGTCGGTTCCGCAGATCCCCACCCCGGTAACCTTGATCAGGGCATCGGTGTCTTTTGTCAGCTCCGGTCTGGGGCGGTCTTCCAGAACCAGCCGTCCCTCTCCTTTGAATACTGCGCCAATCATCTTATCTCTCCTTCTCTTTATATCTCCATCTGCTCAAGCGGCGATGCTCAAATCTTCAACTCTCTTAGATGGCGGATTGCCTTCTGGGCGGCCGAATCGGCATCCGGCACGGCCATGAACTCTCCGGAAACGAAACCTGTATATCCCGTGGAGAACAGAGCCTCGAGGATCCGCCGGAACTCCAGATGTCCCGCTCCGGGGTACCAGCGGTTGGAATCAGCCACGTGAAAGTGGAATATCCGCTCCCCGCAGGCTTTGATGCTCTCCTCGATGGAAGGTTCCTCGATGTTCATATGGAAGGTATCGAGAAGCAGCCCCAGGTTGTCCGCGCCCACACGGTCGATCAGCTCCAGGCCTTCCTTCGCCGTGTTGAGCAGCGGTGTCTCGTAGCGATTGAGGGGCTCGACGGTGATTCGAACCCCCTCTTTTCCGGCGATCTCCACACAGGTCTTGAAGCTGGAAAACATCCACTCCCGGGCCTGAGTTTCAGACACTCCACCCTGGATGATGCCGCGGACCAGGCCGATGATGATCACCGCACCGGCCTTCTTGGCCAGCGGTACATGGGCGGCGATCCTCTCCACCGCCCTGCGGCGAACTTCGGGGTCCGGATCGGTGAAGGACAGATGCTCCTCCCCCCAGGCCTGTCCGGTACCGATGGCGGGAATCGCCATCCCATGCTTGGACACTGTCGCGATCAGGCTGTCGTGGTCGACCAGACCTGGATCGCGAACCGCCGGTTCCACGCCGTCGTAGCCGTAGGAGGCGATCTTGGCCACGTTCTGCGCAAAATCGCCCTTGTAAGTGACGGCTTGGAATTTTGCAGCGTGGGTCGACAGAACTATGGAAAGCCGCATGACAGCATCAGCCCTTGTGAAAGGGTCCGATATGGGGAAGCTCGTACACCGACTTCCATCCCTTGCTGAAAGGTTCCTTCAGATACGGTTCCAGCTCCGCAGGGGTGCGCAGGGTTACCTTGTTAACGGGCGGCACCTTTCCGGCTGGGAACGTTTCCAGGATTTCATCGTTTAGAAGGGTGAGATAACGCAAAATCGCGGCAATCGGGCGCTTTGCTTTTCGGGCGGTTGCCTTGGAAGGAGCGCCGACGACCCCCTCCGGGGTAGCAAAACGTTCGATCGCGAAATGCCCTTCTCCCTCCGACCAGCGGTGCGGCCGGCGGTAGGGATCTACTGATTTGTCGAAATGACCGTCCGGCAGAAAACTCTGGCCTTCCGCGTCCTGCACCTCTTTCATGTCGATCATTTCGTTGAACATGAGCAGTCCGACGGCGGTTTCACTCTCATCGGCATGAACGAAATCGGTTTCCAGACTGTCCGGTCGGCCCGCGGGGATGAAAAACTCCCGTACTGCTCGATGCCAATCCAGAACCTGAAAAATCCCGGGTAGTTGAAAGCGTTTCATGAACTCCTGGATGGCCGAGACGAGCATCCACAGATGTCCGTGGTTGTTGAGCAGGATGATCTTGCGGTATCCGTCGTTCCATAAACCGAGCATGGTGTAGATCAGCATCTCCTCTACAACCTCTTTGGGAATGATGACCGTACCGGGCATGCCCATGTGGTGATAGGGATGTCCTCCGTAGTTCAGAGGTGTGAAGGCCAGGTTGCATTCCCTTCCCTGCTTCGCGGTATACCGGCGCACTCCCTCCAAAATCTGGGTCACCATGAAGGTATCCAACCCGGAGTTGGCGTGCAGCCCGTGATTTTCCGTGCAGCCGATGGGAAGGAACAGAATATCGTTTTTCCGTCGCTTCTCGATGCAATGGGCCCGGGGGGTGTTCTGTATATAGCACCCGGCCTTCCCCAGCTCCGAGGGAGACGGGATCTGATAGTCGGCGAGAATCTTGTCGATCTCTTCTTCCGAAGCATCCCAAATCTCTTTCTTCACTCTGCCCACTGATGTGTCTTCGAAAAAAATCAAGGGATTGTCTGTCGTGAACCATTTCTTTGCCATGCCTTCCTCCTGTTTGGGGCATTATATTAAATATAATTTAATATATTTTATCATGAGGATTAATTTTGATCAATATTTTATCTCCAAAAATTTGATTTTCTATTGATTTTTTCCTCGTTTTCGATCACTATTTCCCCTGAAGACCGGCATTTGTCGTAAACAGATCGGAGAATCAAGAATGGAATTGGGCAGCAGGATTCGCGGGATCCGTAAAGAAAAAATGCTTACTCTCAAAGATGTGGCCCACATGACAAACCTGACGGAAAGTCTTTTGTCTCAGATCGAAAACAACAAGGCTCAACCCTCCATCACCTCATTGATGGCGATCTCCAAGGTTCTGAACACCCCGATTGCCTATTTCTTCGACCAGGATGACAGCTATACCAATTCCCCTGTGCTTCGCTCCAGCGAACGGCCCGTGGTCCATACCAAAAGCGGTATAACCTACTACCTGCTCTCACAAAATGTCGAAGAGGTGCAGATCGAGATGCTGTACGTAGAGTATGAAAAGGGAGCCAGCACCGAGGTGATGCACACCCACAAAGGGTACGAGTGCGGAATCGTTCTCGAAGGCAAGCTGGAAGTCAAGCTGAATGACGACCGCAACATTCTGAACCGGGGAGACAGCATCACCATCCCTTCTTCTAAGCCCCACGATGTCATAAATATCTACGACGGCACGACCACGGCGATCTGGGTCAACAATCCGCCGACTTTTTGATTGCGGGACGACTCCGCCCACCGTCCCCGGGCCTACGGACCTACGACTCCGCCCGTGTCAGAGAACTTCCCCGCAGATAACGCAGGCTGGCCTCCAGCTCCCGCTTGAGCTCATTCGGAGGAAGGTTTTGGACTTCCTCGGAGAAAGGCTCGTAGGAGATATCTCCGCTGTAACCGAGTCGCAGCAATAATTCGATCTGTCCCCGGCTGTCGAGCTTGTCCGCAGGTCCGACCAATCCGCGCTGACCGTCTCTGTACTGCTCGGGCGGCATCTCCGCCTCCACACCCGAGACATGAACCAGTCCGGTGCAGGCAATATCGTACGTTTGTTCGAGGATTTCTTCTGTGTCAGGACCGAGCCGATGGTGAAACGTGTCATGAACGATTCGATAGTTTGTGTGACCCGACTCTTTGATCATCTCCATGGCCGCTGCGACGGAATCGAGTGAACTCTCCCGGAAGCCGAGAGGCTCCACGAGTCCGGTGATACCGCTGTCGTCGAACATGGGAGCGAACGCCTGCAAGGCCGCTACGGTATCCGTCCTGATCTGGTTGGCAGCCCTGCTGTCCCCGACGTCGTTGTTGGGGCACAAAACAAGGGCAGGGCAGCGGATGGAATCAGCCACTCCGATAAGCTCGCGGAGTTCGTTGATGAGTTGGGAGCGGAGAGAAGCGACGTTGAACTTCTGCAGGGCGTTTATGGTGATGATCTGAACCCCGTATTCGCGGCACAGGTCAACCACCCCCTCCGGCGGCAACTCGTCCAGGATGCGTCCACCGGGCAGGTCGTTTCGAAGCTCTACCTTCCCCAGTTGGAGATCCGCTGTCAGTCGGAAGAATTCTTCGAGTTCTAAACCGGGACAGAGTATCCGGTTCAAGGCGAATCGCGACAAGTCGATCAT
>CAZSBH010000145.1:0-5611 GCA_964604845.1 uncultured Spirochaetaceae bacterium
TCGGTCGGCACGGGCGCCTCGGAGATCCGTGCTGCGGAGTAGTAGTCCCCGATGGATTCGATCATCGAGGCAATATAGCCGGCGATCATCCCGATAGATCCCGCCAGGGTAATGCTGTTGAGCTCGGGGAATCCCCACTTGAAGGGTACTGCGTGCCTCCACTCGATCCATTTGGCGGCGGAGATCAGCCCCATATTGCCGGTGACGTTGGCCGCATTGCCTTCCGGTATCCAACCGGCAAAGGTGCCGATGATGGCTGCCAGCCAGCCGGTAATGATGGCCAGTATGACCGGAAAGAGCAGGAATACCTTCGATTTTCTGGAGAAAACCTGGGAGTAGAGTATCAGGGCTACGAGGGTAATCAGGGACACCACCCAGTTCCCCGCCATCCACGGTGCTCCGATACCGTACAGCGCCAGACCGATCATGGCGATGGTTGGGCCGATGGTGATCGGGCTGATGATCCGTTTGATGTAACCCATCAGTCCGGTATAACCCAACACGATCTCGATCACCGAGGCAAACATGACCGCGGCGCAGACCTGCTGGATCATCACATCCCAACCCAAGTTCTGGGCGCTCACCATACCGACGATGGCGAACATCGGACCCAAGAAGGAGAACGTCCCGCCCTGTACGATGGGCAGCTTGTTTCCGATGGGGGACTGCTGAATCAGGGTTGTGATTCCAGATACGAAGAACATCGTGGAGATGAGCAGGGCTAGCTCTTCCTGGGGCAACCCCATTGCTCCGCCGACGATGAAGGGAATCAGGACTGTCGCACCGAACATGGTGAGGTAGTGCTGAATCCCCAACAGGATGGCGAGTCCCATCTTCGGACGGCTGCCAAGTGGATAGATAACCCACCCCTTGGCTTGCACTTTTGCTTGGTCGCTCATAGAGACCTCCGAATTGATTTTTTATGTGCGCTATGTGCACATATAAAACGAAAGCACCTCCCCTCCAACGGAAGCGAAGTGCTTCTATTTCATGTCATCCCTTCAGGGCAGCTGCTCACAGATCTCGCCGTAGGCTTCGGGCCTACGATCCCGGAAAAACTGCCAGCCGTCACGAACCTCGCGGATCTGCTCCAGATCCAGCTCCGCGATCACCACCTCGTCTTTGTCCTCACTGCCCTTGACCACCAACTGTCCTCTTGGATCGCAGAAGTAACTGGATCCGTAGAACTGACCGAACTCCCAGGGCTTTTCGGTCCCCACCCGATTGTTGGCCCCGATAAACACGCCGTTGGCCACCGCCTGGGCTGGCTGCTCCAGCTCCCAGAGATAGCGGGACTTCCCGTGGGTCGTGGCCGAGGGGTTGAACAGGATCTCCGCCCCCTTCAAGGCTAGTACCCGCGCGCATTCCGGGAAGTGTCTATCGTAGCAGATGTAGATGCCGATCCGGGCGTAGTCCGTATCGAAAACGGGGAATCCCAGGGTCCCGGGCTTGAAGTAGAACTTCTCCCAGAAAGCCGGATAGGTGTGGGGGATGTGGACCTTGCGCATCTTGCCCAGATACTTCCCGTCTCTATCGATAACTTGGGCGGTGTTGTAGTACACTCCCTCCTGCTCCATCTCGTAGACCGGCACGATCATGACCATGTTGTATTTTTTTGCCAGCGGGGCGAAACGCTCGGTGATGGGTCCCGGAACGGTTTCTGCAGTTCGGTACCATTTGATGTCCTGCTCCGCGGCGAAATAGGGTCCATGAAACAGTTCCTGCAGGCAGAGGATTTGAACACCCTTCTTGCCGGCTTCTTCGATCATCGGAATGTGTTTGGTGATCATCGCCGCTTTGATTTCTTCGGGTGATCCCTCATGTTTCGGATTAGACGCTTGGATATGGGCGCATTTGATGACTCGCGGCATGGAGTACTCCCTCGGTGATCTATGTGAAGTCTGGGTTTATTATACTCGATTGTACAGCAGGCTGAAATACGCCGTCAAGTTTTTTTTATACCCGGCGACCGCTCCGCGGTGCGTAAAAAACCGCTGACACAAAAGCGCAGGGGAGGGCAAATTGGGGTGCATTCGTGGTACATGGACACGATTCTGTCAAATATAAATTGAAATTATGATTGATGATTTAATCTCTTGATTTTCTTTGATACTCAGGCATAATAGAAGTGTGAGCAAGCGGGGAATACAGGTAATCGAACTGGAAGACTTCATGTGCCGCTGCGGCAACAGGGATTTCGAGACAACCCTCGAAGAGCAGATACCTGTGGGCTTGACCTGCCGAGTCTGCGGGCAACGCTACTCTGTGAGAAAAAACGAAAAGAGGACACGGATGACGAATATGCCCATGTCCTTCGGCTTTCGCAGTCTTTACTGGGATAAGATCGAGAGTTCCGGGGGCTCCATCTTTGGAGTCACCGAGCAAGGATATGAAATCCGCGAGATCTGAGGAGACGGTATTCGTAGGAGGAAAGATGAACACCAAAGAACTGAAAAAACTGGATCGCCAGCATGTCGTGTACAGCTGGAAGGCTCAAGCCGGGGTCGATCCGATCGTAATCGACCGGGCGGAGGGTATCTACATGTGGGATACCGACGGAAAACGATATATCGACGGCTGTTCCGGGCTGCTCAATATCAATATCGGACACAGCAACCGCCACGTGCTCGAGGCCATGAAGGCACAGATGGAGAAACTCTGTTATGTCTCGCCGGGTTTCAGTACCGAGCCCAAAGCCCGTCTGGCCGGCATGGTAGCCGAGGTGACTCCTGCGGATCTGGACTACGTGTTCTTCACAAACGGCGGGGCCGAAGCCATCGAGAACGCCATCAAAGCAGCCCGCTGGTACACCGGGCGCCACAAGATCTACGCCCGCTGGCGAAGCTATCACGGCGGCACCGCCGGAGCGGTCACCCTGACCGGAGATCCAAGGCGCTGGCCCGCCGAACCGGGGATTCCGGGAGTGGTCCATTTCTTCGGTCCCCACCCCTACCGCTGTCCCTTCGGTTCGAAGGATCAGCAGGAGTGCGGAGAGAAAACCCTCGAGGTGCTGAAAACCCAGATCATGCTCGACGGTCCCAAGACCATCGCCGCCATCTTCATGGAGCCGATCGTCGGCACCAACGGGATCATCATTCCCCCACAGAACTTCATGACCGGCTTGAGGCAAATCTGCGATGAAAACGGGATCCTGCTGGTCATCGACGAAACCATGGCCGGATGGGGCCGGGCGGGCAGATGGTTCGGCATCGACAACTACGGGATCGTTCCCGACATCATCACCACGGCCAAAGGCATCACCTCCGGGTACGTTCAGTTGGGGGCGATGATCTGGAATAAAAAGATCTGGGATCATTTCCAGGATCGACCCTTTACCGGCGGACTGACCTACTCCGGTCATGCCCTGGCCTGCGCTGCGGGAATCGCCAACATCGAGGTCTACAAGCAGGACAATCTGATAGAAAAATCTGCAGAAAACGGGGAGTATCTCGATCAGAAACTCCAGCAGCTCAAGGACAAGCACCCCTCCGTGGGAGACGCCCGCTGCAAAGGCCTCTGGGCCTGCATCGAGCTAACCTCGGATAAGAAGACCAAGGCCCCTTTGGCCGGTTTTTCCGACTCCGTGAAAAATGTATCGGCGGGGTTGACCAAAGTACTGTACGAAAACGACCTCTATCTGTTCGCCAAATGGGACTATATCTTTATCTCGCCGCCGCTGATCATCACCCGTGAACAGATCGACGAGATGGTGGCAGCCATAGACAAAGGTTTGGACTACACGGATTCCCAGATAAAGTAGCCCGTTCCACCTTTGCAGTACCGGTGAATTTTGATAAGCTCTGGTGGTTCACACCAGAACCAACAACAATAACAAACTCGTTAGCATAGGTAGGAGGATTTCATGGCTGAAGACCAGGATGCAGCAAAATACATAGCCGATCTGATCGCCCGGGCCCGGAAGGCACAGGCAGCGATCGAGTTCGCTACACAGGAGCAGGTGGACGATTTGGCCACCCGGATCGCCTGGTCCGGGGTGCGGCCCGATTTCGCGGAACCCTACACCAAGTTCTGCGCCGAAGAAACTCGCATGGGCATCCAGGCCCACAAGTACGGCAAGCAGATGACCAAGGTCAAGGGCACCCTGCGGGATATGAAGGGCAAGAAATCGGTGGGCATCGTACACCATGACAAGGAAAACGGCATCATCAAGATCGCCAAGCCCGTCGGTGTAATCGGCGCCTTGATCCCCGTGACCAACGGCGAGGCCACCCCCTTCGTCAAGGCGATCAGCGCTATCAAGACCCGCAACGCCGTCATCATGGCTCCTCACCCGCGGGCTCAGAAGACCAACAACCTGGCAGTTGCTCAGATGCGCAAAGTCCTAAAAAAACACGGCTGGCCGGAAGATCTGATCATCGGCGTGGAGGACATCACCGTGGACAGGAGCAAGGAACTGATGAAGCAGTGCGACCTGATCCTGGCCACCGGCGGCGGCGGTATGGTCAAAGCGGCCTACTCCAGCGGCACCCCCGCCTACGGAGTAGGAGCGGGAAACGCGGTGTGCATCGTAGATGAGGACGCGGACCTGAAGGACGCGGCGGACAAGATCATGCGCTCTAAGACCTTCGACCATGCAACCAGCTGCTCCACGGAAAACTCAGTGGCCATCCACGAGAGCCTCTACGACAAAATGGTGAAGGAACTGGAGGCGGTGGGCGGCTATCTGTGCAGTCCCGAGGAGAAGAAGAAACTCCAGGCGACGATGTGGGACCCCGAGAAGGGTGTGCTGAACCGGGAGATCGTGGCGCAACCAGCGGAGAAGATCGCCGATCTGGCCGGCATAAAGCTGCCCAAGGGTAAGAGCTTTATCATGGTCGAAGAGACCGGCGTGGGAAAGGGATATCCTTTCAGCGGCGAGAAGCTGTCGGTGACCACCGCGCTGTACAAGTGGAAAAGCTTCGACGAGGCCGTCGACCTGGTCAACCGCATCACCACATTTTCCGGTCCCGGCCACTCCTGCGGTATCCACACCTTCAACGAGATGCACATCCGGGAGCTGTCCCACAAGGTGCGGGTCAGCCGCATCATGATCCGCCAGCCCCAGTGTCTGGCCAACAGCGGCGCCTGGACCAACGGCATGCCCATGTCCATGACCCTGGGCTGCGGTCCCTGGGGCGGAAACACGACCAACTCCAACGTGACCTGGGAGCATCTTTTGAATTACACCTGGGTCTCCTACCCCATTCCCTCGACCCAACCCACCGACGAGGAGCTGTTCGGTACGGTGATGTACGAGGACTGAGAGCCCCGTAGTCGCTAATCCAACAGCGAACAAATGGTAGATATCAGCGGCCCTGAAGGGCCGCTTTTTTTGCGCCCGGGAGCGCCCTTGAATCGGGAGATGACCAGCTTTGTCTGGACCCTGGTTTGCCCGGAGGTGATGTCCGGTTTCGGCGTACCCCGGGAACCGGTACGGCTCTCGGGGGGAAACGGCAACGACCTTTGGAAGGGAACCGCCCGCATGAAAAACCGTTCCGGTCAGGATCTGGCCGAGAGGATCCGCGCCGGCTGCCAGGAGGTGGACCTTCAGGAAGCCCGCCGTATCGGCGCCTGGCTGGCCGGCCTGCCCAAGCGCTTCTCTGCGGAGGCG
>CAZSBH010000146.1:0-4993 GCA_964604845.1 uncultured Spirochaetaceae bacterium
AGGATGTTCCCGGTTTCTTGATCAACCGTCTGCAGCACGCACTGATCCGGGAAGCGGTGCGGCTCCTGTCACAGGGCGTGGCAAGCGTCGAGGATATCGATCTTGCGGTCCGCCTGGGATTGGGACCCCGCTTTGCCACAGCCGGGCCTCTCGAGCAGAGAGATCTGAACGGTCTACAGATGCATCGCCGGGTTGCCGAGTATCTTTGGAAATTCCTCGACGGATGGCAGGAGCCGTTTGCGTACCTGAATGAAATGGTCGAACGGGGAAATACGGGACTTGAATCGGGTAAAGGATTTTACGACTGGATCGGAAAAGAGCCCTCCGCCGTACGGAAGAGAAAGAACGAGTCCCTGTTTCGGCTCTATGAAGGCACACTGCACGACTGGGAAAATGAGAAAAATGATAGTTGTGATAATAAAAATGAATAAAGAAGGAGTTGTTGATGGGTGAAGAGCTCAACATCGGAATTATCGGCGCTAAGTTCGCCGGCAGTTTTCACGTGGACTGCTGGAAGACCGTCCCGGGGTCGAATATCGCGGCTGTGGCGGATATCGACGAAAAGGCCCGTAAGGAGTTTCGTGCGCGCTACAAGATTCCCAAAGGATATGACGACTACCATAGACTTCTAGACGATCCGGAGGTCGAAGTGGTCGATATATGCCTGCCCAACTTTCTCCATGCCGAAGTTGCCGTTGCAGCGATGCAAGCAGGAAAACACGTGGTGTGCGAAAAGCCCTTCGCTACGTCGTTGCAAGACGGGGATCGAATCGTCGAGACCCAAGTCAAGACGGGCTGTAAGTATTTCTACGCGGAGGACTGGATTTTTGCCCCGGCTTTGGTACGCGCCAAGAACATCATCGCCGAGGGTGGGATCGGGAAACCTCTGTATTTCAAAGGAAAAGAAAGCCATTTCGGTTCTCATTCGCCCTTTGCTCGTGAGATCCGCTACTGCGGCGGGGGTAGCGTGATCCATTTGGCCGTACACCCCATAGGATTTTTTCACCATTTGCTCGGGACACCTGCCACGGTTATAGGCAAGTGCTCTGGCGGAGGTACAAAGAACCTCGTTCATAGGGAGTTTGAAGGGGAGGATTGGGGTATGGGTGTATTGACTTACGATGAGGGAGTGCAGGCTGTTGTGGAAGGCAACTACATAACCCGCGGCGGGATGGACGATTTCGTAGAGATCTACGGGAGCTCGGGAGTGATCAAGGCGGATTTGACTTTCGGAAGCCCCTTGTCTGTTTTCAGCATGGAAGGTTATAGGTATGCCGTGGAAAAGGCGGAGTTCACCCACGGCTGGACCCGGCCGGCGATCGATGAACACCATTCTCTGGGTTATAAAGACGAATTGGCGCACTTCAGAGCCTGTATTCTTGGAGAGACTGAGCAGGTCAACGGAACTTCGGCTGAGGATGGATTCCAGGTTCTACGTATCATCGATGCAATCTATCGCTCCAATCAGGAGGGGCGAAAGATTGAGCTCAAATGACAAAGAAGATTATCCCTCGCCCGGATAGACGGTGCTCGGAAAAAATAAAATCACCGGGAGAACAATTATGGCGTACAAAATATTGATTCCCCAGGATGTATCGGAAGCCGGTAAGAGGTACCTGAGGGACAGGGGATACGAAATAAAAATGGGTTCTGGAATCTCCGTTCAAACGCTTCAAGACGAGGTAGGAGATTGTCATGGGATTTTGGCCCGCACGGCTCGTTATCCGGCGGAAGTACTCAGAGCCGGCACACACCTGAAAGTGATCGGCCGTCATGGAGTCGGAGTCGACAACATCGACGTCGAGGCGGCAACAGAGTTGGGTATCTATGTCACGAATGCTCCCGAATCCAATGCAGGATCCGTAGCCGAACATACAATTGGATTGATCATCGCAGCGGCCAGGCACTTCGTGCAGTGTGATGCCGCCTTGAGATACGGCAACTTCGAAATCCGTAACCAACTCGTCGGCAACGATATCGAAGGAAAAGTGCTCGGACTGATCGGGGTGGGAAGGGTCGGCAGGCTGGTAGCCCGCAAAGCGGCAAGGGGATTGAGTATGAAGGTCATCGGATACGATCCGTTCATCGATCCTGCCCTCGTGCCTGAAGTCGAGTTCACCGAATCGATCGAGGATGTGTTGAAAAATGCAGATTTTGTCAGCCTCCATCTCCCGGTGAGCGATACGACTATGGGTCTGATCGACAAAATCAGGTTGTTGAAGATGAAGCCCTCGGCTTACCTCATCAATGTCGCCCGGGGCGGCATCGTTCGTGAAAATGACCTGGTTGAAATACTCTCGGAAAAACGAATAGCCGGCGCGGCTCTCGATGTATTTGCCGAAGAGCCGCCAAGCCCTTCAAATCCGCTGCTCAAGCTGGATAATGTAACCGTGACGCCCCATAATGCGGCGTTGACCCGGGAGTGTATGGATCGTATGGCTGTTCACGCGGCCCAGGGGATCGACGAGGTGCTTGCCGGCAGGACGCCCACTTGGCCGGTTAACAAACCTAAAGTCAAGTAAACCATCGACCGCAACAAGGAGAAGAACATGAGTTTCGTACCCAAAGGCATCATCCCCGCGATGATTACTCCTCTGACAGAAGAGGGGCGGTTGAACAAGAGCGCATATCGGAAGTTCATCAACTATCTCATCGACGGAGGATTGCACGGTATTTTCGTCGCCGGCACCACCGGAGAGTTCTATGGGTTGAGTGCCGAAGACAAAAAGGAGCTGTTCGAGATCGCCGTCGAGGAAGTCGATCGCAGAGTGCCTGTTTATGCCGGTACGGGTGCGATCACTACCAGAGAGTGCATGCAGCTCACGCAGATTGCAGAGCAATGTGGCGCGGATGCCGTGTCGATCCTGACGCCGATGTTCATCAGCCCGACCCAGGAAGAACTGTACCAGCACTACAAAGCCATCGCAGGTTCCACCCGGCTTCCAATCCTTCTGTACAACAATCTACCGAAGACCGGAGTAACCATAACGCCGGCAACGGTAGAACGGCTGGCGGAGATCGACAACATCGTGGGGGTCAAAGACTCAAGCGGTGACTTTTCTCTTACTTCCGAATATATTCGGCGCACCCGGGACAGGAGCTTCTCCGTCCTGTCCGGTCGAGACACCCTGATTCACGCCTGCTTGTGTTATGGGGGCAGCGGATCGATTGCAGCCTGTGCCAACATTGCCCCGCGAATTTGTGCCGATATTTACGACAAGTTTGTGGCCGGTGATATTCGAGGCTCGTTGGAGGCGCAGTTCTCCATTACTCCTTTGCGGCTTGCCTTCACCTTGGGTTCCTTTCCCACGGTAATCAAAGAGGGTCTGAAATTGCTCGGCATAGAGGCCGGCCCGTGCATGGAGCCCATCGGCCCCATGAAACAGGCGGAGAAAGAGGAGCTTAAGCAAATTCTCCAACAGATGGGTCTATTGAGCTGACGGATCCTCCGTGTAAAGATAGTCGATTCAGGGCTGGAGAAGACTTCCCCTGTCATCAAATCGCAGGGATTCGGGGTCGCTGAGGATCTTCATATTTTTATTTTTTTTCACCTCCTCGAGCATGGCCGTAGAAACATAGATCTCATCGATCTGGAGCGTGTTTTTAATGCTCACCAAACGCACATTGTTTTTATCGAGGATGTTACAGGTCTTTATGGCCGCCTGAATTGCCAGCCGGTCGCTTTCCAGAACCATCGGGATTTTCACGCTGGCGGTTGCCGTGGATGTCAGGGAGTTGGGATAGGTTTGCTCGAAACTGAACGTGTTGAATACTCTCCTGGTGGTGAAATCAGCGATTCCGAGCCCATTCGCGTTGCCGTGGGTGTTGACGGTAAGCCCGAGAACCACGATCCGGGTTATCCGGGGTCCTCCGCTGGGATAGGGAGTTGTATAGCGACCTACGATATTGTTGTCCATCCCGGTTCCGCTGATGTCTTTGCCGATTTCCTCCACGACCAGGACATCCAGGGACGGAAAATACAAGCTTGGTAATAGCTGCTTTGCCTTCTCCTGCAGGGTTACCTCTTTTTCCGGGATTTCATCGGCATCGAGAATCTCTATCCCACAGGTTTCATGGTATGCGTTTTCCAGCAAACCGATCCCGAAAGCGATGTTGCAGCGCTCAATGGCCACCCGGGCGATGTCATGGATATTCTCCGCCATCTCACCAAACCCCGCGTCATGACAAGCCTCCGCCCCTTTCTGCTTTCCCAGCCCGATGGCGATCATCTTCATCAGCCCGCTCTCATATCGACCCCGAAACGATACATGGGGTTTAATTCTGTTCACTACGATTACAGCGTCTGCCTCATAGGCGTACTTGTCGAGGAAAACAGGAAGGCCGGTTCGAGTTGTTCCCAAATCGACCACTTCCATCGAAGACCGAATCGGTGCTCCAACATCATCCTCGCTGAATCCCGTCCTCCGCAACAACTCTGTTTGACCGTCAGCGGTCGCTCCACCATGGCTTCCCATCGCGGGTACGATAAAGGGATCAGCCCCGTACTTTTTCACTTCTTCGACGAGGGACCGCACAAGGAGCGGCTGGCTCGAGACTCCTCTGCTGCCCACGGTAATCGCTACTGTCCCGCCTTTCGGGATGTTGGAGAGCAGCCCCCCGGAACGGAGCTTGTCCAGGAACTCCTGTTCGACGTTTTCGATCCGTGGCCGGGGGAAACGTTGCCGCACCCTGCATACCTTGGGGATCGGAACAGCACCGAGTATCGACTCAAAGATATCCATAATTCTTATACCTTCAACAAAATCTCAAAACGTGGTACCTAGACGGTCTTTAACCACCGCTATGACCGAAGTGTTCCGATGACCGCCAGGGATGTGCACATACACTTCATTGCACCACAATAAGCACGATAGAGCAACAGCTGTACGGTTGTCTTGATGACAATTTCACTTGTCCAATAATCCGGGGCAATCTCAGTTCCGGGTAGGGATTCCAGACTTCCTGATTTTATCCAGCAGGCTCGACGCCCGCC
>CAZSBH010000147.1:0-4932 GCA_964604845.1 uncultured Spirochaetaceae bacterium
CGATATTAATAGTAATCCATTCAGCACCGGGCTTCCTGAAGGAAAATAAAAACGAAAAAGAAGCCCGATCATTTCGATTTTACGAAATATACCGCTAGAGCTAACCGACCAGATACAGACATCTTGAGTATTTTCCTTCTATGTTCTGCTCCTTTAACGGTTCGTAGCAATCACGATGATGGTGATATTCTCTAGGAGGAGAACATGAACAAAAAACTCTATGTAGGCGGCCTGTCCTATTCTGTGACAGATTCACAACTATCGGAGCTCTTTCAGTCTCACGGGACTGTGGAATCGGCCAAGGTGATCACTGACAGAGACACCGACCGATCACGGGGCTTCGGTTTCGTTGAGATGAGTACTCAGCAAGAGGCTGAACAAGCCATAAAAGCTCTCAACGGTACGGAGCACGAAGGGCGCAGCTTGACCGTGAATGAGAGCAAACCAAGGGAGAATCGCCCTAGTAACGGCGGATCTCGAAACCGCTGGTAAAATAACAGATTAAATAGTGCTGTTCCTGAACAGGGGTCAAGTCGGTTTGACCCCCGTTTTTTATAACAAATCAATACCGCAACAGTTTCAACCTATTCCATCAACACCTCTGTCTCCGTCCTCCCACCGCTGGGCGGCTTTGCCGGGCAGAGAAAACTCAGGAGAAAGAAAACTCATATGATACAGAATATTCTTATGGTATACCCGAAAATACCTACAACCTACTGGAGCTTCGACCATGCCCTGCCGTTTATCGGCAAAAAATCCTCACTTCCCCCTTTGGGGTTGATGACCGTCGCTGCGATGCTTCCACCAAATTACGTAGTTCGCCTCATCGATCTGAACGTCGCCACCTTGGAGCGCGAAGATATCGAATCGGCGGATATTGTGTTCATCTCAGGCATGATCGTACAGAAGCAATCCTTTGAGCAGATCGTTGTGCTGTGCAGGGAATGCAACCGGCCCGTGGTTGCCGGAGGTCCATACCCTATCTCATCATACCAGGAAATCGAGGGCGTGGATGTTTTCGTTCTAGATGAGGCGGAACTCACCCTACCTCGTTTTCTTGCCGATCTGGAAGCCGGCCATCCGCAGAAGCTTTACCGGGACCCTGGGAAACCGGATATTACCCGCACTCCGGTTCCGCGTTTTGATCTCATCGAAGTGGGAGCCTATGACAGCATGCCCCTCCAGTATTCCCGGGGCTGTCCGTACAATTGCGAGTTCTGCGACATCATCGAGATGTTCGGCCGCGTTCAACGGACCAAAACAGCCGAGCAATTTCTCCGAGAACTAGACGCGGTGAAGGGAAGCGGCTTTCGCGGATCTCTGTTCATCGTTGATGACAATTTTGTCGGCAACCACCGAAAGGTCAAAGAGCTGCTGCGTTCCGTGGTCACCTGGCAGAAGCTCCACGGTTTTCCCTTTGCTTTCTTCACCGAGGCAAGCATAGATTTGGCCCAGGATGATGAGCTGCTCGATCTTATGGTAGCAGCCGGCTTCCGCATGGTATTTGTAGGCATCGAGACTCCTGACGAAGGTACCCTGGCCTATACGCAGAAACGTCAAAACCTGAAATCGCCGATCCTGGAAAGTGTGGAGAAGATCCAACGTCGGGGTATTGAAGTGACCGCCGGGTTCATCCTGGGCTTCGATACGGATGCTCCGGACATCTTCGAAAGGCAGATCAGTTTCATCCAGCAGGCAGGAATCCCCATTGCTATGGTAGGACTGCTGAACGCGTTGCCCAATACACAGTTGTGGCGGCGCCTGGAGCAGGAAGGACGGCTGAAGCGAAGCACCACGGGCAATAACACCCACACGCTGGGCATGAACTTCGTGCCTCGTATGCCGGAGAGCAACCTGGTCGATGGCTACAAACGGGTTCTTTCCGAGCTGTATTCCCCCAAACGCTACTTCGAACGCTGCATCACTCTGCTGGGGCGACTATCACCGGCAACTAAAGCGGCCCGGTCCACCTCCTGGAATGAGATCAGAGCACTGCTGCTCTCCTTGCTGAAGCAAGGCTTCTCCTCGTACGGCTTGCAGTACTGGCGATACCTGCTCACAGCTGTATTGACCCGTCCCAGGCTCTTCCCCGATGCCGTGGCCTTTGCCATAAAAGGATATCATTTCTTTGCCATTACCGGAGAAATATACGCGGCAGATAGATTTCTATCCAGAGTGAGTGAAGCACGACATCTGTTGCAGCGTAAAGTGGACAGGATAATGCGCAGCCGGAAGCCGCGACTCGCAGCATCGATGGAACGAACGATACTGCGGTTGATGAGCAGAGTAAAGAAGAATTACGGGGATTTCAATGCAGGAATCCAGGTTCACCTGCATCAGACAACCCTTGAGTTCACTCAACGATGCCAGGTTTGGGTCAATAAACTCCGCCTGGTGACTAGTCTCTCTTGAGCCCATAATGGTTTGAAAGCGATCAACTATCAGCAATTGGACCGCGATATTCGGCTCGAAATGGATTCTACGGAACTCAAAGGTCCGCGAGTCAAAAAGAACGACTATCCTCATTGCCAATCCGTTCACCGTCGTATCGAAGGCGTGTTCGATCTCCCTGTTACAGATGAAAGATCTTCCCCAGGTCATCGCTTGTAACCTTCAATCTGTACTGGACGTAGAGCAGCAGCCCAACCAGGGGCGCGACACAGCCGAAGACCACTAGCGACCAGCTCAGTCGGAACGCCCCGGAGAGATAGAGGCTAATCGTGATCTCAAGACCTACCAGGAACAGGCCGGCACACACCAGAACCACGGCCAGGATGGCAAACACCCGCGGCCGAAGCGCCCGCGCGAGAGCTGAAACCCCGCCGATGAGTGCCCCGGCAAGAACAGTGAGTGGCAGTGCCAGGGTGAGGAACCAGGGGTCTGTGGGCAAAAGCAGGTCTATCGCCTGGAGGAATATCGCCAACAATACGGTCTCCGCCGCCAGGAGCAGCAGTCCGTGCTGGTGGAGCAGAAGCAGCAGAGAGCCTGCCGCCCAGAGAAAGATAATCGAGACAAGAGGGTAGCGAGCCCATGTGACGGTCATGCTGTAGGAGAAATCTGCGACGAAAACCACCACCGCACCCGTTCCGGCCAACAGAGATACGACTTCCCAGAGGCGGAGCAGAGTAAGGGGCTTGGAAACCTCGACAGGAGACAGGACGTCCCCAGGAGGTGGCGGTGCTTCTTCCCCCTGTTCCGCCTCGCGCCCCAGGGGAACCCGGCAGAGGGGACAGCGTTCCAGTCCCTCATCGATCTCGACTCCGCAGTTCTGGCAGATGGGCATACCTTCAATCCTCCGAAACCGCGACAGGGACCCCATGACTGGCGATTGTCGCGAAGAAAAGCCTCTCCAGCTCGCGGCTCTCCACTACACTGCTGATGGCTACCGAAAGCCCATCCCCGTAGCTTATTACCGTACAGCACTTCTTCATCGCTTGGGTGGGCGGCAGTACCATCCCGAATGACTCGATATGCTCTGCCATCTTCTCGGGCACCTCGACTCTGCCGAGGTTGGACAGCACCCCTGAGTAGATCCGATCCGACAGGTGGCGATACACCCAGCCCAGGAAGATATCCTTGACAAACAAAGGTGTGACCCGGATCACCGGCATGAGCTCCGCGCCCACGTTGCGTGTGATTTGCCTTCCGAGCTCCCTGCGATCCACCTCCATCTGCATTCGGCGATGCACCTGACTCCGCAGCTCCTCAAAGCTGTAGGGCCCCAAGCGCATGTCAGCTTCCGGGGACACGTATAGGGAAAAGTTGCGCATTGTCCGAGAGGGGAAGAACCTGCGCATGTTCACCGGCACCTCGAGGCGCAAGATAGAGCGACCCGGTATGCTTCCGGACCGAGCCTCGGCCTCGTAGAGCCGGCCCAGGCAGTACATGTACAGTGCTGCAAGGTACTCCGTGATGGTAACACCCTCCGCTCTGGACAGGTTGAGCATCCGGGAGGCCGGCAGGCGGCCGGTGAGGGTCCGGAAGTAACCCGGCTGGAGCGGGCGGTCGCTAATGTGGTAGGCCGCGGCGTAGCGCGTCGGCCCCGGCCCTCCCTTGTCGAAGTACCTGCGGTGGCCGTCTTCGGCCTCGCCCGGATCCGGCCTCTCCCTCGGGTCAAGAAGATCTCCACGCCCGTCGACGTCGGCTCCGCACAATCGCAGATATTCCGCCAAAAGCGATCGAAAGAAGCGAAGGCCGCCGGCACCGTCGGTCAGAATGTGCGAGAAGTCCACCGCGATCGTCCGGCCCCGCGTCCGGATCCGCAGCAGGTGCTCGGTCTTACCACCGTCCGGGAGGGACTCAAGGGATGACCGGTCCAGCAGCTGCACCCGCGGTGTGTCACGGTGACGCTGAAGGTAGTACCAGAACAAGCCGCGCCTGAGGTAGACCTGGAAGTATGGGCAGCGCCGTACGAGCGCGTCAGACGCCTGCTGCAATGCGGAAAGCCGGACCGGTGCTCGCAGTACGGCGGAAAGGCGGAATACCGTAGGGGACAGCTTAGAGGAGGCGGTAGGGTAGATCTTGGCGGCGTTATCGAGGGTGAGCCAGTCCGGATCGGGATGCACCGTGCTCACCCGCGGACCGGCCCTCGGGTATTGAGAAACTGCATGCGTTAACAAACATAACAGCTATAACGCAGAGTCGACAACCCCCCGCACACAAATGTAGTGTACGCTGTCTTTTTTCGAACAGGCTGAACTTTTCCTCTGTCTGAGAACTGTCTGAGAACAATTGACGAAGTAGCCTGATGTGGAACCGACCAATCAGGGTAGGTTCCACATCGTGAGCTATCAACGACTCCTGGTTCGTCTTACTTCTGCTTTTCCCATTCCTCTCTGATTCTGTCTTTCATCTTGTCCCACTCGGTGTTCAAGACGTCATTCATGTTTTTTTCCAATGTCTCTCTGTCTTTTTCAAACTCAGCTCTCAATT
>CAZSBH010000148.1:0-4926 GCA_964604845.1 uncultured Spirochaetaceae bacterium
AAAATTTATAAATATACTTGACTCCCTCTTCCTGGCTGAGCTTTGTTAGCAAATGGTGGGATACTGCATTAACACGACTCTGGAGTCAAAAGTACTCGAGCGGATCAAATCGGTTCCGGTTCCACAGGTGCGAAAATGTGCCATCGCCTATTCCGGCGGTTTGGATTCAACTCTTGGGATCGAGCTGCTGCGGCGGGTGTACCGAGCTGACACCATTATCCCTATTACCGTTGATGTTGGTCAGGGCAGGGAGGAGATCGAGCTGGCGGAGCGGCGCTCCGCCGTGCTTCAGGTCCACCCCCTGCTAATCGATGCCCGAGAGCTGTTCAGTCGGGAGTGGCTCGCCAAAGCCATCCGGGCTAATGGCAGCTATTGGGGCTATCCGGTTTCCACCTCGATGACCCGGCAGCTTATCGCTCAGCAGGTGGCCCGGAAGGCTGTCGAGCTGGGCTGCGATGCGGTTTTGGAAGGCTCAACCGGACGCGGGAACGATCAGTACCGGATGCACAACGTGTTCAAGATGTTTGCCCCTCAACTGCAGGTCCTCGTTCCGGTCCGGGATTTCGATCTTACCCGTGCGGAGGAACTGGAGCTCTGCCGTCAGTGGGGTGTGCCCGTGGAAGAGATCATATCCGGTGGAGACGACAAAACACTCTGGTGCCGGTCGATCGCCTCGGGCGCCATCGCGCTGAACCAGGAGATCCCGGATTCGATCTGGATGTGGCACGTCCCCCCGGAACGGGCCGAGGATAGGGCGGAGGTTCTGGCGCTCTCCTTCCAGCAGGGTCTTCCTGTTGCATTGGACGGCGAGTATCTCGACCTGGTTGACCTGATCGAGAGACTGAACCGGCGGGCCGGAGCCTGCGGGTTGGGACGCATCGATATATTTGAAGACGGGATCATGGGTTTGAAGAGCCGCGAGATCTATGAAGCCCCGGCTGCGGAGGTGATCCTCAAAGTAAAGGCCGATCTGGAGGGCCAGAACTTGAGTAAAGAGGAGCGGGAGTTCAAGCACCTGGTCGACAACCGTTGGGCCTCCATGGTATACCACGGTGAGTGGTTTCACCCTCTCAAAGAGGAACTGGACGCCTTTGTTGAGTGCAGCCAAAAACACGTCAACGGCACTGTGAAGGTGAAGCTGTACAAGGGGAATCTGGAGATCCTGGAGCGGGAGCGATCCTCCTCTTCCCTGTTCTATCCCGAGATCCGGTCGATCGAGGGTAGCGGATTCGACCAGAAGTGGTGCGCCGATGCAGCCAAGGTCCGGGGGCTGCCCTTCGAGATCCTGGCACGTAGGGACAAACGGCGAAAGGAGAGCGCTTGAGCAAACTTTGGGACAAGGGCTATGCCCTGGACAAACTGATAGAGGAGTTCACGGTCGGGGAAGACCCGATTCTGGATCAGAGCTTGGTGGCGGCGGACTGCGTGGCCAGCCTGGCCCATGCCCGAATGTTGAAGCAGATCGACATCCTCAACGCGGATGAATACGAAGGCTTGAGAAAGGAATTGGCCAGGATCATTCAGCTGAATCGGGAGGGGAATTTCCCCATCCGCAGGGAAGATGAGGATTGTCACACCGCCATCGAGAACCACCTGGTTCAAAACGTCGGGGAAGCGGGAAAGAAGATCCACACGGGACGGTCAAGAAACGACCAGATAATCGCTGCCCTCAGGCTCTACACCCGTTCTTTCCTCCTTCGGTTCCAAAGTGCCTGTCTGGATTTGGTACAGATCCTGGTGGCCTTTGCGGACCAGCATAAGGATGTGCCGATGCCCGGGCGCACCCACCTCCAGATCGCCATGCCCTCTTCGGTCGGACTGTGGGCCGGGGCCTTTGCCGAGGAGCTGTTGGACGATCTGACCCTGATCGAGACCGCTTACCGCTTGAACAATTCCTGCCCGCTGGGTTCGGCGGCCAGCTATGGGGTACCCCTGCCCTTGGACAGAGAGATGGTCGCCGAGTCTCTGGGCTTCGATCGTGTCCAGAACAACGTTCTGTACGTAAACAACAGCCGCGGTAAGTTCGAAGCGATCGTTCTCGATGCCGTCGAACAGGTCGTGCTGACCTTGAGCAAGCTGGCCCAAGACTTGATTCTCTTCTCCCTGCCCGAATTCGGCTACTTCCACCTGCCCGCCGAGCTGTTCGCCGGCAGCAGCATCATGCCTCAGAAGAAAAACCCCTGCATGCTCGAACTCCTTCGGGCCAAAGCAGCCACGGTCAGCAGCTACAGCGCCCGTATCAAGAGTATTATCCGGGCCCTGCCCTCGGGGTACAATCGAGATTTCCAGGAAACCAAGGAGCCTTTTCTCCGCGGTTTGGACTTGGGCCTGATCAGTGTACGGGTGATGAGCCTGATTATTGTAAAGCTCGAGATCGATCCAAAGAGATTGCGGGAGGGATTCACGGCGGAGATCTATGCCACCGATCAGGCCCTCGACATGGTTGGGCGGGGCGCCTCGTTTCGAGATGCCTACCGCAAGGTAGGAGACGATCTCGAGGCGCTCGAGAGACGGGATCCTGATCAAGCGATCCTCGAGCGGACCTACACGGGAACAACGGGAAACCTGGGCCTGGAGCTGGCCCGAGGGATCGTGAAGGAACAGCGGAAACGCCAATCATCCCGGGAAGAGGAGATCGATCGAAAGATCGAAGCCCTGACAGGATTCACGGTTTCCCTGTGCGGGTGACCCCCCATTCCAGTACCGACAGGAGTATTGACGGACCCGGCATAGGGGTTGATAATTCCCGGATGAAGCGCTTCGTCCCTATCGGAAGCAATAGCATGAAGGCTCGATGGATTCTTGCTTCCGTTTCGATCCTGGTATCGTTTCTGCTCCTCCTTTTCCTGGCTTCTTGCCGGAACCTCCTGCCGCGGCAGACAGCCGGGGGACGGGCTCTGTTTCCGGAAAAAGCCATTCCCGAGCAGTTCCTCCAGGCGGCGGAGCAGGGGGATCTCGAACAGGTACGCGAACTGATTGCCCGGGATCCAAGCTTGCTCGAAGTCCGGGACTCTTCCGGCTGGGGCGCTCTAAGCTACGCTGCTTGGGGCGCCCACCAGCAGGTCCATGAATATCTTCTCCGGCAGGGGGCCAAAGGGAATCTGTTCACCGAAGCGGCTCTCGGTCCATTGGAGAGCTTCCTTGAGCGGCTTGAAACGAATCCGATCGGCGTCGATTCCCGGGATCCCAAAAAGAAGGCCAGCCCGCTGATTTGGGCGGTTCGAACGGGAAATCAGGTGGGCTGCGAAGTGCTTATCTCCCGGGGAGCGGATGTGCAGGCGCAGGATCGCGATGGCAACACGGCCCTCCACCACGCCGCGATGATGGATCGGATGGACCTGCTCGGTTTTCTTCTCTTCGCCGGGGCTGATCCCGAAGCAGCAGACAATCGGGGGCAGACGGCTCTGCATCTGGCCACATCCACCGGAAATTTCGAGGTCTGCCGGCTGCTTCTCGACCAGGGGGTCTCCCTCGATCATCCCGACAGCCGGGGAAACACAGCCCTGCACATAGCCGCCGAACAGGGGGACTTCGAGCTCTGTGAATATTTTCTCTTCCTCGGTGCGGGGGCTGCTCTAAAGAACCATGACGGACAGACCCCCCTCGATTTAGCTCAGAACAAGGGGCATGATCGGGTGGTCCGGCTTCTCGGCGCTCACATGCAGTAGCAGTCGAGGCAGGGATATACAGTCTTGCCTGTAAGTCTCGGTACCGGCGTTTTTTAGTTGACCTCGCCGATCGGGGTATACTATAATTTCCGACATATTTGGAACAAGCAAGGAGCCAAGGTGACCATGACAACCAATCGCAAATCCATTGCAATTGTACTTTTCCTCTTTATCGGTGCAGCCGCCGTATTCTCTGTACCCCAGATCGCCGTTCTCGATGCCGTTTTGGCCCCCGGGATCGATCCGGCGGCAGCCCTTCCGGTCACCGACAAGATCATCGAAGAGCTGGTGAACTCGGGAAAATTCACCGTGATTGACAGGGCGAATGTCGACCAGATCCTCAGGGAGAAGGAGTTTCAGCTCTCCTCCGGTATCGTGCGCAATGAAGAGGTGCGCCAGGCCGGGGAATACCTCGGAGCGGATTTCGTAGTCGTGGCGAATGCCTCGCGGGTGGGCAGCACCTACGTCATCTCCGCCAAGATGATCGATGTGGTCACCGGGGAGATCGCCGTTCAGGCTTCTACGGAAAAGCAGGGGAAGATCGACGTGCTCCTGGAGATCGCCCGAATTGTGGGAAAGCAGATCTGCGGCCAGGAGATCGTTGCAGCCGAAGCCACGAAAAAGGTCGAGGAGAAGAAGGTCGAAGTTGTGGTGGAGACGGCCTCAACCGGTAGTGCCCAGGCGATCGCCCAGCTGCAGGAGCTGATCCGTACCCGGACCCATATGAAGCGTGGCGGCGACATGCTTATGTTTCCTCTGGTGTCCGAACTGAGCGGGCAGGAGAGAATGATGCTGTTTATGTCCAACCGCAAGGACGGCGCAGTAACCGCAATGCTGCTCAACTGGCTGGTTCCCAGTTTGGGAAGCTTCCTGCAGGGGGATGTGACGGGCGGCATTGTCGAGTTGTCTCTGGTTACTACCGGGGCTGTTATGATGCTGAACGGAGAAACCGAGTACTACGACTACTACTACGGTTACTGGTACTGGGAGTACAACTCCTTCTTCTACATCGGTGCCACTGTGTTGGGCGTCTACGTGATTTACTATATCGTCCGGCCTTTCCAGTTTGTGAAGCAGTGGAACCAGAAACTCGCCGCGGTCCTGCAAGTTCCGTACGTCGCCCTGATGGACCCGGATAAGAGCACCTTCAGCATCGTGCCTACAGACAGGGGAGTGGACTGGCGGTTTGGTTTGAATCTGGTCAGCATCGAGTATTGACAGTCAGCCACCCTCAGGTTCGTTCCCTGAACTCTGCCGC
>CAZSBH010000149.1:0-4835 GCA_964604845.1 uncultured Spirochaetaceae bacterium
TCCGGAGGGCAGCAGCAGCGGGTCAGCCTGGCCCGCTCGCTCATCATGGAGCCAAAGGTCCTGCTGCTCGATGAGCCGTTGTCCAACCTGGACGCCAAACTTAGGGAATCCACCCGCATCGAAATCCGCAAGCTCCAACGGCGGGTTGGGATCACCTCGGTATATGTCACCCACGATCAGGAAGAGGCCATGGCCCTCTCCGACCGGGTTGTGATCATGCACGAAGGGCGCATTCAGCAGATCGGCACACCGCCGGAAATTTATTCCCATCCGGCCAACCGTTTTGTCGCCGATTTCATCGGCAAAGCCAACTTTCTTGAAGCTCGAGTCGCCGCGATCAGCTCTCCGAATACCGCCGAACTGGATATCCACGGGACCAAACTGCGGGTATCCACGGATTACCAGGAGCTTGCCGAGGGAGCCAAGGTTGTAGTCGTGGTCCGACCTGAATCGGTGGCCCTGGACACCAAAAAACCGGGAACATTGACAGGAGTGATCCGGGAATCGGTATATCTGGGCTCCGAGATCGTGTATGAAGTCCAGCTGAAAGACAGCATCCTTACAGTGGAGGTCCCCAACCCCCGGGAGCACACACTGTTTACGAATGACCAGGAGGTGAGTATTCGTTTGAAGGAAAAGAGCCTGCATATCCTGCCGGCGGAGGAGCCGGTGGGTTGAAACCGGTCATCTGCTTCGAGATGTTGTTCCCGGACCTGGATCCAGTGGAAAAGATCGACAGGATCGCCGGGCAGGGATTTCACTACGTGGAGTTCTGGGGCTGGCGGGACAAGGACATCCCCGTCCTTGCCGCAGCCTGTAGGCGACAGGGGGTGGAGATAGCGAATTTCAGCGGCCATCGTCGAGGGAGCCTGGTGGCGGAGCAGACCCACGACCTTTTTCTCGAGCAGCTGCAAGAGGCTGTTACTGCCGCCCGGATTCTGAAATGCGGCACCCTGATGCTGCTGAGCAACGAGCTGGCTGAAG
Organism: uncultured Spirochaetaceae bacterium; assembly: GCA_964604845.1. Lineage (GTDB taxonomy): Bacteria > Spirochaetota > Spirochaetia > SZUA-6 > DRHE01 > JAFGQJ01. Next base: position 985 of record CAZSBH010000149.1, read on the forward strand.
GTGGGGCAGTCGACGATACGTTTCCCGAAATCCCCCCCGACCAGAAATATAGAAACGTCCGGACGGGCCTTGAGAAAGCTCTCGGATTGCTGCCGGAAGACCTGTGCCTGGTACTCGAGCCTCTCAATACCAAGATCGATCATCCCGGCTATTGGCTCGCTGATATCACCACAGCTGTACAGCTTGTCCACGACATCGGGGATGACCGCCTGAAGGTACTCTGCGATCTCTATCACCTGGGGGTGATGGAGTCCGACCTAGGCGAAATCGTCGAACGGTACTCGGGGGAGATCGGCTACATCCACATCGCCGATATTCCCGGCCGCCACGAACCCGGGACCGGCAGGGTGGACTGGAAGGAAATCCTCCGCCTGCTCGACGCCAGGGGGTACGACGGTTTTGTTGGTTTCGAGTACAGCCCACTCCGTGATTCCGTGGAATCGCTCGGGCGCATCCGAGATCTCTGGGACGAAGCGTTTCAGTGATCTATGACCGGATAATCGATGAAGAGCTACGACATCGCCTTTATCGGCAACTACACGAAGGACAGGATCTCCGATTCCCACGGGGAACGCGTCGTGGACGGCGGCGCGTTCAACTACGGAGCGAATGTTGCCGCTCGTCTCGGCTTGAGAACCTGCGCTGTTACCCGCCTTTCCAGAGCGGACATCCACGTGGTAAAGCACCTGGAAGCACTCGGGGTCGATGTATTTCCCGAGTATACCTCCGAATCGACTCAACTGCGTCTGGTGTATCCCAGCGAGAATCCCGACGAGCGCCGGATATTCGTGGATTCTTCCGCAGGCTCCTTCCGCCCGGAACAGGTGGTCAATCTCGACACGAGGATAGCAGTGATCGGCGCTTCCTTCCGCGGTGAGGTCGGTTCCGATATTCTGCAGATCCTGAAGCATCAGGAAACAGATATTGCACTGGATGTTCAGGGATTTCTCAGAACGATCCGGGATGGTCTGCTTGTCGGGGAACCATGGCCGGAGAAAGAGGAAACCCTGTCTCTGGTGCGGTATCTGAAGGCCGACATCGCGGAAGCGGAGATCCTCACCGGTTGCAGGGAACTGCGGAGGGCCGCGAAGATGATCTTCGGGATGGGCGCCAAAGAGATCGTCCTGACCCACAGGGACGGCGTTCTGGTCTACGACGGCCGACGCTTCTTTGAGGCAGGATTCTACCCAAACCGGCTGGTCGGGCGCAGCGGCCGCGGGGACACCTGTATCGCCGCCTACTCCTGCCGTCGGCTCGATTCGGAGCCGGCGGAGGCCGCGATCTGGGCCGCCGCGGTGACCAGCCTGAAGATGGAATCGAACGGTCCCTTCAGCTCGTCACCTCGGGATGTCGAGGGTCTAATCCGTCGGAGTTACGTCTCGCGGAAATAAGAGCAAAAATGGCCGGCACCACCGCCGAAACTATCCGTGGAAAATCAATGGAAGCTGTGCGATTTTGGTTTTGGAGGGTGCTTAGAGAGAGTACCAGACAAACGGCTCGGGTACGATGATTTCTCCCTGAAAAGCCGATCGGGCTTCCTCCGCGATCGCGCTTTTGCGGGAATACTTGTACCAGCATATGTGGCAAAGAAATAACCTGTCCACCTCTGCCTCAGCGGCGCAGACACCGGCCTGATAGGCAGAACTATGGCCTTCATGTTCGGGGTCCCCGATTCTCGAGTGAGAAAAGGTAGCTTCATGGATCAGAGTCTCACATCCCCGCGCTAGCCCTGCGGTTCGTTCACTGAAAGCGGTATCGGAGGTGTAGAGAAGATGTTTGTGCTCGGAGTGGATCGCGACCATGCTGGTCGGAACGGAGTGGTTGCCGTCGAGAAGATGAATTTCAAGGTTCGAATCCTTGTAACCATCACAAGTGCGCACCGGATAAGAGGTGTTCGACGCATCCATTTCCAGTATGTTGAGAAGCTCCTCTGCCTTGCTCCCGGTTGATTGACTGCAGACAACACTCAAGCCTTGCCGCCTTCCCATGCAGCTGAGTGTCTGAATCAAGGCGGGATATCCGGCGATATGATCGGCGTGATAGTGGGTGAGAACGACCAGATCCAGGGCAAGCGGATCCCGCTTCGCTTTGAGGATAGACTGAACCGGATTTCCGGAAGCATCCACCAGAATCAGGCGCCTCCCCGTGTCAACGAGAAACGATGTGAAGCCATTCTTTGCGGTGGGTTCTGCGCATGATGTACCGAGGAAGACGATTTCCATGAATGTTATTAATTATCCTCAAGCTTTCAGTATCGATAACTGCTCAGGTTCTATATAGATATGAATCGTCGTACCCTCGGAAAGTGGATTCGCCGTCTCTCCCTTGGCCCGGAGCAGGGACCCCTTTAAATCGAGCTGATAATCGACCAACTCGCCGACATAGGAAGCCCTGGTGACCCGGGCTTCGAAGGTGTTTTCCTTCCCCTGCTTTCTGATATCTGCCGGGGTAGTCAAAAATCTTATATTCTCCGGCCTGATTGCGACATCAACCTCGTTTCCCGCAGCAAGCTGCTCTCCCTTTCCCTGAATAGAAAGTCCGGAGTCGGTTTGCACAACTATGCGTTCCCGGGCTGTTCCGCTGACTTTTCCATGAATGAAGGTTGTGGTGCCCATAAACCCGGCAACAAACTTACTGGCCGGGGCTGAATAAATTCCCTCGGGTCTTCCGATCTGAACGATCTTGCCTTGGTTCATAACCGCAATACGATCCGAAATGACCATTGCCTCGGTCTGATCATGGGTCACATAGATGCTGGTGATGCCGGCCTGCTTGTGGATTTGAGCGATCTCGAAGCGCATCTGCTCCCGCAGCAGGGCATCCAGATTGCTCAGGGGCTCATCCAGCAGGAGGATATCCGGTTCCAGTACCAGGGCTCGAGCCAAAGCGACCCGCTGCTGCTGCCCCCCGGAAAGCTGCCTGGGATATCGGTCTTCATAACCCGCCAGCTTGACCATGGCCAGGCTCTTCTCAATTTTCTTCTTGATCGTCTGTTTGGGCAGCTTTTTCAGCTGCAGGCCGAAGGCCAGGTTCTGAAAGACCGTCATGTGAGGCCAGAGCGCGTAGTTTTGAAACACCAATCCGATCCCTCTCCGTTCGGGAGGGATGTCGGTGATGTTGCGTTGACCGATAAAGATGCGGCCGCTGTTTAGAGCAACAAAGCCGGATACGGCTCGCAGGGTCGTTGTTTTCCCGCATCCGGAGGGACCGAGCAGCGTCAGCAGTTCTCCGTCCCGAACCTCCAGGCTCAGGTCATCCACCGCTCGAAGCTTGCCGTAAGATTTAACAACATGATCCAGTGTCAAGTTAGGCATCGGCAATACACCTCCAGGAATTGATCAACGGCCGCCTCATTATCCCATTCCCCCCACGTACTCCGCCCTCAGAACTCTCTGGATCAAAGCCATAAAGAGAATGCTCGGGATGAGCAGAATAATCGCAATCACCGATGCGAACTGCATATTGTACCCGCTGGATGAATAAAGGGTCATAGGCAGGGTATTGATCCAGGGCAGCCCGATGAAGAACGTACCGGTGAACTCATCCAGTGAGGTGATGAACACGAAGACGGCGCTGGCCAGAAGTCCCGGTGCGGCCAGAGGCATGGTGATCCGGAAAAAAGCCCTGGTCTTCCCGGCCCCCACGCTTCGCGCTGCCTCTTCGAGATGGGGCGGGATGGCCCTGAAAGTCGCGCTGGTGATCCAGACGCCGAATACCATCCCCACGAGGATGTGTACCAAAATGACGCCGGGTAGGGTTCCCGCCAATCCAACCCTGGTAAAGATGCGAAGCAGATTCACGAAGATCGGCTGCTGGGGAAAGGCGTTGGGCATGAGGAAGAGAAACATGAT
>CAZSBH010000150.1:0-4668 GCA_964604845.1 uncultured Spirochaetaceae bacterium
CAACCCTGCTCCAGGTAAAACTCCTTGGGGGGCACGGTGATCCGTTTGGCGTCGTCCAGATCCCGGACAAACGGTGCTTCCGCCGCCCAGTAGTGGTGGTAGCCCATGAAGCGGGGATCTCTGATGTCGAAGTGCTTCGGATCCAGCAGACGGGTTCCCAGGCCGCCGGCCATGTCGATCTCCCCGAGCAGCTCTCCCTTTTCATCGACCTCGAACACCCGGTCTGCCTCCTCCTTGATGCGGCGGCGGGGGAAGTGAAACTGCCGCACCGCATCCACCCCGCAATCTCTACCGGCCTTGGCAATGACCCGAAGCGCGGTCAAGGTTAGCGCCCGAACATATTGGGGATGAACATCACGATATCAGGTACATAGGTGATCAGGAACAGAACGGTGATCAGCACCGCCAGCATAGGCAAAACCTCTCTTATGACGATGTCGAGCTTGGTGTCTGAAATCCCCGACACAATGAACAGCAGCACACCGAACGGCGGGGTGGAAAGACCGATCATCATGTTGAGCACGATCACCACGCCGAAGTGAATCAGATCGATCCCCAGAGCCTGGACCGTGGGCAGCACGATGGGCACAAAGACCACCATAATAGTGGAGGTATCTATGAACATGCCCAGAACGAGAAAGATGGCGTTGACGATGAGCAGGAACACGTACTTGTTGGTAGTCAGCCCCAGGAACATGTTGGCCACCGTATTAGGTATATGCTCGATGGCTACTATGTAGCTGAAGGTGAAGGCAGATCCGACGATGAGAGACAGCGTTCCCGTTGTCCTCACCGTGTCCAAGATCACTTTCCACAGCGCCTTGGGTCCCAGGGCACGGTACACAAACATGGAGATGATGATGGCGTAGAAGCCCGCCAGTGCACCAGCTTCGGTTGGTGTAACGACACCCGTGTAGATACCTCCGAGCAAGATCACCGGAGTCAGCAGCGCCGGCACCGCTCTCAGAGTGTAGGTCATGAACTCCTTGAAGGAGTAATGCTCGCCCCTCGGGTAGTTCCGTTTGCGGGCGATGTAGGCGATGTAGGCCATCAAAGCCAATCCAATCAGAATACCTGGGGCCATACCGCCTAAAAACAGGTTGCCGATGGATGCCCCGGAGAGCATGGCGTAGAACACCATGGGGATGCTGGGTGGAAAGATCGGACCGATGGTGGCTGAGGCGGCGGTGATGGCGCAGGAGAAGCCGTCTTCGTAGCCGTGCTTGCGCATGGTGTCTATCTCCATGATTCCCAGCCCCGAGGCATCGGCCACGGCGGAACCTGTCATACCGGAAAAAATGATCGAAGCCACTACGTTCACATGACCCATGGCGCCGCGCCGCCGGCCGACCAAGGAGTTGGCAAATCGGAAGACCATCTCGGTGACTTTCCCGGTGTTCATCACGTTGGCCGTGAAAACAAACAGGGGCACAGCCATGATTATGTACTTGGCGAACAGGTTGGAGAGCACCTTCTCCGCCACCATGCTGACGTCCAGGCCGGCGACCAGCATGTAGAAAGTCGACACGGTAATCATGCCTATAGCGATGGGCAGCCGCAGGGCAAAGATGAGAACAAACCCAATACCGAAGGTGAGCAGAGGCCAGTTCATCCTACACCCCCCCTCGCAGCAGCTTTCTGAAATCCCGCACCAGATCCACTGAAATGCGCGCAAAGATGAAGACCATGAACAGCAGGTAGGGGGAATAGCCGATGTTGAAGGGAATGCGCAGGACCGGAGTTTTCTGAAAGCTCATGAACTGCACAAAATCAGCAGTCTTGTAGAAGGCGATGGCGAAAGCTGCGGCGACCAAGCTGTTGCCCAACAGGCGGATCCAAAGCCGGCTGCGCGGGCTTACCCGATCGTAGATCAAGGTAAAGGCCACATGGCTGCCCATTCTCCTGGCAAGACAGGCGCCCAGCATGGTTGTCCAGATGAATCCCAGGATGCTGAGCTCGTGCGGCCAGGTAAGCGGATGGTTAAGGGCGTAGCGAAAGAAAATGCCGACGACAAAGGAGAGGAACATCACGCCGAAGGAAATCGCCGGTGCATACAGCTCTACAACGTCCAGAAGGAAGCCTCCCACCCGTCTCCATATACTGTGGTGTTTTTTCTCATTCATTAACTGTACTCGTAGAAATAGAGTCCGGCCCCATTGGACGCACTGGGGCCGGCTGTTGCGGGAACCGTGTTACTTGATCATGGCCTGGATCTGGTCGAAGAGCTCCATCTTCCAGGTGCCGCTGATCTCCTTGTTGTCCAAATACATCTTCTGGGCGTATTCCATGAAGGCCTGTTTATCCGGGGTGATGATGGTCATTCCCTCCTGCTTGAAGAACTCTATGAGCTCAGCCTCGGCGTTCAGGTTGGTTTTGTCACAGAACTGCCGTGCCTTCTCCACGGCCTGCATCACTCTAGCCTGGTAGTCCGGACCAAGGGCATGCCACTTGACCTCGTTGATCGTGGGCATGATCGGGTTGATATAGTGGTCGGTTAGGACGATGTACTTGGTGACCTCGTAGAACTTGGCGTTCTTGTCCGTGGGCAGGGGGTTGTCCTGTCCGTCCACTGTACCGGTTTTAAGGGCCAGGTAGACCTCCGTGAAGCTGATCGGAGTGGGATTGGCGCCCAGCGCCCTGCCCATGAACAACCAGGTGGGGGAATTGGGCATCCGCAGCTTCACACCCTTCATGTCCTGCGGCGTGCGCACTTCGCGGCCGATGTCCCGCAGGTTGAGCTCGCGAGTGCCCAGGTAGAAAGTGGCCAATGGCCGGAAGCCGGTCCTCTTGGCCACATCATCGTAGAGCTGCTGGCCAAGGGGTCCATTGAAGAAGGTGGTCATGTGCTCGTAGTCCCGGAACATGTAAGCCGCGGCGAACATCGAGGTGTAGGGAACGTACTCGGCGAACCAGTTTGGACCTATCAACGCCATGTCCAGGGTTCCCCGTCGCAGGGCCATGGGCTCCTGCTCCTGGGTAAACAGCTGTCCGCCCGGGTAGACATCCACCTGGATTTCTCCATTGGTCAGCCTCTCCAGCTCTTCCTTGAATACGTACATGGATTTGGTGTGGGCGTCTTCGGGCACACTGGTGGAGGCGAAGGTAAGAATAAATTTTGGTTCCGGCGGCTTGGGCGCTTCCTTGACCTCCGGTTTTGGTTCTTCAACCGGGGCTTCCTTTGCCGGTTCCTTCTGCCCACCGGCAAAGGCAAAGGTGGCTACCAGCGCGAATGCCAGCAGCAGGATGAGGATTTTGCTTTTCATAAAGCACCTCCTTGTAGATTTTTTCTATATTCTACCGTCCACCGACGATGGAACGGCAAAATAGCCTCGTTCAAATAGCCGAGCTCTTTTTATACCCGAGCCTCCGGGAGATCTCATCGGTCTGGCCGATCAGAAGTCTCCCCGTGGCTTCATCCCGCTCGAGTCTCATGCGCTGGGAGGGACCCGAGACGCTGATCGAGGCCACGACCCGGGCTTCGTCATTGCGAATCGGCGCACCGATACAACGTACCCCTTCCTCATGCTCGGCGTTGTCCACCGCGTATCCGCGCCGGCGTGTTTCAGCCAGCTCTCGAAAGAGGCCTTCTCGATCCGTGATGGTATTTTCGGTGAATCTAGGCAGACCCATGGCGTCGACCATCGCGTTGAGCTGCGTTTCCGTGAAAAAGGCCAGGATCGCTTTCCCGACAGCGGTGCAGTGCAGCGGCGCCCGGACCCCGATTACAGAATAGGTACGTAGCCGCTTCGTAGACTCTAAGCACTCGATATACAGCACCTCCCAGCCGTCTATGATCGTCAAGTACACTGTTTCGTCGAGCTCTTCGTTGAGAGTCCGCAGAAAGGGCGTGGCGATACGGCGAAGCTCCAGATTTGCTTTGGCCAAGTTTCCCAGCTCGAACAGTCTGAGTCCCAGGCTGTAGTGATTGTGTTCTCGATCCTTCTCCACCAGACCCTCATTGCGAAGGGTGGACAAGATATCGTGGACGCTGCTCTTGGGTAGTTCGAGGAGCTGACTGATCCGGGTCACTCCCAGCCCCTCTTCCCTACCGAGGACCTCGAGGATGCGGATGGCGTTATAGACCGGCTTGACGATTGACGGCATAATAATTTGAACGGTGCCGAACGCTGTCCGTGCTACCGAACACGGTTCGCCACTACGATCACACTATCGTGACAGCATGGATCTGTCAAGGATCCTGACAGACTTTTCTGCAGTTTTTTCCCTTTTGTCTCCTCTTTTCAGGACGATCCACTGATGCTGCATCAATCTTGATTCCGGAAATCGTCAGCAGCACTCGTTTGCTTATACCTTGCAAATTCAACGATTGTCGTTTAATTTACAAGGTATGGTATAGATGAGGCCCAGCGCTATCCCGAGCTTTTTCCTATATTGCGTCACTGGAACTACCATTACTGGGTATTCGTGTTCCCGCAAGCAGATTGTTCCGGTTCTGGACGATGCTGTCCGCCGTGCATGGACAACTTCTAAACGTTTCCATGCTGGCCAAATCGTTGGAGCTCTCCCCATCCGCCATCTCCAACTATCTGGACATCTTCGAAGGGGCCCTACTGATCCGCCGCTTGCAGCCGTACTATGCAAATATACGGAAACGATTGGTAAAAAGTCCCAAATTATACATCCGGGATACGGGGCTCTTGCACCGTC
>CAZSBH010000151.1:0-4507 GCA_964604845.1 uncultured Spirochaetaceae bacterium
CAACAACCTTGGGAAAGACCTTTCCTTTCATATTTCACGTCCTTTGAAAGGTTTCTTATGCTTCCCTGTCTAATTATATAGATACCTTCGAAGAATACAAATCAGATTGAGGATCTAATCATTCCTTAGCGAACATGCCAACCAGTGAATCGTAGAGATCCACGTACTTCTTGAAGTATCGGGAGTAGGTGTCGGCGTTTTCCGGATTCGGCTGGAAGCGTTCCTTGATCTTCACCATTTTGGATGTGGCTTCTTCAAGGCTTTTAAACATCCCGATGCCGACGCCTGCAACAATGGCGGCGCCCAGACAAGCCGCTTCCTCGCTCTCCATGGTAACCAAGGGCTTTCCGATCAGATCCGCTTTTATCTGGTTCCACACAGGGCTCTTCGATCCACCACCCAGGCAGCGGATCTCGCTGACCCGGATGTTCAGATCTTCGACGGCCTCGATATTCCTCTTCACGATGCTGGCGATGGCCTCCATGATCGCGCGGGCAAAATGAGCCTTAGTGTGACGAAGGGTGATCCCGTAAAAGACGCCTTTCGCCTTGGGATTGTCCTCCGGAGCCATGGCTCCCTGCAGGTGGGGAAGCATCACCAAGCCATCCGCTCCGGGGGCTACCTTGCCCGCTTCGATGCTCAGCACCTCATATGGGTCCATACCCGCCAGCTTCCCAACCTGGATCTCCGGCTGGCAAAACATATCCCGGTACCACTTCAGCACCATACCACCTGTGGTGAAGGTATGGGCCATGTAGGTGTCGGGCATTGCGTGGTAATGGCAGGGCATGCGCCCGGTGGGATCCACGAAAGGATGGTCCACGGTGGCGCAGATGGCCAGAGCAGCTCCCGTGTTCTCGGAGAATACGCCCGGTTTGATATTGCCCACGCCGATTGTCCCGGCGGCCTGATCGAGAGCCCCGGTACATACCACCATATCCGCCGATACCCCAAGCTCTTTGGCCACTTCAGGGAATATTTTGCCCACCGGTTCCCCGGACTCCCGGATATCCGGAAGCTGGCCTTCATCTACCTTCAGGTAGCGCAGCATATCCGTCCACCAGGCCTTCTTGATGATGTCCCAGTATACGGTGGAGCAGAGAAGAGAGCCCTCGGCAACGTACTTTCCGGTCATCCTGTAGATGAAGTAGTCTTCGATCAGCAGGATCTTGGCGGTCTTGGCGAAAAGCTCCGGCTCATGCCTTCGGATCCACAGCACTTTGCTGGCCGGCCAAGTTGGCACGATGCTCACCTGGCCGGTGATCTTGTAGCTCTGTTCCTGCGGGAACTCTTTGCTCAGGATCTCCGCTTCTTCCTGAGCCCTGTTGTCCATCCAGACGATGGCGTTGCGTAAGGGTTTACCCTCTTTGTCCAGAAAGAGCAGAGTCTCTCCCTGTGCGGAAATCCCCAGTGCCCTGATCTTGGAGGCGTCTACCTTGCTGGTCTCCAGCACCTCGGACACTCCGGTTTTGAAAGCCTGCCAGTAGGTCTCCACGGGAAGCTCAACTGCCAGAGTCGTCGGGGTCAGCAGGGTGTACTCCTGGGTCGAGGTGGACAACAGCCTGCCATCCGAATCGACCACGGCTACCTTGATTGCCGTTGTTCCCAGATCAACACTTAGTATATATTCCATGCACATGCTCCAGTTCGTACGTATCGGTCAACCCTCGGAGGGGGCCAGGCTCCAGGTGATCACCGCCGGTTCGGTCCCAACGTTGATTAAAGTGTGGGAGACTCCTTCAGGCATGAGGATGATGTCCTGCTCCTCGAGCTCGAAGTACTCATCCCTCTCCTCCACGAACATCAGCACTCGGCCCCGGGACACAAAGAACACTTCATGTGAGTTCGGGTGTCCCCGGTCGATGTTTCCCCGCTGACCGGGAAGCAGGGTTGAAGAGCCGAAGGTAATCTTGTCGGTTTTGAGATACTCCCGGCAGTGCTCCGGGCCTTCCATGAAACTGCGGGCTTCCTTTTGTCGTACTACCTTGATATCCATAAAAAGCTCCTCTTAAATTATTACCTTCTTCATCCCCAAAATGTCACAGAGATCCTCAAGCTGAGCGGAGAGGTCTCCCTCTTTGACCAGCAGGTGATGGTCCACTCCTTCCTGCAGCATCCGGTTGAAGATCTCTTCGACTTTTTTCTCGAACTTCACCTTGATGAGCAGCTTGCTTCCCGCCTCGACCCACACCTTGCTGTCGATCTTCTCTGTGGATCCGGTCAGGATCAGCACCTTGTACAGTCCATTGTTGCCGCAGATATCGCTGATGGTGACCCTGGGCAGCGGCTTGAAGGGAAAGCCGAGCATGGTTCCGTCGCCACCCTCCTGAATGTGCACATGGGAAGGATCCTCAGCCAGGGAGTGGGCAGAGCTGCCTTCGTGATCGAGGTAGAAGCAATTCTCCTTTTTTTCGTAACTGCCGATTTCGCTCAGAGCCGCCGGACCCTCCTTGCCCATCTGATAAAGGGCGTAGAGAAGAACCGTGTGACCGATATCCCCTTCGGTATCCAGAACGAGGCCTTCATCGGCCAGCCAGGAGGAGGGAAGGTTCACCAGGCCGCCGAACTCGGGGTAGCACTCCGCCGCGGCGGCGCTGAGGCCGTACCTTTGGAAGAGCTCCTTCACACCCAGGTAGACCTTGGCCGCGTATTCCAGACGACCCTGTTCAACCTTGACCGTACCCAGCCTCTTGGTTCGCTTCATCTCCCCCAGGACCTCCCGGGCTTGCGCGTCGGACTTGGCTTCTGCGGCGCTGATCAGCTCGCTCATCTCGATGTGAACGATCGTCACTCCGCAGGTTTTGGAGAAGTCCCACTCCTCCCGGCTCATGTCCTGGGCGTTGGCCACCCTCCAGGTTTGGCGCGGTCCGATCAGGGCTATGCGGGCTTTTTTTAGACTTCCGGCAATTCCTGCGCTGGCGGCGAAGCGGACGACTTCCGCCACAACTTCCTTATCCTGTGGTATCCCGTAGACATGCTTGAAGGGGATGCAGTTCTCCCACAAAATGCTGGCGAAGTGTTGAACACAGCCCAGAGAAAAGGTCTCGATAAAGGGAACAGCCCATAGGACCACGGGACATTTGAGATTGTTCACAAAGAGGTACTGAATCGTGTCCTGGACCCAGGTCACGTGGATAATGACCAGAAGGTCGGGATCGGCGCCTTGAAGCTGATCCACCACCTCCAGGGCGTCGGCGGCGTCCCAGACCATCTTCTTCGCTCCCAACACTTCCAGGCCGCTTTGCTCCAAGGCTTTCCGGGCTGTGCTGAAAAGATCTTCCCAGCGTTCCCCACCGCTTTCGAAGTGATTGGCTACCGGCACCAGAGCAACTTTTGGTTTTGACATGATATCTCCTTTATCAGTGGTTCTTGGTTTTTATTTCGAATCCCTACTTCTCCAGATAGCCCAAGACCGTCTCGATTTGCTTTCTGAATGAGCCGTCCGGGACGAATTTCTTTTCAAAAAAGGCCGAACCGATTGTAAATGCCCACGGGTCTAGTTCCTTGATTTTGTCCAGCCGGGCAAAGCTGTTTATGCTGCCGGCAACGACAACGGGCAACTTGATGGCCTCGATGAACTCCTTGGCCAGCTCTTCGGGGTCGCCCACGTAGCGATAGGCCAGCAGATCGAAGCCGTCGACACCGATTTTCTCCATCTTCTTTCCGTCTTCGATCGCCTCTTCTATAGTCCCCTCCACGATGCTGGGATGGCCGCTGACCTTGCCGCAGAAGGGCAGGAATTTGATCGGTTTGTCCTTCAGGAACTCGAACACGGAATTGTAGAATACGGTCCCCATTAGGTAGTCGAATTTGCAGTCAACCGCCACTTTTGCGCCGGCCAGGCATTCATGCTCCGTCAATGAAACGATCTCCAGAAACGTGGTCTTGCCGGCCTCTTTCATCCGGTTGACGAGCTGTTTCATCTGGTCCACCGGCAGCCCGATATCCTTGAATCCCCAGAATTCGCAGGGTAGACTGGCGCACTGATTGAAGACCTCCAAAGCGTTTTTAACGGTCTCGTCGTTGTAGGTGAGCATGGTGATTAGTTTAGGGGCCATCTTTGTACTCCTTCTTGGTTACTCGTTTATTTGTAACGAATTAAAATTCATGTCGCTAACAGACTGATGTTATAAGAATAACATGTCCCGGCAATAGAAATAATACTGCCCGGGCACTTTCATGCGGCCGGAAAACTCGAGACATGTTGGAGTCAGATCTTTTTGATGCTGTCTCCAACCTTTAAGCCCCATTTTTTTAACTCTTCCAGGAAAAGAACCGGATCCAGACAGGCTTCGGGTGGCAGCACGCCTTTATAGGCTATCTCTCCCTTGGCCAGCATAACGGCGGATAGAGCACAGGGCAGGGCTGTCTTGTACCCTTCGGCATCCACCTGCCATTTGCAGTACCCTGGGTTGTTGTGAAAGCTGATGGGGTCGCTGGTGGCGGGGCCGAACTGGATGGCCCGTGGCGGGCACTGCCGGGCGCATTCCTCACACAAGGTGCAGCA
>CAZSBH010000152.1:0-4323 GCA_964604845.1 uncultured Spirochaetaceae bacterium
TCAAGCGCCCGATCCTGGTGAACAACTACTCGATCTACTTCTTCGACATCAAGCCGAAGGGATTCGATGTGATCGAAATGAATGACTTCATTACCGAGGAGACCGTACGGACGACACGGGAGATTCTGGAGAATCCGCAGCGGGTCAAGGAGATGACCGAAAAGAACTACGCTCTCTGTCTGAAGCACTACTCCTACCGGATCCTCGAGGTCAAGCTGCGCCACATCTTGAGCTCCTTCTGGGGGCAGAGGTAGCTAAAGGGTTTCCCCTCGTTTCAGGATCAGTTCTACCAGGGATTTTCTGCAGCCGGCATCCCGGACATCGAAAACGGGAAAGCCGTCGAAACTTTCTCCGCACGAGGACCCGGGACCGGCGAAAGGTCCGGCCAGCCCGAGGATCTTCTTTTTGGGGACGCGGCGTACCTGCAGAGTCTCCTCCCACTTCGAGGTGTCGGTCAGGCACACCACAGCGGCGTCGGCGACCTCCGCCTTGCCCCCTTCGCAGATGATGAACTGAACCTTTACGGGGACCCGACGGATCATTTCCTCAAAGGTTCGTGTACTTCGTTCCAGAATCAGGCTTTCCTCCCGGCTCTGGACCAGGACGAAAGAAGCTCCGGATTCGGCAAGGGCGTAGGAATCGGTGGCACTGTGATCCAGGGTCAGCCTGGCCACATGAGAGGATTTGAGGGCCGCCACGCCGTAGCCTCGGGCCGTCAGGTCGGCGATGACCGCGGTGCACACCGTGGTCTTGCCGCTGTTCTTTAAACCCGCCACGCATACGAGATAGGGGATTGGTCTCACGATGCTCTGATCTTAGCTCCTCCGGTGCGGGATATACAATGCCCGGGCAGGCCGATACCTCGGTTTTGGCCGCTTGCCCGGCTTGAAGGTTTGCGGCCTAATTGGCTACACTGCTGATAATACTCGAAAGTTTACTCGGAGGTTGGCAAATGGAACGGGAAATAGAGATACGGGTCGGAGACAAGCGAATCGCCATGAACCAGTTTGCAAAGGAGATTATTAAAAGCACCCTGGTGGGCATGCTCAAGCCTTTGAAGCATGTCGAGGTGGATGAGAAAATCCAAATCACCCTCGAAGCGGTCAAGAGATAGATGGGTTCAGGTCTTTCCCTCGATTCCCTCCTGTTCACGGCCCTGCGGGCGGCGGCCAAGGCCTTTCCGGAGATTCTCTCCGTGTACAACGGTCCCTTCTCCGTAGACAGCAAGGACGATCGGTCACCCATCACCGAAGCGGACCGCCGCTCGAACAAAATCATCGCCGAAGAGCTGTCGCGTCACAGTCCCTACGGGATTATCAGCGAAGAGGGCGAAAACACTCCCTTTGCCGATCGCAGGAGCTGGGAACGATTCTGGCTGGTCGATCCCCTGGATGGTACCAAGGAGTTCGTGAAGAGAAACGGGGAGTTCACTATCAACATCGCCTTTGTAGAGGGCAGGATCCCCGTGCTGGGTGTGGTCTATGCGCCGGTGCTCGATCTGCTGTATTTTGCCAGCGATACAATCGGATCCTACAAGCTCGAAGGGTTTTCAGATCTCGCCGCAGAGATACCTGCAGATCTGGTGGGCCGGGCAACAAAACTCGCCCCCAAGGCCCCCCTCGTTCTCGACGAAGAGAATAAGCACAAGAAAATCACGGTTATCGGCAGCCGCTCCCACAGCTGTCGGGATTTCGACGATTATGTACACGAGCTCGAGCAGCGCTACGCCGAGCAGATCGAGATTACCACGATAGGCAGCGCTTTAAAACCTTGCTACGTTGCCGAGGGAAAGGCGGATATCTATCCCCGCTTCGGACCGACGATGGAGTGGGACACGGCGGCGGCCCACGCCGTAGTACGCGGTGTGGGCAAGCGAATGACAGCCTACGACGGCGGTACCGAGCTGATCTACAACAAGGAAGTGCTGGTCAACCCTTCGTTTCTGGTGTACTAGACGGGCAGCGGGACGGATCATCCGACAACACGGTGCTACCTAAATATATGACTAAATTACCAGGGAAATCGGATACATTATTCTTGACAGACACCGCAACAGGGCGTATGCTGGGGTGCGTGAAGAAATTCACGATATAGCTTCAGCAATAACCATAATTACGTGAACAATACAGCATTTTATAGGTAAGGAGGCAGCAGGTATGTCTAAAGAGGATACTGCGTTGATCACAAAAGTCGTAGCGGAGTACGCTAAGGATCCCCATCGCTTGATGGATATCGTCCGGGGCGTCCATGAGCAGGCCGGCTACCTGTCGGACGACGCTGTTGACGGGATCGCCAAGGCTCTGGGCATACATCGAGTACAGGTAGCGGATATGGCCAGTTTCTATACATTTTTCGACCGCGAACCGGCGGGAACGTGTACGATCCGCCTGAGCAACTGTGTGGTGGATCGAATGCACGGTATGGAAGAGGTAGCCAAAGCTTTCGAAAAAGAACTGGGGATCTCCTTCGGACAGACCACCCCGGACGGGATGATCTCATTGAAGTATACCTCCTGTACCGGGATGTGCGATCAGGCCCCCGGAGCTTTGATCAACGGTATGGTGGTGACAGGACTGAAACCGAAGGATGTCCCGGCCATCGTGGCGGCGATAAAGAAAGAGGGTGGAAGGGTCAGCAAGAGCGAGCTCTTCCCCAACGCGGAGGTTCAGCTGAACCTCCGCCAGTCCGGTTCGGTGGTGATGGCACCCTTTGAAAACGGGATCGCGGTTCGCAAAGCCGTGAACATGAGCCCGGAAGAGGTGATCGAAGAGATCAACAAGAGCAAACTCCGCGGCCGGGGCGGTGCCGGTTTTCCCACCGGGATGAAATGGAGCTTCTGTCGAAAGGCCAAGGGAACCCATTACATCATCTGCAACGCCGATGAGGGCGAGCCGGGAACCTTCAAAGACCGGCTGATTCTCACCGAGCAGGCGGATCTGTTGTTCGAAGGAATGACGATCGCCGGGTATGCTCTCAGCGCCAAGGAAGGTCTGCTGTATCTTCGTGCGGAGTACAGTTACCTTTGGCCTCATCTGGAGCAGGTTCTGGCCCGCAGGCGACGGCACGGGCTGCTGGGCGAATCGATCTGCGGCAGAGAGGATTTCAACTTCGATATCCGCATCCAGCTGGGTGCCGGGGCTTATATCTGCGGAGAGGAATCTTCCCTGATCGAGAGCCTGGAGGGCAAGCGGGGCGCTCCCCGGGATCGCCCGCCGTATCCGGTGCAGAAGGGATATCTGGACCAGCCGACCGCCGTGAACAACGCCGAGACCCTCTGCTGTGCCGCCAGGGTATTGGAAAAGGGCGGGGAGTGGTTCACCCACTTCGGCACCCCGGAATCCACGGGGACCAAGCTGCTCAGCGTATCGGGAGACTGCAAACACCCAGGGATATACGAGGTGGAGTACGGCATCACCGTGGACCAGCTGCTGGCCCTGGTGGGCGGTGAAGACGCCCAGGCGGTGCAGGTGGGCGGACCTTCGGGCCAGTGCCTGGCCGCCAGGGACTACGGTCGTAAGATCAGCTTCGAAGACATACCGACGGGAGGATCGATCATCGTGTTCGGACCCAAGCGGGACTTGTTGGAGCAGGTTCTGAACTTCACCGAGTTCTTCGCCGAAGAGTCCTGCGGTTGGTGTGTTCCCTGCCGGGTGGGAACCACCCTGCTGAAGATGAAGCTCGAGAAGATCCTCGGCGGCAAGGGTACGGCGAGTGATCTCGAGGAATTGAACAAGCTCGGCAACACTGTAAAGACGATGAGCCGCTGCGGGCTGGGCCAGACGGCGGCCAATCCGATTCTGACAACCCTGCAAAACTTCCCCGCTCTTTACAAGCAGCGCATCACGGAGAAGGATTTTATTCCTTACTTCGATATCGAGGGCGCTTTCAGTGATTACTGCGAAATAACGGGCCGGAAGTTTGAGGATGTAGAGGAGTAAATGAGCGATGGCCGATAAAGTGAAAATCATCATAGACGGTGAAACAGTCCAAGCCAAGCCGGGACAGACGATTCTCGAGGCGGCCGGTGAAACCGGGATTTACATACCCCACCTCTGTTATCACAAAGATCTGACCCCGGGAGGTCACTGCCGGGTGTGTACGGTGAAGGTGAACGGCAAGCCGATCAACGCCTGCACCATGGTGGTGGGCGAAGGCATGGTGATCGAAAACGATACCGAAGAGCTAAATGAGATGCGGAAGAGCATCATCGAGATGCTTTTCGTGGAGGGCAACCATATCTGCCCGGCCTGCGAGAAGAGCGGGAACTGCGAGCTTCAGGCCTTGGCCTACCGCTTTCAGATGATGGTGCCCAGCTATCCGTAC
>CAZSBH010000153.1:0-4276 GCA_964604845.1 uncultured Spirochaetaceae bacterium
GCCCAGAGGCCCAGGCCGAACAGCTCTCCCACCAGATCCAGCCCAGCGATGTGCCGGCGGGGATAGCGGTTGTCGATCTCTACCCTTACATCCGGCGGCGCACCGGGAAAGGTAGCTGTGATACTCGTCAGTGCGGGAAAATCCTGGCGGCCGAATATGTAGCTCAGGGCCAGGTCCCAGCCGAGCATGGAAACGGAGAGCCGTGTCCCCACGGAGGCATTGTCCCACGGGTCGGAGCCGGGAAGGGTGTAGTTCATCACCAGGTCGGATAGCACCAGAGGGTACAGATCGGGGACGGTGGACTGCATCCTCTGGGACATCTGCTCGGGCAGCACCGCGGGGCGGAACAGGGGCAGATAGACACCCTCCAGGGTGAACAGCAGGGTGTACCAGGAGATCTTCAGTGCTTCGGAGGGCAGGCGGCGCCCGAAATCCCAGAAATCCTCCAGGTCGCTGGGATTGAGATTGTCGATGACGCTGATCTGCTCGGCTGTCCCCCAGACGACCCTCTGCCGGCCCGCCCGCAGGTCCATGCTCCGGAGGGGGAATCCGTACAGATCCGCATAGGCCTCCCGCAGGACGGTCTCCAGAGGCAGCAGATCCTCATAGTCGAAGGGGTTGTCCGCGTCGAAGTGCACGTTGCTGAAGCCGACAGGAAAATTCCAGGCGGCGGTGAGCCAGCCGTCCAGGAAGATGTGCACCTTCTCATTGGGGTTCAGCTCGGCATACAGATCAAGCTTCAGAAGCGCCCGGTTGAAGGCGCTGTCTACGATGTCGAACTTCTCCCCCACGCCCAGGCGGAAATCGCCGGACAGGGAGCCGCCGAGGATGTGCTGCTGGGCACTCACGGGCTGTCCGGCAGCGATCGCAAAGACCACGGTGATTGCGATCGGAATCGAATACAGAGCGGTCCTGATCGCAGCATTCAAGTGATTTCTCATGAGCAGCTCCTTCCTGGACCCGGGGCTCAACGGGGCAGGTGCCGTTCGCTGAACAGTTGGTCCGAAAGACCTTGATCGAAGTGAATATCCCGCATGATCATCCTGGTTCGATGATTGCGGATCATGTCGACCATATCCTCTTCCCGGGCCACCCAGTACCCGTCGATCTTCTCGAAGTTGCTGCTGGTCAGACGCTTGCAGAGTCTGTCGGCCCGATCGTAGAACTCGATCTTGTCCGCCACGAAGTTGTCCCTGCGCACCCACATGATCTGCGTCGAGTATTCGCTTGACCGATCCTCAGGGATGAGCTGCAGAACGTAATGCTCGCTCTCGGTTCGCAGGAGCGAAGGCTCGTAGGCGTCGGTGTAGCTCTTGGCCTCCATGTCCTCGTAGGTGAAATCCGTTCCGGCAAAACGGCTGTTCTTGACGTGGGAAGCGATCCTCTTCACCTTCTTGTAGGCCGGTAGGTACACGTAGATGATCCCTCCGGGCAGACTGAGCACGGCGATTCCCCGCTGATCCGCCGGTTCGGTGAAGCGGGCCAGCCTGCGGTCCGCTCCCTTCTGATACATCTGGATGACCCGGGTTCTTTCGTTGCCCTTTTCATCGATCAGGATTAGGGTGGCCTCCATCTCCTGGTCCTCGGGCCCGCTCAAGTTCTGATCGACCCGCGCCAGGATCGCCGCAGCGGACAGATCCTGGCTCCACAGGAGCGGGCACGTCAGGGCTGTTACAAACAATACAGCTAAAAGGACTCGTTTTGTCATTTATTGGTACCTCTCTTATTGGATTGGTCTTCCTGATAATCGGAATCAGGGGCTACGGTAGCCGGGCTCAACCGCCGTGGAGTTCTCAGGCTGCGGCCGAACAGGTGGGCCCGCTCCACCAGAGCCCGGAATATTCCCGGAGAGCTAATCATCATAATGGAGGGCAGCACCAGCAGCGCTCCGACGCCGGAACCGATCATGGTCACCATTATCAGCAGGGCGAAGCGGCGAAGAGGCAGAAGAGTCCCGAACACCAGGGAAATGAAGCCCAGCGATACGGTGCTCATGTTGACGGCGATCGCCTTTCCCGCGGTTCCGAGGGTGTTGACCAGAGAAACCTCGCGCTGCCCGCACAGCTGGAACTCCTCGCGCAGGCGGCTGAGGAAGTGTATCGAGTAGTCCACGCCTACCCCTATGGAGATGCTGCCCAGCACCACGGTCACAATGTCTAGGGGAATTCCGCTGAAGCCCATGGTGCCAAACAGGATGAACAGGGTGAACACGATGGGTATGAGCCCGACCAGGCTTCCGGCGACGGAGCGCAGCAGAAATAGGTTGCAGAGAAAAATCAGCGCCATCGCCACCAGGAGGCTCTGGATCTGAGAATTGCGTACGGCCTCGTCTAGGGCGTTGTACATCAACAGAAAGCCGCCGAGCTGGAAGGAAACCTCCGGTCCTTCGAGGGCTTCGGCGCGGGAGCGAATGACCTGAATGAGCTCGGACATCACGCGGCTGTTCATCGATCCCATGGTTGCCTGGATCACCGCCTCGTCGGTGGTTTCGTTCACCAGCTGGTACAGGCTCTCCTCGCCTTCCAGGAGGAACCAGAGATTGGTCACCTGGGCTTCGCTTTCCGGTATGGCTCGCTCGTCCACCATGGCATCGTTCATGGCTTCGATCAGCTCGACCACCGAGTACACGTTATGCAGCTCCGGGCGTGAACGCAGCAGGTTTTCCATCTCCTTCATTTTGTGAAGAACCTTCGGCTCCTGGATGTTGCCCTTTACCAGGATCTGGAGCGTGGTGGAACCGCCGAAGCGCCGCTGCATCATCTGTTCGGAGATGTGGATCTGTGTGTCCTTTTTGAAGTAGGACAGGATGTCCACTTCCCTGCGAATCAGGGGCATACCGATCACGCTGATCCCGACCAACGCGGCGGTAACGGTGAACACGGCCCTGTGCCGCCGCACCAGCCACTGGCCTAGGCGGAAGAACGTTCCGCGATTTTCCGAATCATCCGTATGGTTTGCTTCCCCGCGACGTGATCCGGCGGGGATGCGAAGCGGGGGCAGCAGGCTCAGGACCGAAGGAACGAAGGTGAGGGCCAGGATCAGGGAGAAGAGGATCCCCAAAGCCGAGAAGATGCCGAACTCCTTGATCATACCCAGGTAAGAGCCGAACACGAAGGCGGTAAATCCGGCGATCGTGGTTACCGCGGCCAGAACAACGGGCAGGGCTACGCGGCTCAGGGCCTCCTGGGATTGCCTTCGCCGGTTCGAAGAGATCGGGGGTATCTCGGAGAAGCTGCTGACCACGTGGATGCTGTAGGCGCTGCCCACGGCGATCAGCACAACGGGGATGATGTTGGAGATCACCGAGAAGGCGACTCCGCAGAGGCTCATGATGCCGATCACCCAGATGCTGCTGATCAGAGCCGAGAGCAGGGGCAGCAACACGCCCCGCAGGGAACGGAGCCCGATGTACAGGGAGGCGATGATCAGTACTGCTGCCAACGGTACCAGGCGGAGAAAGTCCTGTATCACCAGCCTGCTGATCTCGTCAAGCTGGAAAGGCAGTCCGGCGAAGTACACCTTGTCCACGGGCTGGTTTACGGAGACCGCCCTGCGGATTTCGGCGGCCACCAGGGACTCATCGGCGCCCTCCTCGAGCTTACACACGATCACCGTGGCCTGGCCGTCGGCGGAGACCAAACGTCCCTTGTACATATCCTTTCCAAGTGTGTAGGCCCGCAAGTCTTCCAGCTCCTGTTCCCCCAGCGGAAAACGGGCCGGATCGATGAGCTTACCCACCTCCAGCCAGTCATCCACCTTTCTGATGTCTATGATGTTGGTCAGGCTGCTGACGTAGCGCACCCCGTCGATGAGGCGGAACCGTTCGGTGAGCTGATCAACCGTCTCCAATGTTCGGCGGTTGAACACGTTTTCGCTCTCCAGGGCTACCACGGCCAGCTGACTGCCACCGTAGGTTTCGCTGATATAATTGTTCAAACGGGTGACCGGATCGTCTTGTGGGAGATAACCGAGGATGTCGGGGTTGATTCGAATGTCTTTTGCGAAGAAGCCGAATACTCCGGTGAGCGCCACGGTTACGATGATGATGGGGATTCGCAGGGCAATTACGGTCCTGGCAAGTCTGATCATTGATTCCACTGTCCTCATCATAGTGTCACGCCGAAGGTGTTCTCGACGAGCATCTTCATGAAGCCGGTAATGTGGGATTCCTTAAGACCGATCGAGCTGCTGCGGGCCAGTCTGGCGGCATCGAGGATGCCGAGGAAGACGATGATCAGCGCAGTGGTGGTGTAGATCAGGATCAGGGGCCGCAGGC
>CAZSBH010000154.1:0-3878 GCA_964604845.1 uncultured Spirochaetaceae bacterium
ATATGGAACGGATCATGACCATTGCCAAGAAACGAAAGCTCCTGGTACTGGAGGACTGCTGCCAGGGCCTTGGCGCCCGTTACAAAGGCCAGGCACTTGGTTCAATCGGTCAGGTCGGAGCCTTCTCCCTCAATATCAACAAAACTATTACCTCCGGAGACGGGGGGATAGTGGTTAGCAGCAACAAGAAGTTCTACGAACGAGCCTTCGCCTTCCATGACCAGGGCCACAAACCCCTACGGTTGGGGGTTGAGATCGGCAAACGTTCGCTGATAGGCATCAACCTCAGGATGAACGAGCTTACCGCGGCATTCGCATTGGGGCAGTTGAAGAAGCTTGATCGAATTTTGGGTTTGCTCAAAGAAAAAAAGAAACGTTTCAAGGAACAGGTGGCAGGAGCGGGGATCCCCGGGTTGGGTTTTCGGAAGATCAATGACCCCGAAGAGTGTGCCACCCTGTTTACGGTACTCTTCGAGGAAAAAGGGGCGGCTGCTCGAGCTGCCAAAGCTCTTGGAACAAAAACGGTATCGGAAAGCGGCTGGCACGTGTACAACCATATGGAACAGATCCTTGCCGTCTGTGATGAACAGGGAAAGAAACGCTACCGGAAACACATGCTTCCCCGGACGGATGACCTCCTGGCGCGGGCGATCAACTTGAGCATTGGAGTAGTTGATCCCGGACTCGGGGCAGGGTTCGGCATCAATATTCTGGCCACTGAAGAGGAAATTGAAAGCAAAGCAGAGCTGTTCATCAACACAGTAAAAAAGGCCATCCGCTAGGAAGCAGTTGATGCCGATAGAAAGCTACGATCTCATCCTGATCGGTCATGTATCGAAAGATATCATCATCATCGACGGCGAACGCAAGCACAGCGCTGTTGGAGGATCCGTCTACTACGCTGCCTTCGCAGCCAAACCTGCCGGGATCCAACTGCTGGTCATAACCAAGCTGGGAATTCAGGATTATGGAATGCTCGGCGATTTCTGGAAGAATGCCATGCCCGTGCTGCCCCTGTTCTGCAGACAGACAACGGTAATGGAAGACATCTTCGAGAAACAGAACAACTACTCTCGACGGTCAAGGATCCTATCTTTGGCCTCCCCTTTCACTGCCGAAGATATTCCTGTCGAATCTGCGAAAATCTACCTGATCGCCGGATTGCTTTACGGAGAGGTACCCGAGCCGCTCATCGAAGAGTTATCGGACAGGGGAAAAGTAGCCCTGGACGTTCAGACATATTTGAGACGGCTTGACGGCTCTGAACTCGTTCACGAGGATTGGGAGAAAAAAGAGAAGTATCTCCCCCTGATTGATTTTTTCAAAGCTGATCTGGATGAAGCGAAGATCCTCACCGGTGAAGAATCTCTGGAGGCAATCCTGGAGAAGATACACGCCTGGGGGGTCAAAGAGGCTATGATTACCGACAACCCGGGAGTAACAGTTTCAGATGGTACAGCAAGGCTGTTTGCCCCTTTTCCCAGCTACAATATAGATTCCCGATCGGGAAGGGGAGACACCTGCTTTGCCTCGTATCTGAGTTGGAGAATCCAGCACAGTCCGGCAGAATCTTTAGAGTACGCTGCCCGGATTACGACAAAAAAACTGGAGCGGCCAGGGCCCTATATCGAATAGAACCAGTTGTTCCTGTTTCTTGCACCGATGTTATCAACCGGAAACTTCCTCACCCCGATGCGTACAGTACGTTTTGTACAGCTATTTCTTCTGCGAATTGATGAATTTTCGCAAACGGTCGGGATAATCGGACATGATGAAGTCAACCCCGGAGTTGACGATCTTCTTCCAGAGAAAGGGAAGTCTTAGTTTCACCGCCAGAAAGTCAGGTTTGAGCATGGTATCCAATTCGACGGGTAGACCTCTTTGATGCGCATAGGTTATGAAATCGGGGTCAGGAATTTCGCTCACCTCGATCATGACCGGTGTCACCGCTTTCAGCAGTGAATCAAGTGCGTGCTTTGAGTTCACAATCGTGTGAAGACGCAGCCTGGGATCGATTTTGTTGATCGCGATAATATCCTCCGCCCGGCCAAGCAGTATGGTCCAGTCATAGGCATCGTGTTTTTTAATGGCTTCGGCAATCAGATCCACCCGTGGTGTCTTCATGTCCACGTAGACAATGATCCGTCTCTCTGCAGCCTCCATCACGGTGGAAAACAAAGGAATAGAAGCAAAGGGCTTTCCTCTCCTTAACAGCCGTACGGTTTTCAATTCGGCGCTGCTGAGCTCTTCAACCTTCCCTCGACCGTTGCTGGTGCGATCGACCGTGGCGTCGTGCATGAGAACGAGCTCACCGTCTTTTGTATGGCGAACATCGATCTCCACGGCTTCGAATCCGGCTTCGATTGCGTCCAATACAGCCTGTAATGAGTTCTCCGGAGCGTTCCGGGTGAACCCACGGTGAGCACAAATCATAACTGTTTCCCGATTTATAATATCCTTCATCGATGCGCCTCCCATCCCTCCCGTACCAACCGCTGTCCGTTCAACCGCACAGTGCGGTGAGGTAATCGTGTAATTTTTCGATTGAATCAGCAAGGTACTCCCGGTACTCCGGCCGCATCTCGAAGATAATGAAACCTTTGAAATCGCCCAGCCGATTCAGTATCTCTTTGACAGGCATGCTGCCCATTCCCAACGGTAAATGGCAGTCCGCCCTTCCGTACAGCGCCTGCTCCATGCGCGAATAGCGAGGATGGGGATTCCTGCCGAAGTTGTCGTTTAGATGGAGGTGTTTTACCAGGTGAGCCTGACCTTCGATCGAGGATAAAAACGGATCTCCCGTAATCTCAACCGCCAGATTGAGATGTCCAGGATCCAGGGCCAGCCCTACATTCGGGGCGGCGATGCGTTCCACCTGTTTCCCGATAGCGTCAGGATAAAGAGCAGGATGAAGGAGCCGGATTTGCTCCTTGCTCAAACCCTCTTTCTTAATCAGCTCCAGCTCTCCAGTTTCGGGATTGGTATTTTCAATGGTGATCAGGATCCCCGACTCCTGCGCTTTCGCCGCCAGGTCGGCTAAAGCAGAGCTCTCCCTTTCTGCCGCTTCCGCCCTCCGCTCAGGAGATTCCAAATTATAGAAATTCTGGCCGGAATGGTAGACAAGCACCTTGGCTCCGACCGTGGCGGCAAAATCGATGCAGGAAAAAAAAATGGCCAGGTCCAACTCCGGATCCGGACTGTTGCAGAGATTGAGCACGTCCGGAAGATGCAGGGTATAGTGGAAGGGATACCGGATGAGGACCTCGCCTATTTTTCGGGTCCTTTCCCGGTTCAGACCGCCGTTGAAGATAAAATACAGCCCTGAGGTAGTAAGCTCGACTGTGTCAAACCCGCAGAGGCGGAAATAGTCCAGTTCGTCTTGTAAAACGTGCAGATCTCCGTGAACACGTTCGTCATTGATGTCGATCCCGATCCCCTGTATCTGCACTGCTTCAGCCTTTCAACGCCCCTTGGGTCAGGCCTGTTATGAAGTATTTCTGAAAAACCGCGAAAGCGATCAGAATGGGGACCACCGCCACAAAAGACGCAGCCGAGAGCAGGTCCCATTGGACAAAACCTCTCTCCTGGATCATTTTGTACAGGATGACGGTATAAGGTCGGATGGACTCCGAGGATGTCAGGACCACGGCATTCGTGAAGTCGTTCCAGGCCCGGAGGTAGGCAAAGGTCGCCACGGCGGCCATCCCGGGGACGGCTATAGGAAGCACGACATGCCAGAGAGAGCGGAAGAAGGAACAACCATCCAGGAGGGCCGCCTCTTCCAGCTCGTAGGGGATCGATTCGTAATAACCGAACATCAGCCAGGTGCAGAAGGGGGCAGAGGTGACACCGTGGATCAGTATCAGCCCTAAATAGGT
>CAZSBH010000155.1:0-3722 GCA_964604845.1 uncultured Spirochaetaceae bacterium
ATCCGCACCTACCTGGAAGCAGAGGTGAAGCGAATCGACGGGAACACCCTGATTTGCGATCAGAGGGGCGAGACCGTCGAAATTCCTTTCGATCACCTTGTCGTCGCCCTAGGCCGGATTCCTCGTAGGGATTTTTCCGGGGAAATCGGCAGCCAGGTAGCCAAGATTATCAAAATCGGGGACTGCAAGCAGCCCGGATTGATCTTCGACGCCATTCACGGGGCCTACACCGCCGCCCTGTCGATCGGAGTAACCACTACGGCCGGCAAACCTGCCGTCAAACCTGCCGAAAACACGGAATTCCGGGAAGACGATCCCGACCTGAAGTCCCGGGTGGCCCGGAAAATCAATACAGGGGCATTCGGGCTGGAGGACATCCCCGAGTACCTCGAGGTACTCGTCGCGGCCTGCAACGCTCATCCCAAGATCCGGAAGAAATCGAAGAAGGCCATGCTGGTCTTCCAGTTCGAGGTCGAGGGAGGGTCGGATTTTTGGATACGCATCGACCGTGGGGTTTTCTCTACCGGGCAGGGCTCATCAAACACGGCTGACGTGACCATCCGGATGGATCGGCGGATCGCTCCGGGGATCTTCTCGGGACAGGTGAACGCCGCCAGCGCCTACATGGCCAAAGAGCTGGCCTTCATCGGGCCGATGAAGCACGGGATCGCCTTCCGCACCTGGGTGAATCTCGTGCGGCAGGAACTGGGGCTGCGGTAGATCAGGGGCCGCTCCGTCACACCGGTTCGGCCTGCCCCAACCCGTAGACCTGCCTCGGAGCCAGGTATTGAGGAAAGCGGTCCAGCAGGGACAGGCGTGCATCGTAGCAGAGGTGGCAGGCATCTACGTAGCCCTGTTCCCGGTCCACCTGGTAGGCCTCTGCCAGGGCGGCAGGACCGCCTTCCAGCAGAGGAGCGCAGATCGGGTGGGATTCAGCGTCGTAGTTCAGGACAAGCTCTGACAGCGGAACCTCCCACATGTTTCCCATGCTGATGCCCTGGCAGAGGTGGACATTTCCGTAGCAGTCCAGGTGCACCCGGCCGGGATCCCGCAAATCCTCGTAGGGGCACTCGGTAAACTCCCGCCAGGGCTTGCGGGGCAGTCCCTCGATGAGCTTTTCAACAGCCCGTCCCCTGAACATGACGCTATCCCCGGCGACCGGAGCACCCCGCCCCTGATCCGGATCCTCGAGAGCGGCGGGCTTTTCAATGCAGATCGACTCCACGGGCATTCCCATTTCCCGGGCACAGGCCACTGCCCGTTTCGGCGGGCTGTCCTCGACATCTCCGTAGTGAAATGCATCATCACTGATGCTCAGGTCGGCGATGCCCAGATCGGCCAGGGGCTGCAGCCACAGCCGGGCGTCCTCCGGGGACGTGGCAAAGTAGGCATTTGTCACAACTCCCACCTGGAACCCCATCTGACGGGCTCGTCGGACTCCCTCGAGCATCAGCGGATAGAACAGGCAGGGTTCACCCCCTTCGAAGTAGATCCATTCCACCGTACCGATCTTTCCCGCTTCCTCCAAAGCCGTTTGTATCTGTCCGATCGTGAAGGTCCCCCCTGCCGAGGGCCCGCTGAACACAAAGCAGTGATCGCATTCGAAGTTGCACATGTAGGACAAAAGAAAGTGGATACCGGTGAGCATAGGATGTCTCCTCGAGATGAACTTCAGCCAGCTGCCGCCGTGTGTCTGCAGCGCTCAGGTCAGATCAATGGAAGAACCATTCCACAGATCAAGCACGGGATCAGAAGTTGAACAGAATACCCACGTTGACATGAAGAACCTTGAGGTTCTCGCCTCCCTCGAAGAGAAACTTGTACTTGCCCTGGACGAAGACATCGAGATTGCTGATCAGGGGGAAGTTCCCCCCGACAAGTATTCCGACGTGAAGCGCGGTCACATCGGTAACCGCGGTCAAGCCCGGCACGAATCCCGCGTACAGGTCGAAGCGTGACAGGGGCACGATGAACTTGAAGGCGATCGACATGTCCGTGGCATTCTGATCGTCGAATTTGTACAACTCGGCTGACGGGGTCAGGTGAAAGGTATAGATCAGGGGGATATTCACATAGAATCCCCAGTTGAGGCTGGTTTTCCAGTCCGTGCTGGAAATGCTATCCGTGTTTCCCTGGGGGAAGGCGGCACCGACGGAGATCCCCAGTCCGACGGAATCGCCGGCCGCGTGGGATGCCATGGGGATAGAAAGAGCGAGTATGATTGTCAATACAACAACCAACGTTCTTCGTTTCATAGATACCTCCTGTAAGGTCGGTTGAGTCAACCTGTGCTTCTGCCGGTCGATTGAACTCCGGTCAGTACATCATATCCCATAGCCGCCGAATCCGAAAGACCGGCATGGACCCGCAAAAAATTCCTCTAAAACGAATTGCAGTATCCTTTAATTTGAAAACGTATAATTTTCTTTTGCATTTTGTCCCCGGATAGCATAGAATGTTTTCAACGATCCGTAGGATCAAATTTTCTCAAAACCGAGGAGGAAGAGATGAAAAGAATCTTGGTCTTAATACTACTATTGACAGTAGTGTCGTTTACGTTTGCAGACGATGCGCTTGTGCTGCCGAAAGGAGTCCTTCGCACCTATATCACCGGAGCCTATGGTTTTGTTACCTCTGAATTTGACGCAGATGGAGAAAAGCAGGATATCACAGGGCTTTTCGAGGGGTACAAAATAATCAATTTAGGGGGAGCGATTGAATACGGTGTCACCGACTCGATCTCCGCTGCGGTGCAGTGGGCTCCTGGATGGAATATTTGGTCGGAGTTTGATAACCCTGTTGTGTTATTCAATGACAATACCAGAATCAATGGACCGTTCGACGTATTTGCAGGGGCGAAAATTCAAGTAATCGGTTCAAAAGGCCTGGTGGCAAACGAAGCGATCCGTTTGGCTTTTGCACCAGGTGTTAAAATCGCCCTACCCGATCCGGACTGGAAAAAACAGGCAGACAATAGAGCAGCCGGTGATCCATGGATTGCACAGAGTGTAGACAAACACGCCTGGGGCTTTGGTAGCCGCGCTTATTTTGACTATATCCTCAACGAAATGATCTATCTGAATCTCTATGGTGAATTTATTTACTACCTGAAAAAAGACGTCGATAACACGGATCTCTGGGCTCTTACCCCGCTTGCGATAGATGCCGAAATTGAATATGGCTACGATCTCACCCTGGAGGCAGAACCCCACTTCGAGCTGATGATAGCTGACGGCTTACGCCTTGGCATTGGGGTTCCAGCGACTTTCTCAATGTCTCCCGAAATGAAGGTAGATGGAGCAGGACAAGATGACGAATCGTACCTGTTATCTGTGGGACCGAATATATCGCTGTTCCTGATGAAATTCTTCATTCCTATGGAGCTAAAAGTCGGCTATACACTTCCACTTTTAGGTAAGAACGAAGGTGCCGTGAACACGATCGTATTCCAAATCAAGACATACATGAAATTCTAACTGATCTAACTACGTGCAGAACTTGAGTGTCGCCCTACCCGGGCGGCACTTAATTCTATACAAACCATTCGCCTTTTCAGATTCCCAACTCTATTCGTTCGAAATACCTTGACAAACTATGTACATCGTCATATATAGTAGCTGTTAGATATCTCATAATTAGGAGGAACACATGAAAAAACAACTATGTGTACTGATCCTCATCATCATGGTGTTTTTGGGTATGCCGATGATGGTCAGCGCTCT
>CAZSBH010000156.1:0-3710 GCA_964604845.1 uncultured Spirochaetaceae bacterium
GTTCTAAACCGGGACAGAGTATCCGGTTCAAGGCGAATCGCGACAAGTCGATCATTTGGGTGTCTCCTCTTCTTCCCGGGGCGTCTTCATCCCGCAAGCTGTCATCGCAATGCAGTTACACAGTAGAGCAATCTCCCCAACAAAAGCAACGGGGGAATTCGCAACAA
This sequence comes from uncultured Spirochaetaceae bacterium, assembly GCA_964604845.1. GTDB lineage: Bacteria > Spirochaetota > Spirochaetia > SZUA-6 > DRHE01 > JAFGQJ01. Next base: position 168 of record CAZSBH010000156.1, read on the forward strand.
CCCCGATTCAATCCAATCCGCCGATGACCTTTTGGTCGAAATCGATCAAGGAGCCGGTCATCATCTCCGACCGATCGCTCAACAAATATGCGGTCAGATAAGCTACGTCCTGGGGACGGAGTAGGCGCTTGAAGGGTTTCTCTTTTTCGACGAGCTCCAGCCAGTTCTCCGGTTGACCGGATTCAACCTGGACCTGATGTTCGTGGGGGGTATACATCCAGCCGATACAGACGCCATTGACGCGGATCCGGTCGTAGCGCAGGGCGTAGGCCACGTTTTTTGTGAGGGTAGCCAGCGCACCCTTGGAAGCGGCGTAGGCCGTCAGATACGGCTGCCCGCCGTGACAGTTATCGCTGACGATGTTCACGATGCTGCCGTGTACTTTGTTGGCCTTCATGAACCGCACCACTTCCTGGATAAGAATAAAGGGAGCCCTTGCATTGACGTTCAGCAGCAGGTCCCACAGTTGGACCGTCGTGTCCTCGATCGTACCGCGGTTGGTCAATCCCGCGGCGTTCACCAGCCCGTCGACACGTCCGAACCGCTGGATCGCTTGTCGTGCAACATTCCGGCAATCATTCTCGACGGAAAGATCCGCCTGCACGTATTCACAGGAACAGCCGGTCTGTGAAATCTCGACCGCCGCCGCCTGACCGTTTTCCTTGTTGCGGCCGCAGATTGTCAGACCGGCGGCTCCTTCCTTACCCAGATGCTGAGCGATTCCTCTTCCCAAACCTTGAGTCCCGCCGGTTACGATGAAGTATCTTCCCTCTAATAATTTTTCCGCCATGGTTCTTCTCCTTTATACTCACCGAATAATACAAGGATCGATCTATCCTATATGGACCACTTTCCGGTCCCGAACAGCCTCGGTGGCGGCGCAGGCCCACTGCACCGCCCGGTAACCGTCTTCCAGACCGACCAGAGGTTCCTTTTCCTCTCTGACGCAGTCCACGAAGTGCTGCATCTCTACACAGAAGGTCGGCTCCCAGTACTCGAAGAACCACTCCACGCATTCCCTATAAACACCGGTGGTGTTCATATAGGTGACCCGGTCCTTTACCGGTACGGTGCCGATGCGGATACAGCCGTCGCTGCCGTAAATTTCGGTTTCCACATGATAGCCGTAGGAACAGTTGCGACTGGTCTCGAACTGACCGATCACACCGCTTTCGAACTCGACCAGAATGTTGCAGTTGTCGATGTCATTGACTTGACGCAGTCCGTCGTAGACGAAGGCGTCCCCCAGGCCGTACACGCTTTTCGCCTCGGAGCCGACAAACCAGCGGGCGCAGTCGTAGTCGTGGGTCAGCATGTCCATGACCAGGCCGCCGCTGGTCGGACTGAACTTGATGATGAACTCGGCCATGGCCGCGGGGTCACGATTTATCATCCTAACCTGGATCGGTGTTCCTATGAAGCCCGCTTCCAGCTTCTCCTTGGCCGCCTGCACCGACTGATCGAAGCGGCGGTTGTATCCCACCTGCAGGAGCATTCCCCTGTTGGCCTGTACGGCTGCCTTGATCCGATCGATTTCATCTATCGTCATTCCCAATGGCTTCTCGATGTAAACTTTCTTCCTGCCCGCTTCCGCGGCGGCACAGAGCATAGAGCAGTGCGCTTTAGAGGAGGAAGCGATCACGATCCCGTCGAGATCCTCATTTTCGAAGATTTCCATGAAGTCCTTCGTGCGATACTTCGGGCTCATTTCTTTGCCCACCGAATCGAGCTCCTCTTCGACCACGCTGCAGATGGCCGTCAGCTCGGCATTTGGAATCTTGTAGTGAATGTTCTCCGCATGTTTTCGTCCCAGGCGTCCGAGACCTATAATACCGAGTTTGACTTTGTCCAAATTGATTTCCTCCTCTGCGGTTGTTTATGCCAGCTTAAATTTATTATGGGGTTATGTCAAGATTTTAATTAAGCTGGGTTGACAAAAAAAGCTATATTATATTAAACTCAGTTGAAATTCTATAGCGAAAGGTGTGCTGAAAATGAAAGCGAAAATAGCGTTCATGCATGGACCTCATGACCTCCTGGTGGAAGAGGTGGAGATTCCCAAGTTGAAGCCCGGCCAGGTCCTGATCAAAACCGGGGCCTGCGGGATCTGCGGCTCCGATCTGGAGTGCTTTGAAGGCCACTCCGCCGAAGGGCGCTACGACATCGGTCCCTACACTCCCGGTCACGAGTGGGGCGGCCAGATCGTTGAGCTTGGCTCGGCGGTGAAAGGTGAGCTGAAAGTCGGTGACAAAGTCACAGGCGACTGCGTAATGGCCTGCGGTGTGTGTCGGAACTGCAAGGATGGACGCATGCCCTCGGCCTGTTTGAACATGAGAGAGATCGGTTTTCGGCCGGATTCCCCCGGTGGCATGGGAGAGTACATGATCGTGGAGGAAGAGTACGTTCACGCCGTTCCGGAGGATTGGAGTTATGAGGATGCTGCCTGGGTGGAGACATTCTCCATCGGCTATTTCGGAATTTGGGGCAACGGTGGCTACATCGATGCCGGCGACACAGCGCTGATCTTCGGAGCCGGTCCGGTGGGGTTGTCCGCGGCGATGGTGGCTAGCTCTTCGGGTGCACGAGTTATCATGGCGGACCCGATCGAGAGCCGGAGGAAGAGAGCGTCAAAGTACGGGGCGGATGAGGCCATCGATCCGAGAGACGGTAAACTGGTGGAACATGTTATGGGCCTTACAGGTGGTGAGGGCGCCAGCGTGTGCGTGGAGTGTTCGGGGAATGACGGGGCAATCGCATCACTTTTTGATGTTTCCGGCCACAGCGCCAGGATTCGTCTAGTCGGACATTCGATCGGCCGCAAAGTACCTGTTGAGATCGGAAAAACTATCTGGAAGACTTTGAGCATCACCGGCTCCGGGGGCACGAAGAACTTCGGCCGGCGGACCATTCGCTTTATGAGCGCAATCAAAGACAAGTACGATTTTTCAGCGCTGAACACCCACCACTTCCCGTTCTCTGATCTGCACAAAGCCTTCGATGTGGCTCTCCACAACAAGGAAGAAGCGCTGAAGGTCATGCTTACGTACTAACCTAGGAACAAAAAGTGAATGACAAAATCCGCTGGGGCATTCTAAGCACTGGATACATAGCCCACCAGTTCGCCGACGGGCTGGCCGTGCTTCCCGATGCACAAATGGCGGCTGTGGGATCGAGGAACGCGGACACCGCCGCTGAATTCGCTGCCCGTTATAACATTCCCCGAAGTTACGCCAGCTACGAGGAGTTGGTCAGAGATCCCGAAATCGATGTCGTATATATAGGGACTCCCCACCGTTTTCACAAGGAAAACACACTGCTCTGTCTGTCTGCGGGCAAACCGGTACTCTGTGAAAAGCCCTTAGCCATCAATGCGGCGGACGCTGAATCGCTCGTCAAGGCTGCACGAAAGCGGAAGCTGTTTCTCATGGAGGCGATGTGGTCGCGGTTTCTACCCGCTCTGGTGAAAGCCAGGCAAATGATCGAAGAGGGAGTGATCGGAAGGGTACAGATCGTGGCTTCGGATTTCGGGTTTGCAGCTCCCTT
>CAZSBH010000157.1:0-3552 GCA_964604845.1 uncultured Spirochaetaceae bacterium
AGGTATAAAAGCAGTGGAAAGGAATTTGAACTTTGTAAAACTCTGTGAAACATGTACAATCGGGACGAATATCAACGCGCTAATGGTGAGGTACGATTTTATGGATGGAAAAGTTGTCTACTTTGAAAAACCGGGAAAACAGAACACAGAGGATACGCTGCGGCTGGCTCGGGCCAGGGCGGAGGAGTTGGGCATCAAGCAGGGGGTCGTGGCCTCGACCCATGGCTATACCGCCCTGAAAGCGGCGGAAATCTTCGAGGGATCGGGCATCGAGATTATCGCAGTGAGTATTTCCACCGCCTTCGACAAAGAAGGGTGGACCATGAACGCCGAGGAACGGGCAAAAGTGGAACAGGCGGGGGCACGGGTGCTGACGACGATGCACGGGTTGGCCGACGGCGTGGCCGAAGGCCTGTACGGTGAAAACACACCGGGCAGTGTGATCGCCAACACTCTGCGCATGTTTTCTCAGGGCATGAAGGTAGCCGTGGAAGTCTCCATCATGGCCCTGGAAGCGGGAGTCCTGCCGAGAGGTCGGGAGATCATCGCCGTCGGCGGTACCGGCGAGGGCTGTGATACTGCCGTTGTGCTCAGGCCCGCCTATGCGCGCAAGATCAAGGAGTATCGGATCTGCGAGATCCTCTGCAAGCCCCGGATCGCCTAATCCCCGCTGAACCTGGTGACCTGCCAGTGGCAGCGGCGATGAGCCCGGTTCAAGGCCAGGGCGATGTTAAAATCCTGAAAGGCCTGCACCGTGTCACCGAGTCCCTTATGCGCCAGTCCGGATAGATACATATGCTCCGCCACATCCCCGTTCTTATCGGTCACGCCTTTTTGGGCCTGCTCCAGAAGTTCAACGAGAAGGGTCGTTGCTTCTTTACCTTTACCGAGTTTCTGTAGAGCCCGGGCCCGGTAGTAGCACAGGTGGTTGACAATCGGCCGGGGCTCCTCCGCCGCCTTCTGCCAGGCCTTCTTGGCACCGGAGCTGTCACCGGAATCGGCCAGAGCCATTGCGATGCGGTAGTGAGCCTCGGCATTGGCTTTGTAAAAGGGCTCGCCTACGCCGATATTGCGGGGATACTCGAAGACCTGTTCAAAGCAGGACACCGCTTCTTGGTGTTTCCCCCTGCGCAGGTTGCTGATCCCTTTGCCGATATTGGCATCTACGTACAGGAGACGGACGCCTTTATATGCCTCCCAAGGGTAGAAACGAGTCGAGGAGAGTATATTGAGGGCTTGATCCCATTCCTGCCTGTCGACGTGGAAAGCAGCCACCATCTCGGCGATCACATCATTTTCCATCAGTTCTTCGGGGATTGATTCGATCAAGGCTTTTCGCCTGTCTTCCAGGCCGCAGGCCAGAAAGATCCTGTTCAGCTCGAAGTACAGCTTGTAGTCCTTTCGGTCAGCGGCGAGGGCCTTCTCGTAGGCACGAATGGCCGGGTCAGGTTTCTCCTGGGCTTTCCAGTAGGCCCGGCCGATATTCCGATGGACCACCGAAAAATCCTCCAGCTCTGAGGCCGCTTCCTCCCATAAGCTGAGGGCCTCGGCAGGCCGGTCTTTAGCGCAGAGCAGGTTCCCGAGGTAGTATCTCGCCTTGTGGTCCTGGGGATTCACTTCAATGGCGCGACGAAGCACCGCTTCCGCTTCCAGACGGTGGGGGAATACAAAATCCGGGTCTCGCTCAGAGGCGTTGCGGAAGTGAGCGGCACTATCATTGGCGTTGATCTTTTCGCCATAGTATCCGAGAAAGTAGTCCACCATGGGATAGGCTTTACGGGAGACGCTGGCTCCCTGGTTGTATATAGAGAGGATTCGGTAAGCCTCCTCGTACAGGCCGAAACGCCCATAATCGCATGACAGTTCAAGATAGGACTGTACTTCACCCCGAAGAGCGTGTTCCAAATGTTTGCGGGCATCCGCGGACTTCTGTTTCTTATTCTGATCGAAGAACACGGATTCGCTCAGTGCCATGAAGTTCAGGGGGTCCTTCGAGAGAATCCGCTGCAGCTGTTCTTCTGCCTCTTCGAGGTGTCCCTGCTTACGTAAAACACAGGCCAACAGCGCCCCGGCCTCGCCGTTGCACGGGAATTGGCGGTTCGATTTTTCCAGCTGGTCTCTGGCTTTAACTAGCTCGCCCTGGCCGAAGTACAGCCCGCCGAGAAGGTAGGAAGCGCCGGCGCGATACAGCCGGCTGCGAAGTAGAACCTTGAGTTCATCGATCGCTTCGGCGAACTTTTCCTCGTGTATTCGACAGATGCCTAAATAGAAGCGGGCCGCCTCCTCGCCCTCCTCCCGCTTCAACACCTTCTGGAAATGGGATGCGGCATCGGAGAACCGGCCTTGACGCATGTCCAGTACACCTAGAGTCACCTCGGCCGGGTAGAAATTCGGATCGTCCTGAAGAGATCGCCGGTAGGCAGCTCGAGCCCTTTCGTAATCTCCCTTTTTTTCAAATCCGATCCCGTTTCGCCACTGGTCTTCAGAACGAGGGTTTTCCCGATCAGTCTTGATCTTGACGTATCCCTTGTACTCCAGCTCCGATGCATCCTTTCTCCGTGTGTCTCCGGCAAGAAGTGCGCCGTCTGCGGAATGCACCGTGAAAGCCGTTTCCGCAGTGGACGTATCGTCCAAGGGTATGTTGGTTAGGTACGGTTGTGTCGGGTCCAGATCTGTCTTCTCTTCCCAGACCGTGGTTCCATCGACCGCGAGAGTCAACTTCACTCCTTTTTGAGGCGAGATCGCCTGGATTCCCAAACGGAAAGAGTTCACATCGGGTTTCAAGCTGAAGGCTAGCTCCCGGTTGGCAAAGGTGGGGGCGCCGATCTTTCGCACGGGATACCAGATCTCCCGCCAGCTTTCCTCGGAGAAGGGAGACAGGATTTCCCAGATACCCATGGTGGGCAGGCGACCGCTCTGCATCTCCGCGTAGGGGCCGTCGGCATCGGTGAGCATGTCTTCCCAGATGTCTCCGTCGTCGCAGTTGCCCCATGTGTAGAACTTGGTGCCCCGAGCTTCGGTGCGGTCAGCCACGTTGACCATCCCCCGCTCCAGATCGTGATTGTACCAGCCTACGTGCTCCAGCCGGGGATTGAGGCAGAACATATCCTGGGCCTCCACATGATTTTTGTCCCAGCTGATATCCACCCCTTCGTTGACCGGAAAGCTCATGATATCTTTGAGGGTCATGACCTTGGTGGCGCTGGTCAGGTACTCCATACCCTTTGATACGGGGGATGCCGAGTTCGCCCAAAACCAGAATCGGTTCGGGAAGGGTGTGCGGTTGTTCAGACGCATCTCTGTTTCGAAGCAAGCTCGCTCAGGATAGAGGGTCAGGGCTACGCTCCAACGCATGCGGGAAATCCGCTCGAGATCCCCGAGCAACAGGGATACACTGCCATCGTCGTTGGTTCGGATCGTGCAGTCGACGGGGGACGAGGAGGTGACGGTGTGACCGTTGGGAAAGTTCCACTCGATTCCGCCGGATGCCCAGGCGCCGCGGATGCCGATCCTGGCCCATTTGAGTACGTGGTTGTGATATATTGCTTCCTG
>CAZSBH010000158.1:0-3436 GCA_964604845.1 uncultured Spirochaetaceae bacterium
CCCGCCGTGGTGATTCTGGGGACTGAAGGGTATGTGCTGAAGGCGAACGTGAGCGACAAGGATGCTTTTAGAATCGACATCGGTCAGCCGGTTTCAGGCCTTACCGCCGACAGCACGACAATCTCGGGAGTCCTTCTCAGCCGTTCCCAGGAGCCGGACTATTCCACCGGGTTGTTCGAGCTGACCTTCCAATTCCCGAACAGCCAGAGGGTGGATGTCGGGGAGTTTGTGCTCATCGATCTGCCCCTCGATCAGGTTCGGGGATTGTTTGTCCCCCGGGATGCGGTCGTCCGTCGCTACGGCAAGTTTTTCCTCTGGGTCGTGAACGATTCCCAAGCTCTGGAGGCCCAAGAGGTCGTTCTGGGGCCTGTGTTCGGGGAGCTGGTGCTGATCAGTGGCGGACTGCAGCCGGAAGAACGCTACCTGAGGCGATTGACGGGAAGAGAGAGGGAAGGGGCAATGGTTGATGCACCGAGACAGTAATTTAGAGGCACGGGCATGCTGAAGGGAATATTTCGGAAAAAGACGGGGGTGCTTCTCCTGACGGTTCTGCTCTGCGCCGCCGGCATCTTCCTGATGACCCAGCTGCCGATTCAACTGTACCCCCAGACCCAGAGACCCCGCGTGCGAGCCACGATCAACCATACCGGGATTTCCGCCATCGATTTTTCCAGGGAATACGCGGACGAGATCGAGGCGCGGCTGCTCGCAGTAGACGGTGTGGACATGCTCGAGGTGGAGTACGAAAACGACCGTAGCTCCTTCACGATGACCTTCGATTGGAAGACCGATCCTGAAAAGGCCAGGGCGGATGTGGATGCGATCATGAACAACATCATGAATCTGCTTCCCTCGGATCTTCAGGACAGCTACCGTGTGGGTTTCTTCTCCGGTGAGAATGCGGGATATCTGATCTTGGGCATTAGCTCCGCCTCGACCAGTCCGGAAGAGTTGTACCGGATCCTGAACACCACGGTGAAGCCGATGATGAGCGGGGTGGAGGATGCTGAAAGTGTCGAGATCTACCGGGTGGAAGATCTCGAGGTCGAGGTTGCCTTACGCCAGGCGGACATGCTGGCCTACGGGCTGGACATCCAGGACGTGGAATCGGCCTTGCTGGTCGGATACAGGCCGGAGTCTGTGGGCCGTCTGGAGCAGGGAGATACGACCTATAACGTGCGATTTCGCAGAGGGATCGATTCGGTCTACGACATCGGCCGGATCGTGATCGCCCAGAAGGGGAATGTCTCGGTTCGGCTGCAGGATATCGCCGACATTGCTATTCGGTATGCTCTGCCCTCCCGCGCCTTCATCATGAACGGAACCCGAGGTATACGAATCACCGCTGCCCCCATCGATGGGGGAAACGTCCGCAAGATGTCCGAGGATGTCCATAGCGTTTTAACAGCGGCCAAGGCGCAGGGGGTCCTGCCCGAAGATACCGTGTTCCAGAAGTATCTCGATCCGGCGGAATACATCAATCGCTCGATCCGAAACGTGATCCGGGCGGCTCTACTTGGGGCGGCACTGGCCATGCTGGTGGTGCTGTTTGGTCTGGGCGAGCTGCGCAATACCCTGCTGATCGGAATTTCCCTGCCGGTAGCCCTGGTCTTGAGCTTCATACTGATGTACTTCTTCAAGGTCAGCCTGAACCTGATCTCTTTGGGCGGGATCGCCCTGGCCGTGGGCATGGTCATCGATTCTTCGATTGTGGTCATCGAAAACATCCATCGTTTCCGCAGGGAGGAGGCCCCGATTCGGGGCAACAGTCATCTGCAGGATCTTGTCATTCGCGCCGTGGATCAGGTGCGTGCACCGGTGATCGCCTCCACGCTGACCTCCGTGCTGGTATTTCTACCCATTTCCTTCACCGCACCTCTGACCAATGCGATACTCGGCGACCAGTCGCGTACCGTCGTGTTCGCCCTGCTCATCTCGATGGTAGCGGCTCTGACTCTGATTCCCCTTGTCGCCTTTCTCTTCTACAACATCAACCGAAAGCGGCATCTAACGGATGCAGAACCCGAGGCATCTTTCGAGCTGCACGGGATGCAGAGGCTCTCGACCCCTATGGTGGATTTCTTCAAGAATCTCTACAAAACCGTACTGAGCGCCCTGGTTCGAAGGAAGTGGGCTTCCGTGGTGTTCATGCTTTTTTCCTTCGGGCTTCTGGCATTCTCCGTGGTCAAGGTGCTGCCCCTGATCCCCAAAGAGATCATCTCGGCGCCGCTGAGCGATCGGGTCGTGCTCTTTTTCGGCAGCTCGGTGATCACCGATCGAAACCAGATCGTCGAAGAGGTGATTCCCAACCTGGATGAGCGCATCAAGGAGATCGTGGGGGACTACGTGGTCAGCACCTACGCCGATGTGTCGGGGCGCTTCAACCGCTACTTCGTAAACCTGACCAGCTCTTCGGCAGCCAACCAGGTTGTGGCGGATCTGCAGAGGGAGTTTGTCTCGGACAACGAGTGGTACTACAATGTCATGATGTGGGACCCGGCACAACTGCCCCTGCCGCGGACCATGGACCTGCAGATCAGCGTGCACGGCGATGACCCGGCCGAAGCGGTTACCATCCTCGAACGGGTTCGGGACCTGGTCAACGAAACTGAAATTTACAGCTGGGCCTTCACAGACCCTTCGACCAATTTTTCCGACGAGCTGACCCTGACGTCCCGGGAAGAGGTGTTGGAAGGTTTCCCCGAATTCAGTGAACGCGGCCTGCTCAGCTTGATCAGAAAGATCCTGGGAGGCACCGCCACCATTGAATTCGAAGAGGATCAGAACACCATCGCCGTTGCCGCCGTTTACCCGGATTCCCAGATCGAGGGCCGGGGAAAGCTGGAGAACTTCCTCCTTCCCTACCGGCAGGGAACCGTGCCGTTGAAGCACTTCTTCGATTTCCAGGAGACCATGGGGGTTTCCGGCATCGCGTCAGAGAATGGGGAGAGGATCTTCCGTTTGTATGCCCGGATGACTCCGGGAACTCCAGCCGCGCGCCGGGTCGAATACGAGCAACAGGTGCGGGATGTACTGGAAGAAAAACTCGTGCTGCCCGCCGGCTACTCGATCACCTTCGACAATCCTCAGGAGGAGCTGGACAATTCGATCCGCTCTCTGTTCGTTGCCCTGGTTGTTTCAGTGCTGCTGATCTATCTTCTCCTCGCCTTTCAGTTCAACTCCCTCCGGATTCCCCTGGTGATCCTGGTGACCGTACCGTTGGGGTTTATCGGGGTTGTGCTCAGTCTCTACCTGTTCAAATCCACGCTGAGTCTGAACTCGATGCTGGGTACGATCCTCCTCGGCGGAATCGCGGTGAACAACGCTATCATCATGATCGACTTCTATCTAAAGATCCTGCCGAATCACCGGGACAGGATCGCGGCTCTGGTTGAAACCGCCGGCCTGCGATTCACCGCAATCGTGATGACCACCC
>CAZSBH010000159.1:0-3432 GCA_964604845.1 uncultured Spirochaetaceae bacterium
CTGGAAGCCAGGTACACACTTGGGCTGATGGCAGTATCGAATGACGTCGATTTCACCAACGGAGCCTTCTCAATTACCGGAGGGGTTGGCTACCAGTTTTAGGACAAATTGCCCGGACAACCATTAGTAAACGTTGGAGATAAGTTCAAGAATAAAAACAAGGGCCGATTCTCACCGGCCCTTCATTCTCGAAATCGCTCAGAATCGGCGGAAGGTCTGCCGGCAGGTTAGAATCCATACGGCCGGATCGTCCTATCCCGTGTGATAAAAACTTAGCCTGGAAAACCCGCAGCCCAACCATCTTGCCTCCTTGAGAAAGTCCAATTGATCCTGTACATTGTCGGGGATAAAAAAAGGAGTACCTATGAGAGCGCTGAGCAAGGTTGCCCCCCAGTGGTGGGATTACACCACCCTGGATGAGAAGATACTGGACGATGCGGCCCGTCTGACGGCGGAGGACCTGCCGCAGCTGTCCCGGCCGGGTTTTAGCGTCAGGATCTACGACACCCTGGAGTCCTTCTACACCGCCGAAGCGCTGGAGTATGTCAGGGTCTGGCAGCAATCCACGGACGGTGAGCCCGCCGGGATCTGCGGGCCTATCGGCCCGACGGAGCAGCTCCCGCTCGTGGCGCAAATCGTGAATGACCTGGCGATCGACGTCCGGTCCGGCCATTTCTGGGCCATGGACGAGTGGTACATCGATGGGAAAGAGGCTCCCCTGGATCACCCCTTGAGCTTCGCTAATGCGGATCTGGAGTTGTGCTTCCACAGGATCGACAAGCGTCTTCGGATGCCCGACAAGAATCTGCATTTTTTGCGGGCCGACAACATCGAGGAGTACAGCCGAAGCTACGATCAATTTCGCTGCCTCCTCATGCAGGGAGGGCAGGGGGAGGTAAAACATTGGGCGTTCAACGATCCTCTGCCCAGGGAAGGCAAGTACGAGGACGCGCCTCCAGCCCCGGAGGAGTATCGCCGCCTCGGTGCTCGGATCGTGAACCTGCACCCCATGACCCTGATCCAGAACGCCCGCACCTCCGGCGGCGGGGTGGTAACAGGAGTGCCCTCCCAGGCGATCTCGGTTGGACCGGTGGAGACCTGGAAATCCGAAAAAGTCTCGATCTGGCATGCGGGAACCCACGACAATCCCTTCGGGCAGCGGCTGACGGCGTTTATGATCTCCAAGAAGATCCCCGACAGCTCCGTACCGATGTCGCTGCTGGCCGATCACCCCAACGTCCGGTTCAACTATTTCCGCGGAGGGATCGGAACCTGCTTTGCGGAGATGCACTAGGGGGGATCAAAGGTCATGTCGGAAAACACTATTAACGGCACAACCGTCTTTGCCCTGGCCTGCCACCCCGACGATATCGAGTTCATGATGGGGGGGACCCTGCAGCTGTTGAAAGCTGCGGGTTGTTCCCTGCACTACATGAATCTCGCCAATGGCTGTTGCGGATCCACCCAGTACAGCCGCGATCAGACTGCACGGATCCGTCGTCAGGAGGGGCGGAACGCCGCGGCATATCTGGGAGCGGTCTATCACGAAAGTCTGGCGAACGACCTGGAGGTCTTCTATACCCCCGAGCTGATCGGCAAGGTCACCGCTGTGGTCCGGGAGATCCGGCCGGATATCATGCTTCTACCCTCGCCGGAGGACTACATGGAGGATCACATGATTACCTGTCGGATCGGGGTGACCAGCGCCTTCAGTCGGGGCGTGCCCAACTTCACAACCGATCCGCCCCGAGAGGCGACCTATCAGGATGTCGTGCTCTATCACGCTTTGCCGTACGGTCTGCGGGACGGTCTGCGCCGGCGCATCCTCCCTGATTTTTATGTAGATATTACTTCGGTGATCGACGAGAAGGAACGGATGCTGGCCTGTCACGAGAGCCAGAAACGCTGGCTTGATGAGACACAGGGACTGGAAAGCTATCTGAAGACCATGCGGGAGATGTCTGCCGAAGTCGCGGCCATGGCAGGGAGGGGCCAATACGCCGAAGGATGGAGGCGTCACTCCCATCTCGGGTTTTCTGCAGCGGAGGCCGATCCACTGATGGAGATGTTGGCAGTATACTGCTACGCCGGCGAGCAGTAACCCGGCCGTGAGCCCTGAAAGCCGTGGTTTTCCTAATTCCCGAATCGATTAGCGATGAAGTCACCCCTCCCTCGAAATAATACCGGCTGGTTTTACGGTGTTGGGGGTTTCCTGCCTAGATCCTCGCTCGAATAGACGACTTTTTTTTCTCTGAGGACTCGGATCGAATCGTCGGAGTAATGCAGGACATCTTGCAGTACTTCGATCGTATGTTCTCCAAGCAGAGGCGCATGGGAGTACACCTGCCCTGGAGTGACAGACAATCTGAAGGGAGAAGCTGCGATCTTCACTTGACCCGCTCCCGGTTGCTGAACCGTGGCAAGCATCTGCCTGTGGGCCACGATAGGATCCCTCAGGATCTGTTCGATCGAATGAATGGGAGAACAGGGAACATCCTGGCTCTGCAAAATTTCCAGCCAATCCGAGGTGTTCTTTTGCTTGAACGTTTTTTCCAGGATATGGATTAAACGTTCTCTGTTTTGAGTTCTCAAGACATTTGTCTTGAATTGCTCGTCGTCGATGAGTTCCGGCATTTCAACAGCAGTGCAAAATCGGGACCAGATCGAGGTGTTACCGACGGCGACTACGATCCAACTGTCAATTGTCGGGAAGGCCTGGAAAGGAGTGATGGAAGGGTGCATGGTACCCAGAGGTCCAGGGATCTCTCCGGACACGGTATATCGGACAAGGGCGTTTTCCAGGATATACAACAATCCATCCACCATAGAATGGTCGATCCGTTGGCCTTCCCCGGTCCTGTCGCGGTGACGGATCGCGGCAAGGATCGAGATCGCGCACTGATGTCCCGCGATGATGTCACCGACTGAAGTGCCTACGCGCACCGGGGGTCCGCCCTCGGGGCCGCAGATACTCATCAGTCCGCTATAGGCTTGAGCGATCATGTCGTATGCCGGCTTTTCTGCATACTCAGCAGGTGCGTCGTGGCCGAATCCGGAGATGGATGCATAGATGATTTTTTCATTGATACCCCGGCAATCTTCGTAGGAGAAACCCAAGCCCTTCATCGTAACGGGTTTGAAGTTCTCCAGCACAACATCCGATACGCGTATAATATCCCGAAGGATTGTCTTGCCCTCCGCTTTCTTCAGATCGAGTACTACGCTTTTTTTGTTTCTGTTGATACTGATAAAGTAGGCACTCTGCCCCTCGATGAAGGGTCCGAACTGCCTGGCGTCGTCTCCGCTTGGGGATTCGATGTGAATGACCTCCGCTCCCAGATCCGCAAGTATCATGGAAGCCGTTGGAGCGGCCAATACATGGCTGAGGTCGGCGATACGAATGCCGTCGAGAGCTCTTGTCTCACTCATCTT
>CAZSBH010000160.1:0-3359 GCA_964604845.1 uncultured Spirochaetaceae bacterium
GAGCGGCAATACAAGGAGGTCTTGAACGAGAGAAACGGGTACCGGGTCAGCTTTCAGTATATGTTTGTTCCCGGGCTTCGCATCGCCGCGGACAGCGATGTGATGCTTTCTCCAGAATTTATAGAAGAGTTCGAAATGCCCCACCTGGAACGAATCGCAGGAGAATTCGGAGCCCTGGCAATCCACTACTGCGGCAACCGCACCACTCCGGGGCATCAGTTCGCCGACGTTCTCTCCAGGCACGATTTTGTCAAACTCGTTCACACACAGCTGGAGGCATATCTGGATGACGGCAATACGAATCGTCGTGGCCATACCTTCAAGATCGCCAGCATCTGGGAGACTGCCGACTTGCCGGAGTTTCTGCGAGCGCATGGCGACAAGCTCAAACAGAGCAACAGGGCGATGTTCTTTGTTCAGGTAAAGACGAAGGGTGAAGCCGAGGCGCTTCTCCGATGGTGGCCGAAGCTGCGAGCAGAGTTGCTGGATTAGCTAACCGTTACGTATTCCGAACTCGATTCACTTTCAGGTATGGGTAGTCCTTCAGATTTCAGGCCGTCAATATGGAAGCTAATAGCTTCTGCAATGTTTTTCTTCGTTTCTTCAACGGTCGTTCCAGTAGCTATGCATCCGGGAAGATCGGGCGAATATGCTGAATAGTTACCCTCGGCTTTTTCGATAACAACTAGATAACGATGCATTCACCTGTCCTTTAGTCCGGCTTGTCTCAATACACTGTTCAATGAGCCGAATAACATCCCTTATTTTCATACATCTCGGTTCAGCTCTTCACGGTTGATAATAATTCAATCCCGCCGATATTAACAGCCCTATCCTCGGTCGAACTCCCGCAGGATCTCCGCCACCTCCTTGATCTGGTCGTCGCTCAGGCTCTGACTGCCCTGGCGCATAAAGCGGCTTCCCCGGCCGGAAAGCTCCGAGGCAGCCTTGGCAGCGGCAATAGAGTTACCGCACAGACGGATGATGCCGTACAGAACGTTGATCCGGGCCTGACACTCCCGTACGGTCTGCCAGTCCCCGTCCCGGGCGGCTCTGTAGATCTGGATGTACGGTTCGATGCGGGCGTTGCCCAAACCGGTGACGATTCCATCACAGCCGATCATCAGCGACGGTCCGTCCAGGTAGTCCTCCCCCTGGATCCAGACGAATCCTTCGGGACTGTGTCCCAGCACTCCCCGGCTGAAACCGATGAAATTGCCCGTAGAATCCTTGATCCCTGCTACGTTTTTCTCTTCCGCCAGCTCAAGGACGGTTTCCAGAGCGATAGGGTTATGGGTGTTCCCCGGTATGTTGTAGAGGATCAGCGGTGCAGTGACGGCAGCGGCAACGCGGCGGTAGTGTTCCAGGATATCCTCCTGCCGCATGGAAAGGTAATAAGGCGTTACGGCGACAATGAAATCCGGCCCCGTTGATTCCAAGGCACGCATCTGCTCCAGCACGGCGTCGGTGGAAGGTTGTATATAGGCGGCACAGAGGAACTGCTTCCCGTCGATCACACGCCGCACGACCCTGAACACCTCCCCCTTCTCCTCAGTGCTCAAGTAGGCACCCTCGGCCGTGGTGCCGCCGATAAAAAAGCCGTTCACCCCCGCCTCTGATAGATAGGCGGCCTGCTTTTCCAGCAGGCTGTAGTCGATCCTACCCTGCTCGTTCATGGGAGTGATGATCGCGGGGATCACTCCTTTCAATTGCTTGGTCTCTTTGGCTGTCATTTACTGTACCTCGCTGTTATCAAATCTATTTCAAAGCATTTACCAACCGTTTTTTCGGATCCGGGATCGCCTCCCCACCCCTGGCGTCGTTGGCCAGTTCCTGGCGAAACATCCACTCCACCAGCTTGTCCGTCAGATCCAAACGGACCGTCCTGCAGTCGGGAAGATCCCACAGGTTGTTGAGCTCCTGCGGATCCTCCTGCATATCGTAAAGCTCTCCGAGCTGCTCCCCGTGGTATACGTTGAGCTTGTAACGGCTGTCCCGAAACATGGTGCAGTGGATGGGCGGATCCCAGGCCACTCCCCGATCGCTGATACCGCTGTTTCGGTAGCAGCACACCGCATAATCATGGCCGCTTCCCCCTGAGGCTACAGGTGTAAGGTCCATGGCTTCCGGCATCCACTCCCCTATCTGCTCTTGCGAAAACCCGGCGGCGGCCAGGGACGTAGCGGCCAGATCGTGAATCTGGGCCAGCTGACCCGTGCGTTTTCCCGCGGGTATATGTCCCGGCCAGCGCATGATCAGGGGAATCTTCACGCAGGGATCGTAGAAGAAGGCTCCCTTTACCAGCAGCTCCTGATCCCCCAGCATGTCCCCATGATCGCTGGTCATGATCACCAGGGTGTTCTCCGCCAAACCTTGCCGCTCCAGCGCCTCCAGCACCCTGCCCACCTCCAGGTCGAACAACGCCAGGGAGGCGAAGTAGCCGATGCGCATCTTGCGGAAGTCTTCCTGATCGAAGTTGTCGAAACCTCCAAGATAGGAATGGTCCCGCTCCTTCAAGATTCCCCGGGGCCTTAACTCCCCCTTGGGTCGCCTCACCGGTGGTGGAATGCGCTTCTCATCCACGAATTCGAGCATTTCCAGGGGATAATCCTCATAGGGATTGTGGGGGTCGAACACGCTCATCTTGCAGAAGAAGGGTCGGTCTTTCGGAGCGCCCCGGATGTAGTCGATGGTGCGCTCCGCCGCCCAGTGGGTCAGGTGAAGTTCCCTGGGATGGTGGAGGAGCCTGCGCCCTTCCGCCTTCAGCCGATCATGGAACTCCGGATCCTGCACTTTCAGCCAGGGAGCATAGCCATTGAGAGGAGAGTCCATGCTCAGCATCGCCTCCAGGCACCATTCGTAGACGTCGAAACCGTCGTTGGGATGACGCCGGGCCTCCTCGTAGATGCGTCCGCTGACGTGCATCTTGCCGAACAGAGCGGTGTGATAGCCCCGCTGCTGCAGGCGCTTTGTGAAGCAGATCTCCTCCTCCGGGAGGATATCGTGGAGCTTGTACACCCCGTGTCCCGGCAGATGCTTTCCGGTAAACATACTGGAACGGCTGGGCGTGCAGACCGGATTGGTGGCGTAGTAGTTGTCGAAAACCACCCCCTGGGAAGCCAGCCGGTCCAGGTTCGGGGTCTTGACCCAGTCAACACCGTAGCAGCCGAGGGAGTCGTAGCGCTGCTGGTCGGTCATCAGTACGAGGATGTTCGGTTGTTCAGCTGCTCGCCCTTTTGCCATCATGAGCCCCCATTCTTTGCGATATCCGCGCACATATCGAGCAACGCCTGTACCCGCTCATCCGGGGTGGAGGCCTGGATGTCCGCCATCACCAGATCGCAGGGTCCCAGATCGTT
>CAZSBH010000161.1:0-3258 GCA_964604845.1 uncultured Spirochaetaceae bacterium
CATGATCCCGGTCAGCAGGGGTATGATGGTGTAGAGCCCGTAGAGAATCGATCTAAAACCTGCCGCGGTTATACATACGATGAGCAGGGTCGCTATCACCATGGAGCGAATTGCGTCCCTCTGGAGCATATCGGATAAATCGAGATATCTGAGCAAAGGGCCCCATCGGGTGATCTGTATTTCAGGAGGGATGTAGTTCTCCTGCAGATTATCCAGATCCTGGAGCACGCCCCTGAGTCCGATTTCGTCGATAAAACTCTGATTGCGGCTGTCGTATATTCTGAGCATCACGGTGATGCTTGAAAAATCCTCGTTTGTCAGCAGTCCCAGCATACGACTAGCTTCCTCTGAAGCGGCGAACACTTTGAAATATCTGGAAAGCAGGAGTGTGAGACCGCGGGATTCCGGGATTTCCCGGGCCCCGTACATCACCTGGTTCGCATATTCGAGGTATTGGACGAACGAGGAGAGGTAGGAGATATCGGGATTTTCTTTCAGCCGACCCTCGAACTCGGAAAGCATATTCAACACATCCGTCTGCAAGAAATAGTTCGTCTCATTGTCAGGAGCGGTCAGGGTGACTGCGATCTCCTCAAACCCTCCGATCTTCTCCGCAAAGAATCGCATATCTCGGATGACTCGAGCTCTTTTGGGAAAATAGCTTATCGCGTCGGTGTTGTACTCGATTTTACTGAATGCGAAGATAGAAAACACGAGGATGACGACTACGATGGCGATGACGAGCGCTCTGCAGCGGACGACCGCACCGCTCAGTTTTGTCAGGGTCCGGGTCAATACGCCTTTGACCACCTGTCGGGTTTGTTTGGCTTTGGGTTGTTTAAGCCGGTACAGCACAGCTGGAAAGAAGAACAGGGACAGAACGGCACAGGAGAAGATCCCGAAGCTCGTAGCGATGGCGAACTCCCTGGTTTGCTTCATGCTGACGGAAAGCAAACTCAGCAGTCCGGCGATCGTAGTCACGGAGGCGAGCAGGATGGTCTTGTTTACGTGGGCGATTGCCCCGCCGATCCAGAGTTTATCGTCGCCGTTGTCTTTGGCTTCTCTGTAGTACTGGTTGAGTATGTGGATGCTGTAGGAGCTGCCCAGAGCCAGAACGAGGGGCGGGATGATCACACTCATCAGGGTCAGGTTGAAGCCGACAAGTGACATGAATCCGATGCACCAGATCGTGCCCGTTCCAACCACGAGAAGAGGCAGCAATACCGAACGTTTTGCTCGAAAACCGAGATAGAAAATGATGAGGATTACCACAGAAACCAGAACCAAAAGCGTTGACAGATCCCTCAGAAGGTAGGTCTTGGTCGTGTGCATAAATGGAATCGTACCGGTAACATGAGTGCGGTAGTAGGGATGCAGGCCGGCCAAGATCCGATCGATTTCTTTCATCAATTCGGAATATTTTTCAGTGCTCTCGGTGGGGAAAAACGCGCAAAGAGCCGTTTGATCCTTCGAAACGATGAAATTGGCGGCGAAAGGCGTGTTGAACAGATTCACCTTAAACGTCTGTAATTCCTCTTCTGTTTGCGGATTCCGGCCGTTCGGGGACATCGGCTGCAGAGAGAGCCGGGTTCCGTCTTTCCGAAAGGAGATCAAATTGAACGGCGTGATTCCTTCCTTGATCTCGGGAAACTCTTCCAGTTTCCCGATAGCCTCTGCAAACGCGGATAGTCCGGCCAGGGTGTACGGATCCTCCGCCTCGACGGCGATCACGAGGTAGTTCTCCTCAACCGTGCCGTGGCCGTACTGGTTCATCAAAGCGATGATCTTGTCGTCGTCGGGCAACAAGCTCTCCAGGTTCGGATTCACCTTGATGTTGATCATTGAAATACCAAAAAGCAGTGTGATGATCCCAAAGGCAATGATGACTCCCTGGGAATGCTTGTGGATGTACTGTAGAAGCCTATTGATGATCGGCTTGGCAGTGCGCATCTGTTGTCGGTCGTTTCCTTGGACGATAATATCTCAATTCTCTGCTACTGACAGCGCGGGGGGCGTTCAATTTCGATGCATGATAATAAATTAGCGGATTTCCAACAACTATCTATTCCTCCCGGGACGATTCCTGCATCTCCCGGGGTGGAATCCCGAAGCCCTTCGTGATTTGGCGCTCCTCCGTCTTCTTCTCCGTTTCTTCTGTCCTCTTCTTCTGATAGTAGTCCAGTTTTTGTGAAATTTCCTCGAGTTTGTGCTGCAGCCTGTTGATTTGCCGCTCCAGGCGATTTTTCTCCGCCACCAGCTGTTCGAGGGGATCCGTGGGTTTCGGGTTGCTCCCCCGCAGATACTCCCGCTTGACCATGTCCGGGCTCATATCTTCCAGCAGAGCCTTCTCCGCCTCTCTGCGGCTATCCGGATCGGATATCCGGGTCAGCGTCTTCATGTTCTCATACCCCAGGCGGGGATCGATATCCAGCAGCTTGGTCTTGATGATCGTGTTGGCGCTGGTCCTGGGGATGCGCAGCACCCGGTCCAGATAATCGGTGAAGCTGGTGTGGTGTTTCTCGCAGAGCTTCTGAGCTTGGATCAACAGGTCTCCCAGCTCCTTCATCAGCTCGCCGTTCACAGAGAGGATCTTCTCCCGGATTCTCCGGGTCAGCTCGTCGAAGTCCTCGATGACCTCAAAGGGATTGCTGTAGATCCCCAGCCTTTCCGCGTCGTAGAGCAGCCCGTGGAACAAACTCCAGAACTCACCCGTGTGAGCTTTGATGGAGATCGGAACGGGAGAGTCCGTGAACTGGAGGTGATGGGCGTACTCGTGGATGGCCGTGTACATCAGCTCGTTGTCGTTTACGAAGTTCTTGTTGTGCAGCACCAGCTCCCGGGTTTCCGATTTGTACAGCCCGTTCACCTTTTTGCTCTTTTTTCCGGAAAGTACCACCTCGAAGTACTCGTCGGTTTCCCGAAGTTGCAGGAGTTTCGCCTTGATTTGATCGCTGTTCACAGTTGCCTCTTGTTTTGTGTTTGCCTTCATGGACAGGCTGCGCCTTCACCGCCTGCCTGTTCAGGGCCCCGTTCCGCTTCACTATGGCACAAACGTCCTGATTTGAGTAGGGGATTGCCGGTCTTAGGATTGTGGGAATTGCGGTTCTTCATCGAAAACCGACTGATTGTCCCGGGTGCCATATGGGGTTATACTCGTTACTGAAAGATGGCAAATCGATTCTTGGACTGGTTGAAACAGGCGGACGCTGATCTTCGCCACGCAAACCACGCGCTGGAGAGCGGTGACTACGAATGGAG
>CAZSBH010000162.1:0-3246 GCA_964604845.1 uncultured Spirochaetaceae bacterium
CGGTTTTTCACTGATCCGCAACACCAACAATGTCGGCTTGCTGGCGCTTTACTCGTTGATGGCTGCGAGGCAAGGTTTGATCGGCATCTGCGCGTGCAACGGCGCCGCATCGATGGCTCCCTGGGGCGGAGCCGACGCCTTCTTCGGGACGAATCCGTTCTCGATTGCAGCTCCCGGGGGGGCGGGGGATCCCGTTGTGCTGGACATGTCGACCACGGTTGTGGCGCGGGGGAAAATCAGACGCGCGGCGAGGCTAGAGGAACGAATTCCCCTCGGTTGGGCGCTCGATGCGAGCGGGGCGCCTACCGACGATCCAAAAGCGGCAATTCAGGGGACATTGATGCCGGTGGGAGAACACAAAGGCTACGGTATGGCTTTTTTCATCGATCTGATCTGCGGGTTGCTGTCCGGGTCGAGCTATGCCCGCGGGGTGCGAACATTTCACCAGCCCGAAGGTCCGACCGGCGTGGGTGTTATGACCATGGCGATCGACATCAATCGATTTATGCCGTTTGACCGTTTTTCAAAGCTGATCGATGAATATATCCGGATGATTCGGGGTTCGACCAAAGCCAAAGGACAAAACAGAATCTACCTACCGGGAGAGATCGAGGCCGAACGGGAAGGCTTGAATAAAACCCGGGGAGTGGCGATTGATCCGCCGGTTGTGAAGGCGATCGACGGTCTTTTGGAAAAAAGGGGGCTGGACTTGCGCTTGGGGGACGGGGAGGTATGAACAGGATCCTGAGGGTGAATGCGCGCACCGGTGACATAAGGTGGCAGAGCAGCTGCGAAGAAGAGCAGACGTGGGGTGGGCGTTCCTTCATCGCCCATCACTTTCTTAAGGAAGTAAACCCTCTGTGCGATCCCCTTGGGAGAAACAACAGGCTGATCGTCGCATCGGGGCTACTGGGGGATACTCCCGTGACCACGGCCGGACGTATATCCGTAGGTGGCAAGAGCCCTCTGACCGGAGGGATCAAAGAGAGCAATGTCGGTGGGGCTGTCGGTAAAAGGATGGCTCGACTCGGTCTGAAGGCGGTACTGCTGGAAGATGCTCCCGACACCCCGACGCCCCGGGTCCTGCTTATCCGCAAAGGTCGGGCAGAGCTGATCGATCAGCCGGACCTGCAGGGTAAAAGGACTTCGGAAACCTTGAAGATCCTCCGAAAACGATTCGGCGATCAAAGTGGTCTGCTCTGTGTAGGTCCGGCCGGAGAGATGGGATTGTCCGGCGCCTGCGTGGCTACAACGGATCACACCGGGGTCCAGCTGCGGGTGGCCGGACGGGGCGGACTCGGAGCCGTCATGGGGGTGAAGGGCATCAAAGCGATCGTATTTGATGCCGAGGGAGCCGAGTCGGCGCGCCCGGCGGACCGTGCCGCACTCACCGCCGCCAGCCGCGAGCTCAACAAGATCCTGCGGGACGATCCCAAGACCGCCAACCGCCACAACTTCGGTACTCCCGCGGTGCTGTCCCTGTGCAATGCGTTGGGTATCCTGCCCACGCGCAATTTCCGATCCGGACAGTTTGAGCAGGCGGAAGCGATTTCGGGGGAGATGATTGCCGAGTTGATCGATAAGCGCGGCGGGGAAGGTCGGAAGGGATTACCCTGCGTGCAGGGGTGTATTATCGCCTGCTCCAACGTTTTCGCCGATCCCTCAGGCAAAACCACGGTAGCCTCCCTTCAGTACGAAAACATCGGGCTGCTGGGATCGAACTGCGGGATCGGGGACATCGATGCGGTCGCCGAACTGAACCATCTCTGCAACCAGGTTGGAGTCGACACCATTGACACCGGCGCCGCCCTTGGGGTGGCCATGGAAGCCGGGCTCCTCGCCTTCGGGGATGTGGAGGGCGCTAAGGACCTTCTCCGCCAGGTGGGAGAGGGAACTCCTTTGGGCCGCATCATCGGCAGCGGGGTTGTCACCACCGGACGTGTTCTCGGAGTGCGCAGGGTTCCGGCGGTAAAAGGACAGGCCATGCCGGCCTACGACCCCCGCTCCCTGAAGGGGATCGGCGTGACCTATGCCATGTCACCAATGGGGGCGGACCATACGGCCGGCAATGCCCTGGAAACGGCCAGAAGCCACGACCCCCTCAGCCGGGAGGGTCAGGTGGAGATCTCCTTCCGGCTTCAAATTCGGGGAGCCGTTCTGGACAGTTTGGGCGTCTGTCTGTTTATCCGTCCTGCTTTCGTCAAGGATCCTTCCCTGGCCGCGCGGCTGCTCAACGCCCGCTACGGCTGGAAATGGAGCTATACGGATGTCAGGAATATGGGACTCGATTGTCTGCATACCGAAGGAGAGTTCAACCGCCGTGCAGGTGCATCTGAAGCTCAGTGTGATGTGCCCGAGTTCATGCGCACCGAGCCGCTGCCGCCGCACGACAGCGTATTCGATATACCGAAAGAGGATATGGACAAAATCTGGAGCGTACAATTAGAGGAGGATGTGTTTTGAAAGAAGCAGGAGTGAAGAACGCACTCGATGAGCAGGTCTGCCTTGTGACGGGAGCTTCCGGTGGAATCGGGGAAGCGATCGCCCGACGGTTTTTCGAAGCGGGGGCCAGACTCGTGCTGCTCCGCCATCATACGCCGGGCGCCGAACAGCTCGCCCGCGACCTGGATCCTTCGGGCGATCGGATCCTGTGCCTGCGGGCGGACGTGATCTCAGAACAGGATATCAAGGGCGCCGTGGAGCAGGCTGTCGAGCGCTTCGGCAGGATCGACGTCGCGGTGAATGTAGCCGGGATCATCCGGCATCTGCCCATCGAGAAGATGAGCCTGGAAGATTTCGAAAGCGTTGTGCGTGTCAACCTCACCGGAACCTTCGTCGTCTGTCGAGCGGTGATTCCCTTGATGAAGAAGCAGGGGAAGGGCAAGATCGTTAATATCTCTTCTATAGCCGGGCGTACCGGACGCCCGGGGGTAGGCGTGAATTACGCCGCCGCCAAAGCCGGCATCATCGGCCTGACCCAAACACTGGCCCGGGAGGCGGGTCCGGCGGGCGTGTATGTCAATGCAATCGCTCCCGGTCCGATTCTCACCAAACTGACCCGGCAGGTGGGACCGGAGGTTTTCGCCACGTGGAATGCCGGACGGGCGGTCAGCAAGGACGGGCTGCCGGAGGACGTGGCCGAAGCGGCGCTGTTCCTCGCTTCAGCCCAGTCAGACTGGATAACCGGCGTGACCCTGGACATCAACGGCGGAATTCTCATCCGCTAGACACATATATCAAGGAGGA
>CAZSBH010000163.1:0-3208 GCA_964604845.1 uncultured Spirochaetaceae bacterium
GCCGGAACTGCAGTATGGGTCCCTGCCGAATCGATCCTTTCGGTGACGGACCGAAACTGGGTGTCTGCGGGGCTGATGCAGATACTATAACCGCGCGAAACATCGCACGGATGATCGCAGGGGGAGCTGCGGCTCACTCCGATCACGGCCGGGACATCGCTCATACCCTGCTGCTGATCTCCAAAGATCCGAACAGCGACTACAAGGTCAAAGACCCGCGAAAGCTGAAGGCCATTGCCGAGGTTTACGGGATAGAGACGCAGGGCAAGGAGCTCAAGGAGATCACCAAAGAGGTTGCCGAGGCCGCTCTGCACGAGTTCGGACAGATGGAAGGCACCCTGGCCATGGCTACCACCGCGCCTCCCGCGCGAGTAAAGCTCTGGAAAGAACTGGGCATCATGCCCCGAGCCATTGACAGAGAGATCGTCGAGATCATGCACCGCACCCACATCGGCGTGGACGCGGACTACAAGAACCTCATGAAGCAGGGCATGAGAGCCGCTCTGGGCGACGGTTGGGGCGGGTCGATGATCGGGACGGAGCTGTCCGACGTGATCTTCGATTCTCCAAAGATCCAGAGATCCACCGCCAATCTCGGCGTTCTCAAGAAAGACGCCGTCAATCTCGTAGTGCACGGGCACGAGCCGACGCTGTCGGATATCATCGCCATCGTCAGCCAAAAAGAAGAGCTGGTACAAAAGGCCAAGGAAAAGGGGGCGAGCGGTATCAACCTGGCCGGGATCTGCTGCACTGCCAACGAGATCCTGATGCGCCACGGTATCCCTCTGGCCGGCAGCTTCATGCAGCAGGAGCTGGCGGTTATGACCGGCGCCGTGGATCTGATGGTCGTGGATGTACAGTGTCTCATGCCGGGGGTGGCCCAGACGGCCAAACACTTCCATACAAAACTCGTCACAACTTCCCCGAAGGCAAAGATTCCCGGGTTCCAACATATCGAATTCGAAGAAGACAAAGCTGTAGAGATCGCAACTCACATCATCGAGGCGGCGATAGACAATTTCCCCAACAGGGACGGCCAGAAAATCGATATTCCCCGGTTCACCGAGGGAATCGTGGCCGGTTTTACCACCGAGAGCGTATTTCGCTTCCTCGGGGGCACCTACCGCTCCACCTACCGCCCCTTGAACGATGCGGTGATCGCCGGCCGGATCCGGGGAGCGGCGGGAGTGATCGGCTGTTCCAATCCCAACGTGGATTACGAAGAAGGGCACATCAAGATGGTCAAGGAGCTGATCAAAAATGACGTTCTGGTGGTCACCACCGGATGCAACGCCATTACTTGCGCCAAACACGGATTGATGCAGCCGGAGGCGGCCTTCAAGCACGCCGGCAAGGGGCTGCAGGAGGTCTGCCGGGCGGTAGGATTACCTCCTGTTCTCCACCTTGGCTCCTGCGTCGACAACAGCCGGATCCTGCGGGTTCTCGCCAACGTTGTGGCCGAAGGAGGACTGGGCGATGACATCTCGGATCTACCGGCAGCCGGAGCGGCACCGGAGTGGATGAGCGAGAAAGCCGTCTCCATAGGGATGTACTTTGTGGCTTCCGGGGTATACACCATGATCGGACACCCGCTCCCGATAATGGGCAGCCGGAACCTCCACAAATACCTGACCGACGAGATCGAGCAGGAGGTCGGCGGCAAATGGGCTTTCGAGTTGGACCCGGTAGAAGCCGCCCACAAGATGCTTCGCCACATCGACAAGAAGCGTAAAGCCCTGAAGCTCAAGCCGATGATCTATCCTCAACCCTTTAAGCCGGAGGAGTAGAACCGTCATGTCAAGACATATATCCGTTCGAATAGAACGTTGTGTAGGCTGCCACACCTGCGAGCTGGCCTGCGCCATCGCCCACTCCCAGAGCCAGGATATCGAGACCATGATTCTGCAGGGGGAGAATCCGGGCTACCGGATCCACGTGGAGGCATACGGTCCCCGCTCGATCCCCATTTCCTGTCAGCATTGCGAGGAAGCGGCCTGCGCCTTAGCCTGCCCTACAGGGGCGGTCAAGCGCCTTGCGCAGGGCAAGCCCGTCCTGCTGGAGGACGAGCGCTGCATCGGCTGCAGCATGTGCGTCCAGGCCTGTCCCTTTGGAGTCATCGCTTTGCGGCCGGACGGCAAGATCGCCTTCAAGTGCGACCTCTGCATCAGCCGCCTGGCTCAGGGGTTGGAACCCGCCTGTGTCTCCTCCTGTCCGACCAAGGCGTTGACGCTTTGCGACGACGAGATGTCCAACAAGGACAAGAGGAAAGCGGCGGTACAGAAGCTGGCCGAGGCTAAAGAGGCCGGTGCGGAGGAGGTTGAAGCTCTGTCCGGCTGAGAGCTGTGGATCTTATGACTGTAACCGTGTGCGTAGGCAGCTCCTGTCACATCAAAGGAGCGCGAAAGATCATCGTTCGCTTCAACGAACTGCTCAAGGAGCACGGTCTGGAGGACAAGATAGAGCTGCAAGGCTCATTCTGTATGGAACGATGCGGTGAAGGGTTGAACTGGCAGATCGACGAACAGCCCATCACCAGCAGTAGCGTCGAGGAGGCGATCCAAACATTTACAGAGAAGGTGCTGCAGCCATCGGCGAAGCCGCCAGGGTCGGCAGGGGCGACGAAAGCAGGCGGCGGCAGCACAGACGATTCAGAGTAGGAAGGTGCCGTTGGCAAAAACAGATCCGCCGGATGGGCGGGAGACATCTCCGTATATCGCAGCGATCCTGGAGCACACCCCGAACGGGGTGCTGCTGGTGGACAAGGAGACACGCATCCAGTATGTCAACCCGTCTTTCCGGGCCATGTTCCACTGCGCGGAGGAGAAACTCCTCGGAGAGTTGGCGGCCAGATTCGTGCACTGCGACTGTTTCGAACGGGCTATTGAAGCCGGTGGTAACCTCATGGTCAAGGAGAACATCCCGGATCACGCGGTCAGCTTCCGGGTCGGACTTTTCCCCATCGAAGGGGAAGACCTGTACTGCGGGATCTTCATCGATATCTCCGAGGAGGAGACCGCGAAAAAGAACCTGCGGGATCTTCGGGCTCAGACCCTGGAGCGGGCCCAGGAGGTGATCTCCCGGCAGATGAAAACGGCCCAGGAGATCGCCCGCCTGCTGGGTGAAACGACGGCGGAAACCAAGATCCTGCTGGTGAAGCTGATGTCGCTCTTTGAAGAAGACAAGGAATGAGGCTGTTCTACGAGTGGGG
>CAZSBH010000164.1:0-3148 GCA_964604845.1 uncultured Spirochaetaceae bacterium
TGACCGCCGGAGCGGTCAAGGCCTGAACCACCCTTTGGACGCCACCTTCGGCGCGTCTCAGAAAGAATCCGCAAGCACTTTGGTGAAAAGACGGCTGTCCCGGTAGATGTGTTTTCGCGGGATAAGCGCCTTTTTTCCAGGTTTGTACGGGCGGGCGAGCCGAGCAATCTTGACAAAATACAAACTTAGAGATATTTTATCTACATTATGATAAACATTATTGACAGTCATCTAATTCAAATGCCCCTCGAGGCATTGGAGAACGGCTACTATCGGGACGAGGTGTCGCAACGCTACATCTGCCTCTTCTGCGACACGAGCTTCGAGGAGGGGGTGATCTACCCCTTCGACGGCCTTCTTTTGGTCGCCCAGCGGGCCGCGGGGCGCCATGTCGTCGAAGCTCACGGGGAGGTCTTCGAGCTCCTGCTCAGGCTGGGGAAGCAGTACACGGGGGTATCCGAGATTCAGCAAACCGTGCTCCAGCGCGTCTATGAGGGTTGCAGCGATCGTGAGATCGCCGCGGAGCTCGGCGGGAAATCCGTATCGACTGTCAGGAACCACCGCTTTTTGCTGCGAAGGCGGCAAAAGGAGGCCAAAATCTTCCTGGCCCTGATGAACCTGCTCGAGCGCAAAGGCCGGAACAGCACGGGTTTTATCGACTTTCCCGCGGACATTCCGGTGAAAGACGATCGCGTCGTTGTGACCACCGAAGAAGCCCAAAAGATCCTGAACAAGCATTTCGGTCCAGGCGAACCCTCGGCGCTGATATCGTTTCCCCGCAAGCAGAAAGCCAAGCTTGTGGTTCTGAATCAGTTGGTCGGGCTGTTCGAGCGGGACCGGAGCTATTCCGAGAAAGAGGTAAACCGGATCCTGTCGGCCGTCTACAGTGACTATGTCACGATCCGCCGCTACCTGATCGACTACGGTTTCCTCAGGAGAAAGAGAGACGGAAGCGAGTACCACCGAACGTAACGCGCCCATCCGTTCGGTATCCGGGGTCGAGGTACGACTATCCGAGAATCCGCTTCACCCGTCCGATCTGGCCCGACTCCAGCCGAACCTTGATTCCATGGGGATGATTCGCCGAGCTGGTAAGGATATCCCGGACGATCCCCTCCGTGAGCTTTCCCGTCCGCTGGTCATGTTTCAGGACGATCGCCACGTGGAGTCCCGGCTTGATGTCCGATCGCCGTGTTCCGTCCATGCCCCGATTGTACCGACTCCAGGCCTGCGTGTCTGCCGGCCCTCCCTCGCCCCCTGAACCTCCTCGCTTCTTGACCCCATTAAATCCAAAGCATACTATCTTCGGTATCCGGTTGTAGGAGTGTTGGATGAAGAAGTTGAAAAACAGTATCATTTTAGACCCACACCCGCGGACAAGAGCTTCGATCTTCAGCGAGGCTGATTTCAACCGATTACAATCCTTGGCCAGGATTCATGAGTGGCGAGAAGGAAAGATGCCGGCCGAAATACTGGAGGAGTACCTTCCTGAAGCCTGTGTAGTGATCGGCCAGACTGATCTTCCTCGCAAGAGGTTGGAAAGTGCAGCCAACTTAAAAGCCATTGTGAATGTGGAAGGCAACTTCCAGCAAAATATCGATTATCCCTACTGTTTCGAGCGGAGTATCCACGTCCTTAATGCCGGTATTGCCTTCTCCCAGGCGGTGGCCGAGATGGCGCTCGGGTTCGCCCTCTGCCTGGCCCGGGGGCTGGCTGAAGGAGACGGCAGGTTCCGCACGGGTCGGGAGGTATACGGAGCAAAGTCCAATAGCGAAAGCTTTCTGCTCAAGAACAAGCAAGTGGGAATCCTTGGCCTGGGCAATATCGGTCGGACTCTAATCAGGCTGCTGGAGCCGTTTGAATGCCGGATCCGCGCATACGATCCTTGGCTTCCGGATAATTATGTCAAGGATCTTGGTCTGATACCTGACAGCCTGGGGCAGGTCCTGAAGCTTTCCCAGGTGATCTTTGTCCTGGCCGGAGCTACAACGGAGAATGAAGCCATGCTGGGGCTTAGAGAGCTGAAGCTCATAGGAAAAGATGCGCTAATTATCCTGATCGGCAGAGCTTCATTGGTCGATTTTGAGGCTCTAACGGAATTGCTCGGCAAGGACAGGTTCCGGGCCGCTATTGATGTTTTTCCTCAAGAGCCTTTCCCTAAAAACCACCCGTTGCGGCGAATGAATAATGTCCTGCTCTCTGCTCACCGGGCGGGGAGTCTACAGGAAACCTACAAGCTGATGGGTGAAATGACCGTAGATGATCTGACCCTGATCCTGCAGGGGCTTCCCCCGGTGCGTCTCCAGCGAGCCAATCGGGAAACCGTTACCAGAATGAGCAGCAAGCCGATTAAACGATAAAATGCGGACTTTTTAACAAGCGGTTCGCTGCGGCCGAGCAAAAATCTCAAGGAGGAATTTCTACCATGCATCTGATTCGATACGATGAGATAGGTTTCAGAGATAGGATCAAGGATGAGTACGACAGGAGTGAAGATATTTTGGTAGGACCGGAGTTGACCGAAGCCTGCGTGGCGGCCACGGTCAGAATGAAGCGAGGCTTCGAGACGGAAACACACTCCCATGACACGGAAGAACAGCTGTTCATCGTTCTGAACGGTAAGGGCGAACTGGTTATCGAAGATGAGTGTAGAGAAATCAGCAAAGGCATGACCGTCTACATTCCAAGAAAGGCTGCTCACAAGGTTGTGGCCATCAGCGAAGAACTCGTCTATATCTACGTCTCTGTTTGGCCTGAAGGCAAGCCGCAAGGACTCAAGCCCAAAGCGTATCAGGAGGGAAAAGTCCTGAATATTAAATACGAATAATCATTCTCAGTTATCCCAAAAAAACATTTCTGGCCCGGGAAATAATTCTTTCAATTGCTTTGATCTGATCGGTATCGATAACCGGCTCCGGTTTTTCTTCCCACAACAGGCGGGCAATCTCCCGAGCCCTGCCGTCCATTCCCTTGATTTCCGGGGCGTGAGCGCTTGACCAGGGCATTGTTTCAAACAGGTCGGAGAAAAACTGTTCGCCGCGGAAGTGTTTCAGAGTATGTTCTTCGCCAAAATAGTTTCCTCCGATACCTGCACTGCGGATCGTATCCAAGGCCAGTGTGTCTTCGTTTACTTCGATAGGATGAAGTG
>CAZSBH010000165.1:0-3092 GCA_964604845.1 uncultured Spirochaetaceae bacterium
TCTGCGACCAACCGTCGGGCACAAGAATCGAAGATCTGGGCATTGATCATGATCCGATGCTTCTGTTGGGGAAACGGCAGGAAAGCTGCCATCCGCTTGATCAGCTGATGATCATTTCCATCCAAGGTCAGGGTCGGAAGCAGAAAGTAGTAGACCTCGGCGGAGCTCCCTCGTAACTCCCTGTGCAGTGTCCGGCTTCGAATCAGAAAAAGCACGAACAGGACGAGCATGGATACGGCAAGCAGGAGAGCAAAAACCATGACGAAATCGATCACTTCGAATGCGCGCGGTTGATCGAGGATCTTTGTCAGGGCGGTCAACATTTTCGTTCAGAAACATCCTTCTGCTCGTCGGGCTAGTGTACGTACAGCTTGGATATCCTGGTTTCATTGTAGTTTTAGCAGGTGTATTTGTCAATTTTTATCCAACATCTCTGTGCGCACGGAGAGCCTATCCTTCTTGAAAAAACAATAATCAGGGGAGCAGATGTGGTAGAATGAGAAGAGTAAACCGGAGGTAAGATATGGGTGCAAGGAAAACTGTGGGAATCATCTTCATCGTTGTCGGAACAGCGGTGCTGGTTGTGTTCCTGCTTGCCGACTTTCTCGGTTACGGCCGCCCCGGCTTCGGGATTCGCCAGATCATCGGAACCAGCGCCGGTGCAACTGCTGTGGTGGTCGGTCTGGTTTTTGTATCGATCAAGAAATAGGACTGCTCTGCCACCTCGGGCTCGGGCAGCAGCGATCCTGATTTACCTAATACATCGTCGCCGGTGACTGGATCTCGAGCTGTCCTCGTCAGCCGGACTTGGATATGATGCGGTGGTTGAGCCCGGCCCCAATTGCCGCACCGCTGACAGCACCCAGCAGATCCGCCGTAAGGTCCAAGATCTCGGGCTGGCGGTGGGTAAAGGTCTGAAGCACCTCGATCACTCCTCCATAAATCAGGCAAACAGCTGCAACGATCACGACGGTGCTGAGTTTTTTCCCTTCGAAAAAGGAAGTAAAGAGCAGGAAGCTGAGCACTGCATAGGCAATGAAATGGGCGACTTTATCGGCGAATTTAAAACCACCGGGAATCTCCGGCGGTTTGGGCATGAGAGA
The DNA here is from genome assembly GCA_964604845.1 of uncultured Spirochaetaceae bacterium. Classification (GTDB taxonomy): domain Bacteria; phylum Spirochaetota; class Spirochaetia; order SZUA-6; family DRHE01; genus JAFGQJ01. The sequence goes on from CAZSBH010000165.1 coordinate 1,104, forward strand.
CAAGACTAATATCGATATGATCACAATGACTGTCAGGATGCGCCAGAAGCGTATGCTCAACATGGACCTGAGTATCCAGTGTATCAGCGGCGCGGTCAAGAGGTAGGTACTTGCTCTTGTGACAGGTAGTTTTTGATCGATTCCCCGATTTCGTCGGCCATACTGCCGGCCACTCGACCCGTAGTAGCGATGATCACGACTTCTCCGGTTTTCGTATCCACAAATCGCACACTCGCCGAACTTTCGTAGTAGTACCCCTTGCCGGCCAGGCTGTAGCCGGGATCGTAGGTGTAGTTTATGGTCCCGAACACCAAATAGTCGACGTTCAACACTTTCCGGACCGCTTCCCAGTCTTCTTCGGGAATCAGACCCTGGAGGTGTAGACCATGTTCCTGGAAAACCAAACTTTCGATGATCACGAAACCAATATCTTGAAGCTTCATGCTGAGCCTGTCCGCTTCGGAAATATCCTTGGTTCGATCCGGATTGCCCAGCACCGTGAAAGGCATAACGGCAACCCGAAGACCCGGACTGAACTCGAAATCCGGACTACTTACCGTCTTGGCGGTCATTCCCGGAACAATATCTGTTTCTATTGTTTTACAGGCCCAAACGGAAAATAGCGCAACAAAGAGGAGAAGGACTTTTCTGACGATTACACGTTTCGCAATCATACTGTTGTCCGGAAGAACCGCTTGTTTTTCAACTGCGGCGTACACAATCCAAAAAGAGCGCTCCGTGACCCAGTAACTAACATTCTACCACGTTTTCGTTGTTCTTGCCATCACATGATCCTCCTGGGCGCTGCTTATGATCATCGGGGCCTCAAATCGGCATCGATCAAACAATTGCACTTCCCGTCCAAGCCGTATTAAGGTTGAACCTCCAGGAGATTAATAATGAAAACGAAATTCCCCCTCTGTATTATCCTTTCCCTGCTCGCTGCCGCGACCACGGGCTGCCTGTTCCTGCCAACTCCCAGGCAGCTTCCCTACCCGGACGAGATGCCGGTTCAGGCCATGCCCCTGCAGGAAGAGGTGGTGCTCCCGCCGGCGGATGAAATTCCGGGCTTGAGCGCCGACGAAAAGGCGGTCTACGAGGTCTACCGGCAGAGCAACAAGGCGGTGGTGAACATCACATCCGTGAGCATGCGCTACAACTGGTTTCTCCAGCCCGTGCCTCAGGAAGGCACCGGTTCCGGATCGATCATAGACGCCGAGGGAACCGTCCTGACCAACTACCACGTCATCAAGGGAGCTAAACGGGTGTTCGTCACTCTGTACAACGGCTCCAACTACGAAGCCGAAGTGATCGGGATCGACCCTGAAAACGACCTGGCGGTGATCCGGTTCGATCCCGGCGATAAGGACCTGGTCACGATCCGATTCGGGGAATCCAAGAATCTGGTTGTTGGGCAGAAGGCGATCGCCCTGGGCAATCCCTTCGGCCTGGAGCGGACCCTGACCACCGGTGTCATCTCCGGTCTGAGGCGCCCCTTGAGCACTCCTGAGGGATTCATCATCCGGGAGTTGATCCAAACCGATGCGGCCATCAACCCGGGCAACTCCGGCGGTCCCTTGCTGAACCTGCGGGGCCAGATGATCGGGATCAACACCATGATCTTATCCCCCGCAGGGGGGAACATCGGGATCGGCTTTGCCGTGCCCGTGGACACGGCCGAACGGGTGATCCCCGACCTGCTGGAGTTCGGCAAGGTGCAGCGGGGCTGGATCGACATCCAGCCTATCCCGATCTTCCCGGCCCTGGTACAGCGGGCTTCCCTTCCCGCCAATCGGGGAATCCTGGTTTCCCAGGTCAAACGGGGGAGCAACGCCGAGCAGGCGGGCTTGCGGGGCGGAGATCCGGAATCCTACATCGTGGTTGGAGGAACCACGATCTACCTGGGCGGGGACATCATCCAGTCCATCGCCGGTCGCCCGGTCTCCACGCTGACGGATTATCTCGGTGCCCTGGAGTCGACCAAACCCG
>CAZSBH010000166.1:0-2989 GCA_964604845.1 uncultured Spirochaetaceae bacterium
GCAGGTTGACGAAGCTGATCCCTCCCTGCACCGCTTCCACCTCCAGGCGGAAGGAGCCGCTGAAGAGGAAGGCGAAGGTCCCCGAGCCGTATTCCAAAGCCAGGTTGTCCAGGGAGACCTTCACCGCCCCCAGATCGAGGCTCTTGCCGGAGAGCAGGTTGATCGTCCCCTCGAGAGACGGCCAGACAATGTCCCCGTCGAAGGAGATCTCCAGACCCCCGGTCAATCCGCTCTCCCCGCCGATAGTGCCGAACCCTATACGGCTTGCCTCCTGACCGGGAACCGAACCGTCCTCGTTCAGCAGGTCCAGGTAGATGTCCGCCCCGATCAGCACGCTGCTGTGATCCCGGTTCAAAGTTCCCTCGTTGATCACCAGGTTCAGACCCAGGTAGGTGACATCCAATGTGGCGAAGCCGAAGCTCCACTCGCTGGAATCATCCGGGCTCAAACCCTGGCCCCCGCCGCTCAGCTCGTCGATCGGGACGATCCCGCTCTGCACGTTTCCCTCGGTGTCGAAGGCTATGGTGAAGGAGGAGTTCAGCACATCCAAGGGGGAGGGGAGGTTCTTGAGCTCCCCGCGGAGCTTGAAGGCCAACACATCGTTTTCCAGCTCCAGGCCCGCCTCTTTGATGGTGAGCATGTCCGGAATCAGATCGAAATCTTCCTGTACGGTGATGCCCCCTTCGACGTCCCCGTCGGTGAAGAAGGTGAGCCCGGAGAAACTGACGATCTCCTTTTCCTGTACATCGACGCCCTCTTTTTCGTTCCAGGCGATGCTCCCGGACATGGAGAAGGAGTAGCGGTCGTTAGCAGGGTCTTCGGCCAGGGTCAGGGCTTTGTCGCCGCCCACGTCGTGCAGGCGGAAGCTGACGCCGAAGGCGCCGAAGCTCTTCGGATTTGCCTTGTCCCAGGAATAGCTGAACAGATCCACCCCCGCTTGAGTGACAGCCAGGCCGTCCAGGGTCACCACGTCCATGTTCAGCCTCGGGATGTGGAGGTTCGTCCGGGCCGTGAGACGGTTGGGGTCGGCGGCCCAGTCGAAGGAGAGCTTGTTGATCCGTAGGAAGCCCTCGGCGAAGGAGGCGATCTGGGCTCCCGCCGCCTCTTTTTCCACGGTCCCCCCGTTCAGGACCGGGTTCCCGAGATTTCCCCCTTCGTAGCGTACCACCAGGTTGTTGACCAGCGCCCCCGGCACTTCCTGATCGTCCAGGGACAGCAGCCGCATCGAAGCGCTCCCGGTGAAGGTGTACTGCACGGCCCCGGCCACGTTCTCGGCCACAGCGGTGCCGCTCAGATCCGTCAGTTCCGCTACCCCCGGCACCAGCACCAGGGTTGCCGGCGGGAAGGGCGGATCCGCGGCCGAGACTTCGTAGGCGGTCTGCCCGGATATCCCTTGCGGATTGATCAGCTCGACCCGCACCGTGTGCAGGCCCGCCTGGGCGGTGGGCAGTTGCCCTTGGATTTCGAAGGCCGTGGTCCCGCTCATGGAGATGGCGAAGGCCGGATTTTCCGACCAGGCCAGGGAATCGTCCACGTAGACCTGGCCCAGCACCGTGCCGGAGCCGGTGGCCTGCACCGTGATGGTGGAACCGACCACCGCCTCCCCCCGGAAATAGGGGGAATCGGGCATCTGGATGGAAACTCCCTGCACGTTCAGGGTGGAAGCCGGGGCTCCGCTGACGGCAACCGGCACATTCAGCGTAGCGGACACGGGATTGCCCTGCGTGTCCCGACCGCTGACCACGTAATTCAGGGTGAAGGATCCTTCTGTCCCGGCCCCCAGAGCCTTGGCGCGCTCCAGGGTGCTCAGCGTGACCGGGCGGGAGATAGTCCGGGAGCTGCCGCCCGGGACGGTCAGGTCGAGGTTATCGGAAAACCCCCGTTCTACTCCCCACAGCGCATAGGTCCTGTCCTCCCGGATCGAGGTCACATCGATCGAAGCGGCTCCGGAAGCGGAGATCTGCAGCTGCAGGTTCCGCGCATCCTCCCCTGCGGAAAAAGTCAGGGACGAGGGCGAGGCGGACAGCGACAGGCTGCCCCCGCCTTCCTCCGGTTCCGGCGGCGGCTCCTCGCCGCCCTCGATGGTTACACCGTCGGACTGGCCGCTGGCTACTTGGATAAAGGCGAAGGGAGACATTTGAACAGCGATAGCGGTGACTTTTAGATAATAGGTCTTTCCCGGGTAGAGTTGGGTATACATCCCGTCCGTAGCCGACATGATTTCTGCGGCGGTGATGGTGACGGTGGCTGGAACCTCAGGCGGGTCAGTCGGCCAACCCCCTAGTAGCGGGTCGAATGTGGGATAGGCGTTGGAGTAGAACAGCTGATCGGGTGAACCTTCCTCGTACAATTCATAGTTGTAGTACTTCTGTTCGCTCTCACGGCCATACCAGATATCGGAAATGGCTGTCCAGGTCCCCGTATAGCTGGTTGTGCCGGCCTGGAATTGTAGATCCACTTCGAGATTGGGGCCATCAACGACCGCGATCTGTGCGAATAGGGTGACGGGAAGCAGAAATAGCAGAAGCAGTACTTTTTTCATGTGCAGATCTGTGCGTCATCCACTCAGGGCCGGTCGGGGAACTCTGGATTGAGCTCCGGGGAAGCAGCAATGTGCCCCCCCAACCGTCCTGAGCCGCTGTTTCAGCTCTATTATTATATGCGAGTTGTGGGATCGCGCAAGAAAATATTTGAGATTGATATAAAAGTCTTCGAACTGTGCGGCGGTCTACCAGCCGAACGATCGGGGCCGCTCCGACAGGGTCACCGAGACCGTACTCTTTACCCCGTTCCGCATGATCTGCAGAACCGCCGTTTCTCCGGGTTTGGTCGACTCCAGGGCACCGAGATAATCCGTCAGCGTGGAGACCGGGCGCCCCGCGATAGACAGGATGATGTCCCCGCCCAGGTAGATCGTGGTTCCCCCGGTGACAATGTAGGTCTCCGGATCTCCGCCGCGCAAGCCCGCCTGCTCGGCGTTGCTCCCCCG
>CAZSBH010000167.1:0-2985 GCA_964604845.1 uncultured Spirochaetaceae bacterium
AATACCTCACCCAGCCGGGACCGCAGGCCAAGTGGGTCGAGGCGACCAACTACTTTCCGGTGCGGAAATCCACGGCCGAGCAGCTGGGGGACTACCTGGGCAAGAATCCCAACTACAAGACCGCCTACGATCTGCTGCTGGGAAGCGATGTCAAGGCGGAACCGCCCTTTGCCGGGTATTCCGAGGTCAGGGATGCAGTTGAGGCCGCCTTCAACAAGATCCTGGACGGTGCGGATATCGACGCAACACTCCGGAAGCTGGATGAGGAGGCCAACAAGATACACCAGGAAGCGGCTCCCTAGGTCTCGAACAGATAGCGAAGCAGAAAATTTTTTACATCGGCGTTGTGATCCGGAATCCTCTGCCTGTCAAAGGCTAATCCCGCCGGGGACCAAAGGCCTAGCATGGCCTGGATCCAGGGGGTCGGGCAGAGTGGAGAGAGATGTTGACCCCCTTGCAGTCCGGCATCCAGAACATCCGCCTCAGGATCGTACCTTCCGGTGAGGTGGGTGTCTGCCCTGGGATAGAGGAACAGCAGGTAGGGATCGTTTTCCCCGCCCCATAGATAGGAGATCTCGGCGCCCAGGTTGCCGTTGGCCTGCTCGATGCACTGGAGGACCCGTTCACCGATCCGTTCCCGGGACAGCCCCGCTTTGTTGGCCTGCCGTGGATTCATGACAACCTGTCCGCAGTTGGCCGGGTGGTAATAGGCCACGGAACGGCGCAGATCGTAGCCCGTCTTGCCCCTGCGCACCAGGCCGGTCTCCGCAAGCAGGTCATTGAGGTGAAGAGCCCTGCGGTACGGTACCTGACCGTGATCCGACGACAGGACAAGCAGAGAGTTCTGTTCGAGACTGTCCATCATCTTGCCTATATAGGAGTCGATCAGCCCGTAACAGCGGCGAAGCAGATCGGCCGCCCGCCCTTCCGGCCACGAGCCTTCGATCTGGTCGAGGTAGACGTGAGAGAGTTCGTCGATCAGGGAGAAGTATAGGATCGTCAGGGTGGAGCGCAGCTTCCGGACAACATTCAGTGCCAATTCTCCCATCTGCGTGTTCACATATTCTGAAAACCCCATCTCTTCGTCGATTGAAAGGCCTCCGACATTTCTGGAGAAGCGAAACAGGTTGCCATGAAAAATGGATTCCGGTACGATCTGTTCGGATCTGCCCTGCAAGTCTTTCGATAATCGGACATGGGGGCGGGAAGAGGAAGAGAGGAACAGAGTTTTTCCGGTGGAATAACTTACCGCAGAAACTTTTGGAGAGAGTCGTACCGACCGGATCTCTCCCGGTGTCAAGGAAGCAATCGACCTCCTTCCGCGGCGCAGCCGCACTTGATCGTCCTCCGATTCGACACGGAGAGTTGTCCCGCCGAACTTCAGCCTTTCTTTCCCGGTATCGATACGCATCCAGCTCGAATCGGGCCGGTAGCTGCGGTAGCCGTCAAGGAGCAGATCGAATCCGGCATAGCCCTTTCCCCATACCGGGTCTCTCCTGAATGCCGCGTTGAACAGGGTATAGCTGCGTCCTATCCGTTCCAGTTCCTCCCAGATCGCCGGAGCACCGGAAATTCGCACGCCGAAGCCGCTTACAGCCCGTTCGAGTCTGCCTTCGTAGTCGGGCATTTGATACCCCCAGATCCCGCTTTGCGCAGGTTCGGATCCGGAGAACAGGGCACGTAGGGCGGGGGGAGTCTCGCAGTTCGGATGCGGCGGCCTGCTCGAGCCGAGAAACCCTTCGGTCTGAATCGCAGACAGCGAGGGACAGACCCCGGACTGGATGCAACGGGTGGTGATCTCATATCCGGCTGCGTCGAGAATCAGCCAGACGATCTTTCTCTCCTGCTGTTTGGTCTGTTTCAACAACCGATCCTTTGAAGTGTTTCTACGGTTGCGAATCGACGGGTTGCAACGGGAAAACACTACGTGGTTGCGACCTGCAGGGCGATCTCCATCATGGCGGTGTAACCCTGCTGGCGCTGCTCGGAGCTGGCAGTTTCCATGGTGACCATGCTGTCGCTGACAGAAAGGATCGACAGGCCCTGGACATGGTGTCCTGCGCTCAGGGTGTAGAGTGCGGTAGTCTCCATCTCCGCGACCAGCACGCCGTAGCGGGCCCAGATCCTCCAGAACTCCGGATCGTCGGAATAGAAGGTATCCCCGGTCAGCACCGTGCCCACCCGGACAGCCACGCCCCGTTCTCGAGCGATCTCGTATGCCTTGAGAAGCAGCTCAAAACTTGCCGCCGGGGCAAAATCGCAGCCCTTGAAGCGGATGCGGTTAACCGCCGAATCTGTGGAAGCCGCTTGAGCCAGAATCACCTCTCCCAGCTCTATGTCCTCCTGGAGGGCCCCGCAGGTGCCGATGCGGATCAGGCGCTTGGCACCGTACTCGGCGATCAGCTCGTGGACATAGATCGATATCGAGGGGATTCCCATGCCCGTTCCCTGCACGGATACCTTTTTCCCGTCGTACGTACCGGTGAACCCTAACATGCCCCGCACCTGGCTGTAGCACTGCGGATTTTCCAGATAGGTCTCGGCCACGTACTGCGCCCGCAGGGGATCACCGGGAAGCAGCACCGCCTCGGCGATCTGCCCCGCTTTCGCTCCTATGTGAATACTCATCGGATTCCTCCGTTTTGTAGGCTTGCGCGATGGACTCCGTAAGGACGCCTCACCCGGATTTCGAGAAACTCGAAGTATACGCTGTATAATAATAGGCTGAGGGCGAGTAAGGATAGCACACGAACAGAATTTAAACCGGCGCTGTTTGAGGTGACGCGGCTGCTTGTCGCCCGGAGGATGGAGCTGGTACACTGGCGTGTGGAGAGAACGGCGGTGATTTCTGCTGGATCAAGGCTATGGGCAAGGCTCATCGATTCGATATCGTAATCATCGGCTCCGGTTTCGGCGGAGCCACAGCATTTCACGTTCTCAAAGACACCGGCGCCTCGATCCTGATTCTCGAGCGGGGAGGATTCC
>CAZSBH010000168.1:0-2926 GCA_964604845.1 uncultured Spirochaetaceae bacterium
TACATGCCTGTTTTCCTTGATATTTTATCAGCTTGGAGTGATCTTTTTACTACACATTGCTGCTTTGTTCCAGTGGGCTGACTCGAAATCGAGCTAGCGGCATTCTCGAAAAGCCTCGAACAGGGCGAGCAGATTCTCCACAGGAATCCCGGCCTGGATATTGTGTATCCCGCTGAAGATGAAACCCCCGCCTCTGCCGAAAATCTCCACCCTGTCCCGGACCTCGGCCTTTACTTCCTCGGGTGTACCGAAGGGGAGCGTTTTTTGGGTGTCCACACCCCCGCCCCAGAAAACGATCTGTTCTCCGAAGCGTTCTTTCAGCCCCTTCGGATCCATCCCCGCTGCAGCGGTCTGGACCGGATTGAGAATGTCGAAGCCTGCCTCAATTAAATCGGGGATCAGCTCCACCACGGAGCCGCAGGTGTGAATAAAGGTTTTCCAGCTTGTGTTTCTATGCAACCAGTCGTTGACCGTTTTGTGGAAGGGTTTGAACAAATCTCGATAGGACTGCTTGGAGATGAAGAGGCTGTTTTGAGCGCCGAAATCCGTACCGGTGATCAAGGTAATCTGTACCTTGTCTCCCAGTGCCTGATGTAATTTCTCCAGGTTGGCCAGGCCGATTTCGCATTGGGTTTCGAATACCCGGAATACGTAGTCCCGCCGGGTTACCGTGCTGATGTACCACTCTTCGATGTCGCGGATTCCCTTTGGATTTTTCAGCCATGGTCCGGGCACTAAAGCGATGTCCCCAAAACTGGTGAAGCAGAACCCGGCGAAGACTGCTTTGTCGGTTTCCCGGTACAACCGACCGACTTCATGTTTGAAGTAGGCGAGATCCGCTTTGGAGATCGCCGCAAAATCCTCGGTATTGTCATCGGGGTTGAGCTGTTCTTCGACAAGTGGAGGTTGGCGTACGATCACGTCGAAGTAGAATCCCCCCGCGGGCATTCGGCCGCTGGCAGTCGCCGTGCGATCTGCTTCAGGATACATCAAAACATCACCGTTCGCCTCGGCTTCGGTGTTGAAGCCCTCCGGAACCAAAACCGGTGTGCCGTCAAAGAGTTTCCACGGTTTCCAGTCTTCCCGCTTGAAGCCGAACAGGGTCGCTGCTGCGGGCGCCTGAACCACATCCACTTCGAGGGCATCGACCAGGTCCATTTCCACTTCTCCCAACATCTGATAGGGGTCCAGCACCTTTACGGGAGTGCCCGGCGGGTCCAGCTCCAAGGCCTGCCGCAGCTTGTAGACCGAGCTGACGTGCATGCCTGTCAGCACACTCGCTCCCAGATCGAGGGGTACCCGGTCGGGTTCCTCGTGGTTCAAGCTTTTCAGCACACGTTCCCTGCAGGTCATATCCTGTCCCTCCTTGTGTTTGTTTCTCCAATTACGGCGGCTCCGTCCGAGGCGCGGCAGGGGAAGAGCATCGAGCCGTATTCCCGGTCCTCCCGCCTGAGATAATCCCGATAGTAGGACTTGATTACTTGGCGGATGAAAGATTCGACCCCGTTGTCCCGCACCAGGTTGACGGTACAGCCCCCGAATCCCGCCCCGGTGAGCCTTGCTCCCACCGCACCGGCTTCCCGCGAGATCTCGACCAGCCGATCCAGTTCCTCGCAGCTGATCTCGTACAGGTCCCTGCAGCTGCTGTGGGACTGATTCATGAGCTTACCGAATTGTAGGATATCCCCCGACTCAAGCGCCTGTATCGACTGCTCGACCCGGCGTCCCTCCTCGATGACATGACGATAACGCTGCTGCAGTTTGAAGCCGCCCTCCGGTTCGGGGAAGATCGATCCGTCTCTACGTTTGCAGTACAGTTGAGCCGTTTTCTCCACCGTTTGCCCGAGGATCGCAGCGATCTCCCCAAGGGTGTATGGATCCCCGCGAAATGTGGAGTCTGAAATCTTCCAAATTTCCGAATCCGGAACGGCCAGCTTTTCCTCTTTTAGGTCGCCAAACAGAAAGATGGGAACATCCCGCCTGTAGGTCTCGGAGAAGATTTTTTTCAAGACCGCCGCGGCCAATCGGCACTCTATTGAACGGCGGTTGTATTTGTCCATGGCCTCGGCGGTTTTGGCCGCCTTGACCAGACTGTTCGCTACGACAACGGAGTATCCTTTCGGCAGCGGAGCGGACCGGGTCCGGAGCGGGAAAAAATCAATTTTGACCGCATGACCCGATTGACCCATCAGAGAAATGGCCTGGTCCATGCCTCCGCCCTGGGTGCCTACGTAGTGTTCCGCCCTGGCCAGGAGGTCCGCAAGCTCGAGCCGTCCCGATGGAGTGGTATGCAGATCGAGGCCGTTCGAGGCCAGAAATATCAGGGCGCTGAGCACCACCAGTGCGGAGGAGGAGCTCATCCCCGCTGCGACGGGGATATCGCCGTCGAAGGTTGCCTCGAAACCGCAGAAGCGATCCGAATCCCTATGTTTCTGCCGGTAGAAGTCGAGGAGTCCCTGCACGGCGGCTTTGCAGTAGTTGCCCCAGTCCCCGGTGGAGTATGCCGGGATGAGTTCCTGAATTTCGAAGGATCTCTCGGTAAAGCCCGGATCGGTGTTGGCAAGAATAATCCGCCGGTCTGCGCGAGGCGAGAATACAGCGGCTATATCCCGGTCTACGGCCATTGGAAATACGGGCAGCCCGTTGTAGTCGGTATGCTCCCCGATCAGGTTGACCCGGCCCGGGGCACGGGCGATCTTCACTTCACCGGCTTCAAAGCGTGAGATATGGATTTCCGTCATCCTGTGGTAGCGCTCGAGCACACGGGTTCGGTTGGCGGGAAGGTCGCCTATGATTCCGATCCCGACGGTATTGTCCATGGATCATCCTCCGGGTCTACAGGATTTCATGCTTGGGGGACTTCTGTCAAACAGGTATAAAAGCAGTGGAAAGGAATTTGAACTTTGTAAAACTCTGTGAAACATGT
>CAZSBH010000169.1:0-2812 GCA_964604845.1 uncultured Spirochaetaceae bacterium
CCGATCGCATTGAGGGTGGGCTTGCTGAACTTGGCCACGATGTTCACGTAGTAACGCAGCGACTCCTGCTCGTAGAACCGCAGGTTCTTGCACTCGTCATCGAAGATCGTGCCGACTAAAGCCCCGTAGCCGCCGAAGCCGTCGCAGGAGAACAGGATCTTCTCCGCACTATCATAGGTCATCATGGTTTCCGGCCAGTGAACAAAGGGTGTGTGGAAAAACTGCAGCGTTCGGCTGCCGATGTCCAGGCTTTCTCCGTCCTGAACAACCTGGAAATTTTCCGTTATCCCGTAAAAATTGGCCAAAAGTTCCTTCATCTTGGGTGTGCCGAGGATCGTTGCTTTAGGATTGATCTGCAGGAAAGTTTTCAAGACACCCGTGTGGTCGGGCTCCAGGTGATTCATCACTATATATTCCAGATCCTGAATCGGAGCCAGGTCCTGGATCTGGCTGAAGAACTCGTCGGTCTTCAGTGCTTTGGACAGGTCGATCAGCACCTTCTTTTTGTCGAGAATCAGGTAGGAGTTGTAAGATACTCCCTCCTCTTCGATCGGCCAAATTCCTTCGAAGAGATCTGTAGTCCTGTCGTTTACACCGATCCAGTAGACGTTTTTCCGAATTTCAACAGCGGGCATCGGTTCCTCCTTGCAATAATCACCTATACATGGCTCTAATATGATAGAAGGTTGCCGTTTAGACAAGGCTGTCGCATCAGGTGTCTCAGCACTTTGGGATCGTCACCGGCAGGATTCACCTTCCCAAGAAAAGACCTTGAAAAAGCGGTGGCAATCCACCTATCGTGTTCGTGGAGACTTCAAAGGAAATCAGAACCACAGTGTCGGCTGAACAGTTGCCCTTTACGATCAGGGAGAAAAGAATAATTCTCAAGGTAAAGGCCTTCCCGAAGGCAGGGCGGAACCAAATCGTAGGTGTACGAAACGGCGAGCTGGTCATCCGAGTCCAGGCGCCGGCCACGAAAGGGGAAGCCAATAAAGAGCTGCTGAGATTCCTGGCCAAGGCACTGTCGATATCAAAATCGGAGATCGAGATCGTTTCCGGTGAAACCTCCCGGCACAAGGTGATAGAACTTCCAAGAACAGCCGAATCGGCACTGGAGGGAGCTCTCTGATCCTGCCCCATATCGTCGATCCCAACACCGACCCGGTGTTTCCGGATTCCCTCCAACCTGATGAGAACGGGTTGATCGCCGTAGGCGGAGAACTATCTCAAGCAGTGCTTGTCGAAGCTTACAGCAAGGGAATCTTCCCCTGGTTCAATGGACCGCCGATCATGTGGTTTTCAACCGATCCACGGCCCGTGTTGTATCCCGATCGCCTACACGTTTCCAAGCGTTTAAGCCGTGCCCTGAAGCAGGGGCAATTTGAAGCCCGCTTCGATCAGGATTTCGAAAAGGTGGTATACCTCTGCGGCACGGTGCCGAGAGCCCGCCAGGACGGCAGCTGGATCGACAGTGGCTTCTTCGAGGCGTACACCGAGCTGCACCACGGGAAGTACATTACTCACTGCGTTTCTGTGTATCGTGAGGGAAAGCTCTGCGGCGGACTGTACGGGTTGACCCTGGGAAGGGTGTTCTTCGGTGAATCCATGTTTTCCTTGCAGCCCAACGCCTCAAAGGTTGCTCTCCACCACCTCTGCCGTCGGTTGAAGCTGCACAACTTCCTGATGATCGATTGCCAGCAGGTTACTCCCCATATCCTCAGTCTGGGGGCGGTCGAAGTTCCGCGGAGCGAGTACTTGGAGCTACTGAGGGAAGGGTTAGCGGCACCCAATCACCACTACCGCTGGGAGGATGATTGAGGAGTTGGGGGGGAAGGCCGGAGCGATCATGACCGGATACTGCGCCTATATAGTTGGCTGTCCTAATAAATGATAATATTCAAAAGGAGACAACCATGTCAGTTTCGGTCCTTGTAGCATATGCAACAAGTTACGGCTCGACACAGGAAGTTGCCGAGGCAGTCGCGGCCACGCTGCACGAATGCGGGCTTGTAGCAGATATTCAGCCCATGCGGGAAGTCCGTACACTCGCAGGGTACAGCGCGGTCGTGCTGGGGGCGCCGCTCTACATGTTCCGTTGGCACAAGCACGCGCGTCACTTCCTATCGCGGCACCGCGAAACCCTCACGGAGCGGCCAGTGGCAATTTTCGCGCTCGGCCCATTTCATGATGATGAGAAGGAATGGAAAGATGCGCGTGCACAGCTCGATAAGGAGCTTGCGAAGTTCCCCTGGCTTGCACCGGTCGCACTTGAAATATTCGGCGGCAAGTTCGACCCGGCCAAGCTACGCTTCCCTCTTAAATCTTTGCCTGCCCTCAAAGCGATGCCGGCAAGCGACATACGGGATTGGACGGCGATCCGCACCTGGGCGAGCAATCTGGACGCAAAGCTTCAGCCTGCTTCCTCATAGTCTATCTGGTGATTTGACTGCAGTGTCGGTGTGGCGGCACAACACAGGCTGGGGTAATGTATTTGACACGGTTTGGTGAATCGGGGATAGTGAAGACCATGCTTGATGCGGAGCTGCAGGAGAAGATCGAAGAGCTCGCCTCGCTGATCCGCACCAGCCGCTACCTGGCGGCCTTCAGCGGGGCGGGGATCTCAACGGAGAGCGGGATCCCTGATTTTCGCGGTCCCCAGGGAATCTGGACCAGGATGCGCCCCATCGAGCTGTCGGAGTTTCTGCAAGATCCCGCCGCCCGACGGGAGTACTGGCGGCGCAAGATCGAAAGCTATCCCCGGATGCGGGACGCCGAGCCGAACGCTGGTCACAAGGCCCTGGCCCGGCTGTTC
>CAZSBH010000170.1:0-2770 GCA_964604845.1 uncultured Spirochaetaceae bacterium
CGGGACCAAGCCTGGCTTCAGGATCGGGATGTCCGGCTGCAGGCAAACATAATAGAGCCTTCTATCTCCGGCAACACTGTGACCCTGTACTTCGATGTAAATACGAGCGACCCGATTCTCCTGCACAATCTGTGGATTCCTGCAGCGGACACGTTGTTTGTTCCAGGGCTCCCTCCGCCCGCCCCACCAATCTATCCAGCTACACCTGACAGCGATACATTTCACAACGAAAATTCCGCTGCAAGGACAGCAACTCCGGATGTGGTGAGCGGCGCGCTACGTGACTACATCATTCCTTCAACGGATTCAGAAATTGCGGACGGCGCCGATGTGGAGTTAATGCTCGTCATCGATGTGGGAGGTACCCTGTTCCCCTTTGCCCGCATTCCCAATCTCCAGGACCCCCGCACCGCCCGGCCGTGGGTCTTCAAGATCCGTGACCTGAGGGTGCAGCGCGGAGAGGCCACGGTGACCAACAACGTGATCAACCCCTTACGGGGCGAGACGGTCAAAGTCACCTACACCATTTCTCAAACCGGGATGGTCACGATCAATGTCTTCGACCTGAAGGGGGACATCGTGGATGTGCTGTACCGGGGTCAGCGGACCGCCGGGGAATACTCTACCAGCTGGGACGGCAGAAACAGGGGTAACAGAGTTGTCGCTCGTGGGGTATACTTCATCAAGATCGTTGGCCCGGGAATCAACGAGATAAGAAAGGTCCTGGTGGTCAAATAGTATGCCCCGAACAGCGGGCAGGCCGGAACAACAACCTCACGCTCCCCACCGCATCGCCCTGATCGGGTTCATGGGTTCCGGCAAGACCACGGTAGGTCGGCTGGTGGCAAGCAGGCTCGGGTTCCGCTTCCTCGACCTGGACACTCTGATCGTGGAGAATGCCAGGAAAAGCATACGGGAGATCTTCGGCGAGGACGGGGAGGAGGTCTTCCGCCAGATCGAAACTGAAGCTCTGTACAGTCTCCGGGAGATGCACAGGCTGGTCATCGCCACCGGCGGCGGCGCCCCCATCCGGCAGGAGAACCAGGAGTTCTTCGAAAATCTGGCCAGCACCTTCTACCTCGAGGTGTCCTACAACGAGTTCTTCAAGCGTACCGGTCAGGATCACGCCCGCCCCCTTCTCGATCGAACGGAGAAGCAGCTCAAAGGTTTGTACAAGTCCCGCCTGCCCATCTATAGAAGTCTTGGCCAGCGCATCCTCACGGATTCACGAAAGCCGGAAGATATAGCTTCAGAAATACTGGCGAAGCTCGCCGTCCCATAAGTCGGCCTCACTTGAGAGGAGAGCCCGATTGGGAAAATTCCCTCCGGAGAGCAACGATGACGCTTAATACAACACCCCCTGAGCCGTGGCCGCGGTTTTGATCGACGGGGAGAATGCCGGGCAAACCCTGCTTGACAAACAGGCGCTTGCACCTGAGTCTAGTCAATATCCTTTGCCGTATGGAGACTGCCATGACTTCACGAGAACGGATGCGCAAAGCCTTGAACCATGAACAGCCCGACCGAGTTCCGCTGGATCTGGGCAGCACCTTGATAACGGGAATCCAGGCCAGTAGCTACGCCAAACTCAAGAAGGTCTTGGGGATCGAAGGTGGAACGATACGCGTGGATGATCCATTCCAAATGCTCGCCCAAGTTGAAGACTCGGTGAAACAGGCTCTTGGGATTGATACCTACGGGATCCAGCTACCCACCAATATCTTTGGATACAAGAATGAGAACTGGAAGCCTTTCACCCTCTTCGACGGGACCGAGGTGGAAATATCGGGTCACTTCGAGTATGACGTGCTGGACAACGGTGATATCGTCCAGTACCCAAAGGGAGACCGCGGCGCCCCGCCATCCGGACGAATGCCTGAAGGAGGGTACTATTTTGACGTGATCGTGCGACAGGAACCGATCGACGAGGCAAAGCTGGACCCCAAGGAATGGGTCGATCAGTCCTACAGCCGGTATAGCGATGAGGAGCTGAAATACCTCGAGGAGACCTCCCGCTGGCATTACGAAAACACGGACTACGCATTGATCGGAAATTTTTTTGGTGCCGGATTCGGTGATATCGCCTTCGTACCCGGGCCTCACATTCTCCACCCCAAGGGAATCCGGAATCCGGAGGAGTGGTACGTATCCTCGATCCTCAGAAAAAGCTACATCCAGGACATCTATCACTACCAGTTCGAGCTGCAGATGGATAATCTCAAGCTGTACAGAGAGGCGGTGGGAGACCGTATCGAGGTGATCGTTATGAGCGGTACCGACTTTGGATCCCAGAACGGCCCTTTTATTTCTCCAGATGCCTACCGGGAGATGTACAAGCCCCTACACAAGCGAATGAACGACTGGGTCCACAATAACACCCCTTGGAAAACTTTCTTCCACACCTGCGGTTCCTTGATCGGGCTTCTCGATGATTTCCATGAGGCAGGAGTGGATATCCTCAACCCGGTGCAAATCTCTGCGAAGGGGATGGATCCTAAGTTCCTGAAGAACAACTTCGGTGACAAATTTGTGTTTTGGGGAGGAGGGATCGACGCTCAGCACACGCTGCCCTTCGGCAGTCCTGCAGAGGTGGAGCGGGAGGTGGCGGAAAACATCCGGGTGTTCGGTAAAAACGGAGGGTTCGTGTTCAACAACGTGCACAACATCCAGGCAGGGATTCCCGTTGAGAATCTAACCGCCATGTTCGAATCTTTCAAGCGGAACCGAGCCTACAAGATGAAGTAATTCATTGGTTTGCCGTGGGAATATC
>CAZSBH010000171.1:0-2544 GCA_964604845.1 uncultured Spirochaetaceae bacterium
ATCGCCCGGGAGTTTGCCGAACGGGTGTATCAGCAGATCCTCGGCTTCGGGGAGTACGGCTTTCCGGAAAGCCATGCGGCCAGCTTTGCCCTGATCGCCTACTGCACGGCCTGGATGAAGTGCCACTATCCGGCGGAGTTTACCTGCGCCCTGCTCAATGCCTGGCCCATGGGCTTCTACACCCCTTCCACGATCGTAGAGGACGCCCGCCGCCGGGGTGTGGAGGTGAGGGCCGTCGACGTGCTGGCCAGCGATTGGCAGTGCACCCTGGAGGCTCTGGAGACGGAAGCCGGCTGTACAGCTCCTGACCCGGCCGGAGTTCCCGCAGCCCCCAAGGGCACCGGTGGCCCCAAGGGCACCGGTGGCCCCAAAGTCTCCGCGCGGTTCGCCGTACGCATGGGGCTTCGCTTCGTCAAAGGTTTGGGGGAGGAGGATTGGCAGCGGATCAGGGACGTCCGCAGCGGCGGCAACGGGATGAGTGTCCAGGATTTTGTCCTTCGCACGGGGATCGATGAAGGAGCCCTGGCCGCACTTTCCCAGTGCGGTGCCTTGGGCGCCCTGGGTGCCGCGGCCGGGAATCGGCGACAGGCCCTGTGGGAGGTTTCCGGGGCGGGGCGCTGGCGCAGAGCAGGGGAGAGTGGTGCCCCCGCACTGCCGGAGGATCGGCGGAATCAGCGGCTATCAGAAGAATTGTTGAAAGGAGGGGAGATCGTGCCCGGTTTTTCGGTGCTGAACCAACTGGAAGCCATAGGCTGGGATTACCTGAGTACGGGACACAGCGTCCAGGGTCATCCCCTGGAACCGTTTCGGGAGGAGCTGACCCGCCAGGGTCTGCCCGATGCCCGGGGCTTGGCGGAGAAGCAGGACGGGGATCAGGTTTCCTATGCAGGTATGGTGATCTGCCGCCAGAGACCGATGACCGCCGGGGGGGTGGTGTTCATGACCCTGGAGGACGAGAGCGGCTTCGTCAACCTGGTTGTCTGGTCGAGTGTCTTTGAAAAGTACCGCAAGGTCATCCTGTCCAGTTCCGTGCTGGGGGTAAGCGGCAGCCTGCAGTCCAAGGATGGGGTGGTACACCTGATCGTAGAGTCCTGCTGGAAGCCCAGGCTCTCCCGTCCGCCCGCTTCAACGGACAGCCGGGATTTTCATTGAGGCTGCTCCAGCTCCGCGGGACTCTCGGTTTGCTGGTCGGAAGGCTGATTTTCAGCGGATTTCCGACGCGTTCTCTTCCCATGTTGACGGAAGGCCACTTCCAGGGTCAGCCCCGGGTTGGCTCGATTCGTAGACAATTCTCCCGTTTCCCTGGTGAAGAAGGCCAGGTTGAAATCGAGGAGCCAAACGCTTATTCCCGTCCCGAAGGTCAGGTAGCCCTGGTTGAGACCGGCCCGCAGCTTCCATCTGCCGTACAGCTCGAGCTCCGCCCCGGCGTGCATCACGCTGGCCGGTGGGCGCTCTTCCATAACCACCGTGACGATATCGCTCAAGGAATAGTGGACAACCAGATCGGTCACCACCTTCGAGCTTCCAAAATCGAAGTCATAGGCGAATCCGGAGCTGATATCGGTGGGAACAACGTAGCCATCCACCTCGACTCCGCCTGAGGGGAATCTGCCGCTTTCCCTCACAGAAACCAGGGTGTCGCCGAAAGGATCCTGGGTGTATTTGAAGCGGGTGCCCAGAAAATCCCGGACAGCCAGACCCCACCGCAGGTTTCCCGATTCCACGATCACTCCCAGATCGATGCCTATAGCGGTTCCGTGCAGCGCGTCTGCGGAGTTCAAGGTGGCAAGGGGGTTCGCGCTGGACTGCAGGGCGTTGATGAAGTCCAGCATGGTAGGATGGTCCACGGGAGCCAGGATCCGGATCATCGGTCGAATATCAGCGCCGACTTTCACGATTGCGTCTTTGATTTTGAAGGGATAGGCGTAGCCGCCGATAGCGGCCAGGGTGACCACCAGGTCTCCCGCGGCCGGGTCGGGGTCGGGGGGTAGCGCGCCCCAGGCGAAGGTATCGATGGTGATCAGCCCTCCCACCCCGAAGCCTCTTCCCACATAACCGAGCCCGTCGGCATTGCCGAAGCCGAATCCCCCCGATGTCAGCTGATCCTCCATGAAATCCTGTAGAGCGGAAGTATCGGAATCCACGAACGCCAGGAAGGCCCGCAGCGGATTGGCGTACAACCAGAAGGAGGAGGTGTAGTAGGTGAAGGATCCCTCGGAGGAGGCGAATCCCGCCGGATTGGAAAACAGGGCGTCGTAGCCGCTGGCCGTGGCTACGACGCTGCCCCCTTGGCCCAGGATCTGAGGGCTGGCCGGCCGCAGGGGCGAATCGACCTCATCCCCGAAGGCGGGCAATCCTGCTGCTGCCAGGAAAAGTATCAACGCGATGAGGATCGTATTTCCCTTGCTCTTCGACATTGCCGGAGTTCCTTTTTTCGTCGTCGATCGAGCCCGAGAGCCCGTCCCTATAAGCATCGGTACAATGCATTATAAAGCATATGTGGGTGGATGACAAAACAATGAACAGATTAAAATGGGTGGCAAC
>CAZSBH010000172.1:0-2217 GCA_964604845.1 uncultured Spirochaetaceae bacterium
CACCGCCCCGAAAATACCCTGGCTGCCTTTGCCTACGCTGTGGAGCTCGGGGTCGATACCCTCGAGATGGATTTGGCTGTAACCAGAGACCGGATCGTGGTGGTCAGCCACGATTACAAGCTGAATCCGACGATTACCCGTGGTCCGGACGGCCGCTTTCTGGAAGGCGATGCAACGATCCTGATCAGGAATATCGACTTCGAACAGCTCCAGGGCTACACGGTGGGGGAGATCAAACAGGGCAGCGACTACTGGTACAAATTTCGTGATCAGGTCACGGTTGCGGGAGAAAAGATCCCTTCCCTGTCTCAGGTGTTTGCGCTGGTCGATTCCATGGGGGCGGATACCTTGCGCTTCAATCTGGAGATCAAGACCTATCCCCCCTTTCCGGAATACACGATTGACTACAAAGAATTTGTGGAGCTGGTGCTGGATGTGCTTCGCGAGTTCGGGATGGAGTCCCGCGTGACGATCCAATCCTTCGACTGGCGGACCCTGAAGGCAGTGAAGGAAGTGGCTCCGGAGATATCCATTGCCTGCCTGACGGTCAGGAATTTCTCGATCGACGGCGCCTGGTACAACCTGCAGCCGGGAGGGGAGGGACCCTCGCCTTGGCTGGCTGATCTGGATTTTGACGACTATAGGAGCATCCCCGACCTCGCACACGCCTTTGGAGCGGATATCCTCAGCCCCTACTACCGGGAGATCGAGCGCCGGGATGTGGAGGAGGCTCACCGGCTGGGGATCAAGGTCATCCCCTGGACCGTGGACGATCAGAGGATAATGAAAAAACTGATCGGCTGGGGGGTGGACGGCATCATCACCGATTCCCCGGATCTACTCCTCGAAGTCCTCGAGGGATTCCAAGAAAACTAGGTCTGCTCTACCAACCGAGTCAGATAGGCCCTGAGGATTTCCCCCGGAAAAACATACGCTGCCTGTTCGTCGGTTACTCGAAACTCGGGGCTGTGGAACCTGCCGTTGCTTCCGGGAAGCCCTACGATGATCGCCGGTTTGATCCGAGAGACGTCTCCCATATCCGTCGATGCGGCGGAAAACTCCTCTTCGACAAACTCAACTCCTTCGCTTGCGGCTATCGAGCGGAGCAGGGTATGGAGATCGTAATCAGCGGCAAAAGGTGCATAGCCCTGGATGCGCTCGATGTCCACCGTGTTCCCGATCGCTTGAGCACACCCCCGCGCGGAACGGCAGAGCTTGTCTGCCACCTCTTGAACCGTCGCCTCCTCCACGGCTCGTACGTACGTCTCTACGGTGACCAGGTCGGGGATGAAGTTCACAGCCTGATCCGGCCTCAATCGCAGCACGGGGTGTATGCGGATGTGCCGGTCCTCCGGGAACTCCTCTCGCAGGAAGGCGCAGGCCTGGAGGAACAGGGAGCCTGAGTTCTGAGCATTCTTCCCGAGGTGGGGATGGGCTCCTGCATGGGCGCTCTTGCCCTGAAAGCGGAAGCGAAACACCTCGAAGCCGTTCATTCGTAGGACACTGCTCACCCCCCGTCCGACCCCCAGCTCCACAGCATGCGTAGCCACGACGAAGCGAAAGGATTCAAACAGCCCGCGCTCGATCAATTCCTGCTTGCCGCTGAAACGCTGGAGTTTCCCCTGGAGCTTCAGGGTTTCCCGTTTGTCCAAATCCACGTACTCTTCTGCGGGAGTCGCCACAAAAGCGATCCGTGATAGGATCTGAGGCGATCCCTCGGACAGGCGCAGAGCCGTGCCGTACAGCGCGGTCATCTGAAGGTGATGTCCGCAGTAGTGTCTGTAGCTCCCGCCGTCCCCCGATGGAAGCCCGTCCATGTCGGCAAGCAAGGCGACGGTTTTGTCCCGTGCCTTTCCGTCGCTGGAGGCGATGAAACCGGGTATCCCGTCGAACTCCTGTACGGACAGGCCGAGATCCAGAAAGCGATCTTTGAGGATGCGGTGGGTCTCTCTTTCAAAAAAGCCGGGTTCCGCCCGGTCCCAGAGCTGACGGCCGAGGGCGATCAGTTCGTTCACGATACGATCATTCTACTCTAGTGTCTCATTGGGCTCAATCACTGTACCTCGACACAGGACAAGACAAGGGGGTATAAATAGAGGACGAAGATTTATGCCCCAGACATGTGCGGCGGTCACCAAACCAACCGGTGATCTGGGGCGGACAAGGCGGACAGAGTTTGGCTCGAAATCGATCGAAAGTCCTACATGAAATCTTGAT
>CAZSBH010000173.1:0-2139 GCA_964604845.1 uncultured Spirochaetaceae bacterium
GTCGTGGGCATTATCCTGGCGGTTTTCAAGTAGCAGGTGCCGGAAAGCCGGCTCCGACAGGCCAGAGGAAACAGGCGATGACCGAATGAGTAGACTGATCATCCAAGGTCAATAAACCGGGGAGGAAAAACAACCCATATCGACCTCAGCGTTTATCGCCCCCGTCTCAACAAAGAGGATTTGGGCCGTTACAAACGGCGTATGACGCCCTTCATCACCCGGGGCCCGCTGCCGATCCAAAAACCAGCAACAAGGTGATCAGCCCGCGACGCCCCTCACCCGGTAGTAATCATCGAGCAGCTCGGCAAACCGGCCCCGTTCCAGCTTGAAGTTGCCGCTGCCCACGGGATGGGTGAAGAAGAACTCCGGTACCGTCTCGTCCTCCGGTCCCATACCCTCCTGCCGGTTGTACTCCCGGATCGTGCCGGCGATACGGGCCGCCACGGCTTTTAACTCGTCTTCACTGTAGCGCAGGCCCAAACTTCCCCGGATGATCGTGGACAGCTCCTCCCAGTAGTAGTAGTCCCGGAAGAAGCGGCAGACGATCAGGCAGTCGAAGACGGCCAACCGGTCCTCGTACTCGAGGAACAGCTCGGCCTTTCCCTCGTTGGACTGAGGATCGATCATCCCGGACAGCTCCGGTTTGTAGAATGTTGTGCGCAAATGGCAGGCACCCCGGTCGGCCACGGCGTAGGCCAGGGCCATGCCCTGCAGGGTGCGGGGATCGTAGCCCGCCGGCTCCATGCCTTTGACCTGGATCGATATCTCTTCCAGATCGAGCTTTCGGGCCGCTGCCCGCACCCCATCAGCGAGCAAGTCGCCGACACCCTCCCGGGCCGCGATCAGCTCGAGCAGCTCGGCGATCCTGTCGACCTGCCCGTAGTCGATTTCATATTCGATCTTGCCCCGTCTGTAGGCCTCGATGGCAAAGGCGGTGACATTTCCTGCTGTCATGGTGTCGATCCCCAGCCGGTCGCAGACATCGTTGAGATAGGCGATCTCCCGGATGTCCTCTACAAGGTTCAAGCCCCCGAAGGCATAGATCGTTTCGTACTCCGGGCCGTCGATCTTCAAACCCTTGTGCCTGCCGCCGGCGACCTCGCTCTGGCGGGTGCAGGCCATGAAGCAGTAGGTGCAGGCCGTCGGCTTCACCGTGCACTCCCGGTGTAATGCTTCGCTGTTGATACTCTGCCAATGTTCGACCCGGCCCTCCTGCCAGTAGCGGCTGGGAAAGGCTTCGGCTTTGTTGGCCAGGTCCACCACCATGGAGGTTCCCTTGGTTTTGTAGGCCTCTGTGATCGGGTGATCCCTCCCGCTCTTGCCCCACTCCTTTCGAAAGCGCTCCAACAGCTCCGGATCCGCCGCCTCTTTGCTGCGGCTGCCCCGGAACACGAGGGCTTTGAGGCGCTTGGAGCCGAGCACCGCCCCGATGCCTGTACGTCCCAGACACCGCCCGTGGTCGTTGTTCACATAGGCATAGCGCACCAGCTTTTCTCCCGCAGGACCGATGGTCAGAACCGCGGTATCCCGCCCCGGGTAGCGTTCCCGGAGCAGGCGTTCGGTCTCCAGGGCATCTTTACCCATGAGCGAACCGGCATCGTGAAAATTCACCCCTGAAGCTGAGATCTCCAGAACCCCCCACTCTGCCAGCGCCCCTTCCAGTACGAAGGCGTCATAGCCGATCCTCGACATGGGCTGAAAGGCTTTACCGCCTGAGTAGGACTCGGCGAAGATCCCGGTAAGGGGACTCTTGGTGAAGGCGGCATAGCGGTTGGCTCCCCAAACGGGAAAACCGCAGGCCGGCCCGGTGGTCAGGATCAGCCGGTTGTCCGGCGACAGAGGATCCACCCTCGGGGGATTGAGCCGCTTCAACAGGTAGGCGCCCAGGCCTTTTCCTCCCAGATACTCTTCAAAAACCCGGTCCGGAATCTGTCCGCTCCGGGTGTTCTTGCTCTCCAGATCAATTGTTAACGTCTTGCCGAAGGTGCCTTTCATGAAATCCGCCTTTCTACGAATCCGTGGTGCGCTGCTATTGTAGCAGATAGACCGCTTCAGGTCCCGGAAGCAGTATGCATAATTTTTTGAAAAAACCTGCAAATCCGTCGCAGTGGGCCAAGAATATACAGTGAAATTCCGATC
>CAZSBH010000174.1:0-2051 GCA_964604845.1 uncultured Spirochaetaceae bacterium
GGGCATGCCCGTGGGGATCCACACTGAGGAGGGGGAACACGGGACGTATGGCGATTTTCCGCCGTAGCCTTCGCTGTGCTGATCCTGACAGGCATCCCCTACTTCTTCGGTGCTGCTGCCGGCAGCCTGGTCAACATATTTCCCCGGGCCGCGCTGTGTCTTTCCTGGGGGATCGCCGATCGGCTGTTTATCTCCGAGAAGACAGGCGAGACTCATCTGTACAATATCTACCGTACATGGCGTTTGCTGGTCTCCAGTTGCTTGGCTTGGGTTCTGCGTTTGAAGGTCATCCCTAACAGGATCGCTAAAAGGACCATAGAGGCCCAGGCGAACCAGTCGCCGAGGTAGCCGTACAGCGTCCGGCTTCCCTGGATCGGTACGTCGGCGAGCATCAACCTATCTTCGGTCATGAAGTAATCCTGTCGCGCCAGGACTACCCCTCTGTGGTCCGAAGCCATAGAGGTGCCTTCATTGACCTGTCGGATCACCGAGTATCCACCTTCGATACCGCGGAGCAGCGCCGGTTCCGTATGGAAGGGCCGGATGCGCTCTGAGTCATATCCCGGTACCAGCATGATGTCGGTGCCCGCTTTTGCCGCCTGATGCAGAAATCCCGGGAAATCCAGATCGAAGCAGATCGCAGCGGCAAGGGTACCATATTGCGTTTCAACTGTTTTGATCACACCGTCGGAATCGACGGGAAGCCAGGATTTCGTTTTCTGGTAGGAAAAGGCCAGCTCACCTTCGGGATTGAACATCAGCACTTCGTTGTAGTTCAAGCTGCTCCCGTATCTCAGTTCGAGGATTGCCGGGGCGAAGTAGACTGCGTTCGTTTCAGCAAAATCACCGGCCCGGGAAACGAAGCGTTCCCGTTCGTCTTCCGGAACCACCCCATTACCCTCGGCCCAGAATATGATCCTGGCTCCGGCTTGTGCCGCCCTGGTGCTTTCCTTGAACAGAGCATCCTCGATTCCGCGCATTTCCTCCCGGAAATTGTCGACCTCTCCTTTCGGTGTACCGGTATCGAGCAGCGCCCAGTAGTCCCTGGGATGCTCCACGGTGATCCCCGCCACCCGCACCGTTTCGGTACGCGAGGGGGAGGTGGCGAGTCGAACCGATCCGAAGGCGATGATTAGCAGCGCCGCAGCTGCGAAAACCGCGATCGGGTTGTGAGCAAAGCGAGCAAGACGGCCCCGGCTGGCGCCGTGGGGCATTCCCAAATCGAAACCGCTCTCCCAGGCGGTATTCACATTCGAGGCGAACCAGGCAATGAGAAAGGAGATGCCCCAGATTCCGGTGATCGACGCCGCCTGGGCAATCGTGGCGAAGGAGAACTGGGTCGAGGCGGTGGAAAACAGAGTCCCCAGGGGGGTAAAGCCAAGGATGTAGTCCATGGTTACATAGGCGGCTGGAAAGACCAGGGTAGCCCAGATTCCCTTCAGTCGGGGGGACAGCACCCTGTCGACGTACAGCACCAGTACAAGCGGCAGCGGAACGACCGCCGGAAGCATGACCTGGGCGATGAAGGGAAGATCCCAGGCACCGATCATATTGATCAGGAATGCCGCGTACAGGAAGGGCAGAGAGAGCAGGGGAGTGTACCACTTCTCCTGATTCCTGAAAAAACGAAGCAGGAATACAGGGGCGATCCAGGCGGCCGCTGGGGCACTCCAGCGCCAGCCGATGAAAGCGTAGGCAGCCGACCCGATGGCCAGCCAGAGCATATCCAGAGCAAACCCGTTTGTTTTTTTGGACTTCATTACGACCTCCACACCACACTCATGAAGACAGTTGATTAATTCTTTTGATTTAATCAAATGATTTAATCAAAGGTAACATACAATTGTAGGTACGAAAAGTCAAGGAAGATTGCGCTAGAATATTGGAATTTTGGACAGGGATCGATTCGCCGTTTTATTCAGCCCAATTCTCCACAATGGAGGATCCCCTACTCCCGCCACAAGAGCCGGATGACTCGATGGGGTATCCCGATTTGGGCAAAGTACTTCAACCAACGCTTCTGATTGATCTGCAGCTGATCCCCAGGACCT
>CAZSBH010000175.1:0-2016 GCA_964604845.1 uncultured Spirochaetaceae bacterium
TCATCTATGATCAGCTGATCAAGACCCTGAACTTCGGGGTCATGGCCGCCGCAGGCATGTTGCTGTTCGGCATCACCACCGTCATCTCCATGCTGATGCTCTCCCTTTCCAGGAGGTAGACCCATGTTCGACCGGATATTTGAAAGCAAAATCACCGCCTACATCCTGATCATCGTCATTCTTTTCCTGGCTATGGGGCCGATCTATTGGACCGTGACAACCGGTTTCAAACCGGACATGGAGACTTACGTCTTTCCGCCTATATATTTTCCTAAACACCCGACTCTCGAGCCCTTCAGGCTTCTTTTCGAGTATTATCCTTTTGCCAATTATGTGCGCAATTCGATTATCGTAACCCTCTCCACCACTTTCATTGTTACTGTATTCGGCATGTTTGCCGCCTACGGGCTGAGCCTCTACCGCTTCAAGGGCGCCAATGCAGTTCTGTACTTTCTCGTCTTTACCCGCATCATCCCACCCCTCTCCCTTCTGCTGCCCTTTTACATTGTTGTAGCCAACCTTGGGTTGCAGGATCGGCTGCTGAGCATGATCCTGGCCAACATCTACCTGACCTACCCCTTCGCTGTGCTGATCATAAAGAGCTTCTTCGACCGCTTCCCCCGGGACCTTGTGGATGCAGGCATCGTGGACGGGTGCTCTCGCACCGGAGTGCTGCTGCGCATCGTGCTGCCGGTAAGCGCTACCGGGATAGCCTCCTCGGCCATCATCTCCTTCCTTTGGACCTGGAACGAGTTCATCTACGCCTTCGTATTCACCTCCACCTCCAGATCTCAGCCGGTCACTGTAGGCTGCTTCGACGCCATCGGAGACATCTTTGTAAGCTGGAATCAGATCTGTGCCGGCGGCACCATCGCCGCACTTCCCGGGATCCTCTTCGTGCTCTTTGCACAGCGGTACCTGGTGCAGGGATTATCCGCCGGGGCGCTCAAGTTTTAGCGGTGCAACGAAGCAACTCGCCCATGGCTGCTGATCCCCTCTCCGTTCAAAAGCTTTTCCAACCGCTGCTTCTCAAGAAGCAGCTGCTGAAAAATCGCATCATCTTCGCTCCGGTAAGCACCCGCCTGGCTGATCCCGACGGAAGCGTCAGCCCCCAGATGCTGGCTTACTACGCACATATCGCTTCCGGAGGAGCCGCAGCGTTGGTGAGCGAAACTTTTTACGTGGACGACATCGCCAGCAAGTTTACCGTCGTTCAGCCCGCCATCCACCACGACCGCTTTCTTCCCGGATTGAGCAGCCTGAGCGACGGGATAAAGAATGCCGGGGCTCTGGCAATCGCCCAGATCGGCCATGCGGGCAGACAGAGCAGCTACGAGGCTAACAATGGCGTTCCCGTAGCGCCCTCTCGCATCCCTGACGGCTCCACCCGTTACTGCCACGAATTGAGCACGGAAGAAATCGCAGCTATTGTTCGGGCATTTGCTGCCGCAGCCAGGCGGGCGGTGAGCGCCGGTTTCGACGGTGTGGAGATCCATGCCGGCAACGGATACCTGATCAATGAGTTCCTCTCGCCCTACACGAACCAACACAGCGATGAGTATGGAAAACGTCGGGAACTTTTTCTGCTTCGGGTAATCGAAGAAGTTGCAAAAGTGGTGGAACCCTCCCGCATTGTCGGTGTACGGCTCGGTTGCGGCGACTTCGTTGAGGGAGGTTTAGAAAAAGAAGAGGTTGTTCGTATCGCTCAGCTGCTGCCGCCTGACAGGATAGACTACATTCAAACCTCGGCCGGGACCAGCGAGAGCAACGACTATACGATCCAGCCTCTCTATCAGCCCAGGGCGATCTTGAAGGACATAGCTGCGTCTCACCGACGCAAATGTGGAAATCATATTGGAAACCCCGGTGGAATACGATCTCCTGGAAAAGGAACACCCGGATGTCTTTTTTGATGCGACCGGTTCCCGGCCTATCATGCCAGACATTCCCCCCGACCTAGCGGCGGGCGTCGAGCCTGCTGGATAAAATCAGGAAGTCTGGAATCCCTACCCGGAA
>CAZSBH010000176.1:0-1835 GCA_964604845.1 uncultured Spirochaetaceae bacterium
CCGAGAAGAGTAACGAACTCCCCACGCTCGACCTCGAGGCTGAGCTCTGAAACTGCCACTGTTTCACCAAAACGTTTTGTTATTCCGGATAACCTGATTTCTTTCATACGCTCCTGCCTGTCCCGGATCAGCCCAGAAGGCTCCGCTTACCGCGGCTCACCAGAAATAGAAGCCGGTCCCCCAATAGGACGACGATGATAATGACGATAGAAAACGCCGAGGCCCGACCGATCAGACCTTCCTGAAGCAAAGAGAATACGGCTACGCCGATCGTTTCCTTCCCGGAGGAATACAGGAGAATGGAAATGGTCAACTCGTTGAGGGTGGGGATGAAGATCAGGAGCCAACCGCTGGCAATACCTTCGCGGCTTAAGGGCAGAAGAACGTCGAAGACCCTGTGGCGGTGCTTGCCTCCCGAGATCAGGCAGGCCTCTTCCAAAGAAGGAGCGATCTGCTTCAAAGAAGCCGTAAGCGTCCGCACCGCGTAGCCGAGAAAGCGAGACAGATAGGCAAGGACCATGATCACCGCCGTGTTATAGATTGAAAAGCCGAGAATCGGAATCGGTCTAATCCAGGCTATGATAAAGGCCAGAGCGATGATCGTGCCCGGAATAGAGCGGGGAGCGGTGGCCAAAAAGTCCAGAAACCGCCGCCCCCACAGGCTCGATCGCTCGGTGATCAGGGCGATCATCAGGCCAATGGCTACACATATGGTCGCCGTGAGCACTGCGAATAACAGAGAGTTCTTCAAGGCCGTGACAGCCAGGGTATCGGTGAGCAGGGATGCATAATGGTTCACGGTGAAATTTTTCAAGCTCGGAGCCAATCCATACGCTCTGGTGAATGAAGAAAGCAGGATCGCAACCAGGGGCAGAACGACCATTGCCGCACCGAAGAGTCCCAGGCAGAAAGTGTAAAGCCAGGAATGAGACCCGCGGGGAAGGAGATCCCTCCGTCCTCCCTTTCCGGTGACCACTACATGCCTGCGCCTGCCGATTATCCTTTCTTGAAGCCACAGGAAGAGCAGCCCCGCGCTGATCAGGTACACGGACAGGCAGGAAGCAATCGTGATGTTGTTCTTCACCCCATAGGAGAGGATTGTCGCATAGATCTGCGTCGTCAACACGTAGAAATTAGCAGGGATTCCTAACACTGCGGCAACACCGAAATTGGCGATGGAGCTGGCGAACACCAGAAGCGCCGCCCCAAGGATTGACGGGAGCATCAGGGGCAGGGTAACCGTGCGCAGCATGGTGAGGCCCCTGGCGCCGGCCACCTCGGCCGCTTCCTCGAAGCTGGTATTCATGTTCTGCAGCGCCCGCACCACCGTGATGTAGACCACCGGGTAGCCGTGCATTGCCAGGACCAGGATCACTCCGAAAGGACCGTAGATATATAACAGCGGCTCCCGGCTCCCTGACATCGCCATATAGAACCGATTCAGGTAACCCACCGGCCCGATCATTTCCCGCCAGGCGAAGGCGAAAACGAAGCCGGGTATCAGGTAGGGCAGCATCAGGATCACCCTGAGGAATTTCCCTCCCGGGATGTCCATACGGCCGGCCACCAGAGCCAGCGGGACGCCGATACAGATCGAAATCAGAGTCGTCGATACCCCCACCAGAACAGTGTTCCTGAAAGGTGTCAGGTAGCGTGAGGTTGTGAAGGCGATGCGAAATCCTTCCAGAGATAGCCTGCCATCGAACTGCACCATATTGAGGAACAGCTTCAAGAGAGGATATCCGGTAATGATTCCGACGATGAGCAACCCGGCCCACCCCAGCAGAGGGGGCAGGCCGGACCTCTTAGACAACCATAGTTCTCTGCGGCGCAAG
>CAZSBH010000177.1:0-1833 GCA_964604845.1 uncultured Spirochaetaceae bacterium
CATATCCTGGAGACGTTCCGGTATTTCTTTCAGGTGCGTTTCGAAAAAAGAGGCGTAGGCCATCTCCCCCTGAAGAGGATCGAGGGTCGTCTCAAAACACTCGATCTCCTCGATCGGCTGACCGTCAAAATCCGTGACCGTGATCCGGCGGCGCACCTGGCTTTCCTCTAAAGAAGCTTCAACCAGGGCGAATTTTCGCTCTCCCTCCAGGGGCAGGACAGAGACCCGCAATTCTTCCCGCACCCCATCCTCTTTGTCCTTCAGCTCTTTCCTCTTGTCCTGGATCACCTCCGACCCGGCCCCTACAGCACGAAGCGCCGCCACCTCCCGGTTGTACTCGCTGCGCAGCGTCTTGAGCTCCCGCGCTTTTTCCTGAATCATCTTCTGGCTGAACAACCCCAGACTCGCATTTATATCGGAAACGACCATGATCTGTTCCGTACCGGCACGGCGCACCAGAAAGACCGGACGGTCATGACTGGCAACGAAGAGGCAACGGGGGGAGAAAAGACTGATGCCCGCCACTGCAATCTGGCCCCCCCCGGCCACCATCTTTGCCGCCGCCTCCCGGAAAGCCAGAGCGTCCAGCTCGGGCTTGCTCTTGTCCTTGATCATGGAGAAGATCCGGTAGTCGATCGTCTGGCTTCCCAGGTTGTACTGATCCAAACCGCTTTCCACCTGCGTCTGTATCGCCTTCCCGCGTCTGCGTTCGTAGTGAAAAAGGTCGAAGTAATGCCCCCACAGAACGGACAGATACTCCGTGGAGTTTTGGCTTCGGAAGCGATACCCGATCTGGATCAGAAATTCCCGCAGTTCCTCCTCTATCTCCGGGCTGAACTGGCCGTTGAGCACGATTGCCCTCCTGCCCTCTGCGTCGAGAAAAGGATGGGCGTTTTCATCGGAAACGGGGGACTGAAGGGCCCAACGTCCATGGGCAATTACCGGGGAACAGAAGTACCGGAAGGCGGCTGCCTCCTCCCGGAGCTCGGCGCTGTTGTGCTTTCTCTCCCTCTCCACCGGGGGCAATTCCGTAGTACCCAGGTACATCCAGGCCGCGGCGGCGGCCCTACCGAACACATTGAGTCCCTTCTCAACCAGATATACGGTGGTCCACGGCAGCGGTGCTTCGTTCGCACCTTCCGGCCAGCTCTCCGTGAAAATCTTCTGGACCCCCTCCCGGATTTCGGGATGAACCGAGAGCCGGGAAAGCAAACTGCCGTCCAGAAGGCGAAACATCCATCCAACCGCATCGGGGCTGCACTCCCCGGGCATCATGACCGGGGAGTTTCGCAGCAGACTGCGGAACTGAGCCTGTAAGCTCTCCTCGTCGTGATGCCGGTCCTTCTCCAGAATGGGTGAGAAGAGAAAGCCCTGTTGCAGGCTATCGGTACCCGCCGATCTATCGGCGTTGCCGGAATCCTGGGATGAGAAAGCCGCTTGATCCAACTCCGGCTCCGGAGTGGGGATGAGGAGGTTCAGTTCCCTCAGGGACTGCCGGTACAGTTCATCGAGCAGATGTACGACCGTTCCTTCATCTATGTGCCGATAAGCTTCTGTATCAGCGCCTCGGAGTGTGCGCCGAAGGCTGGATGTCACCAACGCCCTGACAACCAGAGGGGGCAAATCAAATTTTTCGATACCGTCGATGATGAGACTGTTGAGATCTTCCACGGATTCGATCGGATAAACCTGCCGCTTCAGGTCTCCGCAACTGCCGGGCAGGACCGCCAGCCGGGGCGCCCCCCTCTCCTCTATTAGATCCAGATAGTCCGCCGCCTCTAGCGACTCACCCCGCTCTTCCGGCAGATCCTGCCAGCGAAGCAGGGCCTTCTG
>CAZSBH010000178.1:0-1809 GCA_964604845.1 uncultured Spirochaetaceae bacterium
TTTATCCGGCCCGGTCCTCAGAGAGCGAGTATCCTTTTGCACTCTTCTTTGCGATTACGGAGAACATCATCACTTTCTTCACAGGAGATAGATCATGAAAATATGCGTTTTGGGTGCCGGAGCTCTGGGCAGCTCCATCGGCGGTCTTCTAACCGAGGCGGGATTGGATGTCCATCTGGTGGATACGTGGAAAGAGCACGTCGATGCTTTGAATCAAAAGGGTCTTAGACTTAAAGAGCAGGACGGCGAAAGAGTGATCAAGGTACAGGCAACAGACAATGTTCGTACCCTCGGTTCCATCGACCTGATGATCGTCCTCGTAAAATCGTATTTCACAGAACAAGCCATCCATTCCGCTAAGTCTATAATCGGCAAAGATACAATAGTACTGTCACTGCAGAATGGCCTCGGGAACGAAGAGATCATTGCGCAGGTCATTGGCAAAGGCCATGTGTTGGGTGGAGTAACCCATGCCGGCGGTGTACTGTTGGCTCCGGCACAGGTTCTGGTCGGCCGGAAAGGGAAGCTCACCTATATCGGAGAGTTGGACGGAAAGAAAACAACTAGAGTAAATGAGGTCAGCCAGTTGTTCAGCTCGGCCGGTATTCAGACCGTTGTAACTGAAAACATCTATGAAAAGATCTGGAGCAAACTCCTGGTAAATGTTGCCGTCAGTCCGCTAAGTGCAATCACCGGATTGCCCCATGGAGGAATGACGAGCGTGGGAGAAGTGGTCAGTTGCGCGGAGGCAGCGGTTGCTGAGGCGGTTGAGGTCGCGAGAGCGAGCGGCGTAGTCCTGCCGACTGCGGATCCATCCCAGGTTTGGAAAATGGCAACGGAGGGGCTGCCCCAAGACCACAAATCTTCAATGCTTCAAGATATCGAGAAAGGATCCAGAACCGAGATCGACTTTATCAACGGCGCAGTCGTAAAATGGGGCGAGCAGCACGGGGTCCCCACTCCGGTAAACAGAACACTGGTCGCGGGTATGAAAGGCATCGAATATCGCCAGCAGAAGATAGAGTAACTACATACATTCCACGCGTGTGGATCCGATCCGCTGACTGGTCGCTCCCCGGATAGAACCGCTCTATGATGAGATTCTTTCCATGATGGATCGCCTTGAACGCCCGCTCTCCGTGTCTGTCCGTTGTCGTGGCGATGTCATTTTTGAAGACCCCGATAATCACCCCAGCGCGGTTTTCAGAGTTTTCAGGTCTTCCTTGATCAGGGCCGCGGGATCCTCGTCCTGGTCGCTCAGCGGCCTCTGATCGTAGTAGTTCTCGATGACAACCCAGCCGT
This sequence comes from uncultured Spirochaetaceae bacterium, assembly GCA_964604845.1. GTDB lineage: Bacteria > Spirochaetota > Spirochaetia > SZUA-6 > DRHE01 > JAFGQJ01. Next base: position 1,303 of record CAZSBH010000178.1, read on the forward strand.
TGTAGCCGTGCTTCTTGATGATTTCGATCGAGCCGTAGAAATCGGTGTCTCCCTTGCCGAGCAGGGCACCGCTCAGATCCTTGCCCTTCCCGTCCTTTACGTGGATTTCACAGACATGCTCAAAGAGGTCATCGAGCATCTGCGGCGTGTCGTATTCCTTGTGCAGGAAGTAATTTTGGGTGTCGAAGTAGAGCTTCAGGTTCGATCTGTCGATTTCATTCAGAAATCGCTTCGTATGCTCCGTCGACAGGGTATTCTCCGCAGCGATGGTGATCCCGTCCTCCGCGGCCTCGTCGCAGGCCCACTGAAACACCTTCACCGCCTCCTCGAATTCCTTTTCGCAGGTGATCTCGCTTTTTTCGAAGTTCGGGATCAGCAGGGTCGGAATTTTCATTGCCCCGCACGCCCCGATGGCCCCGGCGATTCCGCTCCGCACGATCCGGCTCTCCTCTTCATCTTTGGAGGCAAACATGGTGAAGTAGTCGGTCACCCTGGCCGCCATCGAGG
>CAZSBH010000179.1:0-1805 GCA_964604845.1 uncultured Spirochaetaceae bacterium
TCATCACCTATATCCCGGATACGGTGATGTTCATGACGCATCTGGTGAAATGACACAGGCTAAATTGAAAGCGAAAATTAGGTAAATTCATGAATACAGTCGGCAATAAAAAGGACATGGTCTATGAAAACCTGAAGAGGCGCATTATCGACTGTGAGCTTGCGCCGGGACTCCCTATAAACGAGGCGGATTTTGCCGGTGAACTCGGCGTCAGCAAGACCCCGGTACGGGAAGCCCTGCGGCAGCTGGAGAGGGACGGCTTCGTGGAGAACGTACCAGGCCGGGGGTCGGCAATTTCCCACCTCACTCCGCTGGATATCCGCGAGATACTCGAGATTCGGGAAATCATTGAAACCGGAGCGGCCAAGCATGCCGCTCAATTTCAGCCTCACGATGACGCATTGATAAAAAAGAGAGCCGAACATCAACAGCTGCTCAGAGATGAGCCAGGAAGTGAGGAATATGTCCATGAGTGGGGCGAGTGGGAGGACGTCCATCTATCCATCGTAGAAGCCTTGGGTAACCAGACGTTTCTTAAAATGTATGAAGATTTACTGGACCGCATCAAAAGGATCAGAAACCATTTTGGCCAACGTTTTACACAACGACGGTTTCACGAGATTATCAGCGAGCACGTGGGAATCCTGGATGCCATACTCCAGGGCGATCCGGATCGTGCAGAACAGGCGGTCAGGAAACACCTGCAAAACGCCGGAGCCTTTCTCATGGGGCTGTCGGTCACCCGGAAGGAGTAATGCTATGGTGCACGTCTTCACTCAAGTGCCCAGACCGGATCGAAAGCTCGTGGAAGCATTCAAAGATCTGGGAGCCGCCACGGTCTACGAGGCCGCCGGGCGCAGGGGCTCCGTAGATCCGAGGATCAAGCCGCTGGCCAGGGGGATCCGACTGCTGGGGCCGGCTTTTACCGTCGAATGCCATCCGAAAGACAATCTGATGCTGCACAAAGCTCTGCAGATTGCGCAGAAGGGCGACGTTCTGGTTGCCTCCACTCAAGGCTATACCGACGCGGGATACTGGGGCGGGCTGATGGGCACCTCTGCGATAGCCAGACAGTTGGGAGGCCTGGCGATCGACGGCTGCGTCAGAGACAGTGCAGAATTACTCGAACTGGGTTTTCCTGTTTTCTGCCGGGGCACCTGCATGCGGGGCACTACCAAAGGGACCCTCGGACGGGTGAACCACCCGGTGTTGGTTGGTGAGGTCATTGTTCATCCCGGCGATCTGATCCTCGGCGACGATGACGGACTGGTCGTGGTCGCACGCAAGGAAATCGAAGTTGTTCTGGAGGCAGCCCGGGAGAGGGTAAGCAAGGAGGAGAAGAAGGCCGCAGCTCTGGCAAAGGGCGTCAGCAGTGTAGAGCTGAACAAACTTGTGCCGGTCTTCCGCTCCCTGGGGCTGGTCGAGGAGTAAAGTTGAACGTCACGCCCGATCACCTGAGGAAAGTTGGTCTTGAATTGCTGCAAACCGCCGGAGTCGGCCTGCAAGAAGCAGGACTGGTGGCGGAGAACCTCGTGGCGGCTGAACTGCGGGGGGTGCCGACTCACGGGATCAACCTTCTGCCCGCAATCCTGGAAAGAATTGAAGCCGGACAGATGGAGGTTCCTACGAAATTGAAGGTGATCGCCGATGAGCAGACGATCACGCACATCGACGGAGGCAACGGTTTCGGCCAGACGGCGGCCGCAGAGGGCATGCGACGCTGCATTGAGAAGGCCCGCCGGTTCGGGACCGGTTTTTCACTGATCCGCAACACCAACAATGTCGGCTTGCTGGCGCTTTACTCG
>CAZSBH010000180.1:0-1785 GCA_964604845.1 uncultured Spirochaetaceae bacterium
AAACTCGCACCGATCAGTGCCTGCAGGGCGGCTTTGACCACCTGGCCCTGGCCGATGCTCTCACCCACGTGGAAGATGCTCTTTCCTACCCCCTCGAGAACCCCGCGGTGCTCCTCGAACACCTCTTTCTTGGCAGCGGCCATCATGGTCAAGGTTCCGTTATCCGCCCCGCCCTTACCCCCGCTCACGGGGCTGTCGATGAGCTTGATCCCTTTTTTCTCCGCCGGTTCCACCAGCACCCGGATGTCCGAGGGATTGATCGTGGCTGTAACGATGATGCAGGATCCGGGACGCATCGTCTCGAGAAGTCCACCTTCTTCGAGGACGACCGATTGAACCTGGGCGCCGTTCATGACCATAACGAACACGCAGTCGCTGTTCTCGCCCACAGCGCCGATTGAAGAGACCGGAGTGCCCCCTACCGTGGGAAGCATCTTTCTCCGGTCCTCGCTGAGATCAAAACCGCTGAGCGGGAATCCGGCTTTGACCAGGTTCTTGGCCATCCCGCTCCCCATGTTTCCCAGGCCTACTAGGCCTACTCTTTTCATATTTCGCTCCTATTCGTATAGATTATCAAAAAGTGCCTCCAGCGGCCGTCGGTGGCCGCCGACTGCACTTGGTTCCCATATTTCATGACAGCTTCAATAAAGTAATCCAGGTTTTCAACACTCTACCTGCATCGGAACTCTGTCCGATACTTTGCGATCCAGTGTGCTTAAAACTCTTTCTCTGGAACGCAACATGCTGCGCCTTCTCTTACTGCCCATATGTATCGTACATTCCGTATTTCTGAGCCAGCTGGATCACCCGGCGATACTGCTCTAAGCTCACATTGTTCGGCACCGAGTGATCGGAGTGGTAGATGTAGCCGCCGCCCTTCTTGGCCTCAGGGATCTTCGCACTAATCTCCTTTTCGATCACTTCAGGATCGGGATCCGATCGGCTTGTTCATGATTGAGCGATTTCACTACTCTTTCTCTCGATGTCATATTCCCTTCCCTCGAAACGGTCTCATGGGGTAGTATCGATAACCTGCTGGATGAAGCGGGCATGTTTCAGCGCTTCATCCACATTGGCCAACGGCTGTTTACGTTCCAGCACGCAAGCATGGAACTCCCGCAGCTCCCGGCGGTAGGCTTCGTCATAGGATACCAGGATCTTGTTCTCCCAGGTCAGCTCCCCATCGCATCCCTGAACGAATATCGGGCTGGGAAAATGGAGAAAGTAGGGTGCGGGAAACTGCAGCGAGACCCGACCGCGGTTGCCATAGAAGGAATACTCTTCCCGATAGTCCTTTAGGTACGGCAGATGGTGCCACTCCAGGCAGCAGCACAGTTCAGGACTGTACTCGACGAGGATCTGCAGGGACATGGTATCCCGCCATAGCTCGACACTCCGCACCCGGGCCGGTTCACCGAGAAAGCCGAACATCATGTAGATGCTGTGGATCAAGCTGCCGTTCAGGGTGCCGAAAAACTGCCGCAGCTTCCGATCATCCTTGCGCTCCCCCAGGGCTTCGTCGACCAGAGGTGCAAGCGCTCCACCTGACAGGCCTTGCAGGTACCCATCCAGCTGTTCAGCCCAGGTTCCGGGCTCCCCGTGTCCCTCCTGGATCACCCCCCCGCCCCGCCTCAGCCGCAGGTGGGAGAAGCCAAACTCAGCAACCGGATGGAGAACGGCGATGCGCACGTAGCCGAGATCTTCGATTCTTTCCACCTGCTGCTTGGCCACGGGAAAGGCCGGATCGTAGAGCTTGTGATAGCCCATCTGCACGATCCGATCGCT
>CAZSBH010000181.1:0-1512 GCA_964604845.1 uncultured Spirochaetaceae bacterium
AGCTTCGCCCGCCCGTGAACTGCTGCCGGCCTGGATTCCTGCGCCGCTACGAAGACGCCGGCCAGGAGCTGGACTGTGTCGCGGTGATCGACGAGCTGACCGTTCAGCCGGGTGACTACGTTGTGGACAAGTACTGGTACGGAGCATTTTTCCGTACCAGCCTCTACGACATCCTGCTCACCGAACACGTGGATACGGCGGTAGTGTGCGGAACCGTGACGCAGATCTGCGTCGAGGAGACCGCGCGTGAAGCCTTCCATCAGGGTCTGAAGACCGTGGTCCTGAGCGACTGCGTATCTTCCTACGATACCGGGATGCACTCGGCCACCCTGAAGAACTTCGCCTCGAAGTTCGGCCGTGTCCTGGACTCCAGAGCGCTGGCCGTCGAGATGGGGCAACCCGCGGGTCCAGCGGCATCCGGAGGCACGGCTTCGGCGTAGGGGGTGAGCCACTCCGCTCGGGCTGCGGCTTCTGCGCGCAACCAAAAGAAGTGATAGTTACCGTCGAAGGGGCCAGCGATGCCTTCGGCAAGCGGAGGCTGCAAGAGCTGGAGTCCAATCATCAAGCAGAGTTCCACGGGCATGCCCGTGGGAATCCACACAAGGAGCAGTATATGGGAAGTGGTGGGAAAGAAACCTTTCATTGGAGAACGGCCATCTCCTACAAAACAAAGGAGAGGATCGTCGTGCGAGGATACGACAACAACGAGTTGACCGGCAACATTGATTTCGCCTCCATGGCGCACCTGGTTCTCACCGGCAAGCTACCCTCCGAAAAGCAAAAATCAATCCTGAATGCATTGCTCGTCTCCCTCTGCGAGCATGCCTTCTCCCCATCCTCGGCGGCAGCTCGTTTTGTTGCCTCCGGCGGTGTGCCTCTGAACACGGCTGTGGCCGGTGGCATTCTAACCATGGGAACACGGCACGCATCCGCCGATATCCCGGCGCAGGTATTTCAAGACGGAGTTGCTCGGTGCCGAGAAGAGGGGGTGGATATCGAGACCTGCGCCCTGCAGATTGTGAGGGAACACAGGCAATCAAAGAAGATCCTTAACGGATTTCATCATCCCCAGCACATCGAAGATCCTCGGGTCCGGCGCCTCTTCCAACTCTCAGACGAGCGCGGTACGAGCAATGATCATCAGCGATTGGCCCGGGCCATGGAGGAGGCGACAAAAACCGTCTACGGACGTGTTTTCTACCTGAATGGCCCGGGGGCTTTTGCAGCCGTAGGCAGTGACATAGGACTGACCCCGCAGCAGATCAAAGGGTTGATGATACTGTCGCGAACGGTTTCCCTGATCGCGCATGCGATCGAGGAGAACGAGCGGGAGAAGGGGTGGCGGGCTTCCACAAAAGCCGATATCACCCAACCCCTCGATCTGTCACTTCAGCTACCGGAGTATTACGACGGGCCGTCGGAGAGACCCCTCTCAGAACCGGAAAGTTCGGATTCATGAGCATCACGAAGCTTCTATGAGGCATGATGAATCGGAAATATTCTGGAGAGATC